>JBOGCN010000015.1:0-108207 GCA_050689115.1 Segnochrobactraceae bacterium EtOH-i3 | reverse complement strand
AGGATCTTTGGTAGTCCGCTGCAGATTCCCCATGCCTCTGGTGCCTATGGGAAATCTGCGGTCCTTCAGGCACACGGTGCGGTCAGCACGTCGTGTGCCTGGTATGCCCGGCCCCGGGCGGCGGCGGACGGGGGCGCTCCCGTTCGCCCGGCGCCGCGTGCGACGGCGTGGCGCACGCCCGCGCCGGTTGATGGGTGGACAGGGCATGACCCGGGCAGCATGTTTCGTCATGCAGCTGTTGGGTGTGCGCCAGATGATGTTCTCCCCCTCCGCCCCCGTCCGCACGGCCGGCTTCTGGCGCCGCGGCCGGTGCGCCCTCCCCGTCCTCGTGCTGCTGTGCGGGCTGACTGCAGCTGCTCCGGCCGGCGCCCAGAGCCGCGCCGCCGAAATCCGGACGGCCCAGCAGGCCCTCGCCGCCCGCGGCTTCGATGTCGGCATTGTCGATGGCCGCATGGGCGACCGCACCCGCCGCGCCCTGCAGGATTTCCAGCGGCGCAGCGGCCTGCCGGTGACGGGCCTTGCCGATGCCGAAACCCTCCGCCATCTGACGTCCCCTCCCGCCACGCCGCCAGTCGCGCCCGGGACAACGGCGCTCCCGGCCGCCGCTTCGCCCCTGCCCGCCACCGCCTCCCCGCCGGCCCCGCAAGCCCCCGCCGTCCTCCCGCCCGCGGACGGAGCGGCCGCATCAGGCGGAGAGGAAGCGTCACCGGCCATGGCGCCGCCGCCCATTTCCATCACTCCCGCGGAGACGCGCGCGCCGGCCGCGTCCGCCCCGCCGCCGAAGGGTTCCGGCGGCGGAACCGGGGGCCTCGTCCTTCTCGGCCTCTGCGTCCTGATTGGGTGGCTTCTCGTGCGGCGCGCCCGGGCGAAGCGCGCCCGGTCTGCCGTCTCCGATGCCAACCGGGTGCCGCCACCGCTTCCAGTCCCGCCCCCTCTGCCCGGGGAGACCGCTGCCGTGACCGGATCCCGCCCCCGAAACCAGCCGGGCCACCACCCCGCCTCCGACACTCCCGCGACTTCAGCAGCGTCCCGCGCGCCCGTGCGCCGGTCGATCGCGGATCCGCCGGAAATCGCCCCGGGCACCGGTGCGCTCGATCAGGCGATGGAGCGGCTGGCCGCCCTCGGTCCATCGTCGGCCACGCCGGCCTCCGGCTCCCTGCTGCCGCCGCTACCGCAGACCCTGATGGACGAGCGCTGGACCAAGGCGCCACCAAAGCCCCCGCCGAAGCGGGAGCCGGAGACGCCGGACTGGTCCAATCTCGGCCTTGGCGGCACTGCCCGCCCGCCGGTAACGCCGGCCGCCCCGGCGCCAGCCGACCCCGTCAAGAGCGACAGCTGGCTGCCGGCCGGGCGCTCGGTCCGCGTCGCCGGTTTCCAGATCGAGGGTGGTCTCCTCTATGTCGGCTGGCATCTGCCGCGGCTGGATGGCACTGGAACGGAGAACTGCCTGATAAATCCGGGCTTGCCGGTACGTGGGAGACCATCCACATCGACGATGCCCTATTTCCCGTCCTATGAGCGCATCGAGCCCGTCCACCGCCATGCCTATCTGACATGGCTGGCCGGTGGCCGCTCGGATCCGTCTGTCGAGATGGGGCTGGTCTTTCTCTATTTTTACGGGCTGGAGCGCCGTCTGCTCGGCGATCGCAGCCTTGCCGAGGCCCCGGCGATCCTCGCCGAAGTCCGCCGTCTGCGCGATCTCTATGGCGAGAACGCCTCCTTCCGCCGCTATTCCGGCGCACTGCTGGACATGGCGGACCTTCTGGACGGCACCATCCCCGAGACGCCGCCAGAGGGAACGGACCGGGCATGGGAGATGCCGCTTGCGCTGAAGGTCGGCCTTGGCGCCCGGGTGGCCGCCGGAACGCCGCTGGACGGTCCGTGGATGCTCGCCTGGCTACGGGCCGATCCGGACACCTCCTGGCGCACGCCGGCGACCCGGCTGCCGGGGCCGTTCCGCACCCTGTTCCTGCGCAGCTTCGACGCCGCCTTCCCCAAGGGGCTGGCGGTGAAGATGCCGCGGCGGACCCTCAGTCTCGATTATCACGCCTGCAGTGGCACCTTCAGCGTCACCGTGACCCCGAAGCTCAGCAATGAGCCGCTGCCTGATGTTTCCGGCCTGTCGGCGCCGCTTGTCCGGGTGCGTCCGTTGGCGGAAGCGGCCATGGTGGCGCTGGAGCCCCTCAGCCGCTTCGTCGGCCGCAATCCGGAAAAGCTCGACAGCATCGAGGCCTTCGCGCTGCTGCCGGCGGAGCTGCGCGATACGCCGCCGCCGGGGGTGGCGGCGCTGCGGACATGGCTGACCGACGCCACCCGCGCCGGCCCGGTGCAGATTCCCTTCCCCAAGGCCCTGCACCGCCTGCTCGGCACCCAGCCGGAAAAGCCCGGCAAGCGCGAGCTGCAGACGCTGGCGGCGACCCTTGCCCTCGTCGGCCATGGCATCGAGCCGGACCCGGCCTTTGGCGGGCGCACGCCGAAAGCCGGCGAACCCGTCGTGCTGTTCGCCCTCGGCGAGGTGGCCCCGGCCACGCCGTCGGAGAGCTATCGCAATGCCCTCCTCCGCCTGACCCTTGCCGTGCTGGTTGCCGGCGCCGATGGCACGCTGGCGGACAGCGAGCGCACGCTGCTGGCCAGCCACATTGCCGACGCCCCCGATCTTTCCGCCGGCGACCGGCTGCGCCTGGCTGCCCATCTCCACTGGCTGGAGGCCTGCCCGCCGGATACCACCGGCCTGAAGGCCCGCACCGCCAGCCTACCCGTGGAGGCGCGCGATGCCATCGGCCGGCTCGCCATTCTCATGGCCGGCGCCGACGGCCGGGTGGATGCCGACGAGATCCGGCTGCTGCAAAAGCTCTACAAGGCCCTCGGCCTTGATCCGGCAACCCTTTATGCCGACCTGCACGCGCTGGGCGCCGACGACGCCCCGGCGCCGCAATCCGCCCCCGCGGCCACCGGTGCGCCGGCAGGAGCCCCGCCGTCCCCCGCCCCCGCCGGGGTGCAGCTCGATCTCGACCGCATCCGCCGCATTCAGGCCGACACGGCCCTGGTCTCCAGCGTGCTCGGCGCGGTCTTCACCGATGAAGTCACCGAGCCCGAGCCCCCGCCGCCGCCGGAGCCCGTGGCGGACACCGGGCCGGACGCGGCCGACGACGACACCCCGTTTGACGGGCTCGACCCCGCCCATGGCCGCCTGCTGCGCGAACTGGTCGCCGAGGAGGAGTGGTCGCGGGAGGATTATACGCGCCTCGCGCGCTCCCTGGACCTGATGCCCGACGGGGCCATCGAGACCCTGAACGAATGGGCCTATGGCCAGTTCGACGAAGCCGTGATCGAGGATGGCGATCCCCTGACCGTCATCCGCTCTCTCCTTTCTGTTCCGGAGCCTGCCGCCCATGTCTGATCCGACCCAAAAGGCTGATCCGGCCGTCAGGATCAAGCCGCGCGACCGTGACGCCATCCTGCAGGCGCTCCGCGCCGGCGTGGTGCCGCGGCTGGGGCTACAGCACATTCAAGTCGGTCGGGTCAGGGAAATCGAGGAGATGATCCGGGATGTCGGCCGCATCGGCGATGGCGGCTCGGCCATCCGGTTCGTGATCGGCGAGTATGGCGCCGGCAAGACCTTCTTTCTCAACCTCGTCCGCCTGATCGCGCTGGAGCGGCGGCTGGTGGTGGTGAATGCCGATCTGGCCCCGGACCGGCGCCTGCATGCCAGCGGCGGACAGGCGCGCAATCTCTATTCCGAGCTGATGCGCAATCTGTCCACCCGCACCAAGCCCGATGGCGGGGCGCTTGCCAGCATCGTCGAGCGCTTCATCGGCGATGCCCACAAGGCAGCGAAATCCTCGGGGCGGGAGATTGCCGAGCTCATCGAGGAGAGACTGGCGCCGCTGCAGGATCTGGTGGCCGGGTTCGATTTCGCCGCCGTGCTCACCGCCTACTGGCGCGCCTCGGAAGCCGGCAGCGAGGCCGGCAAGGCCGCGGCGCTGCGCTGGCTGCGGGCGGAATATTCCACCCGCACCGAAGCCCGGCAGGCCCTTGGCGTGCGCGACATCATCGATGATGCCAGCGTCTACGACTATCTGAAGCTGCTGGCGAAATTCGTCACGCTCGCCGGCTATGACGGCCTGCTCGTGGTGTTTGACGAGATGGTCAATCTCTACAAGCTGACGAACGCTCAGGCCCGCTCGGCCAATTATGAGCAGATCCTGCGCATCCTGAACGATGTGCTGCAGGGATCCGCCGCCAATATCGGCTTTCTTCTCGGCGGCACGCCGGAATTCCTGATGGATCCGCGCCGGGGGCTCTATTCCTATCCGGCGCTGCAATCCCGGCTGGCCCAGAACAGCTTTGCCCAAGGGGGGCTCGTGGATCTCTCCGGCCCGGTGGTGCGGCTGCAGAACCTCACGCCGGAAGACCTCTATGTGCTGCTTCTCAATCTGCGCCGGGTGCATGCCGGCGGCGACCCGGCGAAATTCGCCGTTCCCGATGCGGCCCTTGCGGCCTTCATGCAGCATTGCGCGACCAAAATCGGCGATGCCTATTTCCGCACGCCGCGCAATTCCGTGACCGCCTTCATCAATCTTCTGGCCATTCTGGACCAGAACCCGGGCACCGCCTGGGAAAGCCTGATCGGCGGGGTGGAGCTTGCCCCGGAGACCGTTCTCTCCGGCCAGAACAGCGGGGCGGATGAGGATGACGACCTCGCTTCCTTCACCCTCTGATCCGTTCGAGCGTCTGCATCCGGGCATCCGGCGCTGGATCTGGCAGCAGGGCTGGGGCGATCTCCGGCCGGTGCAGCGGGCGGCGATCCCGCCCCTCATCGACGGCGACCGGGATGTGATCGTGGCCGCCCGTACCGCCGGCGGCAAGACCGAGGCCGCCTTCCTGCCGCTGCTGTCGCGCATTGCCGACGAGCCCGATGGCGGCTTCCGCATCCTCTATGTCAGCCCGCTGAAGGCCCTCATCAACGACCAGTTCCGCCGGCTCGACCTGCTGTGCGAGGCGCTGGACGTGCCGGTGTTCCGCTGGCATGGCGATGTGTCGGCCAGCCACAAGAAGAAGGCGCGGGAACGGCCCGCCGGCGTGCTGCTGATGACGCCGGAATCCCTGGAGGCGACCTTCGTGCGCCGCGGGCCGGAAATTCCGCGCCTGTTCGGGGCGCTGGATGCCATCGTCATCGACGAGCTGCACGCCTTCCTGGCCAGCGCCCGCGGGCGGCAGCTGCAATCCCTCCTGCACCGGATCGAAGTGGCGACCCGCCGCCGCGTCACCCGTGTCGGGCTCTCCGCCACCCTCGGCGACATGCGCGTCGCCGCCGATTTCCTGCGGCCGGGCGAGGCCGACCGTGTCGCCCTGGTGGAGGATCGCAGCGCCAGCCAGACCCTCCGTCTCCAGCTTCTGGGCTATGTGCAGGCGCCGCTGCAGAAGGAAAGCCCGGAGGACGACACCCCGGCCCTGCCCGCCCTCCCGGATCACCACTTCGATGATTACGAGGAGGACGCCGACGCCGAAGACATGGCCGAGGCCGAAGGTGCGGTGGAGGATGCGATGTGCGCGCACCTGTTCCGGGTGATGCGCGGCGGCTGTCATCTGATCTTTGCCGGGCGGCGCAGCAAGGTGGAATCCATGTCCGACCGGCTGCGCCAGCGCTCGGAAGATGCGGGCGTGCCCAACGAGTTCTTCCCCCATCATGCCAACCTCGCCCGGGACCACCGCGCCTTCGTGGAGGATCGGCTGCGCGACGGCAGCCTGCCGACGACTGCCGTCTGCACCTCCACCCTGGAGCTCGGCATCGACATTGGCGACATCAGAAGCGTTGCCCAGATCGGCCCGCCCTTCACGGTGGCCAGCCTGAACCAGCGCATGGGTCGCTCGGGCCGGCGCCCGGGGCAGCCGACCATCCTGCGCCTTTATGTGTCGGAACTGGAGCTGACGCCGGACCTGGCGCTACCCGATGCGCTGCGCTTCGATCTGGTACAGGCGACCGCCATGGTCCACCTGCTGATGCAGCGCTGGGTGGAAGCCGCGCGGCCGGAAATGCTGGACCTCTCGACCCTCGTCCACCAGACCCTTGCGCTGATTGCCGAGCGTGGCGGCATCCACGCCGCGAAGGCCTATGAGGTGCTGTGCCGGACCGGCCCCTTCGCCCGGGTGTCGAGCGCGCTCTATATCCGGCTCCTGCGCGCCATCGGCCGACCGGAGACCGATCTGATCGTGCAGTCCGCGGATGGCACGCTGCTTCTCGGCAAGGCTGGCGAACGGCTGGTGGACCATTATGAATTCTACGCCGTGTTCGAGACGGCGACGGAATATCGGGTTGTGCATGCCGGCCAGACCCTCGGCACCATGCCGGTGCTCTTTCCCCTCGTGCCGGAGATGACGATCATCTTTTCCGGCCGACGCTGGGAGGTGAAGGAGATCGTGGACCGGGAAAAGCTCATCACCGTCGCCCCGTCCTCGGCCGGCCTGCCGCCGTCCTTTGGCGGGCATGGCGGCGATCTGGATGACCTCGTGGTGGCGGCGATGCGGGCGGTCTATCTGTCCGGGGAAGTGCCGGTGTTTCTGGATGAGCCGGCCCGGGCGCTTCTGGCCGAGGCCCGCGACACCGCCCGCCGGCTTGACCTTTCCGCGCGCGGCTTCCTGACGGAAAAAGGCGCCGTGTGGCTGTTCCCGTGGGTGGGGACGGTGAAGCTCAACTCGCTGTCCCTCGCGCTGACCGCCCGCGGCTTCAAGGTGGCCCGGCACGCCATCGCGCTGGAAATCGAGCGCCCGCGCGGCACCGACGATCTGGAAGGCCGGCTCCGCACGGCGCTGGCCGAGATCGCCGCGGCCCCCGCCCCCGATGCCCTGACGCTGGCCGCTGCGGCCGAAAACCGGCAACTCGGCAAATATGACCCCTATCTGACCGACGAGCTGCTGCTGCACTCCTTCGCCTCCCAGCGCGTGGCGCCGGAGACCCTGCCGGCCATGGCCGCGGCGCTTCTGGGAGAGCCGAGCGGGGAGAGCTGATTCCGGTTTGGTCCGTCAGCCGCCGGAGATCCCCGCGATCTGCTTGACGACACCGGGGGTCTTGCCCTGACGGTCGATATAATCCAGCGCCGCCGTGACAATGCCGGGGATCAGCGGATGCGCCTTGGTGCTGCGGACCGGCCGACGGGGCCGGGCATTCGGTCTGGCGCCGGCCTCGGGCCCGGTGTCGCCAGCCTCTCCCTCCGCCTCGTCGCCCACTACGGCCCGACCGGCCGCCGCCAGCCGGGTGCGGGCTTCGGCATAGAGGGCACGGCTGGCCGGATTTTCGGCATCGGGGGACAGGAAGGTCGGGTCCATCTGACGGTAGCGCAGCACCAGCAGCAGCGCCCGGACCGACCAGAGAAAAACCTGCTGCGGCACCTTGCCATTGGCGCTCCGGTCCAGCTCCTGGGACAGCAGGCCGATGGCGCAGCGTACCAGAATGAGGGCCTGCCGCTCGGTGAGCAGGCGCCCGGCCGCCCGCCGATATTGCAGCAGCAGCGCCGCGCCTTTCAGGTCCTCGGAGGTGCCGACCCAGGGCTCCTTCGTATCGGGCACCCGGATCCGGCGGGTCTCCACCTTCTCCAGAATGCATTCGGTGATCCAGCGGAAGGCGCGGCGGATGTCCTCCTCCGTGCTGATGCACCGGCCGATCCCTTCCGGCGAGGCGCTGGCCACCCGCCGGCCGCGCATGTGGTCGCGCAGGGCCGTCAGGATGGCGCCGGGCACCGCCGCGTGCATCCATGTGCCCGCAAGCACCAGACGGCCAAAGGCAAAGCCATCGCGCGACAGCAGCGCCGCATCCTGGTCGATCTTTTCCCGCAATGCCGCGATGATCCCGGCGGGGCCGCCGATACCGGTGATCCGGACTTCATCCGGCAGTGTGCCGTCACTGGCAAAGGGATAGAGCGGCCGCGGCTCATCGGACAGGCCATGAGCTTTCGGCGGCCGTGTCTGGCGCAGGGAAGTCACGAGGTCATCCACCGCCTCAGGATAAGCGGAGGCGCCGGGCGGGGTGGCGAGAAAATGCCGGAGCCGGGTCTGGATCGCTGGCGGCTCGCGCCCGCGGGAAATCGTCCACAGCGGCAGCGCCGTCGGCAGCGGGGCGCAGTGCGGATAGATAAAAGGCGATTCCGCCTCCAGCTGGCACAGCACCGCCTCGCGGTCCTGCCCGCTGTCTTCCATGCGCTGCCAGTCCAGCACCGGATCGCTGACGCCCAGCGCCGCCGCCACCTTCGGCACCACAACGATGCTGGCATGTCCGCCGACGGGGCGCTGGGTGACGATGAGGTCGATGCCCACATCCGCCGCCGGCACCACCGGCAGCACCGTGTGGCTGACGCGGACGGTGGCGTTCTCCTCCATCTTCCACAGATGGAAGGTTAGCTCCCGGCCGCCCGCCGGCACGGCAAATTTGCCCGCCAGCGTCTGGCGGAACACGGCATTGCCCGGCACCCGGGTTTCCGCGGCAAACAGGGTGATGAAGGCGAAGCGGCGCTCGTCCTCATCGGCAAAGATTTCCGCGTCGCTGCGATGGGCGGCGATTTCCAGCTGCGGCAGCCGGTCATAGAAGGTCGGCAGCCCCGCCTTCACCCGGGCGAGATATTCCGCCGCGCCGCGCGCCACCGCATCCGCCGGCAACAGGATCGCCGGCGGCTGGCCCTGCCGCGCCCGCGCCTTTGTCAGGCAGGTGGTGACGAGGCGGGCAAGCGTTGCGCCATGCAGCGGCCGGCCCGGATCCGGCGTTTCCACCAGAAGCACATCGTCGGCACCGAGCCCGGCAAGGCAGGCCTCCAGCCCAAGGCTACGGGCATCACCGTTCAGGAAGCGCATTTCCGCGCCGACATCGCGCGGGCGGTCGAGAACCGGCGGCAGCCTCCAGCGGCCGGTGGCATCCTGAAACAGGATATCGGGGCTGTCGCCCGCGCCAGTGCCCGCCTCCGCCCCCAGCGCCCGCACCTGAACGGCCAGATCGGCCGGCAGCCGGTCGCACAGGGCCTCTTCGGCCAGAGCCGCGGGATTGCCACCGGCGAGCCGCACGCCATCGCGCTGCCGCTCCGGGGTCAGGAGCCAGAGGCCGCCGGCCTCCTCGGCATCCAGGACCAGCTCGGAAAGCGTCATCCGGTCATAAAGCAGGCTCAGCACCCGCACCCGCCGCGCCCCGCCGGCCAGCGCCGCCAGATCCGCCGGCCCGAGACCCGCCCCCCACGCGAACGCCGCGGCGACGGACCGCCACACGGGCTCCGCCGTCAGGGTGCGCGATCCGCGGGCGAGGTCGAAGCGTCTGGCCTTGCCAACGGCGGCAAACAGCGCCTCCCGCGCATCGGCGCCGGAATCATCATCGACGGCCAGCCCGACCCGGTCCTCGGCCCCCGCCAGATGACGCAGATGGGCGCCGAGCAGCTTCATGCGCTCCAGAGCGCCGATCCCGCCGGGGACCTCCCCTGACGGCAGCAGCGCCGAGACCGCATAGCGCCCGCCGGCCCCCGCTGCCCAGGCGGGCTGCTGCCAGCCGCGGCCGACCGGATGCAGACGGGCGGCCGCCCCCGTCACCGGCGCACCGCTTTGGTCATCGCCCGCGATCACTTTCGGCCGCGCCAGCTCCCGCACGGGCGTGCCGCTGCGGTCGGGCCACGACAGGCGGAGACCGCGATCGAACAGGCCATTCACATCGAGACCGGACGTCCGCAACATCATCAGGCCGCTCCCAGCGCCACGGGCAGCAGATCGGCAAGGCCCTCCACCACTTGGCCGAGGCTGGCGCCATCAACCGCACAGCGATAGCCGAGCACCACGCCGGTACTCGCCGGCTGTTCCTCGCCTGCGCCCGGGGCCGCCGGAGGTGCCGACAGCAGGATCAGGCCCGCCAGCCGCGGGGCGTGCCCCTCGGTGAGCTCGAACTGCCTGGCCGCCCGGTCGAGCGCGCCATCGGCCCGGATCACTTCGCCCGCAAGGTCCACATGGCCTGGCACCAGCGGATGCAGGGCCCAGATCACGGTCCAGCTTTCCGCATCGGTCACGAGATCCTGGGCGTGCAGCACGGCCACGGCGCCAAGGCTCCAGATCATTTGCCAGAAGGCTTTCCCGCGGCCCTGGCCAAGCCCGCCGCGATAGTCCGCTGCCTCGGCCGACTGGGCGTCGATGACGGTGACGGCGGCGTTCAGGCCGTGACAGACGACATGGAACACCGCCGGATGGGCGGCGAGATCGACCCAGCGCCCATGCTCCTGATCCGCCTTCACCCGCAGCGGCGCCTCGGCAACGATCGTCGTGCCGGCAATGCGCCGGAGCGCCACCAGCACCGTCAGCCGGCAGAATTCCGCCCACATGCGGGTCTGCCAGCGCCAGACATCATCCTTTTCCCGCTCGCGCTTCATCAGCGCCCGCCACGCCTCCCAGATGCGGCGATAGCGCCGGTCGCTCTGCAGCACGAAATTGGGCGTCACCGGCAGCACCGGCAGGCCGACGCCATCGGCGGCCATCTCCCGGGCCAGATGCCGGCAGCTGCGGGCGAAGCGGCCGACCCGGCGAAGGCGCTCGCCTTCCCGCAACGACCGGTGCAGGGCGCGGTAACGGTCGGCTTCGTCCCGGGCGAGGTCGAGATATTGACGCAGGATGCGGTTTTCCAGGGTGTCGTGGCTTTCCACCCGGGCGACGCCCAGAAGCCGCTGGCGCGTGCCGGCCCGCTCCCGGGTGTCCCGGCCGGGCTGGCGCACATACCAGTCGATGCAGGCCGCATCCATTTCCTGCAGGCGAGCCACCGGCTGCAGGGTGCGCACCCGGGTGAGCACCCGGCGCGGATGGGCGGCCAGCTCCTCCGTGAGGGTCTGCAGTTCCTCGGCCTGGCGGACGATGAGATCCAGCGGCGGCTCAGCGGTCTGATAGGTCTGGCACCAACGGTCCTCGGCCGTCCGCCACGGCACGACGGTGCCGATGAGCTTGCGGCCAACCGCCTGATGCTCCACCGCGCCCGTGTCATCGGCATCATCGGACAGCGCCCGCAACCGGCCGATGAGGGACAGGAGCATGGCCAGCAGCACGCCGGCCGGGGTGTCATCGGGCTGGTCCGGCCGCACCGGCGGATCGGAGAGCGCAATCAGCGTCTCGCCGTCGCCGGAGCGCACCCGGAATTCGGCCTCCCGCGCGACGGATCCCACGGGCAGCGTCAACATGCGAAAGGGCGCCCCCCAGACGAAGCCGCCCCCCTCCATCTGCGCCTCGGCAGTGCGGCGGCCGGCAAAGCTCACCCGCGTCGTCTCCGGCGCCGCCACCCAGAAGCCGCAGCCGGCCGACAGCGCCAGCCGGGCGCCGGGCTCCAGCACATGGCGCTCCGGTTCGGCGCCGGGGGTGTCCGGCCCGGTGGTATAGAGCCCCCAGGGCCGGGTGAGCAGGAAGGCGCTCGCCATGATCAGCTTCCCCGGTCGACACCACGCCAGACGAACTGTTCGCCATTGCGGGCGCTCTCGAACGCCTCGCGCAGCGGCGGATCCCGCACCTCCTGATCGATGAAGCTGGCGAAGCCGTCGAGCCCTTCCCGGACGTCGGCATCCTGCACATCGACCCCGCGCAGCTTGGGGAATAGCCGCATTTCCAGCTGGTCGGCCAGCGCCTCCTGCCGGTTGCCGGGATAGTTGACGATATAACTGGCGATGGCCTTGCCCATGCGGTGGCCGAACGGCCGGCCGGCCTTTTCCATGGCGGTGTTCAGCTTTTCCAGCCAGTCGCCGATGCTGCTGTCGCGGCCGGGCACGCGGTGCCAGCCCTGCCAGACCGGGAAGGGCAACAGCTCGCTGGCCGCCGACCCGTCCCCGCCCGCGACCGCTGCCGCATCGGCCTTCAGGGTCTTCGGCCGCGGGAAGCGCAGCACATTGGCCCGGTCCACCACCTTGTCGGACAGCGACTGGGTGGACTCGTCCTCGTTCATGGTGCCGACGAACAGCAGCCGCTCGACGGGATAGACCTTGTTGCCGGGGATGCCCTTGAAGCGGCGGCCGCCGAAATCGAGCTCGATTTCCGCTGCCTCGCGAGAACCTCCGCCACGCCGCGTCTCCAGGCGGCTCAGGAACTCGGAGAAATAATATTCGACCCGGGCGAGGTTCATCTCGTCCAGCAGAACCAGCGTCATGTGCTTCTCGAAACCGCGGGCCTGCTCGGGCCAGTTGCGGCTATCCAGATGCACCATGGCGCGCAGCAGCTCGGTCGGCTTGTAGCGGCCTTCAATATAGTTATAGAAGCCGAACAGATCCTGCGGACTGTCCCAGCGTGGCTGCACCGCCAGCTGCAGGAAGGGCAGACCGATCGCCTCGGCATAGCGGCGCGGCAGCTCGCTCTTGCCGGTGCCGGAAATGCCGGCGAGCACCGTCAGCGGGCTCATGTCGGCGATCTTCAGGGCGGTGTGGAAGGCCCGCACCAGCCGGTCGGAAAATTGCAGCCCCTGTTTCGCCAGATGGGTCCGGACGCGCTCGATCGCCGCGCCTTCATCAAGCGGACGGGTGGAGAGCGGCCGGACGGTGAAGATCGACGGCGCCTCCAGCAGCGAGCCCAGAATGGCGCGGGTCTCTTCCGCCCCCGCCGCAGCCCCCGACCCGCCATCGGCCCTCCCGGCCGCCGTTGCAATGTCGCCCTCCAGCGCCTTCAGACGCCGCCCGGCATCCGCAATCTCCAGCTCCAGAAGCTGCCGGCGCTCGGTCAGAGGGGTGATGTCGGCGGCAAGCCGACGCTGCTGGTCTTCCAGCTCAGCCCGGATCCGGCGCAGATCGGCAATGGCCGTTTCGAGCCCGGCCCGGTCCGCAGCGCGGGTCGCCATCTCGCTGCCGAGCACGTCCAGCCGCTCGCCCAGCCGGGCGATTTCTGCGCCAAGCTCGGTCTGACGCACGGCCAGACCGTCGGCCATCCGCTGTGCCTCGGAGGTTGCCCGCTCAAGCGCCGCAAGGCTCTCCCGTCCGGCGCTGATCTCTGCCACGAGCGCGGCCTTGTCCCGGTTGAGGGCCTGCAGTTCCTCGGCGCGGGCGGCGGTTTCGGTCAGGAGATGGCCACGCTCGGTACGGGCGCTGTCGAGGGCGCCCTGCAGCCCGGCCATTTCCGCCTGTGCCCGGGCCAACCCGTCCTCGGCCACATGCCGGCTGGTCTCGGCTGCCCGGCTGGTGGCGGCAAGCTCGGCCTGGGCCGTCACCAGCTCGGCAATCTTGGCCTCGGCTTCGGTGATCGCCTCGCCGGCGCGGGCGAGGCTGTCGCGGGCGCGTGCCTCCTCGGCCTGCACGGCGCGCAGACTGGCGGCGAGCGTCTCCCGCCGGGTCTCGAGTTCGGCAGTCTCGGATTGCAGATAGTCCCGCTCCCGGGTCAGCCGGGTGGTCTCCGCCTCGGTCCGGGCAAGGGCATCGGCGGCGCCGCGCGCCTGCCCCTCTACCGCTGCGACCGCCGCGCGCGCCTCGGTCAGACGATGCTCCAGAGTGGCAAGTTCGGTCCGCTTCGGCGCCAGTTCGGCAAAGGCCGCCTCAATCTCGGCCTTGCGGGCTTCCAGCGCCGCAATGGTCGTTTCCAGAAACTGCCGTTCGGCATCTCTCGCCCGGATGTCGTTCAGGGTCTCCTGTCCCTGCGCGATGGAGGAATCTATTTCCTCAAGCTGGCCGGAACGGGCGGCCACCTGGGTTTCCAGAAATTTCAGCTCCGGATACAGCGCGGCGCGGCGGCCATCATGCAGGAGAAACATGCCGGCCAGGAGCGCTGCTCCGCACAGGACGGCGATCACGACAACATCGGACAGCGGGATGCCGAACAGGTCCATGGGGTCAGGCTCCCGGGATCAGGGATTGGAGGACGGCGCCGGCGGAACCGCGGCGGCCGGAGGAGAAACGGACGGCGCAGATACACCGGGCACCGGAGCGGCCGGCACCGGCGACGGCGCAGCGGAAATTGCAGGCGCAACCGGCGGGACGGAGAGCCGGCGGGCCTCTTCCGTCAGCGCAGCCAGCTCGGCCTTGCGGGCGCGCACCTGGGCTTCCAGCCCGGCCAGCTCGTCGCGCACGGCACCAAGGCTCGCCTGGTCCTTTTCCAGCGCCGCGATACGGCCGGCAAGCTGGCTGCGGCTGGCATCCAGAGTTTCCACCTCGGCGCGGCGCGCCGCCGTCTGGGTGTCCAATCCGGCGAGCGCAGAGCGGGCCGCCGTCTCGCGGGTGCGCACATCCTCCAGCGCCGCCCGGGCAGTGGTCAGGTCAGCAGAGGTCCGGGCGAGGTCCTCCCGGGCGCCGGCCAGAGCCGCGGCGTCCTTCTGGCGCGCGGCGAGATCGGCGGCCACCGCGTCCCGGCTTGTGGTGGCGGCCGCATTTTCGGCTGCAAGCGTCGCTTTTGCCGCCGAGAGACGATCCACATCGGCCTGAAGAGTGGTGCGCTGGGCAGTCAGCCCGTCGACGGCGCGGGCGAGCCCATCCCGGCTGGCGGTCGTCCTGGCGGCATCTGCCGTGGCCGTAGTGATCTGGTCGCGCAGCGCCGCAAGCTGGCGACCGGCGTCGGCGAGATCGCTGGTCGCGCGACGACGGTCATCGCCAAGCTTCTGCAGCTCCGTCCGCGCCGCATCCCGCTCCCGGGTCGCCCGGTCGGCATCGGCAACCAGGGTTGTGGTCTCCGACTGCTTGCGGGCAAGATCATCGGCAAGGCTCTGCAGACGGGCACGCTGGCGCTCGGCCTGCTCATCGCCAGCCTTGCGGGCGTCCTCGATGGCGCTCCGCAAGGCCGCCAGCGCCTTTTCCGCCCCGGCCAGATCATCGGCGGCGCGGCGGCTGGCCTCCTCGGCGGTCTGGCGGCCGCGGTCGGCATCGGCCGCGGCGCTGCGCGCGGCATCGCGCGCCTGTTCGGCCGCCCGGGTGTCGCGGATGGCGCCGTCCCGGGCGGTCTTCAGATCCGCGCTCTCGGTTTTCAGACGGACCAGATCGGCCTTTGCGCTCTCCACCTCGCGCTGGAGACGGTCCCGATCGCCTGTCCGCGTCTCTACCTCCGCACGCAGACCGGACACCACGCCGCCGATTTCGTCGCGCTGGGTGGTGCGCGCCGTGATCTCGCTTTCGAGGCCCGCCAGCCGCGCCTCCCGCCCGGCAATCTCGATCTCGATGGCGCCGGCGCGGCGGCGGACCTCGTCAAAGGTCGTCCGTTCCGCGGCAAGCACGCTGCGGTCGCGGCCAAGGCTGAGCTTTTCCGCCGCGACACCGACGACAACCGCCACCAGCACAACGGCGACCCCGATGCGCACAAGGGATCCGACCGCAAGGGGCTTCCCATCCATCTCCGCCATACCCTGTCCCCGGCGCCCGCTTTCCGAACCTCTCCCGGGAAATTCCGATGCCCGGGCCGGAGAAAGACCTGCCATCAGGAATGGTCCCGCCCGAAGAAACTGCACCCAAAGGCGAAAAATACAATTCCCGGCCGCTGTGTCGGTTCGACACATCCCGTTTCCGTGCCCGGACGCGGGGCCGCGCTTTTTCGCTTTCGGTGCCTCGGGATTCTCCGGGGCGACAGCCCCAGCGGATGACGTCTCCCGCAACAGGCGGGTTTGCGGCTGCACTTTTTCCCGCGCGGCGGGCAGGAGGAAATCCCATTCGTCGACCGGGCGGCGCAAACACGGCACTGTTGCTCCATCCTGAGCCCGGGCGCATTTCTGCGTCTCGCGGAGCATCGGACAAGCCGAGACTTCCGGAAGGGAAGATGATCATGCCGCCTCCTGCTGCCTTCGCGGCGCGGCTCTCGCTGGAGAGCTGTTGTCGCTGACCGCGACCGCCTCTGAAACAGACAGACTGTCTCTCCCGAGGGTGATCAACCGGAAGCATATCGTTTCCGAACGCGCGGCCCTGTGCCCGATCGCCCCCTTTTTTCTTTGCCCCGCTGCGCCAGACATGCCGCGCGGGGAATGTGGCCTTGTGCCCGGAGCCTGCCAGATGAACCGCCGGTCCTTCCTCTTCACCACCGCGCTTGCCACCGGTGCCGCCCTTGTGGCCGGCGCCCTGCCCCTTTCCGTGCGTGCCGCCGATGACAAGCCGGCCAAGCTGCGCATCGGCTACCAGAAGGGCGGGATCTTCCTCGTCGTGAAGGCGCGCCAGTCCATCGAGAAGGCGCTGGCCGATCAGGGTATCGGCGTCGAGTGGGTGGAATTCGCCTTCGGTCCGCCTCTGCTGGAGGCGCTGCAGGCTGGCGCCATCGACTATGGCTATACCGGCGATGCCCCGCCGATCTTCGCCCAGGCGGCGCGCGCCGATCTGCTCTATGTCGGCGCCATCCCGGCGCGGGGCGACGGACAGGCAATCGTGGTCGCTCCCGACAGCCCGATCCAGTCGGTGGCCGATCTGAAGGGCAAGAAGGTGGCGGTGGCCAAGGGGTCCAGCGCCCACAACCTGCTGGTCTCCGCCACCGAGGCCGCCGGGCTGAAATGGGGCGACTTCGAAGTCGCCTATCTGGCCCCGGCCGATGCGGCGGCAGCGTTCGCCCGCGGCTCCGTCGACGCCTGGTCGATCTGGGACCCCTATTATGCCCTGGCCGAGCTGTCGCCCAAGGGCGCCCGGCCGCTGCCGGTCGACAAGAGCGTGGCCGCCCAGAACTCCTTCTTCCTCGCCAACCGCACCTTCACCGGCAAATATCCGGCCCTGGTCGCCCTGGTGAACACCCAGATCGGCGATGCCGTCGCCTGGGCCAACACCCACCGCGACGAGGTGGCCGCGCTCTATTCCGAGGCGAGCGGCGTTCCGCTCAAGGCCCAGCAGCGGGCGGTGGCGCGGGCGGAATTCAGCTTCGGCCCGCTGACCGAGAGCGTGCTCGCCCAGCAGCAGGGCGTCGCCGACCGCTTCCACAAGATCGGCCTCATCCCCAAGGCCATCGCCGTGCGCGACATCGTGTGGACCGGCCAGCCGGCCTGATCCCCGCCCCTGTTGGCCCGTCCCGCTCCCGGAGTTGCGTCATGATCCCCCAGAAGCCGCTTGATCTCTACTGGTTCATCCCGGTCTCCGGCGATGGCAGCTATCTCGGCACCGCCGAGGGCCACCGCCCCGCCGATTTCTCCTATCTGAAGCAGATTGCCGAGGCTGCCGACCGGCTCGGCTATACCGGCGTGCTGATCCCCACCGGCAAGAACTGCGATGATCCGTGGATCACCGCGGCGGCGCTTGCCCCGCTGACCCAGCATCTGCGCTTCCTGCTGGCGCTGCGCCCGGCCACCCTGTCGCCGACGCTGGCCGCCCGGCAGGCGGCGGCGCTGGACCGGATTTCCAACGGCCGTTTCCTCGTCAACATCGTGTCCGGCGGCAACCCGAAGGAGCTGGCCGGCGACGGCATCCACCTCAGCCATGATGGCCGCTACGAACACGCGGCGGAATTTCTGGAGATCTATTCCCGCCTGCTCGCCGGCGAGAAGGTGACCTTTGCCGGCAAGCACATTCAGGTGACCGATGCGGCACAGGAATTTCCGCCGGTGCAGGCGCCGCGGCCGCCGATCTGGTTCGGCGGCTCGTCGGATGCCGGCATCGCGGTCGCAGCCGACCATGCCGACACCTATCTCACCTGGGGCGAACCGGTGGAGGAGGTGCGCCAGAAGATCGAGACCGTGAAGGCCCGCGCGGCTGCCCGGGGACGGACGGTGAATTTCGGCCTGCGCATCCATCTCATCGTGCGCGAGAGCGACGAGGAGGCCTGGGAGGCGGCCGAAAAGCTGATCTCGCGCCTGCCGGACTCGGCGATCGAGGCGGCGCAGAAGAAGTTCCGCGAGGAGTCCGACAGCGTCGGCCAGAAGCGCATGACGGTGCTGCACGCCGGCAGCCACGACAATCTGGAAATCGCCCCCAATCTCTGGGCCGGCGTCGGTCTGGTGCGCGGCGGTGCGGGCACGGCGCTGGTCGGCTCGCCCCGGACGGTGGCAGCAAGGCTCCGGGAATATCAGGCCCTCGGCATCTCCACCATCATCGCCTCGGGCTATCCCCATCTGGAGGAAGCCTACAAGGTGGCCGAGCTGCTGTTCCCCGTGCTCGGCATCCGCCAGCCGCAGCCGCGCCGGCATGGCACGGATACGGGCGAATTCGGCGTCTCCGGCACGGGCTTCCGCCTCGCCGCCTCGGCTTCGTGAGGACGACGATGACGGATCTTGCCTCCCCGCCCCCGGGCCTCGCCGTCGCCCCGCCGGCGACCGCGGGCCTCCTCCGTCTCGCGGCCGGTTTCGGCCGCGGGGCGACCCGTCTGCTCCTTGCCTCGCGGCTGACGCCGTGGCTGATCCCGGCCGGGCTTCTGGCGCTGTGGTCGCTGGCGAGCGCCACCGGCCGGCTGCCGGATCATGTGTTCCCGTCCCCCTGGGCGATCGCCAGCGCTGCCGGTGACAAGCTCGTCGATGGCTCGCTGGTCGAGAACATCGCCGTCAGCTTCCGCCGGGCGCTGGCCGGTCTGGTGGTCGGCGGCGGCATCGCCTTCGTGCTGGGACTGGCCAACGGGCTGTCGACGCTGTCCGAGCGGCTGACCGACACCACCGTGCAGATGGTGCGCAACATCCCGAACCTGTCGCTGATCCCGCTGGTGATCCTGTGGTTCGGCATCGACGAGGAAGCCAAGCTGGTGCTGACGGCGCTGGGCGTGTTCTTCCCCGTCTACATCAACACCTTCCACGGTGTGCGCACGGTGGATGCGCAGCTTTTGGAAATGGGCCGCTCCTATGGCATGTCGCGGCTGGAGCTGTTCCGCCGGGTGGTGCTGCCGGGGGCGCTGCCGTCCATCTTCGTCGGGCTGCGCTATGCCCTCGGCGTGATGTGGCTGACCCTCATCGTGGCCGAAACCATCGCCGCCGCCTCGGGCATTGGCCACATGGCCATGGAAGCGCGCGAGTTCATGCAGGTGGATGTCGTGGTGCTGGCCATCCTCATCTATGCCGCGCTGGGCAAGCTCGCCGATTCCAGCGTGCGTCTTCTGGAGCGGCGCACGCTCGCCTGGCACCCCGCCTTTGCCAAGGGAGGCGCAAAATGACCGCCGCCACCGCCCGCCGCGAGGCCGACGCCCTGCTGACGGCCGCGCCGGCGCGCCCGGCCGGCCAGCGCGGCCTGCCGATCCGCCTTGCCGGACTGGAGAAATCCTTCGGCGCCCTCCCGGTGCTCTCCGGCATTGATCTGGAGATCCCGCCCGGCCAGTTCGTCGCCATTGTCGGCCGTTCCGGCTGCGGCAAGAGCACGCTCCTGCGCATTCTGGCCGATCTGGACCAGCCGACCGGCGGCACCCTGCGTCTAGGCGCCCCCGGCGACAGCGACGCCGCGGTGCCGCGGCTGATGTTTCAGGAACCGCGGCTGCTGCCCTGGGCGCGGGTGCTGGACAATGTCGCCGTCGGCCTCGGCCCCGACCGGCGGGCCGCCGATGGCCCGGCCCGGGCGGCGGCGGCGCTGGCTGCCGTCGGGCTTGCCGACAAGGCCGGGGCGTGGCCGTCTCAGCTTTCCGGCGGGCAGAAGCAGCGGGTGGCGCTGGCCCGGGCGCTGGTGTCGCGGCCACGCTTCCTCGCCCTCGACGAGCCCCTCGGCGCGCTGGATGCCCTCACCCGCATCGAGATGCAGTCGCTGCTGGAGCGCGTCTGGCAGGCGGAAGGCTTCACCGCGGTCCTCGTCACCCATGATGTCAGCGAGGCGCTGACGCTGGCCGACCGGGTGGTGATGATCGAGAACGGCCGCATCGCCCTCGACATCGCCGTGCCGCTGCCCCGTCCGCGCCGGCGCGGTGCCGACGGCCTCGCCCGGCTGGAAGCGGAGATCCTGCGCCACCTGATCCGGGAAGAGCCGCCCTTCCCCGAATACACGATCTGATCCTGATGCCTGGCCATCCGGGCGCTTCCCCGTCCGCGGCCGCCCGCGCCTGTTCAAGAAAGCCCCGCATGAACGCTCTTGCTCCCCCCGATCACCCTGCCACCATCGACGCCGGCCTGTTCAAGGCCACCTTCCGGCGGCTGGTCGGCGGTGTCTCGGTCATCACCACCGGCAGCGGCGCCAACCGCACCGGCCTCACCGCCACCTCGGTCTCGGCGCTCTCGGCCGAACCGCCGACACTGACGGTCAACATCAACCGCACCTCCTCCACCTGGGACGTGCTGGCCCGGGAAGGCCGCTTCGGCGTCAATTTCATCGGCGCCGACCAGAAGGCGGTGGCCGAGCGCTTTTCCGGCTTCGGCGGCCTCAAGGGCGCCGATCGCTATCAGGGCGCCGACTGGACCACGGCGCTGACCGGCGCGCCTTTGCTCGTCGGCGCGCTGGCGGCGCTCGATTGCGAGGTGGAAGAGGCCATCGAGCGCCACTCCCACGTCATCCTCATCGGCCGCATCCGTGCCACCCTGCTGGGCGACGGCACCGGCGCCCTCCTCTATGGCGAGGGCGGCTACCGGCTGACCCAGCCGGTCGCCTGAGACCAAAGATCCCTGAAAGGGCCTCCTTGGCATTCCGATGCCGATTTCCCATATCCTTGGTACATATGGAAAATCTGAAGTTCTTCAGGCTCTAAGGTGCGATCGGCACTTGCGTGTCTGGTATGAGACGGACCCCGTCAGGATCCGAGCAGACAGTCCTCAGCCCCGCGCGGGCCGGGATCATCCATCCGGTGGGGGGCACCTCCGGACGGACGGCGGGACAGGACGGGCTCCGCCCGTTCCCCCGTCCTCCTCCTGCACCTTGACGGGGCGCGCCGGACCGGAATCCCCGGATCCGCGCGCCCCTTTTTTCGTTGCCCGGCCTCCTGTTTGCCCTGCCCGGCCTCCGGATGCGCGGATGCCTCGGCCCCCTCCCGGTCCTGCCCTCTTGTCTTTCCGCGCCGCATCGTGAAAGACTTCTTTCATCCCCCGCGCCCCTGCGGGCGGCGTGACCAGTGGCCCTTCATGACCGAGACCGATCCGAGCTTCCTCCAGCGGGTGCGCCTGAGCCTGCCGGCGCTGCACCCGGCCGAACGGCGGCTGGCCGATTTCGTGCTCGGTTTTCCCGGCGAACTGGCCGCCTACACCGCGACCGAGCTCGCCAGCCTCGCCAATGTGTCGGCCGCCACCGTCTCCCGCTTCGTGCAGAAGATCGGCTACGCCAATTATGAGGAGGCGCGGCGGGATGTGCGCACGGAACGGCGCGCGGGGGCGGCCCTGTTCATGGTCTCGGCCAGCGTCGGCCCGGATGCGGCGCTGCAGAGCCATCTCGCCCAGGCCCATGCCAATCTGGACCAGAGCTTTGCCGCCATTTCTCAGGAAGAAGTCGACGCGCTGGCCCGCCGGATGATTGCGGCGCGGCGGGTGTGGATCATCGGCCACCGCACCAGCCACTGTTTCGCCGCCTATCTTGGCTGGCAGACCTTTCAGGTGCTGGAACAGGTCAGCGTGCTGCCGCGGGCCGGCGAGACGCTGGCCGAACCCATTGCCGCCATGACGGATCAGGACTGCGCCATCGTCATCGGCGTTGCCCGCCGGGTGCGGCCGCTGCCGGAAATCCTGCGCCAGATCCGCGCCCGCGGTCCGGCCATCGCATATGTGACCGACGAGGGCGCGGACCGGAACCCGGATGTCGACTGGCATTTCCGCTGCCACACCGCTGCCCCCGGGCCGCTGTTCGGCCATGCCGCGGTAATCGCCCTGCTCCACTTCATCGCGACCCGGGTAATCGAGCTGTCCGGCCCCGACGGACGCCAGCGCCTCAGCCGCATCGAGGCCCTGCACGAATCGCTGGCCGAGCTCTGACGCGACAGCGCCCACACGCTGCCCTCGTGAAAAGCCGCGAATTCTGCCGCACCGCGCATCCCTGACGGCTCGCGTGACAATCCTTTCACCAAATCACTGCATGAAATTTGTCTTTCATGCCCAATCGGTGAGCAGCGGTCATTTGATGGGCTATTTTTCTTGAATCACATCCGTGAAAGGATATTTTCATCTGGCGCCCCAGAAGCCCGCCCCGGATGCGCCGGCCGGCGCTTCATCCGTCCCCGATTTCCTGCCTCTGCCCACCGGAAGGATCCGCGATGTTCCCGCTTTCGCGCTCCCGTGGCCGCCGTCTTGGCGGTCTTGCTGCCTGCCTCGCGCTTGCCCTGACCGCTGCGACCAGCCTGCCGGCGCTGGCAGCCGGCACCCTGCGCATCGCCATGACGGCGGCCGACATTCCGCTGCCCAACGGCCAGACCGACCAGGGCGCCGAGGGCATGCGCTTCATGGGCTATCAGGTGTTCGAGCCGCTCGTCACTTATGACCTGTCGTCGGCCGACAAGCCGGTGACGCTCGTTCCGGGGCTGGCCACCGAATGGGCGGTGGATCCGGCGGACGAGACCAAATGGACCTTCAAGCTGCGCCCGGGCGTGAAATTCCATGATGGCTCCGACTTCAATGCCGAGGCCGTCGTCTGGAATCTCGACAAGATCCTGAACCCGAAGGCGCCGCAGTTCGACGAGAAGCAGTCGGCCCAGGGCAAGGGCCGCATCCCCACGGTGACGGGCTACCGGGTCGTCGATCCGATGACCGTGGAAATCACCACCTCCAAGCCCGACGCGCTGATCCCCTATGAAATCGCGTGGATCGTGATGTCGTCGCCGGCCGCCTTCAACGCCGCCGGCAGCTGGGATGCCTTCCTGAAGGCGCCGTCGGGCACCGGCCCGTTCAAGGTGACGTCCTACACCCCGCGCGACCGGGCGGTGCTGTCGCGCAACGACGCCTACTGGAACAAGGACCGCATCCCCAAGCTCGACGAGGTGATCCTGCTGCCGGTGCCGGATCCGTCGGCCCGGGTGGCAGCGCTACGCGCCGGTCAGGTGGACTGGGCCGAAGCGCCGGCGCCGGATGCCATCCCGAGCCTGGAAGGTGCGGGCTTCGAGATCGCCTCCAACGTCTATCCCCATGTCTGGCCGTGGCATTTCTCCATGGTGGAGGGCAGCCCGTGGACCGACATCCGCGTGCGCAAGGCCGCCAATCTGGCCATCGACCGCGAGGGCATGAAGGAACTGCTGGGCGGCATGATGGTGCCGGCCGAAGGCATGGTGCCGCCGACCTCCGACTGGTTCGGCCATCCGGAGTTCAAGGTCACCTATGATCCGGAAGCAGCCAGGGCGCTGATGGCGGAAGCCGGCTATTCACCGGAGAAGCCCCTGAAGGTGAAGGCGATCATCTCGCCCTCGGGCGGCGGCCAGATGCAGCCGATGCTGATGAACGAGCTGATCCAGCAGAACCTTGCCGCCGTCGGCATCGAAGTCGAGTTCGACGTGCGCGACTGGAACGCGCTGCTCGCCAACTGGCGCGCCGGGGCCAAGGATCCGTCCACCAACGGCGCCACCTCCACCAACTCGTCCTATTTCAGCCAGGATCCCTTCACCGCCCTGATGCGCCACATCGACAGCCGTCTGGTCGCGCCGAAGGGCACCAACTGGGGATACTACACCAACCCGGAAGCCGATGCGCTGATCGACACCATCCGCTCGGAGTTCGACACGGAAAAGCAGCTCGCCGCGATCCAGAAGCTGCACGAACTCTATGTGAACAACGCCCTGTTCCTGTTCGTCGCCCATGATGTGGCGCCGCGGGCCCTCTCGCCCAAGGTCAAGGGCTTCGTCGCGCCGCAGAACTGGTTCGTCGACCTCACCTCGGTCTCGGTCGACTGAGACAACGCCGGGGAGACTCCGTTGCCGCGGGCACCCTCCCCGGCCCGACCGTCCATCCGGTTCACGCGAAAGGAGACCGGGACATGCTGGGCTACATCCTCAAACGGGTCGGGTCCGCCGTCCCGGTCTGTCTGGCGGTGAGCATCCTGTGCTTTCTGCTGGTGCAGATGGCGCCGGGCGATCCGCTGACGCTGGTTCTGCCCACTGACGCCACCCAGGACATGATCGACGCCACCAAGGCCCGCTACGGCCTCGATCAGCCGGTGCCGGTGCAATATCTCTACTGGCTCGGCAACGTGCTGACCGGCGATTTCGGCACCTCGATCGCCACCGGCCGGCCGGTGCTGCCGGAAATCGTCACGGCGCTGTCCTACACCATCCGGCTGGCGCTCTGTGCCGCCTTCCTCGGCGTGTTCATCGGCCTCGCCCTCGGGCTGATTGCCGGCTACCGCATCGGCTCGCCGCTGGACAAGCTGGTTTCCGCCCTCGCCATTTCCGGCGTCTCGGTGCCCCATTACTGGCTGGCCATCGTGCTCGTCGTCATCTTCTCCGTCACTTATGGCGTATTCCCGGCCATGGGCGCAGGGGCCGCCGGCGATGATTTCTGGACGCGGGCCTCCTTCATGGTGCTGCCGGCCATCACGCTGGCCGCCATGCCCGCCGGCATCATCACCCGCTCGGTGCGGGCCCTCGTCGCCGAAACCCTCAACCGGGAATTCGTGACGGCGCTGACCGCCCGCGGCCTGACGGACGCGCAGGTGTTCCTCCACGTCTTCAAGAATGCCGCGCCGACGGCGCTCGCCGTCATCGGTGTCCAGCTCGGCTATCTCATGGCCGGCTCGATCCTCGTCGAGACGGTGTTCTCCTGGCCGGGCACGGGACTGCTGCTCAACGGCGCCATTCTCCAGCGCGACATTCCGCTGCTTCAGGGCACCATCCTCGTGCTGGCGCTGTTCTTCGTTCTCTTCAACCTCGTCGTCGATCTCGTCCAGCCGCTCATCGATCCGAGGATCCGCCGCACATGACCGCCGCCATCGCCCCCGTTTCGGCCGATCTTCTGGTCGTGCCGCGCTCCCCCGGCTACTGGTCCGGCGTGTGGCGCCGGTTGCGTCGGGATCCGGTCTCGGTCGCCTGCATGATCGTGCTGGCCCTCATCATCGCCGCGGTCATCCTCGCCCCGTGGCTGACGCCCTATGATCCGGCGATCGGCCGGGTCGTCACCCGGCTGAAGCCCGTGGGCACCCAAGGCCACCTGCTCGGCACCGACGAACAGGGCCGCGACATGGCCACCCGCCTCCTCTATGGCGGCCGGCTCTCCCTCATCATGGGTATCGTGCCGGTGTGCCTCGCCCTCCTCATCGGCGGTGGCCTCGGCACCATCGCCGGCTTCGTCGGCGGCTGGGTCAACGCCGTGATCATGCGCACCACCGACGTCCTCTTCGCCTTCCCGTCCATCCTGCTGGCGGTGGCGATCGCCGGCGCGCTCGGCGCGGGCCTCGCCAACACCCTGCTGGCGCTGACCATCGTCCTCGTGCCGCCGCTGGTGCGGGTCACCGAAAGCGCGGTCACCCAGGTGCGCGGGCTGGATTTCATCGACGCCGCCCGCACCTCCGGCGCCGGCGCGGTCACCATCATCCGCGTCCACGTCATCGGCAACGTGCTCGGGCCCGTGCTGGTCTATGCGGCGAGCCAGCTGTCGGTGGCGATCATCATGGCCGCCGGTCTCTCCTTCATCGGCCTCGGCGCCAAGCCGCCGGCCGCCGAATGGGGGCTGATGCTGAACACCCTGCGCACCGCGATCTACAGCCAGCCCGTGCTGGCGGCGCTGCCCGGCGTGATGATCTTCATCGTCTCGCTGTCCTTCAACCTCCTGTCCGACGGTCTGCGCACCGCAATGGAGACGAGATGAGCCCCGCCCATTCCTCTCCCCCGGATGCCGCGCCGGTCAGGCCCGTGCTGGAAGCCGCCGGCCTGACCAAGACCTTCCGGGTGCGCCCGGACCGGCCCGGCGGCAAGGTGCGCCATGTGCATGCGGTCTCCGGCGTCAGCCTCCGGCTTCAGCCCGGCACCACCCTTGGCGTCGTCGGCGAAAGCGGCTGCGGCAAGTCCACCGTCGCGCGCCTGCTGATGCGCCTCATCGACCCCGACGCCGGCAGCCTGATGGTGGATGGCAGCGAAGTCGGCAGCGGCCGCGCCGCCATGCGCAGCTACCGCCGGGATGTGCAGATGGTGTTCCAGGACTCCTCGGCGTCCCTCAATCCACGCCTCACCATCGAGGCGTCGATCATGTTCGCCCCGGTGGTCAACGGCGTCAGCCGGGGAGAAGCCCGGGAGCGGGCGCATGAGCTGCTCGCCCGGGTCGGTCTTGATCCGCGGGTGCATGCCGCGCGCTATCCGCACCAGCTCTCCGGCGGCCAGCGCCAGCGGGTCAACATCGCCCGGGCGCTTGCACTGCGCCCCCGGGTGGTCATCCTCGACGAGGCTGTCTCGGCCCTCGACAAGTCGGTGGAAGCCCAGGTTCTCAATCTGCTTCAGGATCTGAAGACGGATTATGGCCTCAGCTACATCTTCATCTCCCATGATCTCGCCGTCATCAGGCACATCTGCGATGATGTCCTCGTGATGTATCTGGGCGAAGTGGTGGAACAGGGCCCGGTGGCGGAGATTTACGCCAATCCGCTGCATCCCTATACGCGCGCCCTGCTCTCCTCCATGCCGAGCCATGATCCGGCCGCGCGCACCCTCGTGCCGCCGCTGAATGGCGATCCGCCGAGCCCGATCGACCTGCCGCCCGGCTGCCGCTTTGCCCCGCGCTGCCCGCTGGTGGCGCCGGTCTGCCAGCTGAAGGCGCCGGACCTCACCCGCCGCAGCGCCCACACCGCCGCCTGCCACCTGACCGACCCGTCGTCCGGTCATCCGGCCCTTGAGGGAGCCGCCGCATGAGCCCGATCCTTCAGATGCAGGACCTGACGGTGCGCTTCCGCACCGAGGCCGGCCCGGTGACGGCGGTCGACCGGCTGAGCCTTGGCCTCAACCGCGGCGAGGTGCTGGGCCTCATCGGCGAGTCCGGGTCCGGCAAGTCGGTCACGCTGCGCGCGCTCCTGCGCATCCTGCCGGAGCGGCGCACCGAGATCGGCGGCAGCCTCGTGGTCGATGGCGCCGACGTGCTGGCGCTGAAGGGCCGGCGGCTGGCGGACTATCGCGGCGGCACGGTCTCCATGGTGTTTCAGGAGCCGGCCACCGCGCTGGATCCGGTCTTCACCATCGGCAACCAGATCGCGGAAGCCGTGAAGCGCCACAAGGGCGTCTCCCATGCCGACGCCATGGCGCGGGCGCTGGAGATGCTGGAGCTGGTGAAGATCCCCGGCGCCCGCTCCCGGCTCGCCAACTACCCCCACGAGATGTCCGGCGGCATGCGCCAGCGGGCGATGATCGCGCTGGCGCTCGCCTGCGAGCCCAAGCTGCTTCTGGCCGACGAACCCACGACGGCGCTGGATGCGACCGTGCAGATCCAGGTGATCCTGCTCCTGCGCGAACTCCAGAAGGCGCTGGGGATGGCGGCGATTTTCGTCACCCATGATGTCGGCGTCGCCGCCGAAATCTCCGACCGGGTGGCGGTGATGTATGCCGGGCGGATCGTGGAAAGCGGCACGGCCAGCGAGGTCCTGACCCGGCCGCGCCATCCCTATACCCGCGGCCTGCTCTCCTCCACCGTCCACGGCGCCGTGCCCGGCAGCCGCATCGACGCGATCCCGGGCATGCCCCCGGATCTCGCCCGCATGCCGCCCGGCTGCGCCTTCGCCCCGCGCTGCCGCCAGAAACAGCCGGGCTGCGAGGCCGCCGTGCCGGCCCTCACCCGGACCGACGGCACGCGGCAGGTCGCCTGCCCGGTCGCCCTTGCGGAGGCCGCCTGATGCCCCGGATTGCGCTCCTCAACCCCAACACCAACCGGCGAACCACCGCCTTCATGGCCGGGATTGCCCGGGGGGAACTGCCGCCCGCGGTGACCGTCGAGCCCTACACCATGCTTCTGGGGCCGGCGATCGTCACCGACGAACCGGCACTGGAGGCCGCCGCCCGGCAGATCATCCCGACGGCGCAGTCGCTGGCCCTGCACGGCGTCGATGGCATCCTGATTTCCGGCTTCGGTGATCCCGGACTTGCCGAGCTGCGCGGCCGGCTGCGCATTCCCGTCACCGGCATTGCCGAGGCCGGCATGGCGGAGGCAGCCGCCGACGGGCGGCGCTTCTCCATCATCACCACGACGCCGGAGCTGGACGCCTCCATCCGCCGCACCGTTGCCGCCTATGGCCACGGCTCCCGGCTGGTGTCGCTGCGCATCACCGAGGGCCCGGCCGCCGAGGTGATGGCGGATCCTGACCGGCTGGCCGAGGCGCTGCTCGGCCTCGCCCGGGACTGTCTCACCGATGGCGCCGAGGCGGTGCTGATCGGCGGCGGGCCGCTGGCAGTCGCCGCCGGAGCCGTCAGCGCGGCCCTGTCGGTGCCGGTGATCGAGCCCGTTGCCGCCGGCGCCCGGCTGGCGCTCGCCCGGCTGGCGGTTCCGGTCAGCTGATCCGCGCGCTGCGCGCCCCCCCGGATCGCATACCCAGTCACCGCCCGCTGACCAGTCATGCACCAATGCCCATTTCAATTGCAGAAGGTTGAGCTAGACTAAGGTCCAATCGCCCTGGATCCTGTCTGCGCTGTCCGCGCCCACCGGTCCCGTCGTGCCCATCCTGCCTGTTGCCCCCGCTTGGCCGGGGGCACCCGCCGAATGACCGCCCTCGACGACCGGAGCGAAGCCGGTCGTCCCCGACCCGCCATCCCGCAAGCGCTTCCCGAGAGATCCTCGGCACCGGATAGTCGGACGTGTCACGATGAACATGATCAATCCCGCCCGTGTCGCAGACCCGTGGCTTGGCTTCCGCGGCACCGGCTGGCAGACGGCCGTGGATGTACGCGGCTTCATCCAGGCGAATTATGAGCCCTATGCCGGCGATGGCGGCTTTCTCTCCGGCCCGACGAAACGAACGACGGCGCTGTGGGAAAAACTTGCCGTCCTGCTGAAGGAAGAGCGCGCGAAGGGCGTTCTCGACGTCTCCGCCGACCGGCCCTCCACCATCACCGCCCATGAGGCCGGCTATATTGACCGCGCGGCCGAGCTGATCGTCGGCCTGCAGACCGATGCGCCGCTGAAACGCGCCATCATGCCCAATGGCGGCCTCCGGATGGTGAAATCCGGCCTTGCCGCCTATGGCTTCACGCTGGATCCGGTCATCGACGAGATCTGGACCCACTACCGCAAGAGCCACAATCAGGGCGTCTTCGATGTCTATCCGCCGGCGGTGCTGAAGGCGCGCAAGTCCGGCATCATCACCGGCCTGCCGGACGCCTATGGCCGCGGCCGCATCATCGGCGACTATCGCCGCGTCGCCCTCTATGGCGTCGATTTCCTGCGTCAGGAACGCCTGAAGGTGTTCCACGACCTCGACGAGGCCGTGTTCGACGATCATGTCATCCGGCTGCGCGAGGAACTGTCCGAGCAGTATCGGGCGCTGGGCGAGCTGGTGGAGATGGGCGCCAGATATGGCTTTGACCTCTCCCACCCGGCCAGCAATGCCAGGGAAGCCATCCAGTGGACCTATCTGGCCTATCTGGCCGCGGTGAAGGAACAGAACGGCGCGGCCATGTCGCTTGGCCGCATCTCCACCTTCCTCGATATCTACATTGCCCGGGATCTGGCCACCGGCACCCTCACCGAGGAACAGGCCCAGGAACTGATTGACGATCTCGTCATCAAGCTGCGCATCATCCGCTTCCTGCGCACCCCCGATTATGACCAGCTCTTTTCCGGCGACCCGACCTGGGTCACCGAGGCCATCGGCGGCATGGGCGATGATGGCCGCACGCTGGTCACGAAGTCCTCCTTCCGCTTCCTCAACACCCTCTCCAATCTGGGCCCGGCGCCGGAGCCGAACCTGACGGTGCTGTGGTCGACAGCCCTGCCCCAGGGCTTCAAGGACTTCTGCGCCGACGTCTCCATCCGCACCTCGTCGATCCAGTACGAGAATGACGACGTCATGCGGCCGTGGTGGGGGGATGATTATGGCATCGCCTGCTGCGTCTCGGCCATGCGCATCGGCAAGCAGATGCAGTTCTTCGGCGCCCGCGCCAATCTGGCGAAGGCTCTTCTCTATGCCATCAACGGCGGCCGCGACGAGAAGACCGGCGCCGTCATCGCCGAAGGCTTCGAGCCGATCACCGATGACGTGCTGAGCTATGACGTGGTCATGGCGAAGTTCGAGCCGATGATGGACTGGCTGGCGAAAACCTATGTCACGGCGCTGAACTGCATCCACTACATGCACGACAAATATGCCTATGAACGCATCGAGATGGCGCTGCACGACCGCGACATCCTGCGCACCATGGCCTGCGGCATCGCCGGCCTGTCTGTCGCCGCCGACAGTCTGTCCGCCATCAAGCACGCCAAGGTAAAGGTGATCCGCAACGCCGAGGGCCTCGCCGTCGACTACGAAATCGACGGCAAATATCCGGCCTACGGCAACAATGACGACCGGGCCGATTCCATTGCCGTGTGGCTGACGGAGACCTTCATGCTGAAGATTTCCGCCCAGCCCCATTTCTATCGCAATGCCATGCCGACCCAGTCGGTGCTGACGATCACTTCCAACGTGGTCTATGGCAAGAAGACCGGCAACACCCCGGACGGACGCCGCGCCGGCACGCCCTTTGCCCCCGGCGCCAACCCGATGAACGGCCGCGACGAAAAAGGCTTCATCGCCGCCGGGGCCTCTGTCGCCAAAATCCGCTATGCCGCCGCCCTCGACGGCATCTCGTGGACGGCGTCGGCCACCCCGGACGCCCTCGGCCGCCTGCCGGAGGAGCGCCGGCGCAACCTCGCCAACTGTCTGGATGCCTTCGCCGGCGCGCAAGGCCACCATGTCAACGTCAACGTCTTCCACCGCGAGACGCTTGTCGACGCCATGGAGCATCCGGAAAAATATCCGCAGCTCACCGTGCGCGTCTCCGGCTATGCGGTGAACTTCGTCAAGCTGACCCGGGAACAGCAGCTCGACGTCATCAGCCGGACATTCCATTCGCATATGTGAATTCGGGGGCTTCCGCCCCCGATGCCCCCGAGCGGGAGGCCGGGCCTCCCGCACCCTCCCCTTTTTCTGTCCATAAAAAAGGGGGGAGGTCCGGAGGCCCTCGGGCCGCCGGGCGGGTGCGGGCGGCAGCCCGCCGATAGTGCCCATGCACGGAAGCCGACGGACATGCCCGACAGCCATTGCCCGCCCCACGCTCCCGACCATGCCCATGATGGCGAGACCGGCTATCTCCATTCCGTCGAGACGGGCGCGGCGGCGGACGGGCCGGGGATGCGGTTCGTGTTCTTCCTCGCCGGCTGCCCGTTCCGCTGCCTCTATTGCCACAACCCGGACACCTGGCGCTTCACCTCGGGCCGTCCGGTGACGCTGGAAGAGGCGCTGGCGGAAGTGCGCCCCTATGCCGGCATGCTCCGGCGCATCGGCGGCGTCACGGTGTCAGGCGGCGAGCCGCTGACCCAGCCGGCCTTTGCCGGGCGCCTGCTGACGGCGCTGCATGACGGGCTCGGCCTGCACACCGCGCTGGATACCCAGGGCTTTCTCGGCCACAAGGTCGACGACGCCTTCCTTGAAAAGGTGGATCTGGTGCTGTTGGACGTGAAGCACAGCGACAGCGACCGCCACAAGGCGCTGACCGGCCGGCCGCTGGAACGCACGCTGGAGTTTGCCCGCCGCCTCGTCGCCCTCGGCAAGCCGCTGTGGATCCGCCATGTCGTCATCCCCGGCTGGACCGATGATGACGCCCACCTTGCCCGCCTTGCCGACCTTCTGGCCGGCCTCGGCCCGCTGGTGGAGCGGGTGGACCTGCTGCCCTATCACCGCATGGGCGAATTCAAGTGGGCCGAACTCGGCCGCCCCTTCCCTCTGCCCGACACCCCGCCCGCCGACCCGGCGCAGATGGCGCACGCGATCGACATCCTGCGGAGCCGCGGGCTGCCAGCGGTGTGAAAACATCGACGCATCAGCACCTCAATGCTTCGCACGGTTGGTCAAATACAGAAATCAAATTTCTTAATAATACCATTTTATCTTATTTCTAATAATATTAATTTTTTCTATACTAATTTCACTATATATTAAATGATTCTCAATATAATTTAATTGTTCATATAATTTTATTTTCAAATAATCCCTCAATATTTTCAACGGCGGAAATGAATAATTTCCATTGATATCCGCATCACTACTCCACCACCGCAAGTGAGCATCTTGAAAAGGCTTATCTTCATTTGAAGAAAAAGAGCGCGCAGACTCATGTATTGCCACCCCAAACGGAGCAGCGTTTCTCTCTTCTTTATATGCCTGTATCACAGCAGAACCAAACGCTATCTGCCGAAAGATAGCATCATATTTTTCCTTTTGCCCCTTACCGCCCACCCCATCTCTCAGGTCGTCTCCAATATATACAGGCCCATAAGCAAGTCCGCATGACAACATAGTTCTATCTTCTGGATTGTCGGTAGACATGAACACGCATGACAAATCAACTATAATTTTCTTCAGAATAAAAATGATATCCTTCTTTGATCTCGCAATAATAAAAACACCATCATTTATCGGAACAGATATTACCCCCCCGCAACATGCATTATAAACAGCCATATGAAGCCGAATAATTGCATTTACTGTCTTTTCTATGGATACCGTCATTAAGTGACCAGCTCCAAGCAGGTCTACCCAGGCAACATACCTACCATCAGCACGTTTTATGGCGCTAGAATCGAAAAAATATTCTGATCTTCTCTTTGTTGCATATGATTTTATGTTTTGAAAATCGTTATCTTCACACATTATATATATCCCTATATATATCTTTGTATCACAAGTCACAAATACGCCCGACAGAAAATTTTCGCGACTACATTAAAATGGCGTGCAAATTTAGCACGTATAAGTGCTATATTTGGTGAGATACAAGTCCTGCCAAATGATGCCTCTAAGGCACCTGACGGGCTTCCCTTCCCCACGCCTTCAGGCTACGAGCGGAGGCTTGGACAGGGCGTGCGCTCTCAGGGGGGCTGGGACGATCATGAAGGTCATTGTCTGCGGCGCCGGTCAGGTCGGCACCACCATCGCGCGCCATCTGGCCTCCGAGGGCTGCAATGTCAGCGTGATCGATTCCGATCCGGAGCTGGTGCGCCGGGTCGACGAGAGCTTCGACGTGCGCGGTATCCTCGGCCATGCCTCCCACCCGGAAGCGCTGGCCAAGGCCGGCGCCCAGGAGGCGGACCTGCTGGTCGCCGTCACCCGCTCCGACGAGGTGAACATGGTCGCCTGTCAGGTGGCCTATTCCCTGTTCGACGTGAAGCGCCGCATCGCCCGGCTGCGCCATGCCGGCTATCTGGCCCAGGGCAAGAACGGCCTGTTTGCCGCCGATCACATGCCCATCGACGTGGTGATCTCGCCGGAAATCGAGATTGCCGAGGGCATCGCCCGTCGGCTGCGCACGCCCGGCGCCTTCGACATGGTGCCCCTGGCCGGCGGCCGGGTGGAGCTGCTCGGCATCCACACCCCCCGCACCAAGAGCCCGATCACCGGCCGCAGCCTGACCGATCTGGCCGCCCATCCGCCGGTGGAGGGACTCACCATCCTCGCCATCATCCGCGGCACCCGCAGCTTCGTGCCCGAGCCCGGCGACCGGCTGGAGCCCGGCGATGATGTCTATGCCATCGCCCGCACGGAAACTGTCGGCGAGGTGATGGCGGCCTTCGGTCATCAGGAAAAGATTTCGCGTCGGCTGGTGATCCTGGGGGCCGGCAATATCGGCCTGCATCTGGCGCGCAAGGTGCTGAAGGCGCTGCCCGGCGCCGACATCAAGCTGATCGAGATGCGCCGCGACCGGGCCGCCCAGGTGGCCTCGGAACTGCGCGAGGGCGTCGTCGTCATCAATGGCGACGGTCTCGACCGGGGCATTTTGGAAGAAGCCCAGGCCGCCGTGGCCGACACCATCGTCGCCGTCACCAATGATGACGAGACCAACATCTTCGCGTCCGTACTGGCCAAGCAGGCCGGCTGCAAGCGCGCCATCACCCTGGTGAACAAGCGCTCCTATGAGGGGCTGATCCCGACGCTCGGCATCGATTCCGTGGTCAGCCCGTCGGCGGTCACCATCTCCACGGTGCTGCGCTATGTGCGCCACGGCTCGATTGCCGCGCTCTATTCCCTGCGCGAGGATTTCGGCGAGGTGGTGGAGGCGGAGATTTCCGAGGGCTCGCGCCTCATCGGCCGGCCGGTCAATGATCTCGGCCTGCCCACGGGGATGCGGCTGGGGGCCGTCGTGCGCAAGGATGCCGTGATGGCGCCCACCTCCGACGCGCGGCTGGAAATCGGCGATCACGTCATTACCTTCGTCAGCTACAGCTGCCTGCACCGGGCAGAGTCCCTGTTCGGCACGTCGAAGGCGATCGCATGAACCAGGTTCCCTCTCTCGACGTTCTGGCGCTGCGGCCCATTTCGGCGCCGGGCCTGAAGCCGGTGCTGCACTTCATCGGCCTCGCCCTGATGGCGACCTCGGGCATGATGCTGTTTCCGCTGGCGACCGACCTGTGGTTCGACCATGCAGACTGGCGGGCCTTTGCCATCGCGGCGGTGCTGGCGGCGCTCACGGGCCTAACCTGCGCCCTCATCAGCCGCGGCTCGCTGCATGCCGGCCTCACCCTCCGGCAGGCCTTCATCGTCACGCCGCTGAGCTGGGCGTCGGTGACGGCCTTCAGCGCCCTGCCCTTCTATCTCTCCGACTATGGCAACGTCAGCGGCAACCTCGCCAACTCGGTGTTCGAGGCGGTGTCGGGCATCACCACCACCGGCGCCACGGTGATGTCGGGGCTCGATCATGCCCCGCCGGGCATGCTGCTGTGGCGCGGGCTGCTGCAATGGATGGGCGGCATCGGCATCATCGCCGCGGCCATCGCCATCCTGCCGGCGCTGGGCATCGGCGGCATGCAGCTGTTCCGCACGGAATCCTCGGACCGCTCCGACAAGGCCATGCCCCGGGTGCGCCAGATCGCGGCGGCCATCGTGTTCGTCTATCTCGGGCTGACAGTCATCTGCGCGCTGGTCTACTGGCTGTGCGGCATGAAGCCGTTCGATGCCCTTGTCCACGCCCTCACCTCCATTGCCACCGGCGGCAACTCCACCACGGATTCCTCCTTCGGCGCGTGGGACAAGAACGGCATCCAGTGGTTCGCCACCCTGTTCATGCTGTCGGGCAGCGTGCCGTTCATTCTCTATGTGCGCTTTCTCTCCGGCGACCGACGGGCCTTCTTCGACCGTCAGGTAAAAAGCTATCTCACCGGCCTCGCCTTCATCATCGGCGTGCTCGGTCTGGGGCTGTTCCTCACCGGGCAATATGATCTGGAGCCGGCTTTCCGTTTTGCCGCCTTCAATGTGGTGTCCGTGGTCACCACCACCGGCTACGCCTCGACGGACTATACCCTGTGGGGCAATGCTGCCGTTGGCCTGTTCTTCGGCCTCACCTTCGTCGGCGGCTGCACCGGCTCCACGTCGGGGGGCATCAAGATCTTCCGCTTCGAGATCCTGTGGCTGATGCTGCGTACCCATTTCATGCGGCTGCTCTATCCGCGCGGGGTGTTTCCCACCACCTATGGCGAAAAGCTGATCGACGACGAGGTGATCGGCTCGGTGGTGGCGTTCTTCTCGGTGTTCTTCATCAGTTATTCCAGCCTCACCATTGCGCTGATGGCGCTGGATCTGGACTTCCTGACGAGCGCCAGCGGCGCCGTCACGGCGCTGTCCAATGTCGGGCCGGGGCTCGGCCCCGTCATCGGCCCGGCCGGCAACTTCTCCACCCTGCCCGACACCGCCAAATGGCTGCTCTCGTTCGCCATGATGCTCGGCCGGCTGGAGCTGTTCACCGTGCTCGTGCTGTTCCTGCCGCGCTTCTGGCGGGGCTGAAAACAGCCGGCTGCGAAGCGTCTCCCCGACGCCCGGCGCCCCGATCCGACGCGAGACTCGCGCCAGCCCCGGGACTAGTCTCGGCGGCGATCGACCGGCTGTCGCAGAACAGGCCGGCGGGAGAGCGGGCGCAGGCCGGTTTCCCATGCCATTGGTACCTATGGGAAATCGGCCGCCCTTCAGCGACGGGATGCGCCAGCATCCTGTCGGAGCGGGCATCAGGGGGAGACGGCCATGTCGGTCGCGGAACTCAACAAGGACACTGATCTCGGCGACGAGAGCTTCATGTCGGCAGACGACCTGCGCGTCTATGTGCAGGACATGAAGAAGGCCCAGGCGGCAGCCAGCGAAAAGGCGGCAGAGGCCGCCCGCAAGGCCCTCATCGACAAGCTCTCCCATCCCGTCGACATGACGCCGGAGTTCGTCCACGAACTGAAGAGCAATCTGGCCGTCAAGATCCGGCTCGCCGCCGAACGGGGCGAGAAGGAACTTCTGGTGATGCGCTTCCCCAACGCGCTGTGCAGCGATCAGGGCCGCGCCATCAACAATGACGAACCCGGCTGGCCCGATACCCTCACTGGCCGCCCGCGCCAGGCCTTCGAGCTGTGGCGGGATCATCTGAAGCCCGGCAACTACGGCCTGAAGGCCATGGTGATCGACTGGCCCGGCGGCGTGATGGGCGATATCGGCTTCTTCCTCACCTGGGGCGAGAAGTAGGGCCGGGGCGAGATACAGGGCCGGGCAAAAGACGGGGCGCGCTCGGGCCGGCTCCCATCGGGAGAATCCGGCCTATCCCCCTCTTCCGCCACGCGCAGATCCGGCCGGCTCCCGCACTGCGGTCCATGCGGGACAACCACGACGGGGCCCCTCCGCATTGACTCGCTCCCCCCGGTTCCGGCACATGGTGCCTGACCGGACGGACCGGGCACGCCTTGCCGTTGCCCGCACCCGGCCCCGTCGGCCGGCGGGCGGCGGCATGTCGTGATCGGCCGGGCGCGGAACGCCCTTTTCGGGCCCCTTCCCCGCGCCGCCGTGTGCAGGATTTGAGAAAATGACGGATCTCGGCGCGAAGCTGGAACACATCCTGGGGCCGAAGGGCTGGATCACCGGTGCGGATACCGCGCCGTGGCGGCGCGACTGGCTCGACCGCTATGGCGAGGAGCCGCTGGGCGTCGCCCGCCCCGCCACAACGGAGGAAGTCTCCGCCGTGGTCGCCGCCTGTCATGAGGCCGGCGTGGTGATCGTGCCCCAGGGCGGCAACACCGGCCTGTGCGGCGCCTCGGTGCTGGCGAAGGCCGGCGGGGTGATCCTGTCGCTGGCCCGCATGACCTCGGTCGGCGCCATCGACCCGGCCAGCGCCTCGGTGGAAGTCGAGGCCGGTCTGGTGCTCGCGGTCCTGCATGAGAAGCTCGACGGCACCGGGCTGATGTTCCCCATGCATCTGGGGGCGGAAGGCAGCGCCCAGATCGGCGGCCTCATCAGCACCAATGCCGGCGGCAGCCACGCCTTCCGCTTCGGCATGATGCAGGAGCTGGTGCTGGGGCTGGAAGTCGTGCTGGCCGATGGCACCGTGTGGAATGGCCTGCGGGCGGTGCAGAAGGACAATGCCGGCTATCAGGTCCGCCGGCTGTTCTGCGGCGCCGAGGGCACCCTCGGCATCATCACCCGGGCGGTGCTGCGGCTCTATCCGGCCGCCATCCAGCGTTCCACCGCCCTGCTCGCCCTGCCCGACATCGCCTCCGCCGTCACCTTCGGCACGCGCATGCGGGCGGAAGCCAGCGAGTTCCTCACCGGTCTGGAATTCTTCTCCGAGATCGGCATGGAGCTGGCCGAAAAGCATGTTTCCGGCCTGACCCTGCCGCTGGAAACCCGCGGCGGCGCCTATCTGCTGGTGGAGGCAGCCTCCGGCTCCGACAAGGTGCCGCTGGATGACATCATCGGCGCCGTGCTGGAATGGGGCATGGAAGAAGGCCTCGTGCTCGATGGCGCGCTCGCCAGCTCGGAATCCCAGCGCGCTGCCTTCTGGCGCCTGCGGGAAGAACAGCCGGAAGGCCAGCGGCTGGAAGGTCTCCAGCTCAAGCACGACATCGCCGTGCCGCCCGGCCGCATCGCCGAATTCGTCGATGCCGGCAACGTCATCTGTCAGGATCTGCTGCCCGGCGTGCGCATCAACCCGTTCGGCCATCTGGGCGACGGCAACATCCACTACAATCTTTCGCCGCCGGAAGGGTCGAAGGACTTCTCCGGCAAGAATGATGACCTCGGCATTGCGCTGTCGCGGCTGGCCGCCGGCATGGGGGGCAGCTTTGCCGCCGAGCACGGCATCGGCCGCTCCAAGATCGGCCTGGCCGATGCTGTGCGCCCGCCCATCGAGCGCCAGCTCATGCGCACCCTCAAGCAGGCGCTGGACCCCAGGGGGCTGCTCAATCCCGGCGTGGTACTGAAGGACTGAGCGCGCAGAAGGCCCGAGACCGGAGGAACCGCTTCAGGGACCTCTGGTTCCGGACCAGAGGTCCCTGAGACCAGATGCGCGGGGCGGTCAGCACGTCGTGCATCTGGTCTCAGGCCGCGATGATGCGCACCTCGGTGCCCCAGGGGTCCGTGGCCGCCAGGGTCCCCGAAGCGGTCTGTTGCGCCTTGGGCAGCCGCGTGGTCATCGCCGCCATCAAGGCGGGATCGGCAACCTCCAGCGTGAACCACATCAGGCCCGCCGCCTCCGGATCCCGCGGCGGGGCGCCGGCGCTCTGCCAGATGTTCAGCGCGACATGGTGATGATAGCCGCCCGAGGAGAGGAAGGCGCTGTCGGTGCGCAGCCCCCGGGTGGAGGCGAGGCCGAGGCCGCTTTCATAGAAGGTGCGGCCAGCCGGAATATCGCCCACGCGCAGATGCACATGGCCGATCCGCGTGCCCGCGGGCACGCCGGCATAGGTGTCGCGGCTGGTGTCCGTGAGGGTCAGCAGACCGTCAATATCCAGATCGAAGGTGCCCATGGTGACGACGCCATCGCGCCACAGCCAGGTGTCCCGGGGACGGTCGGCATAGACTTCCAGCCCGTTGCCTTCCGGATCCGACAGATAGACCGCCTCGCTGACGCTGTGATCGGCAAAGCCGTCCAGCCGCACGCCGGTGCCGGCGGCATGCACCAGCCAGCGGGCCAGCGCCTCCCGGTCCGGCATCAGGAAGGCGATGTGGAACAGACCGGCGGACTCCGGCCGGTCCGGCGGGGCGTCCGGCGCTCCGACCAGATGCAGCAGGCCCACGCCATCGGCGCCGAGCACGGCTTGCCTGCCGGTGCGCGAAATCACGTCGAAGCCGAAGGTGGTGCGATACCACAGCACCATCGGCGCCAGATGGCGCACCCGGAGCGCCACCGCCCCCACCCGCATGGGCGTGGTGAGGGCGAAGGACGGCGGCACCGCCGCAGGAGCCACCGGGGCAGCGGGGGCCAGAGCGACGGATCCCCCTTCGGCCCGCACGGCCCCGGCCATGGCCGCTGACAGGGTGGACACGCCGGCCAGAGCCAGCAGGCGACGACGGGTGAGCCCCACGGACATCAGGAGCGAATCTCCGGCACAATTTTCCTGACACCGGATATAGACGAGCCCCGGCACACATGCCCATCACAGCCGCGTGCAGCGCAGCATTCGCCCGCTGCGTGTGGCTTACTCGCCCGCCTTCTTGCGGTCGCGGGCATCGCTGACCACCTGGCGATAGCCGGCCAGATCCAGCGCCGCCGGCACCATGAACGGGCCGATGAGGAACACCGGCGTGCCCGGCAGCCCCAGCGCTTCCGCCTGGGCATTGGTGCGCGCGACGAGATCGGAGATCGTCGTGGCGTTCTTGTCCATGTCCGCATCCAGACGGGCCATGTCGATGCCGGCGGCCTTGAGGGCGGCGCGCATCTGCTCGGCGCTCACCCGGCCGCCGTCGATCCCCATGAGGGCGGCGTGGGCCTGCTCATACTTGCCCTGATAGCCCGCCGCCAGCGCCATGTGGGCGCCCTTGACCGAGGCCGGCGTCAGGATCGGCCAGTCCTTGTAGACGAGGCGGATGTTGCCGTCGGTGCGCACCACCTCGTCGATGACCGGCTGGGCCTTCTTGCAGTAGGGGCAGTTATAATCGAAGAACGCCACGATGGTGACGTCGCCCTTGGGATTGCCACCCACCGGCGCGCCGGGATCGTTGAGGATGGCGTTGACATCGACGCCCCCGGCCGCCCAGACGCTCCCCGGCAGGAGGGCGGTGAGGGAAGCGGCAGCCATCAGGGCCAGAAGCGTGCGGCGGTTCATCGGAAACCTTCGGACATCAGGGAACGGGAAGAGCGCGGAGATCAGGCGCCGGCCTTCGACAGCAGGCGGGCAAAGGACTCGACGGTAACCGGGCCAACCTGACGCGAGCCGTCAATCTCGGTGGCGGTCACCGGATCGACCAGAAACAGGGTCGGCGGCCCCACCACCTGGAAGCGCTTCATCAGCGCCTGGGCGGCGGCGTCATAGTCGGTCATGTCGGCGCGCACGAGGGTGACATCGGCCATGCGGGCGCGGATGGCGTCATCGGTCAGCACCGAGCGCTCGAAATCCTTGCACGTGGTGCACCAGGCGGCGGTGAAATCCACCACCACCGGCCGCCCCGCCGCCTGTGCCGTGAGGAGCGCCGCCTCAAATTCCGGATCGGTCGTCACCGTATGTATGATGCCGGCGGCCGGCAGCTCACTGTCACCAAGAACCGCCGTGCGCAGCGCCGCCCCCGGGCCGGGCAGCGCCAGAAGCAGCGCGACGACACCGCCGGCCACCGCCGCGCCACCGGCCACCCGGGGCAGGAGCGCCGCCGAGAAGCGCGGCCGGCCGAGCGCCACATCATAGGCCGTCACCGCGAGACCGGCGCCGAGGGCGAACACGCCCCACAGCACCAGCGCCGCCGTTTCCGGGATCACCCGGGCGATGAGGGCGATGGCGACGCCGAGGAAGACGAGGCCGAACAGCTGCCGCATGGGCACCAGCCAGCGCCCGGCCCGGGGCAGCAGCGCCGGACCGAACACGCCGATGAGCAACAGCGGCGCCCCCATGCCGAGACCCAGCGCGAACAGGGCGCCGGCGCCGCGCACCACATCGCCCCCTTCGGCGACATGCAGCAGGGCAGCCGCCAGCGGCGGCGTCACGCACGGGCCGACGACGAGGGCCGAGCCGAACCCCATCAGCGCGGCGCCACTGAGCGAGCCGCCCCGGCCGGCTGTCGCCCGGTCGATGCGGGCCGACAGCGCCGCCGGCAGCTGCAGCTCGAACAGGCCGAAGGAGGAGAGCGCCAGCACGACGAACACCGCCGCCATGACACCCAGCGCCGCCGGCGTCTGCAAGGCGAGCTGGAGATTGCCGCCGGTCCACGCCGCGACCACGCCGAGGAGGCCATAGGCCACCGCCATGGCCAGCACATAGGCCAGCGACAGCACGAAGCCCCGCCCGCGCCCGGCCCCGGAGCGCACGATGAGGCCCGACAGGATCGGGATCATCGGGAACACGCACGGCGTGAGAGCGAGCAGCAGGCCGAAGCCGAAGAAGGCGGCGAGCGTCCACATCAGATCGCCCGAGGCCAGCAGCCGGCTTTCAACGGCAACGTCGTCGGCGTCCCCGACATCGGAGGCCGTCATGTCAAAGGCGGGGACGGCCGCATGCGCCCCGCCGGACGACGACGCGGGGGCGGCCTCAGCGGCCATCGTCCGCGTCTCCGGCAGCACGAAGGGCGAGGATCCCGGGGCCGGCGTGCTGGCCGGGCCGGAGGTCGCCGGCAGGCTCCAGGTCGCCGCCGGCGACAGGCCGCCACGCACCGGCTTTTCCAGCGCCAGCGTCACCGGATCCAGCAGCCGGGTCACCGGCGGATAGCAGATACCGGCCTCGGCACAGCCCTGAAAGGACACCTTCAGCGGCCCGGGCGCTCCTTTTTCCTCAAGGCGGGCGTGAATATCGGTGGGCAGGATCTCGGTCGGGCCGAAATTCGGGTCGTCATGGACGATGCCCGCCGGCAGGGCCAGCGGAACCGGTGCGCCCGTGGCGTCGGTCACCTGGATGCGGTCGCGATAGAGATAATGGCCGGGGCGCACCTGCCAGATCAGCTCCACGCCGCCATCGGCGGTGCGCTCCACGCCCAGACGGAAGGCGACATCCGCCGGCACCGGGGCGCCCGAGGCAAGGGCTGCCGTCGCCATCACCAGCGCCAGAAGCCCCGTCACCCAGACCGCAATCGCCCGCCCCATGGAGACACTCCGCATCGACACACACCCGGCCGCACCAACCCGGCACCGGCCACAGCCCTGAGGCCACCCGGCAGCACACGCCGCCCGGCACCCCTTCATCTCTTCGCATATCCGGAGATTGGGACGACCGGAAGGCAGCCCCCGCTCACCTCCGCGCGAGAAGCATACACATTCCCGTGTCGGAATCAGGACAGGCTGGCCCGTGCCGGAATCAGGACAGGCCGCAGATGATTCTGCCACGACCGCGGGCAGCCGTCCCGGCCGCATCCAACCGCATCTTGTGGGGCGCCGTCCCCGACCCCACTTTGAGGCGGACCGCCCGTCACCGGGCCCCTTCCCTCCCAGCCGGAGACCCCGCGCCATGTTCGACGCCCGCGCTCTTCTCGACCAGTTCCTTGGCGCCGGCAGCGCGCCGGCCGCCGGTGGCCAGAAGGCAAAGGGCGGAGACGATCTCCTCGGCCGCGCCAAGGCGATGCTGGAGGGCAATCCGGCACTCTCCGGTGGCGCCTCGGGAGCGGCCTCCGGCGCGGTCACCGGGGCGCTGGCCGCCATGCTCATGGGCTCGAAGAAGGGGCGCAAAGGGGCGGTGAAGGCCGCCCAGATCGGCGGCCTCGCCCTGCTCGGCGGTCTCGCCTACAAGGCCTATCGCGATTATCAGTCGGGAAAAACTGCGGCCCCCGCGTCGGCGCCGGCGGGCGGATCGCCCTGGGGATCGTCCGCCCCGGTGCCCCTGCCGCCGCCGGCCGACTCGCCCTTTGCCCCGCCCAAGGTGGAGGCGACCGGCCTGCCGGTCACCCTGCTGCGCACCATGGTGGCGGCGGCTCTGGCCGACGGCCATCTGGATGACGCCGAGCGCGCCGCCCTGTCGGAGCGCGCCCTGACCCTCGGCGGCGACGCTGAAGCCTTCCTCGCCCGGGAAATCGCCCGGCCGGCGAGCGTCGAGGCGCTGGCCGCCGCCGCGCCCACGGTGGAAGCCGCAGCTGAAGTCTATCTCGCCGCCCTCGTCACCATCGACCCGGACACCATTTCCGAACGCGCCTTCCTCGCCCGCCTCGGCACGGCGCTGAAGCTGGATCCGGCACTCGCCAGCCACCTGGAAGCGGCGGCGCGCGAGGCGAAGGCGGAGGGGTGATCTTCGGGGACGTCCGTCCCCGATCCCCTGACCGGAGACCCGAGGGTCTCCGGACCTCCCCCCTGTTTCAGGCGAGGATCTTGGACAGGAAGGCGCGGGTGCGGGGGTGGCGCGGGGTCTCGAAGACGGTGGCCGGCGGGCCGGCTTCCACGATGGCGCCCTGATCCATGAAGGCGACGATGTCAGCCACTTCCCGGGCAAACGCCATTTCGTGGGTGACCACGATCATGGTCATGCCGTCGGCGGCCAGCCCCTTCATCACATCCAGCACCTCGCCGACGAGTTCCGGATCCAGCGCCGAAGTCGGCTCGTCGAACAGCATCAGCTTCGGCCGCATGGCGAGCGCCCGGGCGATCGCCACCCGCTGCTGCTGGCCGCCGGAGAGCTGGCTGGGATAGGCGTTCAGCCGGTGGGACAGGCCGACCCGATCGAGCAGCGCCTTCGCCCGCTCGGTCACCTCGGCCTTCGATTCCTTCTTCACCATCACCGGCGCCGCCACGACATTTTCCAGCGCGGTCATGTGGCCGAAGAGGGCGAAATTCTGGAACACCATGCCGATTTCGGCCCGCTGGGCCGCGATCTCCGTGTCCTTCATCTCGTACAGCTTGTTGCCGGAGCGGCGATAGCCGATCAGCGTGCCATCGACATAGAGGGCGCCGCCGTCGATCTTCTCCAGATGATTGATGCAGCGCAGAAAGGTCGACTTGCCCGACCCGGACGGGCCGATGAGGCAGACCACATCGCCCCGCGCCACTTCCAGATCAACGCCGTTCAGAACCTTGACGCCGTTGAAGCTCTTCTGCACCTGCCGGGCGACCACGATCGGCTGATCCATGGGGGAACGGCTCCTTCACGTCACAAAAAGGGACCCGGCCGCCCGAACGGGAGGCAGCGCGAACGGACAAGGTCCGGAGGGCGTCACAGCAACATCTGACGCCCGAGCGCCAGCTGCCACCGAAGATCTGAAGATTTCCCGGAGACACCAGAGACACGGGAAATCCGCAGGCGAAGTATCAGAGGATCCTTCTCAAGGATCTTCTGCCTCAGGCGAGGCGGATATAGTCGCTTTTTGCCACCACCGGCCGGTGCGCCCCGGGCACGAGGTGGACATGATGGCCGCCCACCCGGTCCACGGGCACGCAATCATCCAGATCGAACAGGGCATCCACATGCCCCTGCTCCCAGACCGACGGCGCCAGCGCCTTCGCCCTGGCCCGCGCGGTCGCCACATCTGGCGCGACCAGCAGCCGGTAGCGATGGGCCTCGCCGAACACCCCGTCCTCGTAACCACCGAGGTTCACGAAGAAGAGCCGCGGCTCCCCCTCCCCCGGCGCCTGATGGGAGAAAGTGATGCGGTACCCTTCCACCCCGTCGACTTCCAGCCACGAGTCGATGTGCAGGCTTTCCGGCGTGCCGAACCAGCCGGCCCGCAGGTCTGCGTGCGTTTGCGCAAGTGTCGCTCCGGTGACGAAAGCGACATCGTGCACCTCGATGCGGGCCCGGGGGTGCTTGCCACCCAGAAGAACGACGAACAACATGCTCTTCCCCGCCTCCGGAGGGCTGCGCCCCGGGCACGGGGCGCCCTGATCAGTCGGACGTCCCGGCCTCCCCGGCGTCTGCCTCCGGCATCACCCGGAGCTGGCCGAGCACCACCTTGCGCATGTGCCGGATGGCCGCGCGATGATTGAACTTCGGGAACATCATCCCGCGAAACAGCGTGCCGTCCAGAAATGTCGAGATGAACGTCGTCATTTCCGGCACATTCACCGGTCGAAACACCCCGTCGGCAATCCCCGCCCGGATCGCCTTGCCGAGCACGAGGGACTCCTTCAGGTAGAATTTGCGCACCGCCTTGTCGATCCGCTCGGTGCGATCATGCGTGCTGGCATAATCCAGACTGACCTTGGCGAGCTTCTGCAACAGGACGAACTGGATGATATGAATCTCGATCCAGATCGCGATTGTCTCTTCCGGCGTGTCCGCCCGTTCCGAGATCACCTCGAACTTACGGAACGCCTCTTCCACCGTCGCTTCAACGACATCCAGGAACAGCTCTTCCTTGGAGCCGAAATAATAGTATATCAGCGACGTGTTGATGTTGGTCGCCTTGGCGATATCCTTGATGGTAACGGTCGAATAGTTCTGGCTGGCGAACAGCTCCAGCGCAGCCGTGCGAAGGCTCTGGGCCACATCCGACGACTTCGCCCGGTCACCGCTGCCGGGCGGGCGACCGCGCGGACGGGGCGTCTCCGGAGAGCTCTCCGGCTCGACCTCCTGAACCGCCTCCGCAAGTGTCGCGGAACGGCCGGAACGGGCGGCTGCCGGTTTCGTCAGGGCCATGCTTCGATCCTTCGCGCGGGGTCTCCCGGCCGCCTGTCTCGCCGGCAGGTGGAACCCCGCGAACAAGAGCAGCCAACCGCATCATATACCTCCGGTGCGCCACCGCGACCCGGAGAGGACCGGAATTTGCCCGCGGAAACTGCGACCCAAGGGCGCCATTCCAGCGGGAAAAGCCGGCCTTCGCCCCCCGGCCCGGCAGACAGGAGCCGCCGGGCCGGACAGGCTGTCCTCAGAAGAACTTCAGGTAGCGCTGGGTCTCCCAGTCGGAGACATGGGCCATGTAGGACAGCCACTCGTCATGCTTGTAGCCGGTCCAGGCACCGAACATGCCCTCGCCGAACACCTCCTTGGAGAGCGGATCGGCCTCGAAGGCCTCGATCGCCTCGCCGAGGGTACGCGGCAGCTGGCGGATGCCGCGGGCGGCGAGATCGGCTTCCGAGATGTTGTACATGTTCTCGCGGTTCGGCTCGCCGGGATCCAGCCCCTCGCGGATGCCTTCCAGACCGGCCGCCAGCACCATGGCCGCGCCCAGATAGGGGTTGCACGCCGCATCCGCCGACCGCAGCTCGATCCGGCCGCCGCCCATCGGGATACGCACGGCGTTGGTGCGGTTGTTGTTGCCGTAGCAGGCAAAGATCGGCGCCCAGGTGAAGCCGGACATGGAGCCCTGCTTGACCAGCCGCTTGTAGGAATTGACCGTCGGCGCCACCACGGCGCAGATGGCCGGCAGATGACGCACGACGCCAGCCGTGAACTGGTAGCCGAGCTTGGAGAGGCCGCAGCCGCGCGGATCCGCCTTGTCGGCGAACAGGTTGGCGCCGGTCTTCAGATCGCCCAGCGACATGTTGAAATGCGCGCCCGAGCCGGTGCGGTTGGCATAGGGTTTCGGCATGAAGGAGGCGAACATGCCGTGCTTGCGCGCGATATACTGGGACATCATGCGCAGGAACACGAAGCGGTCGGACATGGTGACCGCGTCGGAGTACATGAAGTCGATCTCGAACTGGCCGAGACCATCTTCCTGATCGAAGGAATAGACATCCCAGCCAAGGCCGTTCATGGCCGAGACCAGCTCGTCGACCCAGTCCATGTTGTCCAGCAGCGACTGGCCATCATAGCAGGGCTTGGACAGCGGGCGCTTGGAGAGCGGGACGATGGAGCCGTCGGCCTCTTCCTTCAGCACATAGAACTCGGCTTCCATGCCGAGATTGAACTGGAAGCCCATTTCGGCGGCGGCCGCCGTCTGGCGCTTCAGGATACCGCGCGAGCAGGCATCGAACGGCTTGTCCTTCAGATAGAGATCCGAGGCGAACCAGGCGACGCGCTTGTCCCACGGGAGCACGGTGCAGGAGGCCGGATCCGGATGGGCCGACACCTCGTCGTCGCTCACATCCTGCGGCACGCCATCGAGAGCTGCACCGGTGAACAGCTCGGACCCGCCGAGCATGTGGTCGAGATGGGGGGTCGGGACCATCTTGGTCTTGGTCACGCCGTGCATGTCGACATAGCTCGCCATGAGGTAACGCACCTCGGCGGAATCGAGCGCGGCCTTGAGATCCGTCGCAGCGGGCTTGCTGGTCATGGGGTCGTCTTTCCCTTGGTCGCCGGCCGGAAGGAAGGGCGCGGCGGGAGCGTGGGGTCCGTTGCGGGAACGGGCCAGTCTTCAAGCGGGGTGTTCTCGGTCAGCGCCCGGCGGAGCTGGGCGGCGAGCGCGGCCACGGCGGCATCAAGGATGGCCGCGCCGAATTCGGGATCGCCACGGCTGGGCAGGCCAACGCCGCCGCCAAGGCTTTCCTTGTTCACCGTGTAAGAAAAGAAGCAGCAGGCGGAGCGGTCCGGCTCGTCTTCGGCCTTGGTCATGTCGACCAGATCCGGACGCAGCGCCAGCATCAGGGACGTCTCGGCATCATTGGCATGCCAGTTGGTGCCGCCATCATATTCATAGAAGCTCCGCACCTCGGCCGAGATCTCCCAGATCGAGCGCAGCGCGATGCGCACATCAGGCAGATCGGTGCGGATATTCTCCAGCGCACAGCGCAGCGGTGCCCAGTTGGTGACGTGGCCATTGAGGATCAGCAGCCGGGTGAAGCCGGAGGCGGCCACCCAGTCGGCAATCTCCAGCACCATTTTCGCCAGCGTCTCCGGCCGGAAGGCCAGCGTGCCCGGCCATTTGCGCGAGTGGCCCGGAGAGCAGCCGACGGGCAGCGCCGGCAGCACGGGAATGCCGGTCGCCGCCGACACCCCCTTCGCCACCGCCATCACCGACATCGTGTCGACACCGGTCGGCAGATGCCGGCCGTGCTGCTCGGTGGCGCCCACCGGCAGGATCGCCATGTCGATGCCGGCGGAGCGGATATCGGCCAGCTCTTCCCAGGAGAGTTCCTCCCAGAGAACCGGACCTTCCCGGCCAAGGCCGTCGCAGCGCAGCATGAAAAGGCTCCGTCTGGGGGCGCGCGGAACACGCGGCGCCGGTTGATCAATCAGTCAATTGGCAGCCGGGGCGCCCTGGCCCCGGCCAGCCGGGCGCGCCTCAGGCGAATTCCACCACCGGATGCGGCACGTAGGGGGCCTCAAGCGACGCGATTTCTTCCGCCGTCAGCTTCACCGCGAGTGCGGCGACCGCATCTTCCAGATGATGCGGCTTGGTGGCGCCGATGATGGGCGCGGCCACCGGCGACTTCTGCAGCAGCCACGCCAGCGACACATGGGCCATGGGGATGCCCCGGGCCGTCGCAACCGCTTCCGCCGCATCCACCACCGCCTTGTCGGCGGCTTCCGTCGCGGCATAGAGCTTCCTGGTGTACTGGTCGGTCTCGGCGCGCTTGGTCGCCTCGCCGGACCACGGCCGGGTGAGCTTGCCGCGGGCAAGCGGGCTCCACGGCGTGACACCCACGCCCTCCGAGCGGCACACCGCCAGCATCTCCCGCTCTTCTTCCCGATAGAGAAGGTTGAGATGGTTCTGCATGGAGATGAACCGCGCCCAGCCATTCTTCTCCTGGGTGGCCAGAAGCTTCATGAACTGCCAGGCATACATGGAAGACGCGCCGAGATAGCGCACCTTGCCGGCCTTCACGAGACCGTCCAGCGTCTCCAGCGTCTCTTCGATCGGCGTCTCGTAGTCGAAGCGGTGGATCTGATAGAGGTCGATATAGTCAGTGCCCAGCCGCTTCAGGCTGTTGTCGACTTCCGTCAGGATCGCCCGGCGCGACAGGCCACCCGCCAGCGGACCGGACCGCATGGGGAAATAGACCTTGGAGCCGATGATGACATCTTCGCGCTTCACGAAGTCCTTCAGCGCCCGGCCAAGCACTTCCTCGCTGGCGCCACCCGAATAGGCATTCGCCGTATCAAAGAAGTTGATGCCGAGATCCAGCGCCTTGCGGATGAACGGCCGGCTCTCTTCCTCGGTCAGCGTCCAGGGATGGGAGCCCCGCTCCGGCGGCGCATAGGTGAGGCAGCCAAGGCAGAGGCGCGAAACCTTGAGGCCCGAGCGGCCGAGATTGATATAGTCCATCCGGATCGTCTTTCTTCTTCTGTGTCGTGGCGGGACGCCCATTTCGGGCTGCCGCCCGAACCCGCCCGGCGACCCCGAGGGGTCTCCGGACCTCCCCACCATTTTTTCCTGACCTCAGTCGCCGGCGGGCCCATCCGGGCCCTTAGGCTTCCGCTTCGCGCGACGCCAGTCGGCGTCGAAAGTCAGGAACAACTGGAGGGTCCGGGAGGCTGTGCCTCCCGGTCAGGGGCTTGGGGGCAGATGCCCCCAAATCGATCAGCCGCGGATACGATCCCGCACATAGTCCGAAAGCTGCCACACGGCGCATTCGAGATGAGACAGCCGCCCGACCTGGGCATATTCGGACATGGCGCCGAACTGCTGCATGCCGTTCACTTCGAGATCTTCGTCGGCGATGGCGCGGCCGGCGGTGTAAAGCTTCTCGGCAATTTCCTTGAAGTTCGGCAGCTCCAGCGCCTCCGGCTGCACCAGCACATGGCGCACCCACTTGGTCTCGGTGGCGGAAACCGGGATGAGAGTGGTCCAGTGGATGCGGTCGGCGTGGGTGCCGATCAGGTTGAAGGGGTAGATGACATAGAGGCCGGAGTCGCGGCGGGTCTCGTCGGACAGACCTTCGAACGGCGGCAGGCCGGATTTCATGTTCTCTTCGGTCGGCAGATCCGGACGCAGCGGCTGATGGGCGCCGGTCCAGGCCTCGTGGCCGTCCTCGCCATAGGAAAGGCCGCCCGGATGCTTGTCCTGCAGGGTCTTCGCGTGGGCGCCGATGTGGTGATAGCTCTCCATGAAGGTTTCAACCGCAATCTTCCAGTTGAAGTTGCAGGTGAATTCCATGGAATAGCCGACCACCAGCTCCGACATGCGGAAGCCCTTCATCCGCTCCGAGAAGGCGGAGAGACGCGGGGCGAGCGGCGGGGTGTCGTCGGAGAAGCAGATATAGATGGTGCCGTCGACAACTTCGGAACGGATGTGCGGCAGCGCGCACTTCTTGGCCTCGAAGTCCGCGACCTTCTCCATGTGCGGCGCGGCGACGAGACGGCCATCGAGACCATAGGCCCAGCGGTGGAACGGGCACGAGAACAGCTTGGTGTTGCCCTTGCCCGAGGCCACCGGCGCCCAGCGATGCAGGCAGACCCGGGACATCACCCGCACCGCGCCCTGATCGCGCACCACCACCAGCGGCTCGCCGAAAATGTCGAAGCTGAAATAGTCACCCTGGTTCGGGATCTGGCCGGTGTGGCCGATGGAGATCCATTCCTTCTTGAAGATCTTCTCCATCTCGAGCTTGAAGAAGGCCTCGGAATGATAGGCTTCCGGCGGCAGGGTCTCGGAATGGGCGAGGTCGCGGTTGGAGGCGGCGAGCACTTCGCTCACCAGCTGATCGAGACCTTCTGTCCCGGCCGCATCAACATTTTCGGGGGCGATCGTCATGGCATCAGACTTTCTTGCGAGGGGCAGCCGCGTCGCGGTCAAGGCGCGCCGGCGGCCGGGGGGACGGGCTCAGGCAGCGGCGGCGGCGGGGGTGCCGATGGCGTCGAGGGGACCGAGTTCCTTCTCCACCAGCGGCAGCACCTCGGCGCCGAAGCGCGAAAGTGACTTGGCGGCCCGGGCAATGGGCATGTCGCCGAACTGGAAGAAGGAGTTGTAATGGGTCATGCCGAGGCGGCGGATTTCGGCGATGAGCTTTTCGGCCACCAGATGGGGGTCGCCGATCAGGAGGTTATCGCGGAACACCTCCAGCGGCGGCTCGTCGGGCAGCGGCGGCGGGACGACCATGGAGCCCCCGGCCAGCGCCACATCCGGCGAGCGGAAGGCAGCGACCATGCGGGCGACGAAGCGGGCCCGTTCGGCCGCCTCCAGCGCCTCCGCCTTGGAGTCGGTGACGTGGATATACTGCTGCACCGCGATCGGCATGGCGCCGAGACCAGCGGTCTGCCAGTTGCCGCGAGCGTGCTCGGCCATGCCGTAGAGCACCTCGGTGCCGCGCCAGCCGGCAGTGAGGAACGGGGTCGGGTTGTGCTTCGCGAGCCGCTTCAGCACCCGCGGATCAACGGAGGTGACGAACAGCGGCGGCATGCCGCCGGAGCGGGTCTTCAGCAGAACCACGGTTTCCGGCAGGTCGACATAGGGGCCGCGATGGTTCACATGCCCGGTCATCAGGGCCTGCTCCAGCACTTCCCAATAATCGAGGAAGATTTCGGTCTTGTTCTCGACCTTCACGCCATAGCGGTCGAACTCGTAGGGCTGATAGCCGGTGCCGACGCCCAGCACGAAGCGGCCTTCCGAGAGCTGATCAACGAGGGCGATTTCCTGGGCGATGCGCAGCGGCTGATACAGCGGCAGCACCACGACAGCGGCACCCACCCGGATCTTGCGCCGCCGACCAGCCACGAAGCCGGCCATCACCAGCGGCGAGACGGAGACGGAATAGTTGGTGAAATGATGTTCGGCAAACCAGGCAACGTCGAAGCCGATATCCTCGGCGATGCCGACCATGGTGTCCATGTCGGACATCACCCCCGGCAGACCACCGGGATTGTCACGATAGGACATGAGGTTGAAGAGACCGAATTTCATCGCAGGCAAACCTTGCATTCAGGGGCGTCGGGCGGGGGGCACCCGGCAGAGATCCAGGAGAGACGGAGGGGGAGACTTTCTCCGTCAGGCGCCCCCTTGCGGGCGCCGGCCCTTGCCGAACACGCGCTCCAGACGGGTCTGGCCCAGGGTCAGGATGGAAGTCGCGACCAGATACCAGACACAGGCGACGATCAGCAGCGGGATGGTTTCATAGGTCCGCGAGTAGATCGACTGGACCGAGTAAAGAAGATCGGACAGGGCCACCACTGACACCAGCGACGTCGTCTTGAGCATGCCGATGGTCTGGTTGCCGGTGGGGGGCACGATGAAGCGCATCGCCTGGGGCAGGATGATGCGGATCATGGTCTTGCGGCGGGTCATGCCCAGCGCCCGGGCCGCATCGCGCTGTTCGGGACCGACGGAGAGAATGCCGGCGCGCACGATCTCGGCCATGTAGGCGCCTTCGTTCAGGCCAAGGGCCAGAATGGCGGCGGTGTAGGGCGTGATCAGGTCGTTGATCGAGCCTTCAAAGAAGGTCGGCCCGAAAGGAATGCCGATGGTATAGCGCGGGAACAGCGCTGCCAGATTGTACCAGAAGATGATCTGGACCAGAACCGGCGTGCCACGGAAGAACCACAGGAAGGACTCACTGGCGCCGCGGATCAGGATGTTGTCCGACAGCTTCATCACGGCAAGCACGATGCCGAGAATGACGCCGATTGCCATGGTGACGACGGTGAGCCAGAGGGTGAGGCCAAGGCCCTTCAGCACCACCGGCGAGAACAGATATTTGCCGACCACATCCCACTGGAAATTGGGATTGATGGCAACCAGCCGGATGAAGGAGAAGGCGACAACCGCAATCAGCGCCGCCGCAATCCAGCGCAGCGGGTGACGGGCCGGCACCACGATGAGGGTGTCATCCTCATGGGCGACGCTCCGGGAGGGAAGATGCGCCATGCCGGACCCTTTCACAGGAGACGAAACGGAGACGAAAGCCAAGGAAACAAGCCTTCCGGGTCATTGCGGCCCGGGTGACTGCTCGGGGGTGCAGCCACCCGGGCCGGGAAACCTGTCGCCCTCAGGTCGATCTCATCCGGCGACAGGTCTTTTCCGGGTACCCGCCGCTGCCGAAGCACGGGCAGGCGGGCAGAAGGGTCTCAGGGCTGCGGCGGGGCGATCGGCTTGGTGGTGCCGAGGTTGATGCCCGGCTCCTTCAGCTTCATGAGGTCGAGAGACCACTTGTCCATCACCTTGTCATAGGTGCCGTTGGCAACCAGAGTGACGAGGGCGGCCTCAAGCGCCTTCTGCAGCTCGGCATTGTCCTTCTTGGTCACGATGCCGAGATATTTCTTCGGCATCAGCTCGTTGGAGACAGCCTTGATCGGCTTCGGCGCCTTGGCCTGCAGGTCACCCAGCGAGGCGGCGTTGTTGAGAGCGAAGTCGATGCGGCCGGCATAGAGCGCCAGCAGGGTGGCGGCGGCAGACGACATCTCGCCCATCTTGATCGGCGGCTTGCCGGCCTTCTCGCAGCGCTTGGACAGATAGTCCTGCACCGTGGTGGCAAAGTCGGTGCCGAGCTGAACGGCGGTGGACTTGCCGCACAGCGACAGCGGATCATCGGTGATCGCGTCGTTGTCGGCCAGCGTGTAGATCGCCATCATGCCGTAGGCGTAGTTGACGAAGGTGACCTTCTTCTCGCGCTCGGCGGAGTCGGAGATGCACTCCATCGCCACATCATAGCGGCCGGCTTCCACACCCGGGATCAGGCCGGCGAACTCGATCGACACGGCGTCAACCGGGATGCCGAACAGCTGGCCGACGGCGTTCCACAGGTCCGGCTCAAAGCCGACCATGGTCTTGCCGTCCTCGGCGAAGGACTCGCACGGCGGATAGTGGGCGTCGGTGGCGAGCTTCAGCACGCCCGCCTTCTTGACGGAGTCCGGCAGCATCGCCGCCAGCTTCTCGTCCTTGGTCTGGGTCGGGATCTGGATGTCGGCCGCCTGGGCGACCGGCGCCATCAGGGTGGCGCACATGGCGGCGGCAGACAGAAGACGGGTGAACGGCCTTGCAGTCATCTCGTCGGACCCTTGTTCAGGACAGGTCCCGGCGTTTCGCCCACGGTCATCCCGCATGCGCCGGACCCCGGACCCCGGGATTGCATAAACTCTCTCCCCGCACAGCATTGCGGAAAGACAGGCGGCAAAATTTCAGAAATCGATAATTTTATCCTGCGAACGATCGGTTGTAGTCACCCGATTTCAGGCCACTTCGTCGTTCGCTGGCTGTATACTGATTTGATTCAACGTCTGAAGTCAATCTGGATTCTATAAAATTCTGAAATTAAATTTTCCACCTCAAAGTATAGAGACACTATTCCACGGGATCGGAAGCCCGAAACCGTCCCGGGTTTCAGCACTCCTTCTCCCTGACACCACACGCGATCCGCAAGGCGGTGACCGCCCCACGCACCGGACCACCAAAGAGCCCTTTTTTCAGGGATCTCTGATATTCATCGGCCCGACTGGTGGCTGACCACTTTGGCCAACCGGACACCCGAACCACCCTCCCCCAAGGGAGCCACAGGCCCCGTCGGGAGACGCCGAGCCCCGGGTGCGCCGAGCCTCTCGCCCTCCTGTCTCGCAAACCCCGTGCCAGCAGCCAATTTTGATTGAACGATCAATTTTAATCCGTTTTTGACCGCTCAATCACCAGAGTGGAGCGGGGAACGGCGTTCATTTTGGCATCAGGATGATGAGAAATGAGGCAGGCCTTTTCCTGCAGCAGGCGCCACCGGCAGGAAGCCGCGCGGGACGGGCGGCCAGCCCCTTCACGATCCCGAATGCGCCGCTAATAAATTGAGATCCGGTGATTTTCAGTCACCTCTGGATCTTGTCCCGGGGGCCGGCCGGCCCCACATCCTTGCCGGGCCCATCCGCCAGACCGGCGCGCGCTCTCCAGCGGCAATTGCTGACCGTCCGATCAAATCAAATTCGCCCTCCTGATTGATCGTTCAATCAACAAATCGCGCGCGGCACGGTCCTTGCGACGGGTCTGGGGCGCCGGGTTCGGCCTTTCGGGGCCCTGCGGGCGGCCGTCCGGCAGGCGGCAGCCCGCTTGACGGCGCGGGGGCGCCCTCCGGCGCCGCGTCCGCCTGCCCCGCGCGGCCTGACCATTTATCCGGATGCCCCTGCCGCCCCGATCCGGGGTGGCGGTGTCAGCGGATCCGGTGAAGCCGTCCGGTCTCCCCTGCCCTTCTCGGAGTGTCTGTCTCATGTCCTCCCCGTCTGTTGCGGATGTGCTCGTGCTCGGCTCCGGCTCGGCGGCGCTGGCGGCTGCCCTGAAGGCTGCCGCCGGCGGGCTCTCCGTGCAGGTGATCGAGAAGAGCGGCCTGATTGGCGGCACCAGCGCCATGTCCGGCGCCGGCACCTGGGTTCCACTGTCGCGCCAGGCGCGCGCAGCCGGCATCGTCGATGATGCCGAAGCCGTGCTCTCCTATATCCACGCTGTCGCCCCGCCCGGCTGGGCGGAGACCGAAGCGCCGCTGTGGCGCGCCTTCGTTTCGGCAGCACCCGAGATGCTGGCCTTTCTGGAGGAGGCAAGCCCGCTGCGCTTCGTGCTGGAAAATGATCCCGATCCGGGCCGCGGCCTGCCGGGAGCGCTGACCGAGGGCCGCATGGTCTCGCCGCGGCCGCTCCGGGCAGCGCTCGCCGGCCCCTTCCGCCGCAAGATCCGGCCGTCGACCCTGCCGCAGGTGTTCACCTATGGCGAAATGCGCGCGCTGGACGTCTATCATCACCCGGTCCGCGCCAGCCTGAAGCTGGCGCCGCGCATCCTCTGGCGCATCCTGACGGGGGCGCGCACCAAGGGCGCCTCCCTCATCACCGGCCTCCTGAAAGGCTGTCTCGACCGCGGCGTCGTGGTCGATCTCGACACCCGCGCCGTCTCTCTCGTGCAGGATCCGGCCTCCGGCCGCGTCACCGGCGTGATCGTGGAGACGAACGGCACCCGCACCGAAATCGCGGCGCGGCGGGGCGTGGTGATCGCGACCGGCGGCTTCGAGTGGGATCCGGCCCGCCGCGACCGGCATTTTCCCGGCCCCTTCGACTATATCGCCAGCCCGCGTTCCAACTCCGGCGATGGCCACACCATGGCGGAAGCCGCCGGCGCGGCGCTCGCCCATATGGATCAGGGCAACCTCAATCCGGCGATCCCGACCTGGTATGACGGCCATCTGCACGGCCTCGGCACCTTCCACCACAAGGAGCCGAACGCCATCCTCGTCGACCGCTTCGGCCGGCGCTTCGTCGACGAATATTCCCCCAATGTCAGCGAGACCATCGACAGCCGCGACGCCAGCGGCGCGCCGCGCTTCCTGCCGGCCTGGGTCATCACGGATTCAAGGCTGCTATGGCGCGCGCCGATCCTGCGCCTGAAAATGCATCATGACCGCAACTGGCTGATCCGCGCGCCCACCCTTGACGCACTGGCCGACCGCATCCGCCTGCCCGCCGACGCGCTGGCCGAAACGGTGGCGCGCTTCAACACCTTTGCCGCCGAGGGCACCGACCCGGAGTTCGGCCGCTCGGTTGCCGCCGGCTCGCTGGAGGCGATCACCAAGCCGCCCTTCATCGCGATGCCGTTCAACCGCTCCTTCCTCGCCACCAAGGGCGGCCCGCGCACCGACGATCATGCCCGGGTGCTGCGCCCGGATGGCTCGGTCATCCCCGGCCTCTATTGCGCCGGCGTCGCCATGGCCAACCCGTTCGGCACCCGGGCCTATGGCTCGGGCACCACCATCGGGCCGAACCTCACCTGGGGCTATATCGCCGCCCGCACCCTCCTCGCCGAGACCGCCGGCTGAGGCCGGCCGCGTCCCCCTCTCCCCCGAACCCGATCAGGATCCCCCCATGACAGATCTCCGTCTGACCGGCCGCGTCGCGCTTGTCACCGGCGGCGCCAAGGGCGTCGGCCGCGCCATCTCGCTGGAGCTTGCCCGGGAAGGCGCCGCCGTTGCCGTGCTCGCCGGCCACGATCTCGGCGCCGCCGAGGCCACCGCTGCCGAAATCATCGCCGCCGGCGGTCAGGCCCTGCCGCTCGCCCTCGACATCACCTCCAAGGTGGAGGTGGAGGCGACCGTTGCTGCCGTCGCCGCCCGCTTCGGCAAGATCGACATCTGCGTCAACAATGCCGGTGCCGGCGCCCGCGGCGCCCTGGTGGAACTCTCCGAGGACGACTGGGACAAGGTGTTCGACGCCAACGCCAAGGGCACCTTCCTCGTCTCCACCGCGGTTGCCCGGGCAATGCTGAAGGGCCATGTGACCGGCTCCATCATCACCATTGCCGGCGCCTCGGCCCATCGCTCCTATCCGTTCAACGGTGGCTACGGCCCGGCCAAGGCCGCCGTCGTCAGCCTCACCCAGCAGATGGCGCTGGAATGGGGCGAGCACGGCATCCGCGTGAACGGCGTCAGCCCCGGCCCGATCCGCGATCCCGGCACCGGCTGGGAAGAGCGCGAGCCGGCACTCGCCGCCGAAGTCGCCCAGATCCCGCTCGGCCGCGCCGGCGCCACCACGGAAATCGCCAAGGTCGTCGCCTTCCTCGCCTCCGACGACGCCGGCTACATCACCGGCCAGATGATCATCGCCGACGGCGGCAGCACCGCCACCTGGTATCTCTACAAGCGCGGCGCGCGCGGGCGGTGGGGGTGATGTGCGCGGGGAAATTCGGGGACGTCTGTCCCCGAACCCCTGACCGGGAGGCCGCGCCTCCCGAACCCGCTCCCTTTTTTGTTAATGCCTGCATGGGTGGCAGCTCCCTCTTTCGACGCCGACCGGCGTCGCGCGGAGCGGGCCCGGAGCCCCTCCGGGCGCAGAGCGAAGCGAAAGCCTGAGGGCCCGGATGGGCCCGCCGGCGACTGAGGCCAGCAAACAGATTGCGGGTGCGGGCGGCAGCCCGCCGATCACGCCACGGGTAACCCGGCGCTCGCCGCTTCCTTCGCCAGCCAGTCGGCGAACAGCCGCGCCTTGCGCGGCCAGCCGGCGCCTTCGGGGGCGAGCAGCTGATAGTGTCCCGGCGAGCGCAGCGTCTGCGGCAGCGGCTGCACCAGACGGCCGGCGGCGAGTTCGCGCTCGACGAGGAAGAGCGGCATCAGGGCGATGCCGAGGCCGGCGCTGGCGGCTTCGGCCAGCAGGAAGAAATGCTCGAAGGCGGGCGCCGGGCCGGGCTCCGGAGGCGTGAGGCCGGCAGCGGCATAATAATGGGCCCAGGCGCCGGGCCGGGTGGTGTGGCGCAGCAGCCGGTCGGGCGGCAGGTCGGCAACCGAGCGGATCGGCGGCAGGGCCGCGATCAGGCCGGGGGCGGCGACGACCGCCATCTCCTCGCCCATCAGCGGGCGGGCCTCGGCGCCGGCAAAGGGCCCGGTGCCAAAGCGGATGGCGAGATCGGCCGAGAGGGTCTCGAATTCGACGGGGCCATCGCCGATGGTCATGTCGACGAGGATTTCCGGAAAGGCCGCCTGAAAGCGCCCGAGGCGCGGCACCAGCCAGCGCATGGCGAAGGTGGGCAGCACGCTGACCGAGAGCACGCCGCGGTCGCCCGCCCGGCGCACCGCCCGGGTGGCGGCGGCAATGCGGGCGAGTGCCCCGGTGACCGCCTCCAGATAGGCCGCCCCCTCCGGCGTCAGCTTCAGCCCGCGGCCAACGCGCTGGAACAGGTCGACGCCCAGATCCTCCTCCAGCGCCTTCACCAGCCGGCTGACGGCGCCTTGCGTCACGTTCAGCTCGGCGGCCGCCGCCGTGAACGAGAGATGGCGGCCAGCGCTCACAAAGGTGCGCACGGCGTTCAGGGACGGCAGGCGATTGTCAGACATGGGAAATTCCGCCTTCGGGCGCAGGACCGGCCCGGCCGCGCCCGCTCGATCCATGAGATCATCTCATGGATCGGCGCGACAAACTCGTTTGTCAAGACGGCGCGGATCTGGAAGGGTTCCAGCATCGGAATTCCTCCCGCAGGACAGGTTCATGAGCCAGCTGACGCCGTTCCACATCGCCTTCCCCGTCGACGACATCGACGTCGCCCGCAAGTTCTATGGCGGCGTTCTCGGTCTGCCGGAAGGCCGCAGCGCGGACACCTGGATCGACTTCGACCTGTTCGGCCACCAGATCGTGGCCCATTACAAGCCGAAGGATCCGGCCGCTGCCGGCAACCACCACAACCCCGTCGATGGCCATGATGTGCCGGTGCCGCATTTCGGCGTGGTGCTGAGCATGGATGATTTCTGGAAACTGGCCGAGCGCCTGAAGGCCGCCGAGATCAAGTTCGTGATCGAGCCCTATATCCGCTTCAAGGGCAAGGTCGGCGAGCAGGCCACCATGTTCTTCCTCGATCCCGCCGGCAACGCGCTGGAATTCAAGGCGTTCGCCGACATGGGCCAGCTCTTCGCGAAGTGAGACCAAAGGTCCTTGAAAAGGATCCTTTGCTATTCCGATGCGAATTTCTCATGCCATTGGTGCCCATGAGAAATTCGCAGGTCTTCAGGAGCACGCATGCGGTCAGCATTTCGTGCGCCTGGTATGCGGCCACACGCCCCGGTCCGGGGCGCTGATCTTCGGAAATCCGGACCGGACTGCCGGTCTCTCCCGATCCGTTCCCGGGGGCCGGTCCGGAAAAGTGGGGGGGGCCGCCGCATGGTCGGTCCGGTCGCCCCCTGCCGCCCGCCGTCCGGGTTCCCCCCATCCGGGCGGCGGTCGTGTTTTTGGCCGTCTGCGGCGCCCCCGGCACGGGAGCAGCCCGATGGCCCGGCCGTCATTTCCGGCTCGCCCGAACGCCGGCCACCTCACCCCCGCTCATCGGAGGCAAGGGCATCCAGCGCCATGGCCAGCCGGAGCGCGCAGACCCGGGTGCGGGGATCCTCATGGGGGAACACCTGACGGATCGCCCGGATGCGCGCCAGCCGCTCGCCGGCCGGCAGTCGCCCCAGCGCCTCCACCACCGCCCGGCCCGGCGCCGGATCGGCATAGAGCGCCGCCACATAGGCCCACAGCCGGGTGCGCTCCTCGGGTGTCGGTCCGTCGATGGCCTGCAGGGCCGCATCGAGAAAGGCGAAATCGGCATCGGACACCTGCCCGCGACCGGAGAGCAGCGCCACCGCCTCGATGAGCGCGCGCCCCGCCGCCAGCACGGCCGGGCGATGCGGCCCGCCGGCCGGCGCCGGAAAGAAGGAGAGCCCCGCCTCCGGCGCCGGCGGCAGGGCGCCGCAGCGCGGATCGGGCTCGAAGCCGACATCGCGGGTATCCAGCCGGGCACCGAGGGTGGCGAGCGGCAGCGGCCAGGTGGGCGGAATGAGCGCGGCTTTCAACACCGCTGCCAGCGGCAGGATGCCCACCTTCTCGCGCCCGAACAGCGCCGCCAGCCCATCCACGGGCGCGGCGGCGGAGTACGCGCCGGGCGGCGGCGCCGGTGAAACCGGCGGCGGCGGTGGCAGCCACGCCGGCGGCGCCTCGCGCTCGGGCGGGGCAAAAAGGTCCGCCGGCGGTGCTTCCGGCTGACTGCGCCGGGACAGCCCCGGCTCGGGCACCGGGGCCGCCGGCTCGAATGGCCAGCCGCGCCCAGCCGGCGGATCTGGCGGAACCTCCGCAGAAGCGGCCTTCGGAGTGATCACAGCCGGTTCGGGGGAAGCGGGAGGTGCCGCCAGCCACTCCGGCGCCCACGCCCACGCCGCGGGCGCTGCCGGGAGGATACGGGTCTCGTGTTCGGGAACAGGGGCAGCGGGAGAAGCGGGTGGCGGCTGCGGAGCGGTCTCGACACCCACCCGCCACACGGGCGCGGCCTCCGCCGGCACGAAAGCCCCAATGCCCCCCGCGGGCGCAGACACGTCGGGAGGTGGCGGAGCCCTTTCCGCATCGGGGTGCAGGGCCCCACCGGTCCGGGGAGCCGGCGCCACCTGGGCGGCAGCGCCCCCGGCGCCCGGCTGCGCCACGCCCTCGTCCGCCATCAGGTCCGCCGGCAGCAGGGCCTTGGCCTCGGGGCTGTCGCGCCGGTGCGGCTCGCGAGAGACAAAGCGGGCGTGGGCATCCAGATCATCGGCCACGGTCCCGGCGAAGGCGCGCAGCGGCGCCATGCTGTCCCAGGCCGGACGCAGATCCGGCACGCTGCCATCACCAAGGGCAAAGCGGGTCTCGAAGGCGCCGTTGCTGGCGCGATAGACATGATAACGCAGCCGCTCGGCCGGCCGCGGCACGGTGATCCCCTCGGGCCAGCGGGCGCTGAAACGGCGCAGGAACAGCGCCTGAAAGCGCGGGAACACCCGCATGGCCGGGCTCAGGGTCGCGGGGCCCCGATCGGCCAGCACCCACAGCAGCGCCGCCGTGGCATCCAGCCGGCCATCGCGCGCAATGCGCCGGCCGAGATACACGAGAGCGGCCGGCGCGATGGCGCTGCCGGCCCACAATCCCGCTGCCGGCGCAGGCTCGGTGCCCGGCACGCCATCGGCGGCCTCGCTTGCCTGCAGCAGGTCCTCGGGCAGATTGTGGAACCACGGCCGTCCGGAAAAAAGCGCCGCCAGCCGGCGCACCTCCGCCCGCACCGCCTCCCGGTCCGGCGCTGGCCGGTCGACCATCAGCCGGCGCTCCAGCCCTTGAAAATAGATCAGCACGAAACCCGGATCGAGGCCGGCGCTGTCCTCCCGGGGGCCGGACAGCCATTGCAGGAAATGCCGGCGCTGGCGCCGGTCCATTGCATCATAGCCGAAGGGCGGGGTGAGCTGGACACCTTCGCTTTCCCGGCCGAGATCCCCCACAGGATAACGCGGATCAATCAGGGCGCCGTTGCTGCCGGGATTGGGAATGGTGTCCGGGCTCGTGACCGGCGGAAAAACATGGCCGAAATAGAACAGGCCCCCATGCACGGACACATGACCGAGAAGGATCACCTCCCCCGGCCGCACCCAGCGCGCGGGCAGCTGCGACACCGCAGCCTCTGCCCCCGCCCCGCCCGGAACGATGGTGCCACCATGGCCTGTCTCAATCGTCGGCACGGGCGTGCGCCGCCAGAGTGCCCCGCCGAGAATGAACACGATGAGAGCGACGAGCAGGATCAGGCCGAAGCCATCCATGGTGTCCCTCCCTTCCCCGCGTTCCGGTGTGCCCAGCTTCCAGCCCGGACGGCGTCTCGATGAACACCCTTCCGGCCCTGTGATCGCGACCGCGCGCCCTCACGCAAAAGAGGCCGGCCCGCGGCGTCAGTCTGACCGGGAACATTGAAGATCAAGATAACACAGGCGCCTGTGTCTCTCGTGCCGGCCACGGACCGTCCCCTGTTGCACCGGTCGCCCGGGTCTGGAACAACCCGGTGAGCCCCACGGACGGAGACCCCGCAATGACCACGACCGGACCGGTGACGATCTACGGCATCCGCACCTGCGACACCATGAAGAAGGCCCGGACCTGGCTGGAAACCCACGGCATCGCCGCTCGCTTCCATGATTATCGGGTCGACGGGCTGGATCCGGTTCTGCTTGCGGGCTGGGTGGATGCCCTCGGCTGGGAAGCCCTCCTCAACCGCTCCGGCACCACCTTCCGCAAGCTTCCCGAGGGCGACAAGACCGACCTCACCCGGGAAAAGGCCATCGCCCTGATGCTGGCCCAGCCCGCCATGATCCGCCGCCCCGTGCTCGACGCCGCCGGCCGCCTGACCATCGGCTTCAAGCCGGAGATCTACGCCGCCCTGTTCGGGAAGTGAGGCGGCCGGCAGCGATGGCGCGTGTCCCTGCGGCAACCATCACAGACACGCCATGCGACACTGCTGCGATCGACGATTGAGAAATTCATCCTCAAGATTGCTTCGGACCGGTTGGGGGGCACGTGTGGCCAAGGCTGCCCCCGTAGCATCCCGGCCGAGGCATAAGGGGGATGGCAATGTTACACGCAATCAATGCCGGCAAAGCGTCTCTGGAAAAGGTCCTCGGCGAAGAGGCGGTGCGTCACCCGCGCGAAGATCTCATTACATCTGCTTTATTTGGGACATTGGATTTTCTGACGCCCGCTGCCCGGAGAACCGCTCTGCGACTTCTGACCGGATGGAACGGCAATGGCGAACCAGAAATTTATCTCTGGCCACAATTCAAAATTGATGGGCACCGGGTTGAGCCAGACGTACTCGTTCTTGAGCGTACAGCTGAGGCAGCTCAGCGATTCTGGATCGTTGAAGTCAAATGGGGAGCTCCTCTGGGGGATGAGCAGATCAGCCGTGAGATTCGAGCTGTCCGAAATGGATTCCCGTTAAGACGTCTTCCAACTTCACTCCCCTCCAAAAACCGTACGGTTTCAGGCTATACGCTGCTGGGTGCAGAAAAGAGCCACACCGGCGCCTTCCAAAGCGCGACACGCTTAGCCGAGAATGCAGGCATAAATTTACGCTCGGATACATGGAAAAGCGTTCGAGAGCGCCTATCAAGCATAAATAGTGACGATTACAGTCTCAATCAATGGATTGAGGTTACACATCAATTTCTTTCCGAGACGAGTAAGGGCGCAGGTTTGGGACGTTGGCCTGCACTTATCGGCGTTCCGCCTAGCGCGATAATGTATAGTATATAAATTCCCAAAATACAGCATCACCAAGTGAGCTCAGAATACCTTGAACCGTACAAATAAGGAATTCATCCGATGAGCGCTGGAAGCGTCATTTGGCAATCGGCCCGCAATCTCGTCGACTCCGCTAGAAATTTAGATGCCCTCTGGGAAACAATAGTATCTGAACTTATTGGAAATAAATATGACGTAAGATTGGAAGAAAATGGAACGGAAAACAAAGTAGCCTGCTCTAGCTGGACCAATCCAGTTTGGTCAATGTATTTCAATCATTTCGCAAGCAAACGTAGAAATTCCAGAATCTGTGGAAGCATCACGATTACATTCCAACTGACTTGCGATATCGAAGATTCTGAAATCGAGTGGAAATATGGGCGCACGGCAAAGTTGATCGCAGCCTACTCACCACGTCCAGATGACTGGTTCCTATTCGATATCGCATCTCCGGACAGCAGCGGCATATTTACGGATTCCGTTACCAACGGGCCCCGTTGGGAGCTGACGGAGGATCCCTCCCAATGGTTCTTCGCCGTTCCGCTGGATTCCCTCACCAGCCCGACGGCGGTGCAGCGCCTCGTCGTGACACCGCTTCTGCGCATGATTGCCGGGGAGGATGCACGCGTCGTCTTCTCGGGGCTGGAAAGCGAGATCTGCATGCCCCCCGCTCCGGAAGAGCCTTCCGCCTGACGTCCACCCCCTCCGGGGGCAGACTTGGCGGCCTTGATCGGGCAGGATGCGGGCCACTTTGCGTGGCCCCGAATCGTCTGGCGTTCCCGTGTCCCCCGGGGGCGGCGGACGGGGCGCCTGCTGTTCGAGGATACCAGAGACATGCGCTTCATCTCCGCCGACCAGATCGACCAGGCCCTCACTTTCCCCGCCCTGATCGACGCCCTGGCCGACGCCTTCCGCGGCGATATTGTCGTGCCGCACCGGGCGCACCACCCCATCCGCCGGCCGGACCGGGCCGAGGCCACCCTGCTGCTGATGCCCGCCTGGACCGGTGCCGCCCCCCTCGGTGACGCCACCTCGGCGGATGGCCACCATATCGGCATCAAGATCGTCTCGGTGTTTCCCGACAATGCCAGCCGCGGCAAGCCCAGCGTCACCGGCGTCTATCTGCTGCTGGATGGCAGCAGCGGCGAGCCGGTGGCCGTGCTCGATGGCCCGCGGCTGACGCTCTGGCGCACCGCTGCCGCCTCGGCGCTGGCCGCCCGCTCGCTGGCGCGGGCCGATGCCCATCATCTGCTGGTGCTGGGCGCCGGAGCGCTCGCCCCCTTCCTCGCCCGCGCCCATACCGCCGTGCGCCCCATCGAGCACATCACCCTGTGGAACCGCTCGACGGCCAAGGCGGAAGCGATGGCCCGGGGGCTCGCCGATCTCGGCCTGCCGATCACGGTTGCCGGCAATCTGGACGCCGCCATCGCCGAAGCCGACATCATCACCTCGGCCACGCTGTCCACCGAGCCGCTGGTGAAGGGCGCGCTGCTGAAGCCCGGCACCCATGTGGATCTCGTCGGCGGCTTCCTGCCGGACATGCGCGAGGCCGATGACGACACCATCCGCAACGCCCATCTGTTCGTCGATACCTCCGCCGCGGTGGCAGAAGCCGGCGATCTGGTACAGCCGCTGGAAAAGGGCCTGATCTCGGTGGAGGACCTGGAAGGCGATCTCGCCGCCCTCGTCCACGGCCGCCATCCCGGCCGCAGCTCCGATGACCAGATCACCCTGTTCAAGTCCGTCGGCACGGCGCTGGAGGATCTGGCCGGGGCTCTGGCCGTGGTGCGGGCCATCGACGGCGCCGGCAAGTAATCCCGAAGATCCTTAAAGGGACTCTTCGGTATCAGCCGATGACCGCATGACCGATGCCACCGGCGCCTTTCCGGAGGCGCCCGCGCAACGAGGTCGACGTCGCCAGTTTCCAGACCGCGCTCGACCCGGCCCGGCTGACCCTGCTGGGTCGCCTCTCCCATGAGGCGGCACCGAACCATCGCGGCCGGTTACGTCTGGTAGTCACCCGCACGGTGGCCGCACTGGAGGGACGCGCCGACTGCTGGTGGTGGAACCCGGCCGGCCTGCCGCTCGCTGAAGCTCTTGCCGCGATGATCCCCGGTGGCGGCGCGGTCGCAGTGCCCGGCGGACAGGACATCTTCGACCTCATCGGCGCCGACGGCGTTGACGAGGTGCCCCTTGCCCGCGCCACCCGGGTGCGGATGGGCGCCGGGCGCGGGCTGTTTGTCGCCTGCGAGGCCGGACTTGCCGCCAGGGACGTGCTGGCGGCAGGCGGTCTCGTCGCCGATGCCCCGCTCTGGCTCGACGAGCCGGCCGGCGTCAGCCTCACCATCTGGCGACGCGTCCCGGCGTGAGTCACCAGGAGATTCGTTTTTCCCGTCTGCCGTGTGGCCCCGTCCTCCGACGGGGCCAAATTTATTTGTGGCGCCGGGATGGCGAAAAGCGTCCGCAAATCAGTATGCCCTATCCCAAATATGAGATGGCAACCTTATGACCCGCGTCATTTTGATCTTGAGCAAAAATCGGAGTCCGTTTTTAATCCCCTGAGTAGGTCTCGCCGCGCGTGGCCCGCGCGGCACCCTCTTCCACCGGAGCAGGGGCGCGCATGAACGCAATTCTCAAGGCTGTTCTCTCGTCGATGATCGAATCCGGCCGTCTGGAGGTGGTGACCTCCGATGGCAAAGTGGAGACCCTTGGTCCCGGACCCGGACCGGCGGTCCGCATCCGCTTCACCAGCCCGGCTGTCGAGCGGGCGGTGCTGCTGGATCCCGAGCTGGCCCTGGGCGAGGCTTTCATGGATGGCGGCCTCGTCATCGAGGAAGGCCGGATCTATGATTTTCTCGACCTGGTGTTGCGCCACAGCGGCGGCATCGTGCCGGCCTGGTGGGTGAAGGCATTCGGCAAGCTGCGCTACCTTCTGCGCCGGATCCACCAGCACAACACCCTCGGGCGGTCCCGCGCCAACATCGCCCATCATTATGATCTGGATGGCGCGCTCTACCGGCTGTTTCTGGACTCCGACAAGCAATATTCCTGCGCCTATTTCGAGCGGCCGGACAGCACCCTGGAAGAAGCCCAGCTGGCCAAGAAACGCCATCTGGCCGCCAAGCTGCTGCTGCGGCCCGGGCAGAAGGTGCTGGATATCGGCTGCGGCTGGGGCGGCCTCGGCCTCTATCTGGCCGAGATGGGCGGCGGCGACGTCACCGGCGTGACGCTGTCGGAAGAACAGTTCGGCATCGCCAACGCCCGGGCGGAGGAGCGCGCTCTGTCTGACCGCGCCCGCTTCCTGCTCAAGGACTACCGCGCGCTGGAAGGGCCGTTCGACCGCATCGTCTCGGTCGGCATGTTCGAGCATGTCGGCGTCGGCCACTTCCGGGAATATTTCGATCAGGTCCGCCGGCTGATGGCGCCGGATGGCGTGATGGTGCTGCATTCCATCGGCCGCTTCGACGGCCCCGGCCAGACCAACCCGTGGATCCAGAAATATATCTTCCCCGGCGGCTATATCCCGGCGCTTTCTGAGGTTCTCCCTGTCATCGAGAAGTCCGGCCTCAAGGTCACCGACATCGAGATCCTGCGCCTGCACTATGCCGAGACACTCAAGGCGTGGCGCGAGCGCTTCATGGCGCGGTGGGACGAGGCGGCACAGCTCTATGACGAGCGATTCTGCCGGATGTGGGAATTCTATCTGGCGGCGTCTGAAACCGCGTTCCGGCATCAGGACATGATGGTGTTCCAGATCCAGCTGACCCGCAAACAGGACGCGGTGCCGCTGACCCGGGACTATATCCTCCACGCCGAACAGGCGCTGCGCGCCCGCGAAGGCGGCCGGCTGCACCCGCCTTTGCGGCTGGCCGGAGAATAGGACCTCCGGTCCGACCCGCTTTCCGGGCCGGACCGGGCAACCGCCGCCGGGATCCCATATTTGCGGGACGGATCCCCCGCCCCGTGCACCTCGCAGCCCGCCCCTCAGCCCGCCTCCGCCAGGCAGACCTGATTGCGGCCGCCGCTCTTGGCCCGGTAAAGGGCGCCATCGGCGGCGTTGACCAGCTTCATGTAGTCGGGATGGCCCGAAAATTCGGCGACGCCGATGGAGGCGGTGACGCTGAGCACCTTGCCGTCGCCGATGTCGATGGGGGTGCGGGCAATGCTCTCGCGCACCCGCTCGGCAAACAGGCAGGCTTCCCGGCCCCGGGTCTCGACGAGAACGACGAGGAACTCCTCGCCGCCATAGCGGAACACGAAATCGCCGATGCGCACGGCCTCCAGCACCACTTCGGCGCACTGCTTCAGCACCGCATCGCCACTGGCGTGGCCGTGCTGATCGTTGACGCGCTTGAAATGGTCGAGGTCGATCATGACGACGGAGAGCGCACGGTCCATCTGCCGGGTGAAGGCCACTTCCCGCGACAGCACCGTATCCATGAAGCGCCGGTTCAGCATCCGGGTCAGCGGATCCCGGCCACCTTCGATGCGGGCGGCGGCGTTGAAGCAGTCGCCGAGCAGCGACTTGATCTCGTTGATGCGGGCCTGCAGGCGGATGAGGGCCGGGCCGGCGTCAGCCCCGGCGCGGATGCCGGGCAGGATGCTGCGGTCGATCTCCTGCACATATTGCGCGATGCGCTGCATCTCGGCCATGCCGGAAAACACGACGGCACCGCGATGGGTGAGCCACAGGCCGAATTCCGAGGCGCCGAGCGCCGGCAGGGCATCGACGCCGGCATGGGCGGCCACGGAGAACAGGGTGTTCTGCACCCATTCGGCAATGGCAGCGCGCTGGGCCTCGCGCTCCTGGGTCAGGTTCTGCCCCAGCGAGAACAGGCGATAGGCCTCTTCATTGCGCTCGGCCCGGCTGTTCTCCCGGGAAAAGGCCGCGCCCATGATTTCCACGGCGATGTTCATGGTGTTGGCGGCCAGCCGCAGCATGGCGACGAGCGTCTCCGGATCGGCCCCTTCGGCGACGATACCGGCAATCAGCCCGTCATTCAGCATGCGCCAGGAGCGGTAGACCTGCTTGATGGGCAGGTTCACCCGGGCGTGGATCTCGCCCACATGCAGCTGCCGGGTGGCCATGGCGGTGAATTCCGGCGCCTGATCGCCGGGAAACAGCTCCAGCAGCCAGCCGCGCAGGGTGTGGCGCAGCTTGGTCTGCACCATCTCGTGGGACAGGAAGCGGTTGGCTTCCGGATCTGCCTGCAGGATGGAATAGAAGGTCTGGACGAGGCCGGGGGCTGCCGCCTCCACCGTCCGGGCCAGCCGGGCCCGCACCTCGCCGGTGATGCCAGCCTGCAGCGCGGTCCACTCGCGTTCGAGCAGGGCGGTATCATGATCCTTGACGAGGGCCATGGGCATCGCGGTTCCCTTCCGATCGGTCCGGACGCTCCCGCAGCCGGCAGCCACCCGAAAATGCCGGGCAGCTTATCCGGACAGGCGTCGCCCGTGCCAATCCGGAAAATGCCCGATGGTACAGGTGGTCCCGGCAACAGGGGACTGCGCACGGCAGCCCTCCTCGCCGCCCGCCCGCCCGGCCAGAGGGAAAGCGACCCTAGGCACCCGCGGCGGATCCGGCTAGAGTAGCAGCTTACGCCACGGGACATCTGTCTGTTCGCGCGCCCTCCCCCGCCACTCACCCCCCGAGGGGCCGGACGGGCCGGGAAGACATGCCTGTCCCCGACAAGTGCCCGGCATCCCGTTTCCCGGGCCAGAGACATGCGGAAGACAGCCGGTTCATGAACGCCCAGGATCCCGTCAGCTCCGCCGCCCCGGCGGCCGTCCGCGTCGTGCCCCACAATGTGGAGGCGGAACGGCAGCTTCTGGGGTCGATCCTCGTCAACAACGAGGTCTATTATCGCGTCTCGGATTTCCTTGAGGCCGAGCACTTCTTCCTGCCCCAGCACCGCCGCATCTACGAGATGACGGTGCACCTGATCCGCGCCGGCAAGGTTGCCTCGCCGATCACGCTGAAGACCTTCTTCGGCCCGGACGAGAAAATCAGCGATCTGCCCTTCGCGCGCTACCTGATGATGCTGGCATCTGAAGCCACCACCATCATCAATGCCGAGGACTATGCCCGCCATCTCTTCGACCTCGCCCTGCGCCGGGCGCTGATCGAGATCGGCGAGGAGATGGTGAACACCGCCTTCGACGCCCCGGTGGACACCACCCCGCGCGACCAGATTTCCACCATCGAGCGCCAGCTCTACAGCCTTGCCGAGTCGGGCCATTTCGAGGGCGGCTTCGAGACCTTCGGCTCCGCCCTCACCCAGGCCGTGGACATGGCGGCGGCGGCCTATAACCGCGCCGGCGGCCTGTCGGGCCTGTCCTCGGGCCTCACCGATCTCGACCAGCGCATGGGCGGCCTGCAGCGCTCCGACCTGATCGTGCTGGCCGGCCGTCCCGCCATGGGCAAGACGTCGCTGGCCACCAACATCGCCTTCAATGTCGCCAAGGCCTACAAGGCCGAGTTGCAGCCCGATGGCAGCCACAAGACGGTGGATGGCGGCGTCGTCGGCTTCTTCTCGCTGGAAATGTCGGCCGAGCAGCTCGCCACCCGTATCCTGGCGGAACAGTCCGGCGTGCCCTCGTCCCTGATCCGCCGCGGCGCCATCGACGAGGACCAGTTCGAGCGTCTCGCCGTCGCCGCCCAGGAAATGCAGACCATCCCGCTGCACATCGACCAGACCGGCGGCCTCACCATCGGCCAGCTTGCCGCCCGCGCCCGGCGGCTGAAGCGCCAGAAGGGGCTGGACCTGCTGGTAATCGACTATCTGCAGCTGCTGTCCGGCTCCGGCAAGCGCGCTTCCGACAGCCGCGTGCAGGAAATCACCGAGATCACCACCGGCCTCAAGGCGCTGGCCAAGGAGCTGGAGGCGCCGATCATCGCGCTGTCCCAGCTCTCGCGTCAGGTGGAATCCCGGGACGACAAGCGGCCGCAGCTGTCCGACCTTCGCGAATCCGGCTCGATCGAGCAGGATGCCGACGTGGTGATGTTCGTCTACCGAGACGAATATTATCTCAAGAACAAGAAGCCCAAGGAGGGGTCGGAAGAGTTCTTCAAGTGGCAGACGGAAATGGAGCAGGTGGCGGGCATCGCGGAAATCATCATCGGCAAGCAGCGTCACGGGCCCACCGGCACGGTGGCGGTGCAGTTCGATGCCGAGGTGACGCGGTTCTCCAACCTTGCCCGCGAAATCAACCTGCCCGAGCGGATGGAGTGATCGGATGGCGAACGGCAGCACCGGGACCGTGGATTCCTGGGCCCATGGACATGGCGGCCGTCTGACCGTCGACCGGGTGGCGCTGGTGGACAACTGGCGCTTCCTCGCGGCAAAGGCCGGCTCGGCCGAGTGTGGCGCCGCGGTCAAGGGCGATGGCTATGGCATCGGTCTGGAGGAGACGGTCGCCGCCCTTCAGGCCGCCGGCTGCCGCACCTTCTTCGTGGCCCTGCCCGAGGAGGGCGTGCGCGCCCGCGCCATCGCACCGGAGGCCACCATCCACGTGCTCAACGGCCTGTTCGAGGAGGCGGTGGAAACCTACCGCGCCCACCGGCTGATCCCGGTGCTCGGCTCCATGGTCGAGGTGCGGCTGTGGGCCAACGAGGCCCTGAAGCATGGCGAGAAGCTGCCGGCGACGCTGCATGTCGACACCGGCATGAACCGCATGGGCCTGCGGGTGGAAGAGGCGCTGGGCCTTGCCACCGCCCCCGGCCCCCTCAACGCCATCGACCTCCAGCTCATCATCAGCCATCTCGCCTGTGCCGACGTGCCGGACCATCCGATGACGGCCGCGCAGCTGGAACGCTTCCGCAAGGTGGCCGCCGCCTTCCCCCATGTCCGCACGTCGCTGGCCAATTCCGCCGGCATCCTCACCGGGCCGGAGTTCCATTTCGATCTGGTGCGGCCGGGCATCGCACTTTATGGCGGCCGGGCGCTGGCCGGCCGGCCGAACCCGATGCGCACCGTGGTGACGCTGGAAGGCCGCATCATGCTGGTGCGCATGGTGCCGAAGGGCGAAACCGTGGGCTATGGCGCCGCCCAGCGCTGCACCCGCGACAGCCGCATCGCCATCCTCTCCATCGGCTACGCCGACGGCTTCCACCGTGGCGCTGGCGGCACCGATGCCGTGCCGGGGGCCCGCGCCGCCATCGAGGGCCGGCCGGTCCCGCTGTTCGGCCGCATCTCCATGGACCTTCTCGCCATCGACGTGACGGATCTGCCCGATGGTCTGGGCGAGCGCGGCCAGTGGGTGGAGCTGTTCGGGCCGCGCATTCCCGTGGACGAGGTGGCGGCGCGGGCCGGCACCATCGGCTACGAGCTGCTGACGGGGCTTGGCCGGCGCTACGCCCGCCGCTATCTGGGGGACATCAGCCGGATCTGATGCGGGACGGGCGGGCCCTTGTCCGCCCTCCCCTCCGGCCGCAGCAAGGGAACCCCAGCCGATGGCGCGCCGGACGTCCACTTATGTCTGTCAGGAATGCGGAGCCGTCACCCCGCGCTGGGTGGGCAAATGCGAATCCTGCGGCGCGTGGAACTCGGTCATCGAGGAGCCGGACGGTGGCGCGGCGGCTGTCAGCGCCGGGCCGATCCGCTCGGCCCGCACCGGCCGCAAGATCGAGCTGGTGCCGCTGGCCGGCAAGTCCGACGATGCCCCGCGGGTGCCGACGGGCTCGGGCGAACTCGACCGGGTGACCGGCGGCGGCCTCGTGCCCGGCTCGGCGATTCTGGTCGGCGGTGACCCGGGCATCGGCAAGTCGACGCTTCTGCTGCAGACCGCGGCCCGGCTGGCCCGCACCGGCCGGCGCGTGGTCTATGTCTCCGGCGAGGAGGCGGTGGCCCAGGTGCGGCTGCGCGGCGAGCGGTTGCAGGTGTCGGACAGCGACGTCCAGCTTCTGGCCGAAACCAATGTCGAGGACATCCTGGCGACGCTGGCCGCCGGTCCGCCGCCGGCGCTGGTGGTGGTCGATTCGATCCAGACGCTCTGGACCGGCCTTGCCGAATCTCCGCCCGGCACCGTCACCCAGGTGCGCTCGTCCTCCCAGGCGATGATCCGCTATGCCAAGCAGTCCGGCGCGGCGGTGGTCCTCGTCGGCCATGTCACCAAGGACGGCCAGATTGCCGGTCCGCGGGTGGTGGAGCACATGGTGGATGCGGTGATGACCTTCGAAGGCGACCCCGCCCACGCCTTCCGCATCCTGCGCGCTGCCAAGAACCGCTTCGGTCCCACCGACGAGATCGGCGTGTTCGAGATGACCGGCACCGGGCTGTCGGAAGTCGCCAACCCCTCGGAGATTTTCCTCGGCGATGGCGACCGCTCCAGCCCCGGCTCGGCCGTCTTTGCCGGCATGGAGGGCACCCGGCCGCTGCTGGTGGAAGTGCAGGCGCTGGTCGCCCCCTCGCCGCTGGGCACGCCGCGCCGCGCCGTCGTCGGCTGGGATTCCAACCGGCTCGCCATGGTGATCGCGGTGCTGGAGGCGCGCTGCGGCGTGCGGCTCGGCCAGAGCGACGTCTATCTGGCCATTGCCGGTGGCCTCCGGATTGCAGAGCCGGCGGCGGATCTGGCGGTGGCGGCGGCCCTTGTCTCGTCCCTTACCGGGGTTGCCCTTCCCGGCGATTGCGTCTATTTCGGCGAAATCAGCCTGTCGGGTCGGGTGCGGCCGGTCGCCCATGGCGCCGGACGTCTGAAAGAGGCGGAAAAGCTGGGCTTTGCCCGGGCCGTGGTGCCGGAAGCGGCAGCCGAAGGCGGGCGCGGATCGGCCCCGCCGGCCGGTCTCTCGATCACCGGCATCGGCTCGCTCATTGATCTGGTGGCCGGCATTGCCGGCGGCCGCAGCCTCACCGGCCCCTCCTCCGGGGCCGCGCGGGCCGGCGGTGCGGACAAGGGCGGACGCCCGCGCTCGGGCGGGTCCAGACCGTCGCCGGAGCTGGACGACTGATCTCCGGCGGGCCCCGGGCCTGCCGCGCGCGATGCCACACCTCCGGATCAACCGGGGAAAAGGCCGCTTTTCCTATACCGGTTCGCAAGGGATTGCCGGTATAGACGCCACATGCGCGTGCCGGCCGGGGGCCGGCCGAACTTGTCCTTTGGGGAACAGGCCGCCGCCTCCCGATGACCACGGGCGCCGGCCAGGAGAGCCTACCTGATGTCCATCACGCTGCTCGACGGGATCGTGATCGCCGTCATGCTGGTCTCGGCCCTTCTGGCCATGGTGCGCGGCTTCGTGCGCGAGGTGCTGTCGATCGCCTCGTGGATCGCCGCAGCCGTTGCGGCCTTTGTTCTTCAGGCCCGGCTGCTGCCCTATACCAAGCAGTATATCACCGACGATCTCGTCGCCCGCGGCGTCACCATCGCCATCATCTTCCTGGTCACGCTCATGATCGTGAGCTACATCACCATGAAGATCTCGGACTTCGTCATCGACAGCCGCGTCGGCGCGCTGGATCGACTGCTCGGCTTCCTGTTCGGTGCAGCGCGTGGGCTGCTGCTGATGGTCGTGGCCATGCTGTTCTTCAATGCGCTGGTGCCGCGGGATGTGCCGGCGTGGATCGAGAGCGCCCGCTCGCGCGCCCTCCTCAACGATCTCGGCGCCCGCATCATGGCGGCCCTGCCGGAGGATCCGAAGGGCGCCATCGCCGAGAAGCTGGCCCCGGCCGGCGTGACGCTGCCGTCCAACCTGCCGAATCTGGCCAAGCCCGGCGCGGCGCTGCCGCCGGCAACGGCGCCGGCCACCGGCCTTGCTCCGGCTGCCGCCCCGGCCGCCCAGACCCCGCCGCCGGCCTATCGCCCGGGCGAACGTCAGGGTCTCGACCAGCTCATCCAGTCGTCCGGCCAGGGGCAATAATCCCCGGGGGGCGTGAAATCGGCATGGCTTGTGCACGGCACAGTTGGGTGCTGAGCCGGTTTGGGCTTCACGCGGCGGAAAAACTGGAATAATTCGCACTCCGGCCGGACCGCTGCCACGGTCCGGCCGCAAGTCTGGTATTTTCGAAGGCGTGGGGAACCGCCGGGCCCCGAGCGCGTAAAGGCCCGGGCGGAGCAGGATCGACGGAAAATGACGAAGACTGGCACGGACGTTTCAATCCGCGAGGGGTCGCCGTTCGACGACGATCACCTGCACGAGGAATGCGGCGTCTTCGGCATCCTCGGCCACAAGGATGCGGCGGCGCTGACCGCCCTCGGCCTGCACGCCCTTCAGCATCGCGGCCAGGAGGCGGCGGGCATCGTCTCCTATGACGGTCGCCAGTTCACCACCGAGCGCCATATCGGCCTCGTCGGCGACAACTTTACCGGCCACGCCGTCATGGAGCGCCTGAAGGGCGACCGGGCGATCGGCCACACCCGCTATTCCACCACCGGCGCGCCGGTGCTGCGCAATGTGCAGCCGCTGTTTGCCGAATTCTCCGGCGGTGGTTTCGCGCTCGCCCACAACGGCAACCTGACCAACGCCCGCACCCTGCAATATCTGCTGCAGAAGCGCGGCGCGATCTTCCAGTCGACCTCGGACACCGAGACCATCCTGCACCTGATCGCCACCAGCCAGCGCGTGCCGCTGGTGGAGCGGCTGGTGGATGCCCTCACCAATGTGGAGGGCGCCTATGCCATCGTCGCCCTGTCGGAAAAGAAGCTGATCGGCTGCCGCGATCCCCTCGGCGTGCGTCCGCTGGTGCTGGGCATTCTCGATGGCGCCTATGTGCTCGCCTCAGAGACCTGCGCCCTCGACATCATCGGCGCCCATTTCGTGCGCGACATCGAGCCCGGCGAGCTGGTGATCATCACCGAGCAGGGCGTCGAATCCACCCGCCCGTGGGGCCGGGTGCCGCGGCCGCGCTTCTGCGTGTTCGAATATGTCTATTTTGCCCGTCCGGACTCGGTCATGGAGGGCATGAATGTCTACACCGTGCGCAAGCAGATCGGCGCCGAACTCGCCCGCGAAGCGCCTGTCACCGCCGATGTGGTGATCCCGGTGCCGGATTCCGGCGTGCCGGCCGCCATCGGCTACGCCCAGGAAGCCAATATCCCGTTCGAGCTCGGCATCATCCGCAATCATTATGTCGGCCGGACCTTCATCGAGCCGACGGATGCCATCCGCCACATGGGCGTGAAGCTGAAGCACAATGCCAACCGCTCCATGCTGGAAGGCAAGCGCGTCATCCTCATCGACGATTCCATCGTGCGCGGCACCACCTCGCTGAAGATCGTGCAGATGGTGCGCGATGCCGGCGCGACGGAGGTGCACATGCGCATCGCCTCGCCGCCGACCCGGGATTCGTGCTTCTACGGCGTCGACACCCCGGAGAAGTCGAAGCTGATCGCCTCGCGCATGACGATCGAGGAAATGGCCAACTATATCAAGGTCGACAGCCTCGCCTTCCTGTCCCTGGACGGCCTCTATCGCGCCGCCGGCCAGCCGGGCCGCGACCCGAACGCGCCGCAGTTCTGCGATGCCTGCTTCACCAGCGACTATCCGACCCGGCTGACCGACCATGAAGGGCTGGACCACACCCGCCAGCTGTCGCTTCTGGCCGAGAATTACTGAGCCCGGCCGCGCCGGATCCTCACCAGACCGCTTTTCACGGGCGCCCCGGACCTCCGGGGCGCCCGTTCCCCATCCGGCTCTCTCCTGTCATCGCCTCTCCCCCGGGACAGAAAGCACCATGCCCGGCGCCACCCGCGAGACTGGAACCCCGCGGCCGATGCCGCTAGAAAGGCCGCCAGCAGGCGGGCCCGGACACGGGGCGCACCCCTCACGGGAAGGAAGCGGGCGATGAGCATTTTCGAAGGACGGGTGGCCGTCGTCACGGGCGCCTCGCGGGGCATCGGCCGGGCGGTCGCCTATGCGCTCGGCGCGTCCGGGGCCCAGGTGGTGGCAGTGGCGCGCACGGTCGGCGGGCTGGAAGAGCTGGATGATGCCATCTGCGCTGCCGGCGGCCCGAAGCCGGTGCTGGTGCCCCTCGACATCACCGATTTCCCGGCGATCGACCGTCTGGGCGCTGCCCTGTTCGAGCGCTTCGGCAAGGTGGATATTCTCGTCGGCAATGCCGGTGCGCTGGGCCAGCTCTCGCCCCTCGGCCATGTCGAGCCCAAGACCTGGGACAAGGTGATGTCCCTCAACGTGACCGCCAACTGGCGCCTGATCCGCTCGCTGGATCCGCTGCTGCGCCGCTCGGATGCCGGCCGCGCCGTGTTCATCACCTCCGGGGCCGCCCGCTCGGCCAAGGCCTACTGGGGCCCCTATTCCGTCTCCAAGGCGGCGCTGGACACCCTCGTGCGCACCTATGCCGCCGAGACCCGCCAGACCCATGTGAAGGCGAACCTCTTCAATCCTGGCCCGGTGCGCACCGGCATGCGCGCCGCCGCCATGCCCGGCGAGGATCCGGCAACCCTGCCGGCGCCGGAAGAGCTGGTGCCGCACATCCTCGCCCTGCTCCAGCCGGCCATGCCGGAGAGCGGCCGGATCTATGATTTCCCGGCCCGTGCCTTCGTGCCGGTCTCAGCATGAGACTTTCCCCCCGGGGATGCGATCCGGCCGGCCGCGCTTGACCGCGGCCGGGGGCGTGGCCAACACTCGTTGCCATGAAGATGTCCCGCCGCCTGCCCCCTCAGCGCCTGCCGCTGTGGCGCGCCCGCCCGCGCGCCATCGGCACCGGGCTGATCGTGGCCGGCCTGCTGGTGATTGCCGGTGCGGCGGGGCTCGACGCGCTCGACCGGGCCTTTCCGCCCCGGCTTATCCCGCCCGAGGGCCCGTCGCCGGTGGTGCTGGACCGGCACGACCGGCTGCTGGCGACCTTCACCGCCCCCGATGGCCGCTACCGGCTGGCGAGCCCGTCGGCCACGGTCGATCCCGTGTTCCTGAAGCTCCTCATTGCCTATGAGGACCGGCGCTTTGCCGATCATGCCGGTGTCGATCCGCGCTCGGTCGCGCGCGCCGGGCTGGATCTGGTCCGCCGCGGCCACATCGTCTCTGGCGCCTCCACCCTCACCATGCAGGTGGCGCGCCTGATCGACGGCGCGCGGGAGCGCACCTTTGCCCGCAAGCTGCGCGAGGCGGCGCGCGCCGTGCAGATCGAGCGGCGGCTGACAAAGGCTGAAATTCTCGATCTCTATCTGGCGCTTGCCCCCTATGGCGGCAATCTGGAGGGCATCCGCGCGGCGAGCCTTGCCTGGTTCGGCCGCGAGCCGGACCGGCTGACGCTGGCCCAGTCGGCCCTGCTGGTCGCCCTGCCGCAATCGCCGGAGACCCGCCGGCCGGACCGCTTTCCCGAGGCTGCCCGGCGCGCCCGCGACCGGGTGCTGGACCGCGCCGTCGGTCTCGGCGTCATCCCGGCGGCGGATGCCGCGCTGGCCCGGCGCGAGCCGGTGCCGCGGGAGCGCCGTCCCTTTCCACGGCTGGCGCCCCACCTGTCGGAGCGGCTGGTGCGGGCCGAGCCCGGCCGCGCCGTCCACCGCCTGACACTGGACCGCCCGCTGCAGGCCGAGCTGGAAGCCCTGGTTGCCGATCGGGTGCGGGCCTTCGGCCCCGCCGCCTCCGGCGCCATCGTGGTGCTCGATCATCGGGAGCATGAGGTGCGCGCCCTCGTCGGCTCGCCCGGGCTCGCCGAGGACCGGCGGCTGGGTCATGTCGACATGACCGAGGCCATGCGCTCGCCGGGCTCGTCCCTGAAGCCCTTCATCTATGGCCTCGCCTTCGAGGCCGGCATTGCCCATCCGGAGACCCTGGTGGAGGATCGGCCGACGCCCTTCGGCACCTACCGGCCCGGCAATTTCGATGCGACCTTTCAGGGCACGGTGACGGCCCGGGTGGCGTTGCAGCAGTCGCTGAACGTGCCCGCCGTCGCCCTGCTGGAGGCCGTCGGCCCGGTGCGGCTGGCGGTGCGGCTGGAGGAGACCGGGGTGAAGGTGGCGCTGCCCCGGGATGCCGCCCCCGGACTTGCCATCGGCCTTGGCGGCATCGGCATGCGGCTGACGGATCTGGCCCTGCTCCATGCCGGGCTGGCGGAAGGCGGCCTCGTCACCCCGCCGGTGCTGGACCGCGACCGCATCGGCCCGCCGGCGCCGCCGGTGCGCCTGCTCGATCCGGTGGCGGCGTGGCAGGTGGGGGATGTGCTGGCCGGCACGCCGCCGCCGGAAAATGGCCTCCTGAACCGCATCGCCTTCAAGACCGGCACCTCCTATGGCTATCGCGATGCGTGGGCGGCGGGCTTTGATGGCCGCCATGCCGTGGCCGTGTGGGTCGGCCGGGCCGATGGCCAGCCGGTGCCGGGGATGACAGGACGGCTGGCGGCCGCCCCCGTCCTGTTCGAGACGTTTGCCCGCATCGCCCCACGCCCGGCGCCGCTGCCCGGCCCGCCGCCGGGCACGCTGATTGCGGCAACGTCCGGTCTGCCGGCGCCGCTGCGCGCCTTTGGCGCCGCCACCGCCGGAGCGGATGCACCGGCCGCGCGCCCGGCGGGCCTGCGCTTCATCTATCCCCCGGACGGAGCGCGGGTCAGCCTCGGCGGCGATGGGGCCGGCCAGCCGCTGGCGTGGGCGCTGGAAGGCACCCGGGATCCGGTGATGCTGCTCGTCAACGGCCGCCCGGCCAGCGGGCTGGGGCGCGACCGGCAGGGCTTCCTCCTGCCGCCGGGGCCGGGGCTGATGACGCTGACGGCGCTGGATGCCACCGGGGCGAGTGCACGGGTCCGTATCTTCATCGACCCGTGAGAGTGGCAAAAGCCATGCTTTGTTAAGGATGATCGGCCATTGTCAGGACGGAGAGGACTCCCCCGTTCCGTCCTGACCGGCGAGCGGCGCCCCATCTGTTCGTTGCAGAAACGGGCCAGAGCCGGCACTGTCACGGTCCGGGGTCCAAATCGCCTGTCGCCGTGCCAGTTGCCAGCCAGCCGGCGCCCGAGACCACACAAGACCCGGTGTCGCGCTTCGGCCGGCCGGTCCATGAGGGACCGCCGGGCGGACGGGAGAACCGGGCCCGCCAGCGGGGATTGACCCAATTCATGACTGATCCGGTTTCGCCACCCGACATCGGCACGCCGATCGGCCCCAAGCTCGGCCTGGAACCCGGTCGCACCCTTCTGGCCGTCGATGCTCCCCGCATCTACCCTGCCCTTCTCGGCCCCTTGCCGCAGGGCTCCCGTCTGGTCATCTGCCAGCTGGTCAGCGCCGCCCGGCAGGACCCGCCGGATGTGCTGCACATGTTCGTGCGTGACCGGGTGAGCCTGCTGCGCGCCATGCCGTCGCTGCTGGCCCTGATGACGCCGAAGAATGCCGCGTGGCTCTCGTGGCCGATCGAGCGGACCCTGCTGCACGCTGACCTGACGCCGGATTATGTGCGCAAGGTGCTGCGCGGCACGCCCCTGGTAGAAACCAGTTACGAAAACTTGAACGAGATGTGGATGGGTGTACGCCTGACGGAGCCAAAATCCCGGTGACATCTGATAGGCAGGGCGCCACCGGCTGCCCTGCCCGTCCGCCCTCCGGACCGGCCGCGCCCCCTGCCGTCTGAGGCCCGCCGATGCCCGCTGCCCCCTGGACCGACCGGACCGGCCGTCTGTCCGTCCTGAAGCTCGTCGTCTTCCTCGCCCTGTTCGTGCCCGGCCTTGCCACCGGGATCGCGCTCCTGCGCGCGAGCCTGGATCCCGCGCCCCTCATCGGCCCCTTTGCCGCCCGCCCCGTCACCGCCGCCCTGCATGACACCGGCGACTGGGCCGTGCGCTTCCTGCTCCTCACCCTCGCGGTCACGCCGCTGCGTCGCCTGTTTGGCTGGGGCCGGGTGCTGCAGGTGCGGCGCATGCTGGGGCTGGCCGCCTTCGCCTATGCGGCGGTTCATCTCGGCCTCTATATCGCCCAGGAGCATGGCAACCTCGCCAAGGTCGCAAGCGAAATCGTACTGCGCTTCTATCTGACCCTCGGCTTCATCGCCCTTCTCGGACTGATTGCGCTGGCCATCACCTCGACGGATGGCGCCATCCGGCGGCTGGGCGCGCTGCGCTGGAACCGGCTGCACCTGCTGGTGCACCCCGTCACCGTGCTGGCGCTCGTCCATTTCTTCCTTCAATCCAAGGTCGACGTCACCGAGCCGGTGCTGATGAGCGGCTGCTATCTCTGGCTTCTCGGCGTGCGGCTTCTGGAAAAGACCCCGCTGAAGGGCGCCGCCGATGGCCGGCGGGGCCGGGCGACCGCTTTCCTCACCCTCATCGCTCTTGCCGTGGTCGCCGGCCTTGCGACGGCCGGCGTCGAGGCGCTCTGGTACGGACTCGCCTCCGGGGTGGATCCGCTCCGGGTGCTCGCGGCCAATCTCGATCTCTCCACCCTGCCGCCGCGGCCGGCCGTGACCGTGGCTCTGGCGGGCGGGATCATCGCGCTGGTTCAGGCCGCACTCTCGGGCCGGCGGCCACCCTTGAGGGCACGGGCGGCCGCGGCATAGCCGCCGCCGGCGCCGTCGATGAAGTGGACATGGCTTGCCGCCCGCATGGACGGCACGAAGCAGGTGACGAGGGCGCGCTCCTGCCGGTGCACACCCATGGCCGCCACGCCCTCGCGCACCGCCGCCTCCAGCCGCTCTTCGATCGCATCGGCCAGTGCCGCCGAACAGTCCAGCGTCAGCTTCAGCCCGTCCTCATATTTGCGGAAATCCGCATTGGCCGAGAGCTCGGCCAGATAATGCCGCACATCGACCCCGCCGAGGCGCCAGCCGGTGCGCTTCAGCACCGAAAGGGCAACCGAGCGCAAGAGGTTGCGCCCGTGCGCCGTCAGCCGGGCAAGGCCCGGGCGGCGGGTATCGGCGCGCAGGTCCAGCGGTGCCGTACCGGAAAACAGCGGCACCGGCGGCCCGTCCGGTGGCAGCGGCCGGCCATCGGCCTCCACACTGTGGGCGAGCGCCAGCACATCGGCCACCAGCGCCGCAAACGCCTCGGGAGCAGCCGTCGGCACCGGCTCGGCCAGCACCGACAGGATAAGACCGCGCCGGGCCGGCACCTCGTCCCAATGGCAGGAGAGACCCGACAGGTCCGGCCGGCTGCCGGGGGCGGCCGCCGGCAGGCCGATGCGGCCGGCCTTCATCTCCGCCATCGCCAGCGCCGTGCCGCCACCGGAGAACATCGCATAATCGACCGCCGGCGACGCCGCGAAGCGGGCCAGCCGCACATCGGCGCCGGCCGCCCGGAGATCCCGCACCGGCACCATCGCCGCGCGCAGCTCCAGCCCCAGTTCCTCGCGCACATAGACCACGGTTTGCGACAGCACCTTCGCCACCGTGCGGTTCAGCCGGCCGGGCACGGCACAGGTGGCGCCATCGCCGCCAAAGGCGAAGGGAAAGGCCCCGCGCCCCAACGCATTGGCCACCGCCGCAATGGCCGCGGCCCCCGCCATGTTGACGGCGCGATAGCGCCCGTCGGCAATGGCCACGCCGGAGGCGACAATATCGGTGACGCCCAGCACCCAGTCCTCGGGCACGGCGACGAACAGGGCCGGATCCATCACCCGGTCGAAGCGGTCGAACCGCGGCACCCGGGCGTAGAACTCCATGCCCTCGCCTGCACCGTCTGCGCTGGGATCGCGCGCGCTCATGGCCGCCTGCCCTCGTTCGCCCCCGGGAGCCGGAGGGTGCCCGCAAACCGCCCCTGCCGGCAAGGGGGGAGCTTATGGCCTCCCCCGGCCGACCGGACCGGTCAGCGGAACAGCGCCGTCTTCACCGTTTCCACGATCTCGTCGCCGCGGCCATTCAGGATGGCCCGGGCCGCATAGAGGCTGAAGCCGAGGGCCTGTTCGGCCTGGATTTCCGGCGGGATCACCAGCTCCGTCGGGTTGGTAACCACATCCACCAGCGCCGGGCCGTCATGGGCAAAGGCCTGCTCCAGCGCCGGGCGCACCTCCGCCGGATCCTCCACGCGGATGCCGAGGAAGCCGAGGGGACGGACCATGGCGGCAAAATCCGGGTTCTTCAGCCCGGTGCCGAAGGGCAGGAAGCCGGCGGCCTTCATTTCCATGTCGACGAAGCCGAGCAGGCCGTTGTTGAACACCACGATCTTGATCGGCAGGCCAAGCTGGATGGCCGAGAGCACATCGCCCATCAGCATGGTGAAGCCGCCATCACCGGACATCGACACCACCTGCCGGCCGGGAAACGCGGCCTGTGCCCCCAGCGCCTGGGGCATGGCATTGGCCATGGAGCCATGCAGCAGCGACCCGATCAGCCGCCGCCCGCCGGACAGGTGCAGATAGCGCGCCGCCCACACGGTGGATTCGCCGACATCGCAGGTGAAGACGGCATCGGGCGCGGCGACCTCGTCGATCAGGCGCGCCAGATATTGCGGATGCACCGGCCCGGCGCCGGCCTTGCCCGTCGCCAGCTCGTCGAGGCCCTCCCGCGCCTTCAGATAATGCGCCCGGGCCTTCTTCAGGAAGCTGTCATCCTTGTGGGGCAGCAGCTTGGGCAGAAGGCGCGCGAGCGTCGCCTTGACGTCGCCGACCAGCCCCAGATCCAGCCGGGTGCGGCGGCCGAGATTTTCCGGCCGGATGTCGATCTGCACCACGGTGGCGTGCTCGGGATAGAACTGGCGATAGGGGAAATCGGCGCCGACGATCAGCACCGTCTCGGCATCCCTCAGGGCATGATAGCCCGAGGAGAAGCCGATGAGGCCGGTCATGCCGACATCGAACGGGTTGTCGTGCTCCACATGGTCCTTGCCGCGCAGCGTATGGACGATGGGCGCCTTCAGCACTTCGGCCAGCGTCACCACCTCGTCATGGGCCCCGGCACAGCCGGCGCCGCACAGCAGCGTGATGCGGGAGGAGCCATCGAGCAGGGTGGCGAGACGGTCGAGATCGGCATCCGCCGGCACGACCACCGGCGGCGGAACCTCGCTCCACTGCACCGCTGCCCCGGGGGTGGCGGGGGCAAGGGCGACATCGCCGGGGATCACCAGCACGGCCACGCCCTGCTTCTGGATCGCCGTGCGCATGGCGATTTCCAGCGCCCGCGGCATCTGGGCCGGCGACGACACCAGCTCGCAATAATGGCTGCACTCCCGGAACAGATTTTCCGGATGGGTCTCCTGGAAATAGCCGCCGCCGATTTCGGGGCTCGGGATGTGGGCGGCAATCGCCACAACCGGCGTGCGGGTGCGATGACAGTCGAACAGGCCGTTGATGAGATGCAGGTTGCCCGGGCCGCAGCTGCCGGCGCACACCGCCAGCTTGCCCGTCAGCTGGGCCTCGGCGCCGGCGGCAAAGGCCGCCACTTCCTCATGGCGCACATGCAGCCAGCGGATGCTGTCATGGGTCCTGAGCGCATCGGTGAAGCCGTTGAGGCTGTCGCCCACCACGCCCCAGACCCGCTCGACGCCGGCCGCCACCAGCGCCTCGGCCATGAGATCGGCCACCCGCTTCTCGGTCTTCATGTCTGTCCCCCGCTGGATCCTGCCGCCTGGTCGCCGTACGGACCGGATACCCCGTCTGGGCCGTATTGCATGGCGCGCAGGCTAGCATGCCCGCCGTGCCAATTGCACGACGGGCGGGACCATCTGTGACAGCCCGGTCCAGCCGGCGGTTGCCGCACCGCAATGCCGCCCGCGCCAAGCGCCCCTGTCAGTGCGCGGCCATCAGTCCGCTCCCGCACGACCCAGGACCGGCCCCCGAAGCACGGGAAAAGACCGCTGCCTGCCCCTGCTCCCGGACAGTGACCGGCCGCATGATGCGGCCGGCCTTCAGGCGCTGGCCCGGGCGGCGAGCGCCGCGAAGAAGTCGTCGCGCGGCATCACCTCGGCATATTTCTGCTGCATGTCGAACAGGTTGGCCTCATGGGGACCCAGCGCCCGGTCGCCCACGCAGTCCGACAGCACGAACGGCAGGAAGCCCTCCTGCATGGCATCCAGCACGCTCGCCCGGATGCAACCGCTGGTGACGCAGCCGCACACCACGAGGCTGCGCACGCCGCGCTCCACCAGCCACGCCGACAGCCCGGTGCCGGAGAAGGCCGAGGGCTGGCGCTTGCGCACCACGAATTCGCCCGGCGCCGGCGCCAGCTCCGGCACGATGGCGCTTTCCGGCACCTGCTCGGTCAGCCGCAGCATGCCCGGCACCTTGCGGCAGAACACCGTGGCGTCGCTGCCATCCTCGGCAAACACGATGCGGGTGTGCACCACCGGCCAGCCCTCGGCCCGGGCGCGGGCCAGCACCGGCACGGTGGCCGCAATCGCCGGCGCAATGTTGCCACCGCCAAACACCGCGGGATCGGCAAAGCCGTTGACGAAATCGACGATCAGCAGGCCGATGCCCCCGCTGATCGCCAGCCGGCCATCAAAGCCCTGCTGCCGGTAGACGTCCGTGTCGGCGCTCATGTCCTGTCCTCCATACCGGCCGCCATTATTATTCACTTGCGCAAATATGCCAAGCCGATTTGCCTGCCCTCCCCAAGCCGCGCTACACAGACGGTCTGGACAGAGAGATCCGGACGGCGGCGGGGGAGCGATGACGGACACACAGGGCAAGACCCCGCGACGCAGCCGCGGGCGCCCCCGCGACGACCGGGACGACATCGACCGGCGCGATGCCATCCTGGATCAGGCCGAGCTGCTGTTTGCCGAACAGGGCTACACCGCCACCGGCACCCGGGAGGTGGCCGAACGGGCCGGCGTCAGCCAGGCGCTGGTGCGCTATTATTTCGGCAGCAAGGAAGACCTGTTCGACGCGGTGTTCCGCCGCCGCGGCACGCTCATTTCCGGCCAGCGCCATGTGCTTCTGGATCAGCTCGAATCCGGCTCCGACCTGCCGGATGCCCGCGCCCTCATCTCCGCCTATCTGCGGCCCCAGTGGGACATCCGCCAGAGCGGGCCATCGGGGGCCGCCTTCGTGCGGCTGCAGGCCCGGCTGCACACCGAGCCCGACGAGCGTGCCTTCCGCCTGCGCCGGGAAGTCTATGACGCCTCGGCCAAGCGCTACATCGCCGCCCTGCACCGGGCGCTGCCGGAAATCCCGGTGCCGATCATCGGCCTGCGCCTCGCCTTCGTCATCGGCGTCTATCTCTACATGCTGAATGGCGTCGACCGGCTGAACGACCTCACCGACGGCCAGATCCAGGTGAGCGACAGCCAGATGTTCGAGCAGATGGTGCGCTTTCTCGAACGCGGCATGACCGCCCCGCCCTGAGCCCCCCTCTCGGCCCTGACGATCCGCCGCCGCTCGCGCGTCCGCTGGCAAGGCCGGACGGACCCGCGCAGGACGCGCGGGGCGGATTTTTATTAATCAGTCGTACAATTTTTTCGTTGATATTGCGCAATCGCGCAATTAACCTCGGCGCCAGATCCTCAATCTCCGGAGCCGAGCCCCATGACCCGACCGATCCGCATCGGCCAGATCGTTCCGTCCTCCAACATCACCATGGAGACGGAGATTCCGGCCATGCTCACCGCCCGTCAGGCGGTGCGTCCGGAGCGCTTCACCTTCCATGCGGCGCGCATGCGCATGAAGCACGTCACCAAGGACGAGCTGGCGCGCATGGATGGCGAATCCGACCGCTGCGCGCTGGAGCTCAGCGACGCCCGCATGGACGTGATCGGCTATGCCTGTCTGGTCGCCATCATGGCCATGGGCCATGGCTATCACCGGGTGTCGGAGGAGCGGCTCTCGGGGCTGGCCGCCGGCAATGATGCGGACGCCCGGGTGGTGACCAGCGCCGGCGCCCTCGTGGAGGGCCTCCGGACGCTGGGCGCCCGCCGCATCGCCCTCGTCGCCCCCTACATGAAGCCGCTGACCCGGCTGGTGATCGACTACATCGAGGCCGAGGGCTTCGAGGTGATCGACCACAGGGCGCTGGAAATTCAGGACAATCTGGCCGTCGCCGCCCATGACCCGATGAAGCTGCCGGACATCGTGCGCGGCATGAACACGGCGGATGCCGACGTCATCGTGCTGTCGGCCTGCGTGCAGATGCCGTCGCTCCCCGCCATCCCGATCGTGGAGGCGATGACCGGCAAGCCCGTGCTAACCGCAGCCGTTGCCACCACCTACGCCATGCTGGGCGCCCTCGGTCTCGACCGGGTGTCGCCGGGGGCCGGCGCCCTGCTCTCCGGCGCCTACTGAGGAGCCTGCCATGTCCATCGGCCTCAATGTCCACGCCAACGGCATCCGTCAGCATCTGATCCATCATCCGGGCCCCGGGCCGCAGCTGCTGCTGATCCCCGGCATCACCAGCCCGGCCATCACCTGGGCCTTCGTCGCCGAACGGCTGGCGGCACATCTCGACGTCTACACCCTGGACGTGCGCGGGCGCGGCCTCAGCGAAGGCGGCGCGCTGGATTATTCCCTCGCTGCCATGGCTGCCGATGCGGTGGCGGTGGCCGAGGTGCTGGGTCTGCGCGACTGGGTGCTCCTTGGCCACTCCATGGGCGCGCGCACGGCCATCCGCGCCGGCCGGCAGCAGCCGAAGGGGCTGCGTCAGCTGGTGCTGGTGGATCCGCCGGTCAGCGGCCCGGGCCGGCGCGCCTATCCCTCGGCCCTGCCCTGGTATGTCGATTCCATCGCGCTGGCGCAGAAGGGCTGCTCGGCCGAGGACATGCGCGCCTTCTGCCCGACCTGGACCGAGGAGCAGCGGGCGCTTCGGGCCGAATGGCTGCACACCTGCGAGCCCGCGGCCGTGCGCGCCGCCTATGACGGCTTCCACACCGACGACATCCACGTCGACCTGCCGCACCTGACGGTGCCGACCCGGCTGGTGGTGGCCGGCGGCGCGCCGGTGATCGGCCCGGACGATGTGGCGGAAATCCGCTCCCTGCTGCCGACCGTCGAGGTGCGCACCGTCGCCGGCGCCGGCCACATGATCCCCTGGGATGATCTCGACGGCTTCCTCGCGGCGATCACCGACCTCGGCCACATCTGATCCCGGACGCACCACGTGCTGACCGCACCGTGCGTCTGAAGATCAGCAGATTTCCCATCTGCCCCACGGGCATGAGAAACCCGCAACGGACAGCCAGAGAGTCCGTTTCAAGGATCTCTGGCATGCCCCCTCTTCTGCTTCCGGAGATCGACCATGGACTTTGCCAGCTTCATCGAGATCTGCCTGCACCAGCTCACCCTGTCCGGCGTGCGGGAGGGGGAGAAGGTGGTCGTGCTGTCCGAGGGCGACACGCGGCTCGACTATGCCAACGCCTTTCTGGCCGCCGGCCAGCGGCTGGGGGCGCGGATGTATCATCTGCGTCTGCCGGCACCGCTGCCCAGCAATGGCGCGTGGAATGTCGGCCAGACCGGCCTCGCCGCCAATCCCGATGCCGTGGAAGCCCTGAAGGCCGCCGACATGGTGGTGGACCTGATCTTCCTGCTGTTCTCGCCGGAACAGATGGCCATCCAGGCGGCGGGCACCCGGGTGCTGTCGGCGGTGGAGCCGGCCGCCCTGCTCGCCCGCCTGCCGCCAACGCGGGAGCTGCGGGAGCGGGTGGAGATCGGCGCGGAGCTGCTCGCCCGGGCACGCACCATGCGCATCACCTCCCGCTCCGGCACCGATGTGACCTACCGGCTCGGCGTCTACCCGACGATCAGCGAATATGGCTACACCGACACCCCCGGCCGCTGGGACCACTGGCCCGCCGCCTTCGTCTTCACCGGCGGGGCCGATGATGGCGTCGATGGCCAGATCGTCGTCGCCCCGGGCGACGTGCTGCTGCCGTTCAACACCTATGTCCGCGAGCCCATCACCTACACCATCGAGAAGGGCCTCATTCAGGACATCCGTGGCGGTCTCGATGCCGATCTCGTCAAGTCCTACATGAAGCAGTTCAATGATCCGCGCGGCTTCGGCATGAGCCATGTCGGCTGGGGACTCGATCACCGCGCCAAATGGCACGGTCTCACCCAGTTCCCCGGCGGCATGGGCATGGAGCTGCGCAGCTTCTACGGCAACGTGATGTTCTCCACCGGCCCGAACAACGAGCTCGGCGGGCCCAATGACACGCCGTGCCATCTGGATATTCCCATGCGCAACTGCTCGCTGTTCCTGGATGACGAACCGGTAGTGATCGACGGCGACGTCGTCATCAAGGAGATGCGTCCGGTCTGATCCCGGCGACAAAGCCCCCAACGAAAAAGGGGCCCCCGTCCCGACGGACGGAGGCCCTTTTTTGTCAGTCCCTGAAGGGAGCTCAGGCAACCGCCGCCGCGGCCTTGGCGGCCCGGGCGGCGTCGCGGCGGACGATGTCCGGCGGGGTCGCCTCGGCCACCAGCGCCGCCACCGCCTCACTGAGCGGCTTCACCGCCTGGTCGCGCGAGCCGAGCCGGCGGATATTGACGGTCGCCTCCTCGGCCTCGCGCTTGCCGCAGACCAGGATCACCGGGATCTTGGACAGCGAGTGCTCGCGGACCTTGTAGTTGATCTTCTCGTTGCGCAGGTCGATCTCGGCGCGGATGCCGGCATCCTTCAGCTGCGCCAGCACCTCGGCGGCATAGGCGTCGGCATCCGAAGTGATGGTGGTCACCATCACCTGGGTCGGCGCCAGCCACAGCGGGAAATGACCGGCGAAGTTCTCGATGAGAATGCCGAGGAAGCGCTCCATCGAGCCGCAGATGGCGCGATGCACCATTACCGGGGCCTTCTTCTGGCCTTCCTGGTCGATATAGAAGGCGCCGAAGCGCTCCGGCAGGTTGAAGTCCACCTGGGTGGTGCCGCACTGCCAGTCACGGCCGATGGCATCGCGCAGTACATATTCGAACTTCGGGCCGTAGAAGGCGCCCTCGCCCGGGTTGATGGCAATCTTGATCTTGCCGTCGGAGCCCTCGGCGATCTGCTGCAGCACCCGGCCCATCACGTCTTCGGCGTGATCCCACAGCTCATCCGAACCCACCCGCTTTTCCGGCCGGGTGGACAGCTTCACCACGATCTCCGAGAAGCCGAAATCGGCATAGGTGGAGAGGATGAGGTCGTTGATCTTCAGGCACTCGTCGGCAAGCTGCTCTTCGGTGCAGAAGACATGGGCGTCATCCTGGGTGAAGCCGCGCACGCGCAGCAGCCCGTGCATGGCACCCGACGCCTCATAGCGATGCACCACGCCGAACTCGGCCAGCCGCATCGGCAGGTCGCGATAGCTCTTCAGGCCATGCTTGAAGATCTGCACATGGCCCGGGCAGTTCATCGGCTTCAAGGCGAAGACGCGCTCGTCCTCGGTATCCTCACCGGCCGAGCGGACGGCGAACATGTTTTCCTTGTACCAGCCCCAGTGACCGGAGGTCTCCCACAGGGACTTGTCGAGCACCTGCGGACCGTTGACCTCGCGATAGTCGGCGGCGAGCCGGCGGCGCATGTAGGCGACCAGTTCCTGGAACAGGGTCCAGCCATTCGGATGCCAGAAGACGACGCCCGGCCCTTCCTCCTGGAAGTGGAACAGGTCCATCTCGCGGCCGAGGCGGCGATGATCGCGCTTTTCGGCTTCCTCCAGCATGTGGAGATAGCGGTCGAGATCTTCCTTGGTGGCCCAGGCAGTGCCGTAGATGCGCGACAGCATCGGATTGTTGCTGTCGCCGCGCCAGTAGGCGCCGGCCACCTTCATCAGCTTGAAGGCCGAGCCGATCTGGCCGGTAGAGACCATGTGCGGGCCGCGGCAGAGGTCGAACCAGTCGCCCTGCCGGTAGATCTTCACCTGCTCATGCTCGGGAATCGCATCGACGAGCTGCACCTTGAACGCCTCGCCGATTTCCGCGAACAGGTCGCGGGCGGCGTTGCGGTCCCAGACTTCCTTCTGGAACGGCAGGTTGCGCGCGATGATCTCGCGCATCTTGTCCTCGATCTTGGGGAGATCATCGAGGGTAAAGGGCTCGTTGCGATAGAAATCGTAATAGAAGCCGTTCTCGATCACCGGGCCGATGGTCACCTGGGTGCCGGGATAAAGCTCCTGCACGGCCTGGGCGAGCACATGGGCGGCGTCATGACGGATCATCTCGACAGCGCGGGCATCGTCCCGAGTGACGATCTCGATCGACGCATTCGCCTCGATGGGGTCCGAGAGGTCGGACAGCACGCCATTGCGGACGATGGCGATCGCCTTCTTCTCCAGCGACTTGGAGATGGAGCGGGCGATCTCGCGCCCGGTCACGCCGGGCTCAAAGGCGCGCTCGGCGCCATCGGGGAAGGTCACATGGATCATATCGGTCTCCGGCTCACTCGCTGCCGACGAATGCAGGTAAGCGGGTCTTCAGGATAAAGTCCGCATCGGGCGTCGCCTCCGGTGCATCCGGGCCAACCAATGCCCGCGGATCCGGAACCGACGTTGCGCCGCGGTATCGCGCCCAATTCCGGCGCGGTCAAGGAGATGACCCCGGGCGGAGATGATTTTCCCCGCCCGGAGCCCGGAAATCACGCGGGATAGCGGCCTTCCGCCACCAGCTCGCTGACCGGCTTGCGCGGGCTGGGGGTCTCGCGGGCCTGCAGCGCCTCGGGCAGGCTGGCCGGATCGCCATGGCGGCCGATCAGCAGCACCGCGATCGGGTGGACATCGGCCGGGAGGGTGTAGGTCGCGCGCGCCTTGTCGTGGTCGAAGCCCGAGGCGGCATGAGCGAACCAGCCGAGCGCATGGGCCTGCAACGCCAGATTCGCCCAGGCCGCGCCGGTGTCGAAAGCGTGGGTGCCGCTCTCCTGCTCCTTGCCGGGAGCCGGCGAGAAGGTGCTCTTGGACAGCACCAGCACGAGGGCCGACGCCGTCGCGCCCCAGCCCTGATTGAACGGAATCAGCAGATCGAACAGCGGCTGCCACTCGGGCGTGCCGGCCTTGGCATAGATGAAGCGCCAAGGCTGGGAATTATAGGCCGAGGGCGCCCAGCGCGCGGCTTCGAACAGCGAGAACAGCACGCTGTCGGGGATCGCCTCGCCGGTGAAGGCGCGCGGCGACCAGCGCTCGACGAAGAGCGGCAGCACCGGATGATCCGGCGTGCGGGAAACGGCATCAGCCATCGGGAAACCTCAAGGGACTGGAGCGGTCAGCCCGGGAAGGGCGGGTGGCCGCGGGCGGGGGATCCGGCGCGGGAGGGCGTCGGGATGGACGGGGCCGCCGGAAAGCGGTCCCGGCTGCAGCCAGCCGGCAGGATGCCCCGGGGGAGGACGGGGACACGAGGCCGGCCGGGGCGATTCTGCCCCGGTCCGGGAAATGCTTTTCCCGTCGGGGGCACCGGCTCTCATACCAAGCACGCAAGTGCTGACCGCACCTTAGCGCTTGAAGAACAGCAGATTTCTCATATGCCTCAGGGACATGAGAAGCCGGCATCGGCATACCAAAGGGTCCTTTTCAAGGATCTTTGGTATCAGCCATCAAGCCGGGTGGCCGGGTCGATATGAGCGCCGGTCCACTGCGCCGCACGCCACGGGGTGGCGGGCGTCACGTTCTCGGGCAGCTTTTCCGGCACGGGATCGAAGCCCGAGGAGCCGAACGGATTGCAGCGCAGGATACGGGCCAGCGTCATCCAGCCGCCATACCACAGGCCGAAGCGGCGGATGGCGGTCTCGCCATAGTCGGAACAGGTGGGCAGATGCCGGCACTGCCGGCCCATGACCGCCGAGAGGCTGTAGCGATAGACCCGGATCAAGCCGATGCCGATGCGGGCGGCGATCCCCGGCGGCGGCGCATCGGCCGGTGCCGGCGGATGCCCGCCGCAGCCGCAGCCTTGGGCGTGATCGGCGGTCACATCGCCTCCCGCGGCGCGGGCCGGGGCGCGTCCGGTGCGGCTTTGGCGGCGAGCGCCTTCTCGCACGCCTCCACCACCGCATCGAAGGTCAGCAGGGTCGAGGCATGGCGGGCGCGATAGTCGCGCACCGGCTCCATGAAGGCGAGATCGGCCCAGCGGCCATCGGGCGGCGCGCCGTTCTCCTTCAGCATGGCGCGCATGCGCTCCTTCAGGGCCTTCAGTTCCGGCACCGTGGCGCCGACCACATGACGGGCCATGATGGCAGACGACGCCTGCCCGAGGGCACAGGCGCGGACCTCGTGGGCGAAGTCGGTCACGGTCTCGCCGTCCAGCGCCACGTCGACTGTCACGGTGGAGCCGCACAGCCGCGAATGGGCCGTCGCCGTGCCATCCGGGCGGGCCAGCCGGCCAAGCCGCGGGATGTTGCCGGCGAACTCCAGGATGCGGGTGGAATAGATGTCGTCCATCGGATGGAAGGGCCTCCGCTCCGGCCGCTCTTTACGGCGGAATGATCCGCTCCCTATATGGCATTGGACAAGGGTCATCTGAAGACCCGACCTGCACCGGCGTGGGGACGCCGATCCGTCGGTGCGGGACGACCCGCCGGAATCCCCCGGCAAGCCGCCCACCCCCGGGTGGCGTGATAGGCGTGACATCGGGACCTGCCCGCCCTGCCCTGAGGGCCGCCGGACGATCCCGATGGGAGGTGCACATGGACGCCGTTGTCGACGACCGCCCCGAAACCGCAACCCCCGTTTCCCCAGCCGGCCGCCCCACCCGGGCCGAGGCCGAGGCGGCGGTCCGGACCCTGATCGCCTGGGCCGGCGACGATCCCGCCCGCGAGGGCCTCATTGATACGCCGAAGCGCGTGGTGCGCGCCTATGAGGAGCTGTTTGCCGGCTATGACACCGACCCCGCCGACGTGCTCGACCGGGTGTTCGAGGAGGTCGCCGGCTATGACGACATGGTGCTGGTGAAGGACATTCCCTTCGCCTCCCATTGCGAGCACCACATGGTGCCCTTCCTCGGCCGCGCCCACATCGCCTATTTCCCCTCCGGCGGCGTGGTCGGCCTGTCGAAGCTCGCCCGTCTGGTCGAGGTCTATGCCCGCCGGCTGCAGACCCAGGAGACCATGACCGCCGAGATCGCCACCGCGCTGGAAGCCGCGCTGAAGCCCAAGGGCATCGCGGTGATGGTGGAGGCGGAGCATCTGTGCATGTCCATGCGCGGCGTCGCCAAGGCCGGCGCCACCACCATCACCACCCGCTTCACCGGCCGCTTCCGGGATCAGCCCGCCGAGCAGGTCCGCTTCCTCACCCAGATCCGCGACGGGCGCCGCTGACGCCCCTCGCCCGCCCCAGACCGGAACCCGACTCATGTCCGCCGAACCCCTGTTTTCTCCCCCCGGTCCCAAGGCCGAGCTGGAGGAAGGTGCCGCCCTCACCCCGCGCTTCGACCGCGACGGGCTGGTGACGGCCATCGTCACCGATGCCGATGATGGCGAGCTGCTGATGGTCGCGCACATGAATGCCGAGGCGCTGACGCGCACCATCGAGAGCGCCGAAGGCTGGTTCTGGAGCCGGTCCCGCGGCGAGCTCTGGCACAAGGGCGCCACCTCCGGCACCGTGCTGAAGGTGGCGGAGCTGCGGGTCGACTGCGATCAGGATGCCGTCTGGCTGAAGGTGCGCGTCGAGGGCGCCGGGGTCAGCTGCCACACCGGCCGGCGCTCGTGCTTCTACCGCACGGTGCCGCTCGGCTCCGGCTCGCCGGCGCTGTCCTTCCTCACCGACATGCCGCGGGTCGACCCCAAGAGCCTCTACGAGACGAAATGAGATTTTCCCCCCGCGTCCCGGCACCGGTGGCGCGGGGGGATCAGTTCCCGTATTCGAACACCTTGCGGAAGATGCCCGGGGTGACGGCGGAAACCGGGTTGAACGACACCTGCGGCTTGTCGACCGGGCCGGAGATGCGGAAGGTGACGCCGATCAGGCCGCCGCCGCTGCCATTGCCGATGATGCTGCCGACCAGCGGGATGCGGCCGAACAGGTTGTTGATCGCATAGAGCGGGATGAAGGTGCCGGACATGGACACCGTTCCCCGGGCGAGATCGATGGTGCCCGAGGCGTTGCCGCCGGAAACCGAGCCGCGCAGGATGGCCTCGCGGATGGTCAGCGTCGGGCCGGCGAGATCAAACCGCACCGTCGCCTGATCAAAATGCGACGCATCCCCCCGGGGCAGCACCTTGGCGCCCTGATCGGTGGTGCGCTTCAGGATGGTGGTCATCGCCGGATCCTCGGCGATGCCGAAATCCGCCACGGTGGCCGTACCCGAGGCCCGACCAACCACGTCGATGCGGGCCGCGATGCGCCCGGTGCCGCCGGTCATCCAGCGGTAGATATCGAGAAAGCGCAGGAGACCGCCAGTGTCACTGGCCGAGACCGAGACGACGCGCTGCTCCTGATCCGGCTGCACCGAGGCCGAAACTGCCGCGCCATTGCCGAGGGCGCCGTCGAGAGACAGCCGCTGCACCTTCGGCCCGGCGGCAAAAGCGGTCAGGGTGACGCCCCCGAGAGATTCGGAATTGAAGCCGCGCAGGCGCTGCACCGTGGCCGATATTTCCACCGGTGTGCGGTCAACGCCACCGCCATCGGCGCCGGAAGCCGGCTTGCGCACGGCGGAGATGAAGCCGCGGGCATCCAGAGCAGCCGCCGTCACCGTCACCCGGTAGCCGCCGCCATCGCGCGCCTGCACCCGCACCCGGGCATCATCGCCGGGACGCAGCGCCAGCTGGGAGAAATCGGCGGAGCGCAGCCGCCCGTCCTTTTCCAGCACGCCCCCGCCGCGCACGTCCACGCCATCCGAGGAGATGGCGAGATCGCGCACCACAAACAGATCCGGCTTCATGTCGACGAGAAAGCGGGCGCTGGCCGGTACACCCGCCGCCTTGCTCCAGCCGACAACAGGCAGAGACAGCCGCGCCTTGGCCAGATCCGCCGACACCACGATGGGCTGGCCGGGATCGGCTTCCACCTCCACCGGGATCGGCCCGGACACCACATCGCCGAAGTCCCAGCCGCGCCGCCGACGTTCGGCATCGGTCAGCACGAAGCGGACGGTGTTGCGGCCGCCGGACTGGTCGCCGAACGGGCGCGACAGGTCGACGGTGATGGCAAAGCCATCCATCTGCGCCTGCCCGGTGATGGTCACCCGGGTGCGGTCGACGGCGATGACGAGATTGGCATCCGACAGTTTCGCGCCGGAAATCGGTACGCTGGAGGCGCCGTTGGTTACCGTCGCGTTGACATGCCAGTTGAGCAGGCGCGGATCATTGGAGGCGCCAAGCGGGCCATCGAGCTGGAAGCTGGCCACCACCGCACCGGACAGCGTCTCCGGGTTGATGCCGGCCGCCGTCAGGGCGTTGAGGGGCGGCACGTCTGCCAGCGCCGCCATGGGCGCGGCCGCCCCGGTAATCTGCCCCGCCACGGTGCCCGTCAGCGAGGGATCGCGCATGTTGGGCACATCAAAGGTTGCTGCCCGCACGGTAATCGCCTTGTCGCCATCGGGGCCGATCTGGCCGCCGGTGAGGCTGACGGTCAGATGATCGTCGACGAAAGTGACATTCGCATCGGCCTTCGTCAGCGCCGGCCAGGCGCCGGGCAGCACCAGACGGGCCCCCGACAGGGTGAGATCCGCCCGCACGCGCCCGGGGAAGGTCGAATAGGTCGCGGGATCGCGGTCAAACTCGGCCGGGCCGGACACGGCGTGCAGATGGCCCTTGTCGATCCGCCCGGCGGTCAGGTTCTCCACCAGATATTTGCGCGCCGGCGGCACGATATAGGGCGGCCAGAAGCGGTAGATCACCGACAGGTCGACCGGCGAAACCGTGAGATCGAAGATCAGCCGCGGTTCCACCGGCTGGAAATTGAGCGCGACGGTCATGTCTGCGCTCACATCCTCCATCACCACATGGATCCGGTCCATGTGGAACTGGCGGCGAGCGAAATCGATGGAGCCGGTGAAGCCGCCGGCGTCGATCACCATGGGATCGGCCGGCCCGTCGACGGAATGGGCAACGCCCTTGCGGGACTCGAAGGCAAAGGTCCAGGTGGTATCGCCGGTCATGGGCGGCATGACCTCGCCGGTCAGCGCCAGCTCCATGTTGGCGAGGGTGAATTCCACCACATCGACATTCAGTCGGTTGCGGGCAACATCGGCGGTCACTTCCAGCCGGCCGCCGCTGAGGGGCACATCGGACTCGCCGACGGCAATGTAGCCATCCCCGACCGAGCCGGTGAGGCGGGCCGAGCGCAGATCATGCTCGGGCCCGAAGGCCGCCTCCAGATGACCATTGAGCGGCAGGCCGCTCATGTTATCCTTCACCGGCAGCAGGTCGACGAGGGCGAAATTGCTGGCCTCGGCCTTGAGCAGGGTGCGGTCGATCGAGGCAACGCGCACCAGGCTGAGAGAGGTCTCACCCAGCGAGGTACCGGCGGTCAGGCTGGCCGTCAGGGTGCCGCCGACATCGATGGCGATGTGAATGTCCACCGGCTCGAAATCCCGCGGCACCAGCCCCGGGGCCGCCACCGGCAGGCGCAGCCGGCCTTCGCGCACGATGAAGCGGTGCAGCCCCTGGGACGCCGCCATTTCGGCCAGACGGCCAAGGCGCTCGTCGACACCGCTCAGCGCGGCCAGCGGATCGGTGCCGATATCCAGCGAGCCCGTGGCCGCCAGCTCGACCACCGGCCGGTCCAGAATGATGGCCTGAATGGCAAAGCGGCCGAGCAGCGCCTCGGGAATGTCGAAATCAATGAGAATGGCCGGCGCATCGACGGAACCGGCCGGACCGGACAGGTGGACATCATCGAGCTGCACCGACAGCCCGGCCTCCCAGTCGAAGGCGAGCCGGGTGGGACCGACCCCGACGGTGCCGGCCGAGCCCACCACCCGGGCCAGCTCGGCCTGTCCGCGCTCGGCCACCATGGGCAGCGGGATCGGCCCGACGGCCAGCATCCACACCAGCGGCGCGACAACCAAAAGACACACCAGCGCGGTGAGGGTTCCCGCCAGCCAGAGGACGACGCGGCGCGCACGCGCCCCCCGGGGGCGGCCAGACGGCTGGTCTGTCGTGGTCATCAGCGGTCCGTCCCCCTCAGTTGCGGCCCCCCGGCCGCATATTCTCCGGCGCCGGAGCCACCATCCTTGCGAGAGTCGATGGCAGGAGCATGGCACCCGGCGGCCATGACCTGGCCAACACCGGACGACCGCCCGCTTATCGGCAATCGTCCCCCGCCACGCAAGGGACGAACAGGTTGCGAAAGGTCGCGCTGTCCCTTGCCAGCTCCGGCCGGGGCGTGCATTCCAGCAGGACTTGCCTCCCCGCGGGAGGATGGTTGGAGGAGATCGCCCATGTCGCTGCCCGTCGTCGGTTCCCCCGCCCCGGAATTTGACCTGCCGACCGATGGCGGCGGGCGGATCCGGCTTGCCGATCTCCACGGCCGGCCGGTGGTGCTCTATTTCTACCCCAAGGACAGCACCCCCGGCTGCACCACCGAAGCGCGCGATTTCACGGCGCTCGCCCCGGATTTTGCCGCCCTCGGCGCCACCGTCATCGGCCTGTCGCCGGACAGCCCCGCCTCCCATGACAAGTTCAAGGCCAAGCAGGAGCTGGCCGTGACGCTGGCCTCTGACGAAACGAAGGACGTGCTGACCGCCTATGGCGTCTGGGGCGAAAAAGCCCTCTATGGCCGCAAATATATGGGCGTCACTCGCTCGACCGTGCTGGTCGGCCCCGATGGCCGGGTGGCGAAGGTGTGGCCCAAGGTGAAGGTGGCCGGCCACGCGAAGGCCGTGCTGGAAGCCGTTCAGGCGCTGGGAGCGGGGGCATGAGCGCGCCGCCCGCGGCGGTCGCCGGCTTCGCCCCGGCCTCGCTGCGCGATGCCGCCCGGGCCGTGGTGGCGGAGGCCGTGCTTGCCGACAAGCTGGCCCTGGCCGAAGCCACGGGCGCGCTGTGGCGGACGGGCAGCCTGCCGCTTCTGGACGACGGCCGCGACCGGCCGCTATCCGAGCGACCGGGCCGGCCGGAGCGGCCGGAGCTGCTGCCGCCCAACCGCATGCCGCGGCGCTCCACCGGCGCCCTCGGCCGCATCGCCATGATCCATGCGCTCGCCCATATCGAGCTGAACGCGGTGGATCTCGCCTTCGACATTCTCGCCCGCTTTGCCGATGCCGGGCTGCCGCGGGAGTTTCACGACAACTGGCTGCAGGTAGGCGTGGAAGAGGCGCTGCATTTTCGCCTGCTCGCCGCCCGGCTGACGGCTTTGGGGGCCAGCTATGGCGACCTGCCGGCCCATGATGGCCTGTGGGATGCCGCCCGCGTCACCTCCGACACGGTGCTGGCCCGCCTTGCCATCGTGCCCATGGTGCTGGAGGCCCGCGGCCTCGATGTCACCCCGGCCCTCATTGCCAAGATGCGCCGCAGCGGCGACCCTGACACTGTCGCCGCGCTGGAAATCATCTACCGGGACGAACAGGGCCATGTCGGCTTCGGCGTGCACTGGTTCCTGCACCTGTGCACCCGGGATGGTCTCGACCCCATGGACACCTGGCAGGGCATCGTGCGGGCGCGCTTCCGCGGCCGTCTGAAGCCGCCCTTCAACGACGACGCCCGCCGCAAGGTCGGCCTCACGCCCGAGCTCTATCAGCCGCTGGCCGAAGAGGAAGCCGCCGAGGCCGCCACCCGGGAGAAGACGCCCGCCTCCTGAACCGGAGCAGGCGCCCGTCCCGTCGGGTGTCTTACGCGTCCACTTCGTCAGCGGAGACGATCCACGGCTCCTCGGCGGCCGCCGTCATCCACGCCTGCATGTCCGGCAGCTCGGTCACGGCAGCGCAGTAGGCGGCGGTTCCGGCATCCAGCGGGAAGCCATAGCCCAGAAGCCGCAGCACCACCGGGGCATAGAAGGCATCGGCGGCCGAGAACGCTCCGAACAGGAACGGTCCGCCGGCGCCAAAGCGCGCCCGGGTGTCGGCCCACAGCGCCGTGATGCGGGCGACATCGGCGGCCACCGCCGCGCCCCGATCCCGGAACGGGAAAGTGCGGCGCAGGTTCATCGGGCAGGCCGAGCGCAGCGCCATGAAGCCCGAATGCATCTCGGCGACGATGGAGCGGGCATGGGCGCGCGCCAGCCTGTCCCGCGGCCAGATCGCCTTTTCCGGGACGGTCTCGGCCAGATATTCGATGATCGCCAGCGAATCCCACACCACTGCACCCGCGCCCACAAGGCAGGGCACCCGGCCGGACGGGGAAAAGGCGCGGATCTGCGCCTTCGTCTCGGGCGTATCCAGCGGGATCAGCACCTCCTCGACGGGGATGCGGAAATGAGTCGCCACCAGCCAGGCCCGCAGCGACCAGGAGGAATAGCGCCTGTTGGCGATCACCAGTGTATAGGACATGGATCTTCCCTTGACCGGCGGCCGACCCTCCCGGCCGTCCGCGCGTGGCGCCGAGTGTGCCTGCATCCGGCAGCCGATGCCAATGAGAGCTTGCGATGACTGCAATCAGCGATGCCGATGAGTCCGCCCGGCCGCTGCCGGGGCTCGTGCTGGCCGGCGGGGCCGGCCGGCGCATGATGGGCAGCGGCAAGGCCTTCTCCCATCTCCACGGCCGCGCCCTCGTGCAGCACATGCTCGACCGGCTGGGGCCCCAGGTCGGCCCGCTGGTCGTCAGCGCCTCGGCCGATGATCCCCGCTTCCTGCGTCTCGGCGTGCCGCTGGTGGAAGATGCCGTGCCCGGGCGGCTGGGGCCGCTCTCCGGCATCGCCGCCGGGCTGGCCTGGGCTGCCGGTCTCGGCGCCGCCGATCTCGTCGTGGTGCCGGTGGATGCACCGCTGCTGCCGCCGGATTTCGTCGCCCGGCTCGTGGCCGCCCGCGGGCGTGTCGGCCCCGCACCGGTGCTGGTCGCCCGTTCCCCCGGGGGCATGCAGCCGGTGGCGGGGCTGTGGCCGACGGCGCTGGCACCGGCGCTGGTGCGTTTTCTGGCCGAATCGGACAGCCGCGCCATCCGCGCCTTTCTGGACGGCCGCGATGTGGAGTCCGTCGACATCCCCGCCGATAGGGCCACCGGCCTCGACCCGTTCCGCCCCCTCAACACGCCCGAGGATCTCGCAACCCTCGCTGCCGCCCTTTCCGGCCCCGACGGAGCGTCCAGCCCCCGCGGGCAATGAGCGACCGATGCGCGCATCCCGGCAGGAATGCGATCACAAGCCGCCCGCTTTGTTGCGCATCGTCATGGAAAGGACAAAAATCGGCGCCCGTGCGGGACTCGGGGGAACGAGCCGGAAGCCCCGCGGACGGGATCCATCCAGGGGCCTCTGCCCCTGCCCTCCCGCGCCGCTGGTGCAAATCCTGCAAGGCCCCCTCCCGCTCCCGTCCCGACGGGATCCGCTGTTCCGTTGTCCGCCCCGGCCCGCTGGCCGTGCGGCTCCAGATGGACGCGGGCCCCGAGGGCGGACCCGGATCACCCTGCGAACCCTTGAGGGGAAGGCCAGCATGAAGTTTCTCACCCGTCTGGCGGCTGCCACCGCGCTTCTCGCCGCAACCGCCCTCGGCGCGCAGGCGGAAACCGTGCGGATCGGCACGGAGGGCGCCTATCCTCCGTTCAACTATTTCGATGCCGACAAGAATCTTCAGGGCTTCGACATTGATATCGCCAAGGCCCTTTGCGACAAGATGAAGGTCGAGTGCGTGTTCGTCGCCCAGGACTGGGACGGCATCATTCCGGCGCTGCAGGCCAAGAAGTATGACGCGATCATCGCGTCCATGTCGATCACGCCCGAGCGCGAGAAGGTCGTGGCGTTCACCGACAAATATTACTTCACCCCGGCGCGCTTCGTCACCGCCAAGGAAGGCGGCGTGACCGACACCTCGCCGGCCGGGCTGAAGGGCAAGACCATCGGCGCCCAGTCGTCGACGGTGAGCGCCAACTATCTCGAGGACGTCTACAAGGACTCGACGATCAAGCTCTATCCGACCCAGGAAGAAGCCTACGCCGACATCGTCGCCGGCCGTCTCGACACCATCCTGGCCGACTCCACCCTGCTCTATGAGTGGCTGGAGAAGACCCCGGACGGCAAGGGCTACATGTTTGTGGGCGAAGAGATCCGCGATCCGAAATATTTCGGTGACGGCATCGGCATCGCCGTGCGCAAGGACGACACCGGCCTGAAGGACAAGTTCAACAAGGCCATCGTGGAAATCCGCGCCGACGGCACCTACCAGAAGATCAACGCGAAATATTTCCCGTTCTCGATCTACTGAGATTTCCAGCGGCCGGCGGAGATCTCCGCCGGCCGCTGATACCCCGGCGCCCGGTCGGGCCGGAGCCAAGGTCCGCTGCCATCGGTCTTGCGCCCCCATGACGGCCACCCGTCGGGGCGGCCGTCCCTCTCCTTTCCCGACGCGCCGGGTGCGTGCCGGACCTTTCCGCCTGCCGCACCGGAGCGCCGATGGACCACCTGCTCTCGCTGCTTTCCTTCGGCTCTGACGGCTGGGGAGACGAGATCCTCGCCGGCGCGTGGCTGACTGTGCGGCTGGCGCTGGCCACCGTACCCTTTGGCCTCGTGCTCGGCTTCCTCATCGCGCTGGCCAAGCGCTCGCCCAACCGGCTCGTGTCCGGCTTCGGCACGGTCTACACCACCGTGTTCCGCGGCCTGCCGGAGCTGCTGACGCTGTTCATCGTCTATTATGGGGTGCAGATGCTGCTGCAGGATGCAGCAGATTTCCTGCTGCCCGGGGTGCGCATCGAGATCAGCGCCTTCCTCGCCGGCATGTTCGCCCTCGGGCTGGTGTTTGCTGCCTTTTCCAGCGAGGTGTTCGCCGGCGCCTTCCGCGGCATCGGCGGCGGACAGTGGGAAGCCGCGGCGGCGCTCGGGCTTTCGCGCCGCTCCACGCTCATCCTCGTCATCATCCCGCAGCTGGCCCGGCTCTCCGCCCCCGGCATCGGCAATCTCTGGATGTCGCTGCTGAAGGACACGTCGCTGGTCTCGGTCATCGCTCTGAATGACCTGTTGCGCGAGACCCAGATTGCGGTGGGTGCGACCAAGGAGCCGTTGTTCTTCTTTGCGGTTGCGTGCGGGATCTATCTGATCCTGTCCATCATCTCCACCTTCGGTCTGATGCGGATCGAGGCGTGGGCCGACAAGCCCATGAAGCGGTGACCTGATCCCCATGGACCTTTCTGGCCTCGACCCGTTCGCCAACCGCTATCTCGACGGCATCTCCATCACCCTGCAGCTCGTCATCTTCTCGGTGGCGATCGGGGCGGTGCTGTCCGGTTTCCTGACCGCCGCGCGGCTGTCGCCATCCCGGCTGCTGTCGTGGCCGGCACTGGCCTTTTCCACCTTCTTCCGCGGCACGCCGCTGCTGGCCCAGACCTTCCTGATCTATTATGGCGCCGGCCAGTTCCGCCCGGAGCTGCAGAGTGTCGGCCTGTGGATCTTCTTCCGGGAAGCCTATTTCTGCGTTCTGCTGACCTTTGCCCTCAACACCGCGGCCTATCAGTCGGAAATCTGGCGCGGCGCCCTGCGCTCGGTGCCGACCGGCCAGTGGGAGGCCGCCGCCGCCCTGGGCGTGCCGAAGATCGTCACCCTGTTCAAGGTCGTGGTGCCCCAGGCATTCGTCATCGCGCTGCGCCCGCTTGGCAACGAGGTAATCCTGATGGTGAAGGCCTCGGCAATCGCCAGCGTGGTGACGGTCTATGACATCATGGGCGTGACCCGGCTGGCCTATGCCCGCACCTTCGACTTCAGTTATTATCTGGTGGCCGCGGTGCTTTATCTGCTCATCGTGGAAGTGTTGCGCCGGGCACTGGAAGCCGTGGAGCGGCGTATCACCCGCTATCAGCGCCGGGACAACGACCCCCGAGCCACGGCCCGGGCTGCCTGATGCCGGAGATCCCTGATAGGATCCTGTCGCAGCGCAATTCAGATCTCCTCAGGCATCCGCATATCAACGCGGCCGTCATTACCGAGAGAAGTTATTTCTCACAGGAGACACCAGGATGCACAAATGAAATACACATTCTCGGAATAGAGGGCCATTTTTGTACCGTAGATAGCGGATAGAATCCGGCTATTATAGGCAGTTATTATTCCAGATGCCCTAGTATTTCCGCAGAGTGAGTCTCGATCAACCGCGATCGCTCCCGAGAGGCTGGACAGGCCGGCTTCCGCGAGGATCTTCACGTCCCCAAGTCCCCTGAAAGCCGGCCCCTTCCGGTTGCCCGATGATCCGCGCCCCGTCTGCCCTTCCCCTAAGGGCGGTCCGAAGGAACGGATCCTTTCCCGCTGAACGGTGCCAGGAACCGGAATGCACTGTCCCCGCCCCCTTCAAGGCCAAGTTTCCCCTCCGGTCAACGCTGAATTGTGCTCACTGGAGCCTTGAGCAAAAATAAAATATGCTGATCCGGCAATATCTGCCCTCAGGGCCGCTTCTATTGCAACCAATAAAGCTTTCTATTTCTGAGAGCCCGGGTAACTTATTTTCTCTTTTCACTAAGAGAACCGATTTTTTCGCCGATCTTTTTCGGGACGCAGCCCTGCCAAGTGCCCCGCCTCACGCGCCAGCGACGGCCGCCGCGATCTCGCGCACCAGCCATTTCAGGCCGGGATCACTATCCCCGCGCTGATGCCAGAGAGCATCTACACTTGCCCGCAGCGGATCATGGGGCATGGACAGCAACGCCACCCGACCTTCCTCCGCCGCCCGGATAGCGTGCCGCGCCGGCAGGGTGGCCACCATGTCTGTGGCCGCCAGAATATCGGCGACCGCCGCATAATGCGGCAGCGACACCGCCACATGGCCGACGGCATCGCACGCCGCGTCGGTCTCCATCACCAGCCGGTCGATCCACACCCGCCGCCACACGCCGCGGTCATCCACGAAGCCGTCCGTGCCCTGATCCTCGCTGCCGGTGAGTTCCACCACCACGAAGGGATAGGCGAAAATCTCCTCCCGGGTCACCGGCCGCCCGGCCAGCGGATGCCCCGGGCGCACGGCCAGCGCCTCGTGATCGGCAATCACCGGGCTCCGCCGCATCCGCTCCGGCACCTCGCTGAACCAGCCGAGCGCCAGATCGAGCTGGCCCTCGTCAAGCTGGCGCACCATGTCCAGCCGGCTGTAGGGAAACACCTTCAGCTCGATCAGCGGCGCCCGCTCGGCCAGCCGCGCAATGAAGGGCACCAGCGCATGGGTGGTGCTGTAATCGCTGGCCGCAATGCGGAAGGTGCGGGTGGAGGTGACGGGATCGAAGGGCCGGCTCAGGATCGTCGCCTCGATGCGGCCGAGGCCGTCGCGGATCCCCGGCGCCAGCTCCAGCGCCCGCGCCGTCGGCGTCATGCCGCCGTCACCATAGACGAACAGCTCGTCGCCCAGCGCCTGCCGCAGCCGCCCGAGGGCGTGGCTGATGGCTGAAGCCGTCACGCCCAGATCCCGCCCGGCCATGCTGACGCTGCGATGCTGCAACACCGCCTCGAACACCCGCAGCAGATTGAGATCAATTCTCTCGAACGACATGAGACCCTGCACTGAATTTCGTTCACGGAAGGCATTATTTTCCGTCACGACTGCCCGACCGGTCCGCGCGGCCACCGGGATACAATAGAGCCGGCCGGGCACCACGCAACCGACCGGACCGCGCACCCGCCAACCTGACGGCGACACGCCACCGTCCGCAGAGGCCGGGAAGCGCCTCCCGCAGATTCGCGGCTGCCCCGCCGCCCACCCCCGCCAGACACCGGATCGCTCTGAATCTGCGGCACGACACGATTCTCCGATTGACGGAACAAAAAGGATACGTAGACTGGACATATAAGGAACATTTGTCCGGGAGGTGGAGATGGCCCAGTTGGTTCAGGACACAGTCGCCCTCATTGCCCTCATCCTGTTCGGGGCGACGGCCGCCTTCTGGGTGGATGTTCTCCGGGCCCTCATCTGATAAGACCGGCCTCTCCGCATCCGCCCTGGCAGTGCCGGTGATGCGGACAGCCAGATGCGTGCAGGAGGGAGAGACCCATGTCGGACAGAGCCGGGTTCGTTCATCTGCGGGTCCATTCGGCCTATTCGCTTCTGGAAGGCGCCATCCACGTCAAGGATCTGGTGAAGCTGGCCAAGGCCGACGGCCAGCCGGCCATTGCCGTCACCGATCATGGCAACCTGTTCGGCGCGCTGGAATTTTCCGAAAAGGCGCAGGAGGTTGGCGTCCAGCCGATCATCGCCGCCATGCTGGCGGTGGAGATGGACGAGGCCCTGCCGCTGAAGCGCGGGCAGAAGGACGATGGCCCTCCCTCCCTGGTGATGCTGGCTGCCAATGCCGACGGCTATTCCAATCTGGTCCGCCTCATCAGCCGCTCCTTCATGGAGACCGAGCCCGGCCAGAAGGCGCGGGTGACCGAGGCGATGCTGGCCGAGCATGCCGACGGGCTGATCGTGCTTTCCGGCTCCACCGGCGGCCCGGTCGAGCGGGCGGTGATCGCCGGCCTGCCCGAAGTGGCCGATGCCCGGCTGGCGCGGCTGGCGGCGCTGTTTCCCGATCGCTTCTATCTGGAGCTTCAGCGCCACGGCCTCGCCGAGGAGGCGCTGTGCGAGGATTATCTGATCGACCGCGCCTATGCCCGCGGCCTGCCGCTGGTCGCCACCAACCAGCCCTATTTCGCCAAGCGGGAAGACTACGAGGCCCATGACGCCCTCATCTGCATTGCCGAGGGGCGCTATCTGGTGGAGGAAGACCGGCGGCATCTGACGCCGGAGCATTATTTCAAGTCCCGCGCCGAGATGCGGTCGCTGTTCTCGGATCTGCCGGAAGCCCTCGACAACACGCTGGAGATTGCCCGGCGCTGCGCCGTGCGCTCGCCCCGGCGCAAGCCGATCCTGCCGCGCTTTGCCGGCGCCGGGGCCGATGCCGACGCCGAGGCGGCGGAGGCCGCCGAGCTGCGCCGGCAGGCCGAGGAAGGCCTCACCCACCGGCTTGCCACCCGCGGCACCTCCGACGGGCTGACCGAGGAGGACTATCGCAAGCGCCTCGCCTTCGAGCTGAACGTCATCGAGACGATGAAGTTTCCCGGCTACTTCCTCATCGTGTCGGACTTCATCAAATGGGCCAAGGCGCACGGCATCCCGGTCGGCCCGGGCCGCGGCTCCGGCGCCGGCTCGCTGGTCGCCTACTCCCTCACCATCACCGATCTCGACCCGATGCGCTTCGCGCTGCTGTTCGAGCGCTTCCTCAACCCGGAACGCGTGTCGATGCCGGACTTCGATATCGACTTCTGTCAGGACCGGCGCGAAGAGGTGATCCACTACGTCCAGGGCAAATATGGCTACGCCCAGGTCGCCCAGATCATCACCTTCGGATCGCTGCAGGCCCGCGCGGTGCTGCGCGATGTCGGCCGCGTGCTGCAGATGCCCTACGGGCAGGTGGACCGGCTCTCCAAGATGGTGCCGCAGAACCCGTCCAACCCGATCACCCTGGCCAAGGCGCTGGAGACCGAGCCGCGGCTGCAGGAGGCCTGTCAGGAACCCGCCGTCGACCGTCTGGTGAAAATGGCGATGAAGCTGGAAGGCCTGTTCCGCCACGCCTCCACCCATGCCGCGGGCATCGTCATCGGCGACCGGCCGCTGGACCGGCTGGTGCCGATCTACCGCGATCCGCGCTCCGACATGCCGGTCACCCAGTTCAACATGAAATGGGTGGAACAGGCGGGGCTGGTGAAGTTCGACTTCCTCGGCCTCAAGACCCTCACCGTGATCGAGGAGGCGGTGCGCCTCATCGCCCTCAAGGGCATCCACATAGACGCCGGCGCCCTGCCGCTGGATGACGAGAAGACCTACCGGATGCTCGCCCGGGGCGAGACGGTGGGCGTGTTCCAGCTGGAAAGTCAGGGCATGCGCAAGGCGCTGCTCGGCATGAAGGCCGACCGGTTCGAGGACATCGTCGCCCTCGTGGCCCTCTACCGGCCGGGCCCGATGGACAACATCCCCACCTACAACAAGTGCAAGCACGGGCTGGAGGAGCCCGATTATCTGCATCCCCTGCTGGAGCCGATCCTGAAGGAAACCTTCGGCGTCATCATCTATCAGGAACAGGTGATGCAGATTGCCCAGGTGCTCTCGGGCTATTCCCTCGGCGGCGCCGACCTGCTGCGCCGCGCCATGGGCAAGAAGATCCGCGCGGAAATGGACAAGCAGCGGGTCGTCTTCGTCGATGGCGCCGTGGAACGTGGCGTCGACCGGGATCATGCCAACCTGATCTTCGATCTCGTCGCCAAGTTCGCCGACTATGGCTTCAACAAGTCCCATGCCGCCGCCTATGCCCTGGTCGCCTATCAGACGGCGTGGCTGAAGGCCAATCATCCCGTGGAGTTCCTCGCGGCCTCCATGACCCTCGACATGGGCAACACCGACAAGCTCAACGATTTCCGTCGCGAGGCGATCCGGCTGGGCTTCGAGGTGCTGCCGCCCTCGGTCAACCGCTCCGGCGCCACCTTCGATGTTTCCGACGGCCGCATCCTCTATGCGCTGGCCGCCATCAAGGGCGTCGGGCGGCCGATGGTCGATCACCTGGTGGAGCGGCGCGGCGACAAGCCCTTCCGCGACCTTGGCGATTTCGCCCGGCGCATCAACCCGAAGCAGATGAACAAGCGCGTGCTGGAAAGTCTGGTCGCCGCCGGCGCCTTCGACGATCTGGAGCCGGACCGGGCGCGGCTGACGGCGGGTCTCGACCGGGTGATGGCGGAATCCCAGCGCGCCAGCGAAGGGGCGGTCACCGGCCAGTCGGAGCTGTTCGGCGGCGGTGCGCCCCAGCCCATCGCCCTGCCCATGGTCGATCCGTGGCTGCCCGACGAGAAGCTGCAGAAGGAACACGCCGCCGTCGGCTTCTATCTCTCCGCCCACCCGCTCGATGAATATCGGCCGGTGTTCGAGAAGCTGCGGGTGCAGATGTGGGGCGATTTCGTCGAGTCGGTGAAGCGGGGCGCGGCCGCCGGGCGGCTGGTCGGCACCGTCACCAGCCGGCAGGAGCGCCGCACCAAGACCGGCAACCGCATGGGCATCGTCCGCTTCTCCGACCCGTCGGGGCAATATGAAGCGGTGCTGTTCTCCGAAGCCCTCAACCAGTTCCGCGACAAGCTGGAGCCCGGCGCCGCCGTGGTGCTGCTGGTGGGCGCCGAGGAGCGCGAGGAAGGCGTCTCGGTGCGCATCCAGTCGGTCCAGTCGCTGGAGGACGAGGTGAAGGGCCTTGCCCGGGCCATGCGGGTGTTCGTGGACGAGGCCGGCGCCATCGACAATCTCGCCCGCCATCTGGAGCGCGGCGACGGCTCGGTCAGTCTGGTGCTGCGGCTGGCCGGCGGGGTGCGGGAAGTCGAGATGCGCCTGCCCGGCCGCTATCGCATCGGCCCGCCGGTCGCAAGCGCGCTGCGCACCGTGCGCGGCGTGGCAGATGTGGCGCTGATGTA
>JBOGCN010000014.1:0-115125 GCA_050689115.1 Segnochrobactraceae bacterium EtOH-i3 | reverse complement strand
AGCATCCGCTGACAGACATGCGGGGCGGGTCCTGACGGGCCCGCCCCGTTTTCTTCTGGGGCGGCAATTATTGCGCGTCGCCGAAGGCGACCCAGCCGCCATCCACCGACAGCACCGCGCCGGTGATGTAGCTGGCCTCGTCGGTGCACAGGAAATGGATCGCGGCGGCGATTTCCTCGGGGCGGCCGAGGCGGCCCATGGGGATGCGGCGCTTCAGGCGTGCGGCATCCACGGAGCCGTCGTCGGCGAGTTTCTTCACCAGCGCCGTCTCGGTGAAGCCCGGCGCCACCGCGTTGACGCGGATGCCCTCCCCGGCCCATTCCACCGCCAGCGAGCGGGTGAGCGCGACGATGCCGGCCTTGGCCGCGCCATAGGCGTTGCGCCGCGGCAGGCCGGTGAGGCCGGCAATCGACGAGATGTTGACGATCGCCCCGCCGTCCGCCATCAGCCGGCTCGCCTCCCGGCACATCAGGAAGGTGCCGCGCAGGTGAATGTCGACCACCCGGTCGAACACGTCCAGGGTCTGCTCCCGGGTGGGGATATGGGGCGCGCCGATGCCGGCATTGTTGACCACCACATCCAGCCGGCCACAGTCGGCGGCAACCGTCGCCATCAGCGCGGTGACATCGGCTTCCGACGAGACATCCACCGCCAGCCCGAGATGACCGGCACCGAGTTCGGCCGCCCGTTCCTCCGCCCGTTGCCGGTTCAGATCGGCGATCACCACCCGAAAGCCACCTTTTTCAAAGCGCTCGCAGGTCGCCCAGCCGATTCCGTCGGCCCCGCCGGTGATGAGGGCCACTTTTTTCTTGTCCAAGTCTTTTCCCATCGGAGCTTTACCTTTATGATCGAATGATTGCGAGGGCATCGTGAAGGCCCGATCCAGAGCGGAAGACTATCCGGCGCCTTTTTCAGCCGACCCGCTGGCGAGACTGACGAGAGCTCCAAGGACAGACGATGACGCTGCACTCCGGCCCCTCTGCCCCATCGACACCGGATGATGTCCGGCCGCCGATGCCTGATGCGGGCGTCGGCCGCGGAGAGCTGCCGGCCGCCGGCCCAGAACCGCGCGGGATTGATCTCTCGCGCTGCGTGCCCGCCCTCTTGACCGGGCTCGCCAACAAGCTGTCCTCCAGTTCCTCCACCATCTACCGCCAGCGCTTCGGCATCGGCTTCGTCGAGTGGCGGGTGATCTGCCATCTCGCCGTGGAGGACTGGTCCACCGGCGCCCGGGTGTCCCAGATGGTCGGCCTCGACAAGGCCGCCGTCAGCCGCTCCATGACCGTGCTGCTGGAGCGCGGCCTGATCCGCATGCGCCCCGGCACCGGCCGGCGGACGGAAGCCTCCCTCACCGAGGAAGGCCGCCACCTGAAGGACGAGATCCTCTCGGTTGCCCATGCCCGGGAAGACCGGCTTCTGGCCGGGCTGTCGCCGGACGAGCTGGAAAATCTCATCCGCTCCCTGCGTCTCCTCACCCGCAACGTCGCACTGATGGACGAGGAACCGGGCTCCGCCTGAGCGGGACCCATCCTTTTGCCGGCACAACGGACACCGGTGCGCCGGACGCAGCCGCATTCCCCCCGGGCAAGGCGCACCTTTTCCGATGCGCCGGAGCGGCCGGAAGAGGCACCCGGCCAGAGCCCCGGCCCCGCCTGCGGCTGACCAGACCGCCAGTCCCGCCTGCTGACCTGCCCGCCTCGCCGCCGCGAATTCCGGAGCCTCCGGAGCGGGCGTTACTCCCGGCCGGCGCGCCCACGGGACAGAAGCCGACGGGACGAATCCCGTCTTTCCTGACCGCCTGGCCGATGGCCGCCGCCCTCTGCCAGACAAGGCGTCGAGGGAGTGCCACGCCACGGCGAACGCCCCCCCCCCCCGCCCGAACTCCTGCCGGCTCTCTCTCCCCATCCCCGGGGCAGAAGCCCCGAATGCGCCCGGACGGAGCCGGGACGGCTTCCCCAACAGGAGACGCGTCGCCCCGCCTCATGCCAGACACGCAAGTGCCGACCGCACCACGAGCCTGAAGGACAGCAGATTTTCCATATGCCCCAATGGCATGGGAAATCCGCATCGGAATACCCGAGAGTCCTTTGCACGGATCCCTGGTCTCAGCCCTTGGGTGCGTCGAAGCCCGGGCGCGGGATGAGGTTCATGATGGTGCGGGTGAAACCGCCATCCACGGTGATCTCGTCGCCGGTGATGTACGAGGCGCGGTCGCTGGCGAGGAACAGCACGGCATCGGCAATATCCTCGGGCCGACCGATGCGACGGGCGGGAATGAGAGCCTCGCGGGCTTCCGTCAGGCCCGGCGTCGCATAGAAGGCGGCGCTCAGCGGCGTGCGGATGAGACCGGGGTTCACCACATTGGAGCGCACGCCGCGCGGGCCCCATTCGGTGGCCAGCTGCTGGGACAGCATGCGCACCCCGGCCTTGCCGACGCTGTAGGCGCCGGAAAAATCCTGCGGGACGCCACCGGCGATCGACGCCACATGGATGAGCACCCCCCGACCGGCCGAAAGCATGCGCCGGCCGAAGATCTGGGCGTGCAGGAAATAGCCGGTGAGGTTGACCTCGATCAGCCGGTTCCACTCCGCCGCCGTCAGGGTGTCGAGACCGCCCGGGCGCAGCAGACCGGCATTGTTGACGAGGATATCGCAGCCGCCAAAGCTCTCGTCGCACTGGGTGGCGGCGGCCTCAATGTCGGCTTCCCGGGAGGCATCCGCCACCATGGGCACCACGATGCCGCCGGCCGCGCGGGCCAGACTGGCGGTTTCGGCCACATGGTCGGCGCTGAGATCCAGTGCCAGCACCTTCGCGCCCTCGGCCGCAAAGCCCAGCACGATGGCCCGGCCGATGCCGCCGCCGGCCCCGGTCACCACGCACACCCGGCCGGAGAGCCCCAGCCATCCCGATTTCGCGTCGCTCATGATCGGCACTCCCTCTTCCTGCCCGCTCACAGACCCGCCAGCGACGGAAACGCCACCCGCCGCACGAACCGGTTTTCCTGGGCGAGGATCAGATGACCGGAGGCCTGCAGATAGGCCGGCCAGTCCGGATCCACATCCCGGGCAGTGCGGCGGGCATCATAATCGGCAAGGCTGTCATAGGCCCACAGGTGCACGACCTGGTTCAGCGGGCCGATATCACTGACGAAGAAGGCCAGCGGCGGCCCCAGATGGCGCAGCTGCACCGGCATCGCCAGCCGGTCGAACACCTCCAGAAAGTCCGCCATGCCGCGCGGCCGGATGGTGTAGGTGCGAAGGTCGATCATGGGCCGGGTATCCGCCGTCATGGCGCGGGTCTCCTGAAAGGTCTCGGGAACGGGAAACGGAACCGGCCGGCCGTCCCCCTCGGGGAAGCGGCCGGCCGGAGCAGGTGTCAGGGCTTCACGAGGGGGCAGCCGCCTTCCGACATCGGCCGGAAAGCCTGATCGGCGGGGGTGACGGAGATGAGGGTGTAGACATCCCCCGGGCCGGTGCTTTCCGCAGCGGTCTTCACCTTGAACAGATAGGCCGGATGGATCTTGCGGCCGTCGGGGCGGATCATGCCCGGGCCGAAGGCGTCATCATCGGTGGGCATGGCCTTCATGGCGTCCAGCACCGCGGTGCCCGAGGCCTTGGCCTTCTCGACGCCCACCGCCTTCACGGCCTTCAGATAATGCAGCACGCCGGAATAGTTGCCGGCCTGGCTCATGTTGGGGAAGGTGTTGGCCGGCAGCGACGGCTTGATGCGCTCCATGAAGGCGCGGGTGCGGTCGTTGAGGTCCCAGTAGAAGGTCTCGGTGAGGTTCAGCCCGCCGGCCACATCCAGACCGATGCCCATGACATCGTTGATGTAGCCGATCATCGCCGCCTGCTTGATGCCGGTCTGGGGCAGGCCGAACTCCTGGGCCTGCTTCAGCCCGTTGCCGAGATCGGCCCCCGACGAAGTGAAGCCGATGACATTGGCGCCGCTCGCCTGGGCCTGCAGCAGGTAGGCCGAGAAATCCGTGGTGCCGGGGAAGGGATAGACCGCCGCGCCCACCACCTTGCCGCCGGCGGCTTCCACGAACTTCGTGGTGTCCGCCTGCTGGGCGTGGCCATAGGCATAGTCCGGGGTGATGAAGAACCACTTGTCGCCGCCATCCTTCACCAGCGCCGAGCCGGTGGAATGCGCCACCGCCCACGAGTCCCAGCCCCAGTGCAGGAGGTTCGGCGAGCAGCTCTTGCCGGTCAGGTCCGACGAGCCGGCCGAAGTGACGATCGCCACCTTGTCCTTGGATTCCACGATGGAGCGGGCGGCCAGCGCCAGCGACGAGTTGCCGATGTCGGTGATCATGTCGACGCCGCCCTGATCGAACCATTCGCGGATCACGGACACGCCGACATCGGCCTTGTTCTGGTGGTCGGCGGCAATCACCTCCACCTTGATGTCGGGGTTTTCGGCCATGAACTCGGCCGCCGCCTGCTTCGCCGCGGCCACGCTGGTCGGGCCCTGCACATCGCGATAGGGGCCGGACATGTCGGTGATGACGCCGATGCGGATCACATCATCGGCCGCCAGCGCCGGCAGGCCGATGAGCGGCAGGGTGGCAAGGGCAAGACCGGCCCCCAGAAGATGACGACGGTTGACGGACATGGAATTCCTCCCGGAACATGGTCGCTGTTGTTGTTATCGTTGGAGCCGGACACACACCGGCCCTGCCCCGGCAAAGGCATCATCGCCGGGGGTCTCGTCTCGCGGCTGCTGATTGGCGGGCTGCCGCCCCCAATTTCCTTCATTGAAGAAAAAACTGGCGGGTCCGGGAGGCTTGAGCCTCCCGGTCGGGGGTCGGGGGCGGAAAGCCCCCGAAACGGATCAGGCGTTCGCCGCCAGATCCCGGCCGGCGATGTAGCCGAAGGTCATGATTGGCCCCAGCGTGATGCCGGCGCCCGGATAGTTGCCGCCCATCAGGCTCGCCATGTCGTTGCCGACGGCATAGAGGCCGCCGATCGGCTGGCCCTCGCCATCCAGCACCCGGGCGCGGGCATCGGTGCGGATGCCGGCATAGGTGCCGAGATCGCCCAGATGCAGGCGGATCGCGTACCACGGGCCCTGATCCAGCGGCGCGATGCAGGCATTCGGCGCGTCGGGGTCGCCCAGATAGCGGTTGTAGACATTCTCGCCGCGCTGGAAGTCCGGATCGACGCCGCGCCGGGCGTTGTCGTTATAGCGCTTCACGGTGGCTTCCAGTCCGGCCGGGTCGATGCCGGCGACTTTCGCCAGCTCGGCCAGCGTCTTGCCCTTCAGGAGATAGCCGGAGCCGGTATAGATCGACGTCGGCATCGGGAAGGGTTTCGCGAAGCCCATGCCATATTTCCGCAGCGCCCGGTGGTCGCAGATCATCCAGGCGGCAATCTCCTTCTCGTCGCGGCTGGTCTCGATCATGCCGACGCCGACATCGTGATAGGAGTTGCTTTCATTGACGAAGCGTTGGCCGCGGCGGTTGACCGCGATGACGCCGGGCTTGTAGCGGTCGATGAGGTGCGGGAACACGCCGATCTTGCCCTTGCCGAGCGGCACCCGGGAAACCGGGATCCACGCGGCAGCATTCGGCAGGGTGTCGTCGATGGTGGCGCCGACGGCCTCCAGCATGCGCAGGCCATCACCGGTGTTGCCCTCGGGAGCCGGCGAGACATGGCGCTCGCCCTTGCGGCCATGGGGGAACATTTTGGCGTGGCGGGCCGGATCCTGGGGGAAGCCGCCGGCGGCCATCACCACACCGCGGCGCACGGTCACCACCTGCCGGCCGGCCGGCGTCGACAGCTCGGCGCCCGTCACCTTGCCATCGGCGGTGATGAGGGAGAGCGCCTTGGTGCTGGTGCGGATGGGAATGCCGAGATCGAAGGCCGACTTCGCCAGCCGGGCCGCCAGCGCATTGCCGGAGGTCAGCCGGGTGCCGCGGCGATAGAGCATCAGCTCCTTCATGTGGCCGGTCAGGCGCTTGGCGACATAGATGGCGGAGGTCAGCGACTTCGTGGCGTTGAAGAAGTGCTTCACCTCGTTGCCGGAATTGAACATCATGCCGACGAAGGTGATGGTGCGCAGCGGCGGGCGCAGGCGCTGGAATTCCTTGCCAAGCTTCGTGCCGTCAAAGGGCGCGGCCAGCACCGAGCGGCCGCCGGCAACACCACCCGGCGCCGTCGGGTGATAGTCCGGAAACTGCGGCGACGACAGGAAGCGAACCTCGGAGGTCTCGCGCTCGAAGAACTCCAGCATCTTCGGGCCTTCCTCCAGGAAGGCTTCCGTCATCTCGGCGCGGTAGCTGTTGCCGGTCTCGCCCTGAAGATAGGTGCGCGCGGCCTCCTTGGTGTCGGAGATGCCGAAATCCCTGGCGTGGTGGTTGCCCGGCACCCAGAGGAAACCGCCGGAGAGCGCGGTCGTGCCGCCGAAATAGTCTTCCTTCTCGATGACGAGCACATCCAGCCCGGCCTTCTTCGCCGTGATCGCGGCGGAGAGGCCGCCGGCGCCGGAGCCGATCACCAGCACATCACAGGTCAGCGTGTCAGTCTTCTGGGCCGCCATGGCGTCGCCCTCCCTTCGCGGATTTTCTTGACGTCGTATCGGATGGCGGGGGCGGACCGCCCCCGGAAAGGCCAGCTCATACCAGGCGCACGAAGTGCTGGCCGCACCGTGCGCCTGAAGGACAGCAGATTTCCCATATGCCCCAATGGCATGGAAAATCTGCATCGGAATACCAAAGAGTCCTTTGCAAGGATCTCTGGTATCAGAGCCGGGTCTTCAGCCGGGCGGCCAGCGTGCCGATGAAGCCCTTGCGGAAGGCGAGCACGCACAGGATGAACAGGAGGCCCTGGGCCACCGTCGCCCAGCTGCCCTGTCGCGACAGGAAGTGGACGAGGGACTCGATGATGACGGCGCCGACCACGGGCCCGAACAGGGTGGAGATGCCGCCAAGCAAGGTCATCAGCACCACCTCGCCCGAGGCGACGAAGTGGACATCGACGAGGGTGGCGAAGCCGAAGGCGATGGCCTTGGTGCCGCCGGCAACGCCGGCAATCGCGGCCGAGAGCACGAAGGCAGCGAGCTTGTAGCGGTCGGTTTCCACGCCCAGCGAGATGGCCCGGGCCTCGTTCTCGCGGATGCTCTTCAGGATCTGGCCGAAGGGCGAGTGCACGATGCGGGCAATCACCAGAAAGCCGATCAGGAACACCGCGGCGACGAAGATATAGGTGGCGGTGTCGGAGGCGAGCGAGAACAGGCCGAAGACGCTGCCGCGCGGAATATCCTGCAGGCCATCCTCGCCATGGGTGAAGGGCGCCTGCACGCAGGCGAAATAGACGAGCTGGGACAGCGCGAGGGTGATCATGGCGAACTGCAGCCCGGCGCGGCGGATGGCGACCAGCCCGAACAGCAGGCCGAGCACCGCCCCGGTGAGGCCGGCGGCCAGCACCGCCAGCTCCGGCGTCAGGCCGAAGGTCTTCGCCGTCCAGCCGGCAATATAGGCGCCCATGCCGAAGAAGGCGGCGTGGCCGAAGGACAGCAGGCCGGTGAAGCCGATCAGCAGGCCGAAGGCGCAGGCAAACAGCGCGAAGCACATCACCTTCATCACGAACAGCGGATAGAGCCCGAGAGGCGCCACCGCGATGAAGGCGATCATCACCAGAAAGGCGACCTTCTGCCCGGTGGAGAGACCATAATCGGACGCCGCGACAGCGGAGGCGCCGGAGCGCGGGAGGGGAAGGACAGCGGCAGTCATCACGCATTCTTTCCGAAAAGACCCGCCGGCCGCGCCAGCAGAACCGCGATCATGACGAGGAAGATGACCATGGAGGAGCCCGGCGGATAGACGAGCTTGGCAAAGCTCTCGATGACGCCAAGGGCGAAGCCGGTAATGACCGAGCCCATGATGGAGCCCATGCCGCCGATCACCACCACCGCGAAGACGACGATGATGAAGCTCGACCCCATGTTGGGATTGACCGAGTAGATCGGCGCGGCCAGCACGCCGGCAAAGGCGGACAGCGCAACACCGGCGGCAAAGGTCAGCGTCAGCAGCCGCGGCACCTTCACGCCGAAGGCGGAGACGAGGGAGGCATCCTCGGTCGCCGCCCGCAGCAGCGCGCCAAGCGAGGTGCGCTCGATGATGACCCACGTCACCAGACAGGCGACCGCCGCAATCAGCACCACCCAGCCGCGATAGATCGGCATGAACATGAAGCCGAGATTGACGCCGCCCTGCAGGGTCGGCGGCACCGGATAGGGCAGGCCCGAGGTGCCGAAGATGTTGCGGAACACGCCCTCGATCACCAGGGCAATGCCGAAGGTAAGCAGCAGGCCGTAGAGATGATCGAGCTTGTAGGTGCGCGAGATCACGAAGCGTTCGAGCACCGCACCGATGAGGCCGACAATCAGCGGCGCCAGCAGCAGCGCCCAGAAATAGCCGAGGCCGGCGACATTCAGCAGCCCCCACGCCACGAAGGCGCCAAGCATGAACAGCGCGCCATGGGCGAAGTTGATGACGTTCAGCAGGCCGAAGATGATGGCAAGGCCCAGCGACAGGAGCGCATAGAACGCCCCGTTGATGAGGCCGACGAGAAGCTGGCCGCCCAGAAGGGCCGCCGGATAGCCGAGGATCATCATGGTTGTCAGTCCTACACGCCGAGATAATGACGCAGCTTGTCGGTGGAGGCGGCGACCTGGGCGGCCGGGATTTCGTCGATCACCACGCCATGTTCCATGACGTAATGCCGGTCGGCGATGGAGGCGGCGAAACGGAAATTCTGTTCCACCAAAAGCACCGTGAAGCCGCGTTTCTTGATTTCGCGGATGGTGCGGCCGATCTGCTGGACGATGACCGGGGCCAGACCTTCCGTCGGCTCGTCGAGCAGCAGCAGCTTGGCGCCGGTGCGGAGGATGCGGGCGATCGCCAGCATCTGCTGTTCGCCCCCGGACAGCTTGGTGCCGGGGCCGTGGGCGCGTTCCTTGAGGTTGGGGAACAGGTCGTGGATGGTGTCGAGATCCAGCCCGCCCGGCGCCACCACCGGCGGCAGCATCAGGTTCTCGTGCACCGAGAGGCCAGCGAAGATGCCGCGATGCTCCGGGCAGATGGCGATGCCGGCCCGGGCGATGCGGTCGGGCGTTGCCGCCACCAGCTCCTGACCGCGGAACCGGATGGAGCCGGCCCGGGTGGCGAGCAGCCCCATGATCGCCTTCATGGTGGTGGTCTTGCCCGCGCCATTGCGGCCGAGCAGGGTGACCACCTCGCCTTCCTGCACGTTGAACGTCACGCCGTGCAGCACCTTCGACTCGTCATAGCGGGCCGTGAGCCCGGAAATCTCAAGCATCGGGCTCTCCGAGATAGGCGGCGATCACGGCCGGGTTGGCGGATACGGTGGCATAGTCGCCCTCGGCCAGGATCCTGCCGCGGGTGAGCACGGTGATCCGGTCGCACAGACCCTCCACGACGGAGAGATTGTGCTCCACCATCAGGATGGTGCGCCCGGCCCGGATCCGCCGGATGAGGGCGACGATGCGCTCCACATCGGCATCGGTCATGCCGGCGGTGGGCTCGTCGAGCAGCATCAGCTTTGGTTCGAGCGCCAGCGTGGTGGCGATTTCCAGCGCGCGCTTGCGGCCATAGGGCAGAAGCGCCGCCGGGGTGTGGGCAAACTCCGTCAGGCCGACATCGGCCAGAAGCTCGACCGCCCTCCCCTCCAGCCCCCGCAGCACCTTCTCCGGCTTCCAGAAATCGAAGCTCGCGCCGCGCTTCTGCTGCAGGGCGACGCGGACATTTTCCAGCGCCGTCAGGTTCGGAAACACCGAGGAAATCTGGAAAGAGCGGACGAGACCGCGCTTTGCCACCCGGGACGGCTTCACGAAGGTGATGTCCTCGCCCTTGAACCGGATGGAGCCGGAGGTGGGCTGGAGGAATTTGGCAAGCAGGCTGAAGGTCGTGCTCTTGCCCGCGCCATTCGGACCGATGAGGGCATGAATGCTGCCCTCCCGGACCGAGAGATCGACATTGTCGACGGCAAGGAAGCCGCCGAACCGGCGCGTCAGGCCCTTCACTTCCAGGATCGGGTCGGCCACGGCGTCGTTCTCCCCGGAGGATGGATCAAGGATCCGCCCATGGCGCTCCCGGGCCCGGAAAAGGCTTGGCCTCTCCGGGAGTTCGGCAGCGGGATCGGGCGGGGTTCAGGCGGACGGGCTCAGCCGAAGGGCAGGCCCGCATACATCTCGGCGAGGAATTTCGACGCCGCCGGCGAGGAGGTGACCGCATCGAGCTCGGCGAGCTGGCGCTTGCCATCGAACGGCACCGCGCCGGCCGTGCCCTCGAAGCGATGCAGCATGGAGGTCATCCACCAGGAGAAATGCTGCGCCCGCCACACCCGGCGCAGGGCGCGGGTGGAATAGGTCTGCAGCTGCTCGTCGGCGCCGGTGGAGAAAAAGGAGGCGAGGCCGCGGGCCAGCAGGAACACGTCGGAGGCGGCAAGGTTCAGCCCCTTCGCGCCGGTCGGCGGCACCGAATGGGCGGCATCGCCAGCCAGGAACAGGCGGCCATACTGCATCGGCTCGGTGACGAGAGAGCGCAGCGGCACGATGTTCTTCTGGAAGATCGGCCCTTCCTTCAGCGGCTCGGGCCGCCCCTCGACGCGGGCCTGAAGTTCCGCCCAGATGCGCGCCTCATCCCAGTTGTCGACAGAGTCCTTTGGATCACACTGGAAGTACATCCGCTGCACATCCGGCGAGCGGGTGGAGATGAGGGCGAAGCCGCGCGACGAGTTGGCATAGATCAGCTCCTCGGACGACGGCGGGGCATTGGCGAGAATGCCGAACCAGCCGAAGGCATAGTCGCGGAAATAGTCCGTGCGCACGTCGGTCGGGATCGCCTGCTTGGAGACACCATAACCGCCATCGCAGCCGGCGATGAACTTGGAGGTGAGCGTGTGCTCGACACCCTCCGGATCGGTGAAGCGGACCACCGGCGCATCGCTGGTGAGGTCCTCGACGGCCGTCACCCGGTGCTCGAAGCGGATGTCGGCCCCGGTCGAAAGCCGCAGCGCGATCAGATCCTTCAGCACCTCGTGCTGGGGATAGACGGTGATGACGCGGCCGCCGGTCAGCTCTTCCAGGTCAATGCGATGACTGCGGCCACCAAAGTGCAGGTCGAAACCGGCATGGACAAAGCCTTCCTTCTTCATGCGCGCGCCGGCGCCGATCTCGGTCAGAAGATCCGTCGTCGACTGCTCCAGCACCCCGGCGCGAATGGTCGCCTCGATGGCGTCCCGGGAGCGACTCTCGATGATGACGGAGGAAATGCCCTCCAGATGAAGCAGATGGGACAGCAGCAGGCCCGCCGGGCCGGCGCCAATGATGGTGACGTCAGTTTTCATGGCCATCGGCCTCGGTCTCGAAACAGGAAGGCGGGATCACCGGCAGGGGGGCAGCCGCGCCGGCGGGAGGATCGGTCGGGCCGGACACACCCCGCCCCTCGCCCCGAATGACGGGGACGCGGACGGCCGGGAGCCGGTGAGAAATCGGGTGCCGGGCATGGGGGACCGCAGCCCGGCATCGACAGGAGACACCTGTCGCGGGAGGAGACACCCCCGAGGCCGCATGGACATGCGCCCCCGGCCACGGACAATCAGAAGTCCATGTCAGATAATCGGGACCTCAGAGACATGCAGTCCCCGCCCTGCGGACGGAACGGAGCGCGCGCATCATACCAAAGATCCCAAAAGGACTTTGGTATCCCGATACGAATTTCTCATGTCCTTGGGGCATACGAGAAATCTTCTGCTCTTCAGTCGCATGGTGCGGTCAGCACTTCGTGCGCATGACATCAGGTGTACAAAGGAGAGTGGAAGCCGTGCGGGCGTTTATTCATGCCTGCCTCCCTCGAACGACCACCCGCTTCCCGGGAGCAGCCGCCGTTGATGATTTTTGCTTTCTTGATCTCACCCGTCAGACCGGCACCCTCTTCCGGGGACCTTGTCTGCGGACTGTATTCGGGTTTTACCGTAGCAATGTTGATGAGTCAACATAGATTGTCGCGCGCCTCCGCAAAAGTCCGGAGGGGACCCCGAGAAAGCGGCCCGGACGGAGGATCCGGACCGCGAAAGAATGACGATTTTGCAATGGGTTATGCCGTGACCGGACGTGGTCACAGCTTCGGCGTCAGCATCTCGAAGCGGTCGCGGATGGTGGCGCAGGTGTCGCCGCCGAGGCGGGCGATGGCATCAAGCGCGGCCGGATTGACCCGGAGGGTGTCGGGATCGACGATCCCCGGCTGATAATGGGCCTGCACGATTTCGCCGAGGATGATCTGGCGCGATTTGCCGAGTTCCAGCGTCAGGGTGCGCCGGCATTCGAAGGCGGCCGGGGCCTCGGCGATATAGGGGGCTGCGATCTTCACCCCCGGGCAGGCCGTCAGCCCGGCCTCCGCCAGCTCGTCGACGCCACGGGGATAGCGCGCGGCGCAGACATGCATGGCCTCGGCGATGGCGACCGAGACGATGTTGACCGTGAACACCTCGGTGCGGCGGATATTCTCGCCGGTGTCCTTCAGGGACATGTCCGGGTTGGTCTCGACGCCGATGGCGAGGATCGGCGGATCCGCCGACAGGCAGTTGAAGAAGGAAAAGGGCGCGGCATTCACCCGGCCGGCCTCGTCCACCGTCGTCACCAGCGCAATCGGCCGCGGCACGATGGTGCCGATCATCAGCTTGTAGCGCTCGCGCGGACCCAGGGCCGAGAAATCGAAACCGATCGCGGATGCAGACGACATGGGGGACCTCCGGTCAGACAGGGCGCGGGCAGTCGCTCCCGGCTGATCCGGGCGACCATAGTGGCCCCGACTGGAGCACGCGCTTCCGGCATCAGGCAAAGCCCTTTTTTGGACGGCCACCGGATCCCCTCCCGGAGGCCTTGGCCCCGCCACAAGTCAATGGGGGGCGGATCCCGGACCCGCCCCGCCAACTCTCCCGCTCGCACGGGGCGCCGGCACCGGACGCCCCGTCGGCACCCGAAATCAGGGCTTCGCCGCCTCGATCGGCCGGGTGGAGGCGAGGTTCACGCCGGGCTCCGGCAGGCTCAGGATGTGCAGGTTCCAGCGGTCGACGGCCTTGCCATAGGCGCCTTCGGCATAAACCGCCTTCAGCGCCGCATACAGCGCATCGGTGAGCCGCGTGTTCGACTTCTCGGTGATCGCGCCCAGATAGATCTTGGGCAGCAGCGGGCTCTCGATCACCTTGATCGGCTGCGGCGACTTCTTCTGGATCTCGTCCACGGCAGCGGCGTCGCTGAGCGCGAAGTCGATCCGGTTGGAATAGAGCGCCAGCAGAACCTGGGCCGCATTGGGGAACTCGGCAACCTCGATGGGCGGCTTGCCGGCTTCCACGCAGGCCTTGGAGAAGATGTCCCGCACCATGTCGCCGAAGTCGATGCCCACCTGCACCGCCGTCTTGCGGCCGCACAGGGACATCGGATCCGCGGTGATGGCGGTGTTGGCCTCCGCCGCATAGATCGCGGCCGCACCATACCAGAAATTGATGAAGTTGACGATCTTCTCGCGCTCAAGGCGATCCGAGAGGCAGGCAAAGGCCGCGTTGTAGCGCCCCGACTGCACCCCGGGGATGATGCCGGCAAAATCAACCGACACCGCATCAACCTTGATGCCCAGCTTCTGGGCCATGGCGCCCCAGATATCCGGCTCGAAGCCGATGATCGTCTTGCCGTCCTCCGCCATGAAGTCGCACGGCGGATAGTGGGCATCGGTGGCGACCGTGAGGACGCCCGCCTTGCGGATCTCCTCCGGCAGCATCGCGTTGAGCGCCGGATCAGCCGTCAGCACCGGCATCGGCTCCTGGGCGAAAGACGGCGCCGGGGAGAAGGAAACCAGACCCGCCACGAGGGCAAGGGCGGGCAGCAACAGGGTCAGTCGCATATGTCTCTCCAGATTTCGGAAGGCACTCACGCCCGGCGGGGGGCACCGGTCGCACCCGGACCATGCCGCGGATCCCGGAACCGCACGGCCCTTTTTCGGGACTGCCAGACAATCAGCAAGCACCATGCCAAAGGCCGGATTTGAATGATCGTTCAATCAAAATCTGCATCCCCCACCCGCAGCCGCCCATCCCGGCGCCAGAGTCGTCCGTCCACTGGCGCGATTCTGGACAAGAAACCGGTGCCGGGCCGACTGTCTTCGCCCCCGCTTGCCGCCGCGGACACCCCAAGAGAGCCGACTTCAAAATCATCGTGCCGCCGGATGCCCCCCTGTTGAGGGACAAGGACTCGTCCCTTTCCATGGGGAAGGGCAGCCGATGCGCTGCAACACCTGCGCCCGCCGGTCGAAAGACATCAAAAAGGAGAGTTCCCGAGCGCGAACACCTCCCAGACGGGAATCCGGCGGGGGCGCCGCCACCATGGCCCCGGAAGCGTTGACTCGCCGCAGACGCCGGCCCTAGTCTGGCGTTATCAATCAAGCGATCAATTAATCCCTCTCCAGCGGGCAAGGTGCGCCATGACCTCTCCCCTCCCCCCTGATGGCCCGGCAGGCTCTGTCGGTTGCGGCTTCCGTCCGTCGGCCGAGGAGATCGCCGCCTTCCGACGTGATGGTGTCGTCTGCCTGCGCGGCGCGCTCTCGCCGGAGTGGATGACCACCATCGAGACCGCGATTGATGCCGTGCTGGCCGCCCCGAGCGATGGCGGCAAGTTCGCCGATCCGGAACGGCGCGGCTTCTTTCAGGATGCCAACAACTGGCAGCGCATCCCCGAGCTCGGGGACTTCGTGTGGCACTCTCCGGCAGCCATAATTGCTGCCGATCTTCTTGGCTCGTCGAAGATCAACTTTCTCCAGGATCATATTCTGGTGAAGGAACCGAATACCGAAAAGCCGACGCTGTGGCATCAGGACCAGCCCTACAGCCCCATCGACGGCCGGGATTTTGTCAGCATGTGGATCGCGGTCGATCCGGTGCCACTGGAGCGCAGCCTGCGCTTCGTGCGCGGCTCCCATGCGGCGGACCTGTGGTACCGGCCGCGCAACTTCTCCAACGGAACGCTGCGCGCCGGCGATGATCCGCGCTGGGCCACGCTTCCCGATGTAGACGCCGATCCCGAGCTCTATCCGGTCCTGTCCTGGGCGGTGGAGCCCGGCGACATCGTCGCCTTCCACGGCCTGACCCTGCACGGGGCCGCGGGAAACACCTCCGCCAGCGCCCGGCGCCGCGTGCTGTCGGCCCGCTGGACGGGGAAGGACGCCCGCTTCATGCGCCGCAACGGCCCCATGTCACCGCCGCCGCCCGCAACCGGCGCCCCCGCCGATGGCGCCCCGGTGGACTGCCCCGCCTTCCCCGTCATTCTCGGCTGAGCCCCCGCGCCCGTCGCGCTGGCGCGGGCGAGGCTCCGTCGGCGATCACGGACCGTCCGGGCGACATGCGTCCGGATCGCCAGGAGATCGGGCGACACAGGGCCGTCGGCAACCGAAGCAGAGCCCCCCCCCCCCCCCGCGCGAAGAGGCCGCGCCGGATACATCCATCCGGACGCAGAATATCCGTGCGCAAGAAATCTGTTGATCAGGCAAACTGTTCTGGAAACCGACACGGCGAAGATGGCTGGGGGACCTGGACTCGAACCAGGACTAACGGAGTCAGAATCCGTCGTTCTACCATTAAACTATCCCCCAATCCGGGGCGACTTGCCTGCTCATGATCGCCGCGTCAGCGGCGGAGCGGCGGGGCCGTCCGGGTCGGTGGCGGGCTTATAGCGTGGCCCCTCCGGGGGATCAACAGGGGACGCACAAAAAAATCCGCCGGCGGTGCGCCTGCCCGCAGCCGGCCAGGGCGAAAGTCCGCGGCTTGTCTGCCCTCCGGGGCGTTATCCACAGGGTGCACACCGGCCTTTTCCGGTCGCATCGGCGGCCGCGCAGACGACGGCGCCCAAAGGAATCGGCGCTCCAGCCTGCCCGATCCGCGGGCGCTGCCTGCAAACATGACGATTGCGCGTCGAATCCGGTGCGGGAAGGATAGCCAGCGCGGCCATCTGGCCCTAGAATTTCCGCCGACCAGTGTATTTCGAGGGACACCCTCGTCCGACGTGCGCCGCCGCCCCTGCCGGGGACGTGGTGCCCGGGCGAGCCGGTGCGACGGACTTGAACGTGAATGATCCGACTCCCGGGCGTGGGCCGCCGGCACCACGCACTCCGGGCACCCTGCTTTATGGGGCGCTCGATCTCGGAACGAACAATTGTCGCCTGCTCATCGCGGAACCGCGGGGGCGGGCTTTCCGTGTTGTCGATGCCTTCTCGCGCATCGTCCGGCTAGGCGAGGGCATAGCCCACACCGGCGCCCTCGGCGCACCGGCCATGGACCGTGCCGTGGAGGCCCTTGGCATCTGCGCCCGCAAGCTCTCCGACCGCGGCGTGAAGCGCATGCGGCTGGTGGCGACCGAAGCGTGCCGGGCGGCCGGCAACGGCTCCGACTTTCTCTCCCGGGTGACGGCGGAGACGGGGCTGCGGCTGGAGGTGCTGTCCCAGCGCGACGAGGCGCGGCTGGCGGTGTCCGGCAGCGCCCACCTCATCGACCGCGAGGCCGATGGCGCGGTGCTGTTCGACATCGGCGGCGGCTCCACGGAAGTGGTGTGGATCGACCTTGCCGGCCGGCGGCGCCCCCGCGGCGTCGGCGTCACCCGCTGCATCCGCGCCTGGGCTTCCCTGCCGGTGGGGGTCGTCACCCTTGCCGAACGCTTCGGCGGCCGCGACGTGACCGAGGACCTGTTCGAGAAGATGGTGGCCGAGACCGGCCGCATGCTCGACCGCTTTCGCGAGACCCCGGGCCTGGACCGGGCGATCCGGCGCGGCCGGGTGCATCTGCTCGGCACCTCCGGCACGGTGACGACGCTGGCCGGCGTGCATCTGGAGCTGCCGCGCTATGACCGGCGGCGGGTGGATGGCGTGTGGCTGGGGGCCCATGATGTGGACGCCCTCATCACCCGGGTGCGGGCCATGAGCTTCGCCGACCGGGTGTCAAACCCGTGCATCGGCCCGGACCGGGCGGATCTGGTTCTGGCCGGCTGCGCCATTCTGGAAGCGATCCGCCGACGCTGGCCGTGCCGGCGTCTGCGCGTGGCCGATCGGGGCCTGCGCGAAGGCATTCTGATGGAAATGATGACCGAGGATGGCGTGTTCGCCCCGGCCCACGCCGGCGGCTCCCCCCACCCCGGAAGGAGACGGACAGCATGAGCGGCTCCGGCAAGTCTGGCGGCGGCAAGGGCGGAGCGCCCGGCCGGTCGCTGAAGGAGCATGTGCGCACCGCCCGCCGGCGCACGGCCTCCTCCACCCGCTGGCTCGAACGCCAGCTGAACGACCCCTATGTGAAGAAGGCAAAGGCCGAGGGCTATCGCTCGCGCGCCGCCTACAAGCTGCTGGAAATCGACGACAAGCATCATCTGCTGTCGAAGGGCACCCGGGTGGTGGATCTGGGGGCGGCGCCCGGCGGCTGGTGTCAGGTGGCGGCCGAGCGCATCGGCGCCACCGATGCGGAACCGAGGGTGGTCGGCATCGACTATCTGCCGCTGGATCCGATCCCCGGCGTCGTCTTCTTCCAGAAGAACTTCCTCGACGACGACGCGCCGGACCTTTTGCGCCAGGCCCTTGGCGGCCCGGCCAACGTCGTGCTGTCGGACATGGCCGCCCCCACCACCGGCCACAAGAAGACCGACCATCTGCGCATCGTGCATCTGTGCGAGGTCGCCATCGAGTTCGCCCGGGAAGTGCTGGAGCCCGGCGGCCACTTCCTCGCCAAGGTGCTGCGCGGCGGCACCGAGGGAACCCTGCTCACCAACCTGAAGCAGGATTTCCAGTGGGTGGGCCATGTGAAGCCGGCCGCCAGCCGCTCGGATTCCGCCGAGCTCTATGTGCTGGCCAAGGGCTTCCGCGGCCGCGAGGCCCTGCCCGACCCCGAGCACTTCCGCGAGCTCCCGCCGGACGGCGACGGCTGGACGCCGGTCTGACCGGCACCGCCGCGCTTGGCATTTCAGGGCCCGTCTCCGCGCCGGAGACGGGCCCGATTGCATTTTTATGCCCCTTTTTCGTGAACCGGATCGCGTCAGCCCGCGTTATCCCCGGCAGAAGAAACAAGAAACCGCCGGAGAGATTGCCTCTGCGGCACATCAATTTCCCGACGTGCACCTGCTCCCCGGACTGAACAGACCCGGACCTAAAAAGCTTCGGACGTTCAACTGGAGATGTCGCTTCTTTCACCGCCTGTTCCGGCGGAGGGAGAAGGTGTGCGTCACCGGATGCGGAGACCTGTCATGATCGGCTGGGCGCTGACTTTTCTCGTGGTTGCTCTTGTTGCCGCCGTCCTCGGCTTCGGCGGCATCGCCGGCACGGCCATCGGCATTGCCAAGATCATTTTCTTCGTGGCGATCGTGCTGTTCGTGCTTTCGCTGCTGTCCTCGCTGATCCGCGGCGGCGGTCCGCGCATCCCGTGAGGACGGGGGACGTCCCTGCCCCCCTCCCCGCGAAGGCTCCGAGCGCCCGGCCCCCCCCCGGCCGGGCGCTTTTCCCGTCGCCGGGTGCGACACGCGCGAAGGGATGCGCCGGCCGCGGCATCCCGCCCTTGACGGCTGACGGTGCGCCGCGAGAGAATCGGCCGCGTCGCAGCAACAGGGGATGCCGGCTTTTCTGCCCGGGCCTTTCCGCCGGGCGGATCGTGTCGCGCGTCCCGATGCCCTGTCCGGCCGGTCCGGCGGGCGGTGGGAGTTCCATGAGCACGATCAGAAGCGTGTGCGTCTATTGCGGATCGGGCGTGGGCACCGATCCGGCCTATGCCCTGGCCGCGGCCGAGCTTGGCCGTCGCTTCGCGGAAGCCGGCCTGCGCCTCGTCTATGGTGGCGGCTCCGTCGGCCTGATGGGCACCATCGCACACAATGTGCTCGCCCATGGCGGCGCCGTCACCGGCATCATCCCCCAGTTCCTGCGCGACCGCGAACGCATGCTGGCCGAGGTCACCGACCTCGTCGTCACCAAGGACATGCACGAGCGCAAGCGGCTGATGTTCGATCATTCCGACGCCTTCGTGGCCCTGCCCGGCGGCATCGGCACGCTGGAAGAAGTCGTGGAGATGATGACCTGGGCCCAGCTCGGCCGCCACTCCAAGCCGATCCTGCTGTTCGACATCAACGGCTTCTGGGGACCGCTGATGGACCTTCTGCACCACATGTCCGCCCAGGCCTTCATCCGCCCGGGCATGGAAGTGGACTATCTGGTGGCCGACCGCGCCGAGGATGTCATCCCCGCCCTCACCGGCAGCCGCGGCCATGTCATCCACGGCGGCGACACCGAGATGATCGCCCGACTCTGAGCCGCCCGACACGGGGACCGAGCCCCCTCTCCCGGATACCGGGTCCGGGCGGCAAATTCCGCACACCCGGACGAAGCCCCGGCGTGCCCCTCCCGCCGGCGCCCATCCGCGCTATGATCCGCCGCGACGCTCCCGTCCGGGACCGGGCTCCGCCCGCGGATCCGCTGCGGCCCCGGGGAGCCAGACTGCGCGTGAGGGAAATTCCGATGTCCGCTTCGCATCCCGTGCCCGGCTCCATCACGGCGACCCTGGACCTGCTGGAGGCCGGCGGCTATGTCGCCGACCGGTCGCTGGCCACCGTCCTGTTCCTCGCGCTGAAGCTCAAGCGGCCGCTATTTCTGGAAGGCGATGCCGGCGTCGGCAAGACCGAGATCGCCCGGGTGCTCGCCTCCACCCTTGGCCGGCGGCTGGTGCGGCTGCAATGCTATGAGGGGCTGGACGTCGCCGGCGCGGTCTATGAATGGAACTATGCCGCCCAGATGGTCGAGATCCGGCTGGCGGAAGCCGCCGGCGAGACCGACCGCTCCCAGCTGGCCGCCGACGTGTTTTCCGAGCGCTTCCTCATCAAGCGCCCGGTGTTGCAGGCCCTGGAGCCGGATCTGGCGGGGCCGCCGGTGTTCCTCATCGACGAACTGGACCGGGCCGACGAGGCCTTCGAGGCCTATCTGCTGGAAGTGCTGGCGGAGTCCCAGGTGACGATCCCCGAACTCGGCACCCTCGCCGCCCCCGCGCCGCCGATCACCCTCATCACCTCCAACCGCACCCGGGAGATCCACGACGCCCTCAAGCGGCGCTGCCTCTATCACTGGGTGGATTATCCCGATGCCGCGCGCGAGCTGGAAATCGTGCGCCGCAAGGTGCCCGGCGCCGGGCCGCAGCTTTCCCGGGAGGTGGTCGCCTTCGTCGAGCGGCTGCGTCGGGAGGACCTGTTCAAGCGGCCGGGCGTGGCGGAAACCCTGGACTGGGCGGCAGCACTCGCCGAACTCGACCAGATCGCGCTGGATCCGGAGGTGGTGTCCGACACCCTCGGCGTGCTCCTGAAATATCAGGACGACATTGCCCGGCTCGCCCGCTCCCGGGTGGTGGCCCTCATCGACGAGATGCGCCGCGAGCTGGCGGCGGTGGCCTGAGACCATGCCCGCCCCCGTGCCGGAGAGCGATGCCACCGCCGCGCGCCTTCTCGACAATCTCGTGCTGTTCTGCCGGGCGCTGTCGGCGGCCGGCCTGCCGGTCGGGCCATCGGGCATGATCCGGGCGACGGAAGCCGTGCTGGCGGTCGGCCTCACCCGGCGTGACGACGTGTTTGCCGCCCTGCACGCCTCCCTCGTCACCCGCCATGACCAGACCGAAGTGTTCACCGCCGTGTTTGATGCCTTCTGGCAGGCCCGCGGCGGGGCGGAGCGGCTGATCGAGCTGATGTCGCCGGTGGCCCCGCCCCGGCCGGACAGCGCGCCACCGGATGCCGCCCGGCGCCGGGCCGAGGCGGCGCTGGCCCCGAAGCGGCCGGACCGGCCGGAGCCGGAGACCGAGCGGATGGAGCTGGACGCCCAGCTGACCGCCTCGGACCGGGAGCAGCTGGCCGCCCGGGATTTCGAGCAGATGACGGCGGCCGAACTGGCGCTGGCCAACCGTGCGATTGCCCGGCTGGTGCGAAAGATACCGCCGGTTGCCACCCGCCGCTTCGCCCCGGCGCCACGCGGGGCCCGGCCGGATCTCCGCCGCACACTCCGGGCGTCCGCCGCCACCGGCGCCTTTCCCTCCGTGCTTGCCCGCACGGCGCCGCGCACCCGCACGCCCCCCATCGTGGCGCTGGTGGACATTTCCGGCTCCATGGCGACCTATGCCCGGGTGATCCTGCATTTCCTGCACGCGCTGTCCGCCGTCACCCGGCCGGTGCACGTGTTCACCTTCGGCACCCGGCTGACCAACATCACCCGCGCACTCACCGAAAAGGATCCGGATGCGGCGCTTGCCGCCGCCTCGGCCCGGGTGGCCGACTGGTCCGGCGGCACCCGCATCGCCCCGGCGCTCGGCGCGTTCAACCGGCTGTGGTCGCGCCGGGTGCTGTCGGGGCGGCCGATCGTGCTGCTCGTTACCGACGGGCTGGAACGCGACGGCGGCGACGACCTGACCTTCGAGGCCGACCGGCTGCACCGCTCCTGCCGGCGGCTGATCTGGCTGAATCCGCTGCTGCGATTCGCCGGCTTCGAGCCGCGGGCGCGCGGGGTACGCCTGCTTCTGCCCCATGTCGACGAATTTCGCCCGGTGCACTCGCTTCAGGCCGTCGCCGATCTGTGCGAGGCCCTTGGCGGACCAGCCGAACCCGGCGCCGCCGATCCGCGGCGCTGGCGCGTGATCACGGAAAAGCGCACCTGAATACAGGGAACTCGCCAGTTTCCAATTTTCCGGACGGTGACGCGGACGCCCGGTCGTCCTATCTGTCCACAGGCGACCGGCCACCCCGCACCTCCCGCGGCTCTCCATGGAGCCTTCCGGGGGGACGAGATGCGCAGACCGCAGCGAAGGAGCCTGATGTGACGAGGCGAGATCCGGCATCGATCCACTCCGTGCCGATGCTGTTCCGCAACGGCCAGCTGGCCAATGCTCCCCTGATCCCGCCGCGCTCGCTGGCACGCTGGCTGTTGGTGCTGGTGCTGGCGGCCGGGGTCTATTTCTTCCGCGGCTTTCTGGTGCCGGTTCTGGCGGCCCTCGTCATCGGCTTTGCCAGCTGGCCACTCTATGCGCGGCTGCACCGCGCCGTCGGCCGACACAACACGCTGGCCGCCACCATCGCGCTCATCGTCATCGTGCTCATCGTGGTGGCGCCGATCTTCCTCGCCTTGTCCTACGCCATCGAGGAGGCGCGCCAGTGGGCGATGTGGCTTCTGGCCACCAACAAGACCGGTGCCCCCGTGCCGGCCTGGATTCAGGCCCTGCCTCTTGCCGGTGACTGGCTGGCGGTGCAGTGGGAAGCCAATATCGGCCGCCCCGGAGCCCTCGGCGAGATCGTGCACCTGATTTCCGGCGAGAATGTCGCCAGCATCTACCATGTGCTGGTGGTGGCGGGTGGACGGGCCTTCTCGCTGTTTCTTACCCTGCTCTTCATGCTGATCGCGCTGTTCTTCGTCTACAAGGACGGTGCGGCCTTCGGTGCCGAGATCGACCGTTTCGGCGAGAAGATCCTGCCGGTGCGCTGGCAGCGCTTCTCCCGGGTGGTGCCGGCAACCATCTCGTCCACCGTCACCGGCATGGGCCTGATCGCCATCGGCGAGGGCGTGGTGCTGGGCATGGCCTACTGGATCGCCGGTGTGCCCTCGCCGGTGGCGCTGGGCGTGGTCACGGCGATCATGGCGCTGATTCCCGGTGGCGCGCCGCTCTGCTTCACCCTGGTGTCCCTCTATCTGGTCGGCAGCGGCCACCATGTGGCGGGCATCGGCCTGTTCACCTGGGGCACGGTGGAGCTGTTCATCGTCGACAAGACGCTGCGGCCGCATCTGGTCGGCGGGCCCATCAAGCTGCCCTTCCTGCCCACCTTCTTCGGCCTCATCGGCGGCGTGAAAACCATGGGGCTGCTCGGCCTGTTCATCGGCCCGGTGCTCATGGCCCTCCTCGTCGCCATCTGGCGCGAATGGATGCGGGAAGTGCACGAGGGCGACGACGAGGCCCTCAACGATCCGGAAATGTGAGCCGGATTCGGGGCCAGCGGACGTCGATTCGACGCCACCGCCCCTGTTTGCCGAGCGGCAAAGCTCCCGGGATCCGGGGGCTTGTGACGAAAGCGCGACGCCCCCGATGACAGGCGCTTGACAGTCGGGGTCCCGTGCCTTACTCACCCGCTCACCGGACGACGCCGCGGACGCCGCGGCTGCCGAACGGGGGTGTAGCTCAGTTGGTTAGAGCGCCGGCCTGTCACGCCGGAGGTCGCGGGTTCGAGCCCCGTCACTCCCGCCACTTCTTCCGATCCGGATTTCCTCCCCGCTTTCCTCTGATCTGAGACAGCCGCCACGGCTGATACGACCGGTCGTTCTTCGCCCGGCCGCCTGTCCGCGCCTTGTGCCGGCGGGCCGAACCCGAACGCGCGACCTGCCGGCCGCCCCGCGCCCGACGCGCTATGGCCCCTCCCCGACTTCTCCGTCTCCCGGTCCGTCCCGGCGTCCGCGCGCACCTCTCCACACTTGTCCACAGGCGGAGGGATGATCGCGCAAAGCCTGTCCGGGGGCGCTTGACAGTCCGGGTCCGGTGCCTTACTCACCGCCTCACCGGACGACGCCGCGGTGACCGCGGCTGCCGAACGGGGGTGTAGCTCAGTTGGTTAGAGCGCCGGCCTGTCACGCCGGAGGTCGCGGGTTCGAGCCCCGTCACTCCCGCCACTTCTCCCGATCCGGATCCCCAGATTTTATCTCTTAACGTTCTTCACAGAGCGCTTCTGGCGTTGCGGCTCTTCCGTATCTTTGCGCGCGCCGAACGTCCCGGACCTCGGCCACGAAACCGAATAGCGTGCAGGATTTGCCGGATTGACGGATGCGGTCCCGGATCGCACTCTCCCGGGCGGGCTGTTCCCCTCATCCCGCAGTCAGGTCCGTTGCCATGCTTCATCTGTCCGACATTCGCGCCGCCGCCGACCGCCTGCGCGGGATCGTGACGCGGACCCCTGTGATCCGCAATGAGCGGCTGAATGCCCTTGTGGGGGCGACCGTGCTGCTGAAGGCCGAGAATCTCCAGCGCACCGGCTCGTTCAAGCTGCGCGGCGCCTATAATGCCATCGCCGCCCTGTCCCCGGCCGAGCGGGCGAAAGGCGTGGTGGCCTTTTCCTCCGGCAACCATGCCCAGGCCGTGGCGCTTGCTGCTCGGCTGCCACGCGACCATCGTGATGCCGACTGACGCCCCCGCCTTCAAGGTGGACGCCACCCGCTCCCATGGCGCCGGGATCGTGCTCTATGACCGCTACACCGAGGACCGCGAGGCGATCGGCCGGGAGCTGGCCGAAAAGACCGGCGCGGCTGTGATCCCCCCCTTCGATCATCCCGCCATCATGGCCGGTCAGGGCACCGCGGTGCTGGAGCTGATCGAGGATTCAGGCCCGCTGGACGCGCTGTTCGTCTGCACCGGCGGCGGCGGCCTGCTGGCCGGTTCCGCCACGGCAGCCACCGCGCTGTGCCCCGGCGTCCGGGTCTATGGCGTCGAGCCGGAAGCCGGCGACGACCATGTGCGCTCGCTGGCCGCCGGCCATCCCGTCGGCATCGACGTGCCCCACACCATCGCCGATGGCCTGCAGACCCAGAAGCCCGGCGCCCTGACCTTCGAGGTCAACCGCCGCTTCATCGCCGGTGTGCGCACGGTCAGCGATGCCGAACTGGTGTCTGTCATGGCGTTCCTGTTCGAGCAGACCAAGCTGGTAGTGGAGCCCTCGGGTGCCGCGGCACTGGCCGGCCTCCTCAAGGATCCCGGCCCGTTCAAGGGCCAGCGGGTGGGCGTGACGCTCTCCGGCGGCAACATCTCCCTGCAACGCTTCATGGAACTGACCCGGGACGCCCGGGCGATCCACTGACGAAAATGCGTCCGGACCAGACGGCCGTTCGGCATTTTCGCACATCCCCGCTGCATCAATTTCCGGCGCCGCCCCCTTGAGGGCGGCGTTCGTGTTTCTGCTACAAGGGACCCTCCCGACCCGCGACGCCCCCAGGAGAGCTCCCCGATGACGCACGAGCCGGTCCTCACCCTTGCCGAACTGGTGAGCTTTCTCGATCAGGAATTCCCGGAGCTGCACGAGGGCGGCCGCGCCTTTCATGTCGATGCCGTGGAGCCGGGCGCGGCCATCATGCGGCTGGAGGCCGACCGGCGGCATCTGCGCCCCGGCGCCACCGTTTCCGGTCCGTCCCTGATGACGCTGGCCGACGTGGCAGCCTATGCGGCGATTCTGGCCCATGTCGGCCCGGTGGCCATGGCGGTGACCACCTCGTTCAGCATCAATTTCCTGCGCAAGTCCGAGCCGGGGCCGGTGATCTGCCGGGCAACCCTGATGAAACTCGGCAAGCGGCTGGCCGTTGTCGACTGCAACATCCAGTCCGGCGATGCCCTCATCGCCCACGCCGTCGCCACCTATTCCATCCCGCCGCGCTGACACCGCCCCCTTCCCGGCCCTCTCCCGCCGGACCTCCCCCCTCCCGCGATCAGCCGTTCCGCATTGCACCATGCGTCATCTTTCCAAAATTGACTTTGGGGGAATGACGCGGTCTGCACGATGCAGGCGGACTGGAGCTGCGCTAAAGTGCGCCCCGGCCGCGCCCGCGGCCGGGAGGAAAACGGCCGATGACAAAGACCGACAAGCTCTATGGCGTTTCCGAACTGGCGGCAGAGTTCAATCTCACGCCCCAGGCCCTGCGCTTCTATGAGGAGAAGGGCCTGCTCTCGCCCAAGCGGGCCGGCAATGTCCGGGTTTATGACTACCGCGACCACACCCGGCTGATGCTCATCCTGAAGTTTCGCCGGCTGGGATTTTCTCTCGACGAGGTCCGCGACTATCTCTCGCGCTATCGCGCCGGCGGCTCCAATCCGGAACAATATGCTGACGGTCTCGACAAGATCCGTCGGCGCATTGCCACACTTGAGCTGATGCGCGACGAGATTGCAGAGACCATCGTCGAATTGCGCGGCATAGAGCAGGATGCTCTCGACCGGATGGAATCGGCCAAGGGGAAGTCCCAGCCATCCGCCGGCGAGCGGACCAGGGAAAACTGATCCGGGGCCCGACATAAGCAACCTTCCGGTGCCCCCGGGGAATTGTAGGACCCTAAAGTCCGCTTTAATATGCGTGCGGTCAGGTCCTGCCCTCAAGCGGGTCCGACCCTCCGGCGCTCCCGGCGCCGGTTCGGAAACGGGGGAAACGCACCCGCCTCACCGCGGGGCACGATGCACCGGCATCTGCCGGAGCCTTCATCTTGCTTGTCCTGGGCCTGATGGCCCACCCGCGACCGGACCCGCCGGCGCTCGCCGCCGAGATCTTCTGACGCGCGTCGCAATCCGCCATGCGCGTCACCACCTCTTTCGCGGATCGGGACCCGTCTCATGCCAAGCTACAAGGCTCCTATCGAGGACATGGCCTTCCTCCTCGGCGAAGTATTTCCCTTCGACGCTGTGATGGCCGGGCTGCCTGGTCAGGAGGAAATGACGGCCGAGTTCGCCGTCGGTATTCTGGAAGAGGCCGGCCGTTTCACCTCCGAGGTCATCCAGCCGCTGTCGCGCCCCGGCGATGAAGCCGGCACGAAGCTGGAGAACGGCCAGGTCTACACCGCTCCCGGCTATGTCGAGGCCTACAAGCAGTTTGCCGAGGCCGGCTGGCCGGGCCTCTCCGGCGATCCGGAGTTCGGTGGCCAGGGCCTGCCGCGCACCGTGCAGATCCTTGCCGACGAGATGCTGTCGTCGGCCGACGTCGCCTTCGGCCTGTTCCCGGGCCTGACGCGCGGCGCCTCGGAAGCCATCCACGCCCACGCCACCGACGAGCTCAAGGCGAAGTATCTGCCGAAGATGACGTCGGGCGAGTGGACCGGTGCCATGGCGCTGACGGAAGCCCATTCCGGCACCGACCTCGGCCTCCTGCGCACCCGCGCCGAGCCGGTGGGCGATGGCTCCTATAAGCTCTACGGCACCAAGATCTTCATCACCGCCGGTGATCAGGACCTGACCGACAACATCATCCACCTGGTTCTCGCCCGCCTGCCGGATGCCGAGCCGGGCGTGAAGGGCATCAGCCTGTTCCTGTCGCCGAAATTCCTCGTCAACGAGGATGGCTCGCTGGGCGAGCGCAACGCCTTCTCGGCGGGTGCCATCGAGCACAAGATGGGCATCAAGTCCTCGCCCACCTGCGTGATGAACTATGACGGCGCCATCGGCTGGCTCGTCGGCAAGCCCGGCAAGGGCCTGGCCTGCATGTTCACCATGATGAACGCCGAGCGCCTGTTCGTGGGCGTGGAAGGTCTGGCCGTGGGCGAGGCCGCCTATCAGGGCGGTGTGGCCTATGCCAAGGATCGCCTGCAGGGTCGTTCGCCCTATGGCGGCAAGGGCCCGGCGCCGATCATCGTCCACCCGGACGTGCGCCGCATGCTGCTCACCACCCGGGCGCTGACCGAAGCCGGCCGCGCGCTCGCCGTGTGGACGGCCATCGAGATGGACAAGGCCAAGCTGGCGCCGGACGCCGACGCCCGCGCCGAGGCCGACGACATGGTCGCCCTCGTGACCCCGGTCATCAAGGCGGCCCTGACGGACTTCGGCCTCGAATCGGCGATCGCCTGCCAGCAGGTGTTCGGCGGTCACGGCTATATCCGTGAATGGGGCATGGAGCAGCTCGTCCGCGACGCGCGCATCACCCAGATCTACGAAGGCACCAATGGCGTGCAGTCGATGGATCTGGTCGGCCGCAAGCTGACCATGGAAGGCGGCCGCCTGCCGGCGCGCTTCTTCGCCCTGGTCGATGCCGAGCTGGAGGCCCTCGCCGGCAACGCCGCGACGGCTGGCTATGTCACCGCTGCCAAGGCCGGCATCGCCGCCCTGAAGCGCGCCACCGACAGCCTGACCGAGCAGGACAAGACCGATCCGGGCGCCCGTGGCGCCGCGGCGGTTGCCTATCTGCACCTGTTCGCCATCGCCTCCTATGGCTGGCTGTGGGCGAAGATGGCGACGGCCGCCGTGTCGGCTTCCGAGAAGAAGCCGATCCACGACGCCAAGGTGAAGATGGCCGACTACTTCTTCGCCCACGTCGCCCCGCGCGCCCTGACGCTGGAAGCCCAGGTCGCCGCCGGCGCCGCCACCATGATGGCCCTGGACGCCGAGGCGTTCTGATCCCGGCAAACCGGGGGATGACCCCATCCCCCGGCCCTCGGGCCAGCTGATACCAAAGATCCTTGAAAAGGACTTTGGTATTCCGGTGCGGATTTCTCATGCCACTGGGGCATATGGGAAATCCGCTGGTCTTCAGGCGCCAAGGTGCGGTCAGCACCTTGTGCGCCTGGTATGACGACTCACCCCCGCGGATCCCGCCGGATCCGCGGGGGTTTCCGTTTCCGGCAGGGCTTCCCATATCCTTGGCATCTATGGGGCTTCGCTCCTCTTTGCGGGCAGTCGGCCCGCCTCCCCTCAGCCTCCGGCACCGGAAGAACAGATGAAAGCAGCCCTCGCCCGCGCCTATGGCGGCCCTGAGGTGATCCGGATCGAAAGCATCGCCGAGCCGGCGCCGCGCCCGGGACAGGTGCGCGTTGCCGTGCGCGCGACGGCCGTCACCCGGGGCGATGTTCGCATCCGCGCTGCCGACGCGCCGCCGGGGCTGTCGGCCGGTCTGCGCCTTGCCTTCGGCCTGCGCCGGCCGCGGCAGCCGGTGCTCGGCATGTTCTTCTGCGGCACGCTGCGGGAGGCAACCGCCGAGCTGCCGGCGGGCACCCGGGTGGTCGGCAATAGCGGGATGGCGCTGGGCGCCCATGCCGAACAGGTGCGGGTCCGCCCCGACCGCCTGCTGCCGGCGCCCGACAGTCTTGAGGATGCCGAGGCCGCCGCCCTGCTCTTCGGCGGACTGACCGCGGCCGACTTTCTGATCGACAAGGCCAGGCTCTCCCAAGGCGCCCGGCTGCTCATCAACGGCGCGACGGGCGAGGTCGGCTGTGCCGCCCTCCAGATCGCGCGCTTTCTCGGCGCCGAAATCACCGCGGTCTGCCGGTCGGAGAACCATGATTTCGCCCGCGATCTCGGCGCGAATCACGTTCACGACTACCGGGACGGGATGCCACGCGGCCAGTGGGATGTGGTGATGGACAATGCCGGCACCCTGCCGTGGCAAAAGGCCGAGACCCTGCTGGCGCCGGGCGGGATGCTTCTGCCGGTCACCGCCTCGCTCGGCGCCATGCTTGGCGCTGCCCTGCGCCCGAACCGGCCGGGCCGCCGCCGCATCAGCGCCACGACCTCGGCAGACGGACCGGACGCGATGGCCCGGCTGCTCGACCTCCACGCCCGCGGCGCGCTGCGGCCGGTGATCGGCGCGACGCTTCCCTTCGACGAGATTGCCCGGGCCCACGCCCTTGCCGACACCGGACACAAGCGCGGCACCGTGGTGGTGCTGGTCTGATCCTCCCCCGCCGGGCTCCGGTCAGGTACTTAATATGAAGAAAGCCCCGCTCTCGCGAACGGGGCTTTCGTCTCATACCAAAGAGCCTTGAAAAGGATCCTTTGGCATCACTCCGCCGCTATGGCCGCCACCTTCTCGGCCGCGGCCTTGCGGGCGCCGGCTTCGGCGGCGGCCAGCGCCACCATGTTGATGACGCCGCGGGACGTGGTTTCCGGGGTCAGGATATAGGCCGGCGCCGCCGCCCCCATCAGGATCGGGCCGACATGCAGCGCCTCGCCCACTTCCTTCAGCAGGGTCATGGCGATGTTGGAGGCGTCCAGCGTCGGGAACACGAGAAGGTTCGCCTCCCCCTTCAGCCGCGAGGTCGGCATGGAGCGCTCGCGGATGAGGGCGGAGAGGGCGGCATCGCCCTGCATCTCGCCGTCGACTTCCAGATCCGGGGCCGTGCGCCACAGGATGTCCAGCGCCGCCTGCATCTTGGTGGCGGAGACGCTGTTGCGCGAGCCGAAGTTGGAATGGGACAGCAGCGCCGCCTTGGGCTGGATGCCGAAATGGCGGATCTGTTCGGCGGCTAGCCGGGTGATTTCCGCCACCTCTTCCGCCGTCGGGCACTCGTTCACGCCGGTGTCGGCGAGGAAATAGGTGCCCTTCTGCATGATGAGCATGGAGAGGGTGGAGAGGCTGCGCACCCCCGGCGCCAGACCGATGACCTGGCGGATGTCGCGCAGATTGCGCTCGAACCGGCCATCGAGACCGCACAGGAACGCGTCCGCCTCGCCCTTCAGCACGGCCAGCGCGCCGATGACGGTGAAGTGGGTGCGCACCACCGTGCGGGCGGCTTCCGGCGTGATGCCGCGCCGGCCGACCCGGGCAAAATAGAGATCGACATAGTCCCGGTAGCGCGGATCATCCTGCGGATTGACGACCTGGAAATCCACATCCGGGCGGATCTTCAGGCCATAGCGCTCGCAGCGCTGGGCAATGACCTTGGGACGGCCGATGAGCACCGGCACCGACAGGCCATCGTCGATGAGCACCTGGGTGGCCCGCAGCGCCCGCTCGTCCTCGCCCTCGCACAGGATCACGCGCTTCGGATTGGCGCGCGCCGCCGAGATGACCGGCTTCATGACGAGGCCAGTGCGGAACACGAAGCGGCCGAGCCGCTCGCGATAGGCGTCGAAATCCTCGATAGGCCGGGTGGCGACGCCGGTCTCCATGGCCGCCTTGGCCACCGCCGGCGCAATGCGCAGGATCAGGCGCTGATCAAAGGGCGTCGGGATGAGATAGGTCGGGCCGAAAGCCTGGGTGACGCCGCCATAGGCGCGGGCCGCCACATCCGACGGCTCCTCCTGGGCCAGCGAGGCGATGGCCTCGACGGCGGCGTGCTTCATCTGCTCGTTGATGGCGGTCGCGCCCACATCCAGCGCACCGCGGAAGATATAGGGGAAGCAGATGACGTTGTTGACCTGATTGGGATAGTCCGACCGTCCGGTGCAGATCATCGCATCCGGGCGCACTTCCCGGGCGAGTTCCGGCATGATTTCCGGCGTCGGATTGGCCAGCGCCAGAATGAACGGGTTCGGCGCCATCTTCTTCAGAAGCTCGGGCTTCAGCGCGCCACCGACGGAGAGACCGAGGAAAACGTCGGCCCCGTCCATGACGTCGGCCAGCACGCGGGCGTCGGTCTCCTGGGCGTAGACGGCCTTCCACTGGTCCATCACCTCGGCACGGCCCTGATAGACGACGCCGGCAATGTCGGCCACCCAGATATTCTTGCGCCGGGCGCCGAGGGACACCAGCAGATTGAGACAGGCGATGGCCGCAGCACCGGCGCCGGAGCACACGATCTTGACGTCGGCGATGTTCTTGCCGCCGAGCTTCAGGCCGTTCTTGACGGCAGCGCCGACGATGATGGCGGTGCCATGCTGGTCGTCATGGAACACCGGAATCTTCATCCGGTCGCGCAGCCGCGCCTCGATCTCGAAGCAGTCGGGGCCGCGGACGTCCTCCAGCAGGATGCCGCCGAAGGTCGGCTCCAGCGCCGCCGTCGTTTCCACGAACCGGTCGATGTCGAGAGCGTCCAGCTCGATGTCGAACACGTCGACCCCGGCGAACTTCTTGAACAGGACCGCCTTGCCCTCCATCACCGGCTTGGCGGCGAGCGGACCGATGTTGCCGAGGCCCAGCACCGCCGTGCCATTGGTGACGACGGCCACGAGATTGCCGCGGGCGGTATAATCAAGGGCCTTTTCCGGATCGGCCTGAATCTCGCGACAGGGCGCGGCGACACCGGGCGAATAGGCAAGCGCCAGATCGTGCTGGGTGCCGAGCGGCTTGGTGGCCTGGATCTCCAGCTTACCCTTGGTCGGATAGCTGTGATAGCGCAGGGCCGACTCGTCCAGATTCTCTTTCTGCGTCTGCACTTCCGACATCTCTTCCCTGCCCTGGATTGCTGTTGTCGCCCCGCGCCGGCCGGATCCGTCCGGATCCCGCACCCCGCTTCCCCGGGAGAGCGCACGTGCCGGGCGATAGCTTCCCCGGCCCCCGCCACTCCGGCGCGAACAGGCAGGACCTTAACATGTCCTGTTTGACGAAGGATGATCGGGATTTGCTCCCGTGCTCACCACCGCCATGCAGCAGGCGCAGTGCTGCGGTGCAGCAATACCAAACGTGCGATACAGACCTGTGGCCAATCCGGGGCTCTTCGCAGCCGCTTTTACGCACGCATTGCACGTGGTTGCTCACGGTTTCAGGGAACAGGAAACGGCATTCGCTATTAAAGCTTGGTAAGAGCAGCCATGACGGCCGCGCGCCCCGGAAAAATTTCCCAGCTGCCGGCAGCGAAGTTGCGAAGCGGCAATTTGCAAACCGCCCCCGGCCCTTGGCGAGCACCGGATAGACGACATGCCCCCGTGCGCCGGGCCGGACTTGCCGCGCCGCGGTCGCAGAGCGAGGGCGGAGACCTTCGGGATCAGGCGGCGCCGTGGCCGATCAACCGGTCGGCGGCGGCGCGGGCCTCGTCGGTGACGACGGCGCCGGCCAGCATGCGGGCGATTTCCTCGCGGCGGCGATCGGCTTCAATCGGCGTCACCCGGGTGGCGACGCGGTCGCCCTCCGGGGTCGGCTCCTTGGCGATGAGCAGATGGCCGGCAGCCCGCGCCGCCACCTGGGGCGCATGGGTGACGGCCAGCACCTGCACCTGCGCCGACAGCCGCGCCAGCCGCACACCGATGGCCTCGGCCACGGCGCCGCCGACGCCGGTGTCGATCTCGTCGAACACCAGGGTGGGCGCCGAACCACGATCGGCCAGCGCCACCTTGAGGGCGAGCAGGAAGCGCGAGAGTTCGCCCCCCGAGGCCACCTTCATCATCGGCCCGGCCCGGGTGCCGGGATTGGTCTGCACCCAGAATTCCACCTGATCGACACCGGAGGGGCCGGCATTGTCGGCGTCCGAGCGAATCTCGACGAGAAAACGGGCGCGCTCCAGCTTGAGGGCCGGCAGCTCGGCCATCACCGCCTGTTCCAGCGTGCGTGCAGTGGCGGTGCGGGCCGCCGTCAGCGCGGTCGCGGCGGCTTCAAAGGCAGCGCGCGTTGCCGTCACCTCAGCTTCGAGAGCCGTCAGGCGATGCTCGCCGGCGTCGATTTCCTGAAGCGCGCCACGATATTTTTCCAGCACCTCGGGCAGCCGGTCGGCCGGCACCTGATGCTTGCGGGCGGCCGCGCGCAGCGCAAACAGCCGCTCCTCGGTCTGCTCCAGCACCCGCGGATCGAACTCGGTGGCCGCCAGCGCACGGTCGAGCCCCGAGCGCGCCTCTTCCAGCGCGTCGAGCGCGCGGCCGAGAGCATCCAGCGTCGGATCCAGCAGCTCCGGCGCCTCGTCGCGCTTGCGGGCGAGCGAGCGCATCAGTCCGGCCATGGCGGGAATGGGCGAGGCCGGACCGGAGAGTTCGTCGGTCGCCTCGGACAGGTCGGTGGCGATGCGCTCCACCCGCATCATGCGGGCGCGGGCTTCGGCCAGCACGTCCTCCTCGCCGGCTTCGGGGGCGAGCGCATCCAGCTCGTCCACCATGGCGCGGAGATAATCCTGATCGGCCCGGGCCTTGTCCATGCGGGCGACGAGAGCGGCCAGCTCCGTCTCGGCCTTGCGCCGGGCCCGCCAGGCGGCCTCCACCGCGGCCACGTCGCTGCCGAGATCGCCAAAGGCATCAATCAGGCCGCGATGGGTGGCGGGGTCGACGAGGGCGCGGGCGTCATTCTGGCCGTGGATTTCAACCAGCAGCCCGGCAACGGATTTCACCAGCGCCGTGGACACCGGCTGGTCATTGAGGAAGGCGCGGGTGCGGCCATCGGCCGACTGCACCCGGCGCAGGATGAGATCGCCGTCGGTGTCGATGCCGTTCTCGGCCGCGATCGCCCGGGCGGGATGGGCGGCAGGCAGATCGAACACCGCCGTCACCTGCCCCTGGGGAGCGCCATGGCGCACCAGCCCGGCATCGCCGCGACCGCCAAGGGCGAGGGACAGGGAATCCAGCAGGATCGACTTGCCCGCACCGGTCTCGCCGGTCAGCACCGTGAGGCCCTCGGGGAAGTCGATGTCCAGCCGGTCGATCAGCACGATATCGCGGATCGAAAGCCGAACCAGCATGGCTCCCCTCCCCCGGGTCCCTGTCGTCGCGAGGCGCGGGCGCGCGTCACATCAGCTTGAAGTTCTTGAACGACTGGGCAATCCAGCTCGATTCGGTTTGCTTCGGCTCGTAGCCGCCCTTCTGCAGCAGCGAGTAGGCGTCCTTGTACCACGGGCTGTCCGGGAAGTTGTGGCCGAGCACGGCCGCCGCGGTCTGCGCCTCGGGGATGACGCCCAGCCGGTAATAGGCTTCCGTCAGACGGGCAAGCGCTTCTTCCACATGACGGGTGGTCTGGTAGACGGTGACCACGACGCGGAAGCGGTTGATGGCGGCGATGTAGTTGTCGCGCTGGAGATAATAGCGCCCGATTTCCATTTCCTTGCCGGCCAGCTGGTCGCGGGTGGCCATGGCCTTGGCCTTGGCCTCGGCGGCATAGTCGGAATCGGGATAGCGCTGCACCAGCTCGTCCATGGCGGCCAGCGCCTTGGCGGTCACTTCCTGATCGCGCTCCACCACCGGGATCTGGCGATAATAGGACTGGCCGATGAGGTACATCGCATAAGGCGCATCCGGGCTGCCCGGATAAAGAGTGACGAACCGGCGTGCCGCCGTGATCGCTTCCTCGTTCTTGCCGCGCGTATAGTTCACATAGGCCGACATCAGCAGGGCCTTGCGGGCATATTCCGAGTAGGGATGCAGCCGGTCGATATCCTCGAACTTCTGGCTCGCCTCCGACATCTTGCCGGAGTTCATGGCCGAGAGGCCCTGATTGTAGAGGACATCCGCCGGGGTGTCGTCGAGCTTCAGGTCGTCCTCGTCGTCATCCTTGGAGGCGCAGGCCCCAAGCGCGAGGCCGGCCACCACGAGGGCCGCGGCCATGCCGCGACTGATCCGAAGTCCGCTCAACATCCGGTGCCGTCCTCCGCTTCCCGTCCGGTCGCGCCTGTAGCGCCCCCCGGATGGAGACCTTCTTTCCAGCGAGGCGATCCGGTCTGCCGAAGCACGACACCGGACCCGCCCCACGCCCTCATACACGATTAGCCGCGCGCCCCCAAGCGGGGTTAACGATGTCTGAATGCGGTGCAAAAATGGCGGTCCTGAGTCCGCCCCCTCCCCCGGCTGAGAGAAATCCTCCGGCCTTTTCGTCGCGGGCACGGGCACCCCGAGGGCCTGCCTCAGACCCCGGCCGTCGCGATGACGGCGGCGGACGGCCCGCCATTCAGCCCCTCCAGCCCGGGCTCCGCCCCCGGCGGAGGCACCTCGCCGGGGGCCGGCATGCGCCCGCCCGCCAGCTCGGCGCGCTGGCGCGGCAAAGCGTCCGGGCGCTCCTGCTGCAGGAACTGGATGAGCTTTTCCCGCATCTCGCAGCGCAAATCCCACGCCACCGGCGAGGTGCGGGCCGAACACAGCACGCGCAGCTGCATGACGGTGGGCAGCACGTCGGTCACCTGCACATTGATGACCCGGCCATCCCAGTTGTGCGAGGCCCGGGCGATTTCGGTCGCCTTGGCGCGGATCGCCTCCACGGGGGCGCGATAGTCCACATGCAGGAACACCGAGCCGATGATGGCGCCGGTCTCGCGGGTCCAGTTCTGGAAGCTGTTTTCGGTGAAATAGGTCAGCGGCACGATGAGCCGGCGCCAGTCCCAGATGCGGATGACGACATAGGTGCCGGTGATCTCCTCGATCCAGCCCCACTCGCCTTCCACCACCACGGCATCCTCCAGCCGGATCGGCTGGGTCATGGCAATCTGGATGCCGGCAATCAGATTCGCCAGCACCGGCCGGGCGGCAAAGCCGGCAACAATGCCCGCCATGCCGGCAGAGGCCAGCAGGCTGACGCCATATTCCTGAATGGTCGGAAAGGTCATCGCCGCCACGGCGACCGTGAACAGGATGATGACGAAATCGCTGGCCCGCTTCAGCACCCGCACCTGGGTGATATGCTTGCGGGCGAGCAGGTTGTCTTCCACATCCATCTTGAAACGGCGCAGATAGAGCCCGGCCGCGGTATCCGTCGCCGTCATCATCGCCCAGCCGACCAGTCCGATGATGGTGATGAGGAACAGGTGGGAGAGCGCGTTGGTGGTGCGGTCCGAAAAGCCCGCCGACTGCAGCGGCACCGCCATCAGGATGATGATGAGGCCCAGCCGCGACGGCCCGGTGGTGCGCTCGATCAGCCGCTCGGCGAACTTGTTGCCCGGCTTGAAGAGACTCCCGAGCACCCGCAGCACCGTGCCGTGAATCAGAAAGCCGATGCCGCCGAACACCAGCATGATCGCGATGCCCGCCACCCAGTAGGGCGCCCAGCCGAACAGGCCACGGGTGGTCTCGATGACCATGTCCGATGCCTCGGTGAAGACATCGTAGAAATGGGTTTCGTCCGTGCCGTCCATGAACACCTCATCAATGGACCAGAGGATGCGCCCCGGCCGGGCGCCCCTAAAAAGCGACCATTTCCCCTGCCTGCCCGGGGACAGGGGCGCGTCGCGCGGGAATGCCGGAGCGGCCGGTTCAGGTGTCCGGCTTATCGGGAGTGCGCGCCGGCCCGCCCCCGGATGAACCGGCACTCCGGGCGTCGCGGCGGAGGCACCGCACGCCCCTGTGGATGGGCGAAAGACCCGGACCCGCACGGGGCCGCCCCCTGCTGGAGGTAACGCCGGACCGGCGCATGCAGTTCCCCCCGGGACCGCTTATCCCGCGCAACATTTCGGCGGGAGCAAGAATTTCCGCCGCCATCGCGGTTGATCCGCGAAAATCCAAACCCATATTTGGCCAGCCCTGTATTTCGAATATATAAAATTCCGATTTCCTTCAGAATGTAACTGAATTGAACGCAATTGTAACTGAAATATTGCGTATTGACCGAAGGGATAAGGGTACGATCACAGATTTTTTCGCCGAATCAACATCACAACACTTGATTGACAGACTCCAGAAACCATAGGATCCAGCCAATCCGGAACGGCCGACACCTCCCCGTCGCGCCACACGGCCCCTCCCGACATGCGCGGCCGAGGAGAGCCCAGAAAAAGCGGACCCATAACAACTCTCGGTATTCTGGAAGGAAATATCTTGCTCAAACAACGAGAGCACGGAGCGGAACAGCCCTACTGGCCTCTCGGACCTTTCAAGGTTCGCCTGCCATTCGTGCATTATAAGTGGGAATTCCCGGAGATGATCCAGGCGTTCCTGATGTTCGTCGTCAGCCTGGGCATGATCCCGCTGCTGCAGCAATATCTGGGGCTGCCCTATGAGGCGGCGCTGGCGGGTGTCGTGCTGTGCGGCATCGGCTTCATGCTGCCGGCGCTGCTTGGCGTGCCGCTGGTGCCGGGCTGGATCACGCCGGCCATTCCGGTGACGCTGCTCTACCTGCAGAATTTCGAGCCCGGCCCCGAGGCCATGCGCGCCATGATGGCGCTGCAGGTCGAGGTGTTCATCATCTTCCTGTTCCTCGGCATCACCGGCCTCGGCAACAAGCTGGTCACGGCGATCCCGAACTCGCTGAAGTCGGGCATCATCATCGGCGCCGGCATCGCCGCCATGATGGGCGAGCTGAAGACCGGCGGCCGCGTCGAGGGCGCGCCGGTGTCGATCCTGATTGGCGCGGTGATTGCGGCCTACATCCTGTTCTCGATCTCGTTCAAGAGCGTGGTGCTGCGCAACAAGGTGGCCAAGGCCATCTCCAATTTCGGCATGGTGCCGGGCCTGCTCATCGCCATGGCGGTCGGCTGGATCCTGGGCGAGTTCCCGGTTCCCGCGATCCAGTGGGGCATCACCAACCCGGATTTCGCGCTGCTGTTCTCGCACCTGCCGCTGTGGAACGGCCTGCCGACCTGGGACATGTTCCTGCTGGCCATCCCGACGGCCATCATCGCCTATGTCATCGCCTTCGGTGACATCCTCGTCGGCTTCACCCTGGTGAAGCGCGCCGACCATCTGCGCACCGACGAAGTGATCGAGCTGAACGTCACCCGCGTGCATCTGGTCACCGCCATCCGCAATGCGGGCCATGCCCTGTTTGCGCCGTGGCCGGGTCTGGCCGGTCCGCTGTGGACGCCGATCCAGGCCACCACTGCCGAGCGCTATGCGCTGGGCCGCAAGGCGATGGATTCCCTCTATGGCGGCCAGGGCACCTTCTGGATCGCCGGCTTCCTTGCCCTGTTCGTGCTGCCGCTGGTGACGATGTTCCGCCCGGTGCTGCCGCTGGCGCTCTCGCTCACCCTGATCCTGACGGCCTATATCTGCATCATGGTCGGCATGGAGGAGCTGAAGAACTCCACCGAGCGCGGCGTTGCCGGCATCGTCGCCGTGACGCTGGCCATGCCCGACCCGAAGGCGACCATCTACGCCATCGTGGTGGGTCTGGTGCTCTATCTCCTCATCGAGAGGCCCTACGCCGCCAAGCGCACCGAGGACGACCTCTCCCTGATCTCGGATCCGACCTCGGAGATCGAGGCGGGCGACGAGCAAGGCGTCTCACACGGGAAACCCTCCGGCAAAAGCTGACGCTCCTGCGCAGTGACTGAAAAAGACCGGGCGGCCCACTGGGCCGCCCGACGTGTTTTGGGGAGACATTGGGAAAACAAAAGCGACACCCCTCTGTTCCCTCGCCCCGACGGCTCCATATTTCGTTGCGTTTATTGCGACTGCGGAGGAAGCTGGACCGCATCGAGGGGGAAGACCAAATGACCGTGCCCGCCCGCGCCAAGGGGATTGGCAGCCGCCTTCCATCGGCAACCGAGCAGGCCGCGGCCAACCAGCTGCGCCAGATTCTGGCCGCCCAGGCCACCGGCGACCGGGTGCTCCGGCTGCTGGACGAGGAGGCCCGGCCGGCGGAAATCACCCTGACGCCCGGAATCTCCAGCCTGCTGATCGAGCTGTTGCGCCATATCGGCCAAGGCGATGCCGTCACGCTGGTGCCCGTCAGCAAGATGCTGACGACCCAGCAGGCGGCCGACATCCTCAATGTCTCCCGCCCCTATCTCATCACGCTTCTGGAGCGGGGCGAGATCGAACACACCCTGGTCGGCCGCCATCGCCGCATCAAGACGGAGACCCTGTTCGCCTACAAGCGCGCCCGGGACGACAAACGGGCCGACGCGCTCTCCCGGCTGGCGGAGACGGATGCGGAATAACACAAATTCACGTAGAACCACATTGGAACGATCGAGGAGTGTAATTCTGTGAGCGAAAAAATCGAATCTCGCACCCGTTTTATATTAAAATTTCTTGAAGATATAATTATTAGAATAAATATCCAATATCACAAGCAAGAAAGCAATTCAATACATGAATTAAGAAATATCCATGATAGATGCATCAATTTAATTGAGATTATTAAATCGAATAAATATACAATACACGATGAATTAATTCTATTAATAAATGAAAATAATCAAAAAATACTAGATAGTGTTGCAATAATAGGCAGGAAAATAACTCTAGCCACGAAGAATTCCAATATATAATGAATTTTTTGGGTCAATTAGAAGAAATAATAAAAAACAATAATACGACAAATTATCGAAATAATACTACAAAAAATGAGGATGATAAAAATACCACCAGATTAAATACAGATGACATAAATAGGCACACTTCGAATATTGACCAAAGGATTGAAAGAGTTGAAAGAATTATTCGAACTTTTGATTTAGAAGGAAGATCGTCTAAATTAAGGAAAATGGATGATATATCAAGCAAAAACTCAGAAAGATTGTCAATAATTGGAGATAAAATTTCATATATTGATGAGAACTTAAATTCAATAAATCTGACTCTTGATAAATACAATAAAATTATCGCTAAAAACAGAAATTTTGAGCGCGACGTAGAAAACATAGACGCCGGACAAATAAAAATACAACATATATTAACAGCCCTACACAAAGAGTCTAATAGCATAGAAAGCAAAAATGAGGATGCGTCCTTAATTTTAGAAAAAATTAAATCTTACGAAATGGAAGCCAAAGAAATACTAAAACTATGTGCGGAAGCTCGAGCCGCCGCCACAGCAACCGGCCTAGCTACCGCATTTAGCAAAGAGTCACATAAGCTAATAAAATCTATGTATGTTTGGCTTATTGCGCTCATATTTTCATTATTATGCAGCATTATAATTGGATATTTTAAATTTGATAAAATTATAGATTTATCAAATAGTCATGAAATTTCCACTTATGCTATTGTAACAAACATTACTCTCTCAATCATATCCATAGGAGCGCCAATATGGCTTGCATGGCTATCTACAAAGCAGATTCGTCAACATTTTATACTATCACAAGATTATGCATTTAAGGCAACTGTCGCCAGTACTTATGAAGGATTTCGTCAGCAAGCGTCACGCATCGATCCAGAATTAGAAAAAAGACTTCTATCATCGGCACTGGATCGCGTCGATGAAGTCCCAATTAGATTGATAGACCAGAATAGCCATGGAAGCCCAATTCATGATCTTATATCCTCAAAATCAATTGAAGATTTATCAAAAAATGCACCTATTATAATAGAAAAATTTCACAGCTTAATAACGACTATATTTGATAAAATGGATAAAAACAAAAGATAAAAATTTCACACGTGTTGTTTTATATAAATCGCATCTATGCCAATTAGATCACCCTCTCCCCCCTTCGAACCGCTCCAGCCTCTTCCCCCCGGGCACTTGAAAGGGTAAAGAACCCCCCGCATATGCGAGTTTCCCGGCCGGGGAAGGTCCCCGGCCGTTTCTGTCCGCCGGAATGAAGAGGCCAGCGATGTCCGCTCCGCGCACGCTCTACGACAAGATCTGGGACGACCATGTGGTCGCGACCGAGGCGGACGGCACCGCAATTCTCTATATTGACCGCCACCTCGTGCATGAGGTGACGAGCCCGCAGGCCTTCGAGGGTCTGCGCATGGCTCACCGCAAGGTGCGCGCGCCGGGCAAGACGCTGGCGACCGTCGACCACAACGTGCCGACCACCGACCGCTCCAAGCCCATCGAGGATCCGGAGTCGGCCATCCAGGTGGCCCAGCTCGCCAAGAATGCCGCCGAGTTCGGCATCGAATATTATGGCGAGCATGACCACCGTCAGGGTGTCGTGCACATCGTCGGCCCCGAGCAGGGCTTCACCCTGCCGGGCATGACCATCGTGTGCGGCGACAGCCACACCTCCACCCATGGCGCCTTCGGCGCTCTCGCCCATGGCATCGGCACGTCCGAGGTCGAGCACGTGCTCGCCACCCAGACGCTGATCCAGAAGAAGGCGAAGAACATGCAGGTCCTCGTCGAGGGCGACCTGCCGGACGGCGTCACCGCCAAGGACATCACGCTCGCCATCATCGGCGAGATCGGCACCGCTGGCGGCACCGGTCACGTGATCGAATATGCGGGCTCCGCCATCCGCGGCCTCTCCATGGAAGGCCGGATGACCGTCTGCAACATGGCGATCGAAGGCGGCGCCCGCGCCGGCATGATCGCCCCGGACGAAACCACCTTCGCCTATATCAAGGACAAGCCGAAGGCCCCGAAGGGCGCGGCGTTCGACGCCGCCCGTCGCTACTGGGAAACCCTGGTCACCGATCCGGGCGCCGAGTTCGACACCATCGTGCGTCTCGACGCCGCCTCCCTGCCGCCCATCGTCACCTGGGGCACCAGCCCGGAAGACGTGGTCTCGATCCTCGGCCAGGTGCCGAACCCGGACGACATCGCCGATCCGGCCAAGCGCAAGGCCGTCGAGCGGGCGCTGGCCTATATGGGCCTGACCGCCGGCACCAGGATGACCGACATCGCCATTGACCGCGCCTTCATCGGCTCGTGCACCAATGGCCGCATCGAGGATCTGCGCGCCGCCGCCAAGGTCGTCGCCGGCAAGCATGTCAACGAGCGCGTCAATGCGCTGGTCGTCCCGGGCTCCGGTCTGGTGAAGGCCCAGGCCGAGGCCGAAGGGCTGGACAAGATCTTCACCGCCGCCGGCTTCGAGTGGCGCGAGCCGGGCTGCTCCATGTGCCTGGCCATGAATGCCGACCGGCTGGCGCCGGGCGAGCGCTGCGCCTCCACCTCGAACCGCAACTTCGAGGGCCGTCAGGGCTTCAAGGGCCGCACCCATCTGGTGTCGCCCGCCATGGCCGCGGCCGCCGCCATCGCCGGCCACTTCGTCGACATCCGCTCCTTCGGCTGATCGACGCACGGCATTGACTGAAAAGGGCCGGTTCCCCGCGGAGCCGGCCCTTTTTCATTGCTGACGCATCGGGCTGCCGCCCGAACCCGCCCGGAGGCAGAGCCTCCGGACCTCCCCTTTTTTCATCATTCAGGAAAAACTGGAGGGGGCGGAAGGCTGGTCCTCCCGCGAAGGGGTTCGGGGGCAGATGCCCCCGAAGCAGCGATCAGGCCGGCACCTCCTCCCGCCGTGTCTCTGCGAGAGCGCGCAGGAGAACGTCCCGCGTCATCGGCACGCAATAGGCCGGCCGGCCCTGTTCGAAGCGCCAGCCCTCGGCAAGGGAGCCGGCGTCCACGACATCGAAGCCGAAGCTGTCCAGCAGCCCGGCCGCGATCGCCTTGCCCGCAGCGTCATCGCCGGCAATCGGCAGGGCGTGGCGGTCCGGGTCTCCGGCCGGGCGGCCGTCCTGCTCCAGATCCACCATCCGGATGGCATTGAAGGCCTTGACGATCCGCGCGCCCGGCAGATGGGCGGCGAGAAGCTCGCTGGTGGTCGTCTCGCCGCGGTCAAGCGCCGGGATGTGGCCATCGCGGGCGGGGTAATAATTGTTGGCGTCGATCACCACCTTGCCCGCAAGCGGCGCCACCGGCACGGACTGATAGGCCGACAGCGGCACCGCGACGATCACCACCTCGCCGAAGGCCACCGCCTCGGCCACCGTGCCGGCCTTGCACCCGGTGGCGTGGGACAGGCTGAACAGCGTCTGCGGCCCGCGGGAATTGCTCACCATCACCTCATGGCCCGCCAGCACTGCCAGGCGGCCCACCGTCCGCCCGACATATCCCGCGCCGATCACACCGATTTTCATGGTCTGGCTCTCCCCAGAGATTTCCGATGGGAGAAACGCTAATTCCCTATTCAGGGATGATAAATTCCCAATCTGACAGGAAACTCCCAACTCTCAGGAGGGAATGATGGACCGGTTGACCAGCATGGCCGTGTTCCTGAAGGCGGCGGATCTGGGCTCTTTTGCGGCGGCTGCCGACATGCTCGGGATGTCGCCGCAGATGGTGGCCAAGCACGTGGTGTCCCTGGAGGACCGGCTGGGCGCGACGCTTCTGAGCCGCACCACCCGGCGCCAGAGCCTCACCGACATCGGCCGCGCCTTCTATGACCGCTGCCGGCTGGTGCTGGCGGAGGTGGAATCCGCCGAGGCGCTGGCCCACGAGATGCGCAGCCGGCCCAAGGGCGTGATCCGGGTGAACGCGCCGCTCACCTTCGGCGCCTTCTGCCTCACCCCGTTCGTGCTGCGCTATCTCGATCGCTTTCCCGAGACGGAAATCGAGCTGACCCTCAGCGACCGCTTCGTCGATCCGCTGGAAGAAGGAGTGGAGGTGCTGATCCGCATCGGCGAGCAGGAGGAGGCCGGGCTGATCGCCCATCCGCTGCGGCCCTACCGGCCGATTGCCTGTGCATCGCCCGCCTATCTGGCGGCCCATGGCACACCGCAGACGCCGGCAGAGCTGATGCAGCACTCCTGCCTCGCCTATGCCTACTGGTCGCCGTCGCTGCCCTGCCGCTGGGTGTTCAGCCGGGATGGAAAGTCCGAGGAGGTGGCGGTGCGCGGGCGCTTCCGCAGCAATGACTGGAAGGCGTTGATGCAGGCAGCCCTTGCCGGACAGGGCATCGTGCTGGGTCCGGAATCCGTTCTCCGGCCGGAAATCGCCGCCGGTCGCCTCGTCCGCATCCTGCCGGATCACGACGGCCCGGCGCGCCCCATGGCCGTGCTCTATCCGGCCGGCCGCCGGCCGACGGTCAAGGTGCGCAGCTTCGTCGATGCGGTGATTGCGGAGTTCGGCCCGCCGGCCTGAGTGCCCGCCCGGGCACGCCCCCCTCCGGGAGCTACCCCCGCGCCTTGCGCTTGGCCCGGGCCCGCTCGGCGGCGCCGCCATCGGTGCCGTAGAGGTCGGCGCCCTTGAGGATGTGGGCGGCGATGACGCTGGTGAGCCGGTCGGCATCGCGGGCAAGGGCCGCGTCCAATATCTCCCGGTGCTCCTCGCGGGAGCGATCGCGCGGGAAGTTGACGACCTCGAAGGAGAGCATGCGATAGCGCAGGCTCTGGTCATACATCATGCCGTGCAGGGTCATCAGCCAGCGCGAGCCGCAGGCGGAGATGAGGGCGGCGTGGAAGGCGCGGTTATAGGTTTCCAGCAACGGTCCGTTGCGCTCGGGATCTTCCGCCAGCGCCGCTTCCACCTTGGAGAGCTTGTGATAGGCGGCGACCAGCCGGCCTTCCCATTCGAGATCGGCATGCTCCAGCGACAGCCGGGCGGCGTGGCATTCGAGCAGATTGCGGACGTCGGTGATCTCGCGCAGATCGGCGATGGAGGCCGGCACCACCATGAAGCCGCGCTGGCCTTCGGCGGCGACGAGACCTTCGGAAACCAGCCGGGACAGCGTCTCCCGGAGGGTGTTGACGGAGACGTCATAGCGCTCCTTCAGCTCCTCCAGCTTCAGCTTGTCGGCCGGCCGCAGCGCGCCGATCAGAATATCGTTGCGGATGCGGGCGTGGATTTCCTCGGTAAGCGTCGCATGGTGCGCCCTGTCGGCCTCGGACTGCCCGTCCATCATCGTCCATCCGCTGGTGCGGCGCCGTCCGGGGTCCCGCCCGGGCCGGTCGCGCGCCGGTGAAGCTGCCTCCTTGTAGCGGATAAAATCCGGCGGCGAAAAGGCATCCCGGAAGCGATTGCGCAGATGCGAAAGCGCAGCATACTGGGGCCCTCCCGAATGCCGGCAGAGGGCGGGCCGCCCGGATGCCGACGCCTGTCCTCCCGGCCCCCGAGTCCGCCCGCCATGAGCACTCCCGTCCTTGCCGCCGCGTGTCTGGCCGGCTTCACCTATGGCATCATGCCGGGCCCGGCGGTGCTGGCCGTGTTCGGCATCGGGGCTGCCCGCGGCCGCAAGGCCGGCGCCACCTTCCTGTGCGGCCACTTCGTCGGCGACATCATCTGGGTCAGCCTGGCGCTGGTCGCCATTCTGGGCGCGCGGGCCATCGGCTCGCTGGTGTTCGATATTCTCGGGCTGATGTGCGGCCTCTATCTGTTTCACCTGGGCTGGCGGGCCGCCACCGCCCGGCGCCGCGCCGATGGCGCCGTGGAGCAGGACCGCCGCAATCCGCTCGCCCATGGCCTCGTCTTCGGCCTGACCAACCCCAAGGGCTATCCGGTGGCGGTCGCCACCTTCACGGCGATTCTGGCCGGTTATTCCGGCGCGCTCACCTGGTCGGCCATGCCCGGGCTGCTGGCTGCCGCGGCCATCGGCTTCGTCGCATCCTACGCCATCATCATCGGGGTCGTCGGCGCCGCTCCGGTGCGCCGGGTCTATCAGCGCTACGAAATCTGGATCGTGCGCGCCTCGGGCCTGCTGTTCATCGGCTACGCCCTCAACGCCCTCTTCACCTCCACCACCAGCCTGCTGGCCCGCCGCGCGTGAAGGACGACCGGATGCCGTCTGCCCCTTGCCCCGGCCAGCCCCGCTCCCGGCGCCGGTCCACGCTCGCCGCCCTCGGCCTCGCGCTGCTCATGGCGGGCAGCGGTGCGTCGGCGGAGACCATCCGGCCGGTGCGCGAGGACGGGGTGAACCTCATCCAGGACGACGCCCACCCCTATGGCTCGGCGGACGCCCGGACAGTGCTGATGCAGCTGGCCGCCGATGGCGCAAAGGTGGTCGCCCTCGTGCCCTTCCTGTGGCAGCCGAAGCCGGACAGCACCGACATCGTGCGCGGCCGTGACATGGCCGACGACCAGCTGCGCGCCGGCATCCGCACCGCCCGCATGGCCGGCCTCAAGGTGATGGTGAAGCCGCATATCTGGGTGCCCGAGCGCTGGGCCGGCTCGGTGGTCATGAGCTCGGACGCCGACTGGAGCGCCTGGTTCGCCCGCTACAAGGACGAGGTGGTGCGGCTGGCCCGCATCGCGGCGGAGGAAAAGGCGGAGTTCTTCTCCATCGGCACCGAGGTTGCCCAGTCGACGGAGCGGCCGGAATGGTCCGATGTGATCGCCGCCGTGCGCGCGGTCTATCCGGGCCGGCTCACCTATTCCGCCCACTGGGCCGAGGAGGTGGAGCGCTTCCCCTTCTGGGACCGGCTGGATGCCATCGGCGTCACCCTCTATCCGGCGCTGGGCACCGATAATGACCCGCTCGCCTGGCGCGCCGGCATGAAAGGCGAGATCGACCGGGTGATCGCGGTCGCTGACCGGGTGGGCAAGCCGGTGTGGATCACCGAAATCGGCTTGCGCTCGGCCGAAGGCGCCGCGGAAAAGCCCTGGGAGAGCGCCGAGGAGCGGGAGGCCCCCCCCGACGGCGACCTTCAGTCCGATGTGCTGGCGGTCTGGTACGAGATGCTCGACCGGCCGGAAATCGAGCAGATTCTCATCTGGCGCTGGATCACCGACCCCAAGGCCGGCGGCGCCACGGACACGGATTTCACCGTGCAAAACAAGCCGGCCCAGAGCCTGCTCACCTGTCTCTGGGAAAACCGCTGCTCCCCGGCAGCCCCCCGCTTCTCCGAGCGGCTGCAGGCGATTCTCGCCGCCCGGCCGACGCCCGCCGCCCCGGCGTCAGGCCCGGCAGAAGCACCACCCGCCGCCGCGTCTGGCAGCTCACCGGAGACGCCCCCCGCCGCGACCGCGCCAGCGGGTTCACCGGGGGCAACGCCGGCGGAGCAGGAGCCCGCCGCAGCCAGCGGCCCGGCCGCAGGCCCGTCGAGCGACACCGCGCAGCCCGGCGCCATGGGCACCGCGCCCCCCTCTCCCGGACCGGCACCCGCAGCGCCCCCGGAGGCTTCGCCCCCGCACGCGCCAGCGCCCGAGACGCCCTCCCCGTCACCGTCCGCAGCACCTGCCGCGGCGCCGGCAGACTCCCCGCCACCGTCGGACGGCGAACCCGCCCCGGCGGAAGTCTCCCCGGCTCCCTCGGCACCAACCGCCTCTGCTCCGGCGTCTGCGCCGCCGCCGGCACACGAGCGGGACGAGGCCCCGGCGACGCCTCCCGGACCAGATTCGCCATCCTCCCCGTCCGATTCGGGACCGCTCGCCCCGGACGCCACTGCGCCGCCAGCGGACCCCTCCACCGCGCGCCCCTGACCCGGCCCGGGCAAAGACCGGCTTTTCCGCCGGCTTCCGGCATCACCGGGCCGGAGAGGCCGACGCGGCGGAGAGCGCCACGCCACAATCTTCATCCCGCAGACGCGAGACGCTTGACACCCGAAGCCGCTCCGAATATCAAACCGCCACCCGCCGAGAGGCACGGGGCTGTAGCTCAGATGGGAGAGCGCTGCAATCGCACTGCAGAGGTCAGGGGTTCGATTCCCCTCAGCTCCACCAATCATCTCAAGCACTTGAGTGCAAGATTGATCCGGTGGGTTTCCTGAATTGATAAAATGACCGGGCAGCGCTGAATAGCGGCGCCGGGCGGTAGCGTGTCACCCCTCCGATCGGAATGGCCAGCGCTGGCTGAGACCGTGGCCGACTTTGCCCGGGCGCGGGGAGTGCCGACAGGACTGCGGTGAGAGGTCCGCGCCGGAATAGCAAAAGCCCTTGGGGGAGCTGTGGGACGGTGCGCTCCCGCCCTCCCATTTCAGACCCGGTGCACGAAGTGCTGACCGTACCGAACCCCGAGGGGGCCAAGGATTTCTCATACGCCCCAAGGGCACAGGAGGAATCCGCATCGGAATATCAACCGAGCCCTTTTCAAGAATCTTTGGCATCATTGGTACAGACGAGGAGTCTGCCGCCCGCCCGACGCGCGGCGCAGTCAGTGGCGCGCTCCCGATGTCAGGGCAGGCGGACCACGTACCTACAGAACGAAGTCGCCTTCCTTCAACACCAGACTCCCGGCGATGCGCAGCGAGAAATCGGCAATCCGATCGCCATTCACATCGGCCTGGACAAAACTATCCGTTGCCGTGCTGACGGCCCGCAGCTCGCCGGAGGTCCCGGAAAAGGAGGCGGCGCCAATAAAGCTGAAGGCCTGATTGCCCCTGGCCTGAAGGCTGGCATCCAGATCCGACAGGTCGATCAGATCCCGCCCCTGCTCGAAGTCCAGAATCCTGTCCTGTGCGGAGCGGGTTGAATCCGTGACGGCACTGAAGACGAAGCGATCTGCTCCCCGCCCACCGGTCAGGATATCGGCCCCGACCCCGCCGATCAGAACATCATTGCCGGCGCCGCCGACCAGCGTATCCGCGCCCGCCTTGCCATCCAGACGGTTCGCGCCCGCGTTGCCCGTCAGGCGGTTGGCCAGACCATTGCCCTGCCCGACCAGATCGGCGCTGCCGGTCAGGACCAGCCGCTCGACATGATCCGACAGCGTGTAGGACACCGACGACCGGACCTCGTCCGTGCCGTGACGCGCCGTCTCGATCACCCGGTCCTTGGCGGTATCGACAAAATAAACATCGTCGCCGGCGCCGCCGACCAGCGTGTCCGCGCCCGCCTTACCATCCAGACGGTTCGCGCCCGCATTGCCGGTCAGGCGGTTGGCCAGACCATTGCCCTGCCCCGCCAGATCGGCGCTGCCCGTCAGAACCAGCCGCTCGACATAGTCCGACAGCGTGTAGGACACCGACGCCCGCACCTCGTCCATGCCGTGACGCGCCGTCTCGATCACCCGATCCTTGGCGGTATCGACAAAATAGACGTCATTGCCGGCGCCGCCGACCAGCGTGTCCGCGCCCGCCTTGCCGTCCAGACGGTTCGCGCCCGCATTGCCCGTCAGGCGGTTGGCCAGACCATTGCCCCGCCCCGCCAGATCGGCGCTGCCGGTCAGGACCAGCCGCTCGACATGGTCCGGCAGCGTGTAGGACACCGACGACCGCACCTCGTCCGTGCCGTGCCGTGCCGTCTCGATCACCCGGTCCTTGGCGGTATCGACAAAATAAACATCATTGCCGGCGCCGCCGATCAGCGTGTCATTCCCGCCCCGGCCATTGAGACTGTCATTTCTCGCCGTCCCGATCAGGCGATCATTGCCGGACGTCCCGTTCAGGGCCTTGCCCGCGCTCGGATCCGGCCAGGGGCCTGAAAGAATCTCCTGCAGATAGGCCAGCTTCTGGAGATTAACCGTGGTCCAGTCGTCGTTCAGGAGACCGCCAGTGTCGCCGGAGTTGGGATTCCACGACCAGTAAGTCCAGGAAGGCCCCGTCTTGCCTCCCGTCAGATCATTCTTGCCATCCGCATCGAAATCTCCCCCGAGATAATCGGTGAGGACTTTCAGCCAGGCGATATCCTTGGGATCTGTCAGCTTGGTTCCGAACTCGCCGATATAAATCGGGGCGATGCCATCTTCGAAGATATAGCCCCACATCTCCCGGAATTTCTCCGGAAGATCCTTGGCAAAGTCATCGCCCTGGAACCACGTCTGGGAATGGACGGAATTGGGATAATCGTGAACCGAATAGACGAGCTTGTTGGCGAGGGCGAGCTTGATCGGATGATCGCGCACGCCCATGAGGTTGCCGCCCCACCAGTAGGTCTCGTTGGCGTAGGTGGCTGTCCCCTCCACAAAAATCAGCCAGTTCTTGTTGACCGCCCCGATCGCGTTGCCGGCCTCGGTGGCGGCGCGGGCCCAGTCGGTCACCCCGCCGTCGCCCCAGGTGCCACTATAGGGCTCATTGTGCAGGTCAGCGCCGACGACCGCCGGCTGCTTGGCATAACGCTTGGCCAGCATCTGCCAGTCGTCGATCCAGTCATCCTCACTGTAGGTATTATTATACCACAAGCCATTGCCGGACGTGCCAACCCCGGCTTCGCTGCGATGATGGTCAAGGATCACCCGCATGCCGATCGAGCCGGCATAGTCGATGATGCGGTCCATCACTTCCAGCGGGGTGAGGCCCGTCAGATCCGGGTTCAGCGCGAGATTGATGCCGGAGGGCAGCGCTGTCGCGTGCAGCATCTCGCTGGAAAATGGCAGACGGATCGTGTTGAAGCCAAGCTCCAGCATCTGATCCATCATGTCCTGATAGCTGCGGTTTGAAAGACCGTGCGGCGCAAAAGTGCTCGACTCGAAGCCAAACCAGTTGACGCCGGTCAGCTGGATCTTGTGGCCACCGGTATCGACAATCTGATTGCCGGAGGTGGACAGCCAGCCGAGCTTGCTGGCCGCCGCATCATCATTGCGGATGGTGCCCGTGGCCGACGCGGTTTCGAGCGTGGCGCCCCGGGCATTGGCCAGATTGAGCGTGAAGGTCTCGTTGGCCTCGGACCGGCCGTCCCCGATGGCATTGATCCGGATAGTCTTCTTTGTTTCCCCGGCCGCAAAGGTCAGAGTGCCGGAGGCGGCAATGAAATCGGAGCCGGCAACCGCGGTGCCACTAGCCGTTGTCCAGTCGACGGTCACGTCATCCTTGGCCGCCTCGGACAGCGTCACCGTGAAGACACCGCTCCCGGGATGATCCGCATCCCCTTCCGCAAAGCTCACCGCGTCAATATCGAGGGTCGGCAGCCCGGTGACGGGATCATCGACATCGGTGCCATTCAACTTGAAATGGGTCGCCTCGGTGCCGCTGGCAGTGGTCGTTGCCTGAAAGCCGAACGACACCGCCTCCCCCGCGGCAACCGCTCCATTCCAGGCGGTGCTGCGGATCACATAGCGCGTGCCGACATGGCTGACGATTTCCGCGTTCCAAAGATTGCTGATCTCGAATCGGGCGTTAAAGCTAATCGTCCATCCGGAGAGCGCCTTGCCGCCGGCATTTATGGTGACCTTGGCGGTCAATCCGCCGACACCCTGATCGCTCCACGCATTCTCGACGAGATATTCGAGGGTCGCAGGGCCGGAATCCGCGGACAGAACAGCAGCCATGGCCCCTCTTGCTCCAAGATATCGACCGACGCCCCGGCTTTTCACAGGCGGAGGACAGATAAAGCGGACCCGACCCGACCGGGCGCACGCGCACTTGCCGGGAATCGCGCCCCACAGCGCACGTCCTGTCCCGACAGGATCTGTGCGATAGCATGGACCCGACAGACGCACAACTTTTGGTAAATCATGTTTCCTCATTCCGCCGACCCGGTCAACTCCGCAAGGAGACGGAACAGCCAGAACGGGCGTGCAGAATTCGCGTGTTGCGGGAACCTCTTCTGGCCCCCTTGACGATCCGGCCGCTTGCCCCTACACATCCGCCCCCGACACACCGGGCGCATCCGCGCCGCCGGTCCCGGCCGCGTGTCCATGAGCGAGGGGCACCTCGGCCGGGCTTTCATGCCCGAGCGGGGATTCTACCCATGACCAATGCCGCCTCCTGGACGGACCCGGTGCCCACCGGCGTCCTCGTGCTCGCCGACGGCACCGTGATCGAGGGCATGGGCCTTGGCGCCACCGGCCATGCCGTCGCCGAAGTCTGCTTCAACACCGCCATGACCGGGTATGAGGAAATCCTCACCGATCCGTCCTATGCCGGCCAGATCATCACCTTCACCTTCCCCCACATCGGCAATGTCGGCACCAACGACGAGGATGTGGAAACCGTTGGCGGCGCCTCGGCTTCCGGCGTGCGCGGCTGCGTGCTGAAGGCGGCGATCACCTCGCCCTCCAATTACCGCTCCTCGCGCCCGCTCGACCGCTGGCTGACCGCCCGTGGCATCATCGGCATCTCCGGCATCGACACCCGCGCGCTGACCGCCCGCATCCGCGAGCTGGGCATGCCCAATGCCGTCATCGCCCATTCCCCCGATGGCGTGTTCGATCTGCCGGCGCTGAAGGCTCAGGCCGCCGCGTGGTCGGGCCTTGAGGGTCTGGACCTCGCCAAGGACCTCTCCACCACCCAGCGCTATGACTGGACCGCCACCACCTGGGCCTGGAACAAGGGCTTCGGCACGCAGGACACCCTGAAGCACCATGTGGTCGCCATCGACTATGGCGTGAAGGCCAACATCCTGCGTCTGCTGGCGGATCAGGAATGCCGCGTCACCGTGGTGCCGGCCACCACCTCCGCCGAGGAGATCCTGGCGCTTCAGCCCGATGGCGTGTTCCTCTCCAATGGCCCGGGCGATCCGGCGGCGACCGGCGAATATGCCGTGCCGACCATCCGCGGCCTCATCGACTCCGGCCTGCCGGTGTTCGGCATCTGCCTTGGCCATCAGATGCTCGGCATCGCCCTTGGCGGCCGCACCCTGAAGATGCATCAGGGCCACCATGGCGCCAACCATCCGGTGAAGGACTTCACCACCGGCAAGGTGGAAATCACCTCCATGAACCATGGCTTCGCCGTGGATTCCGACAGCCTGCCGGAAGATGTGGAGGAGACCCATGTGTCGCTGTTCGACGGTTCCAACTGCGGCATCCGCCTGAAGGACCGGCCGGTGTTCTCGGTGCAGTATCACCCGGAGGCCTCGCCGGGCCCCGAGGACAGCCATTATCTCTTCACCCGCTTCGTCAACGCCATCCGCCGCGCCAAGGGCGAGGCCGAGTGGTCGGAGCGCTGAGACCCCGAAGGGCCCCGACCGGGGCCCTTTTTCTTGTTCCCCCCGGAGGCTGCCCGATGACGACTGCTCCCGCCGCCGCGGCGCCACTGCCCGAGGGCCTGACGCCGCTGCCGGCCGGCACCCTCGGGACCATCGTCACCTTTCTGGAGATGCGGGCGCCGCCAGCCGATCTGGCCGACCGCCTGACCGACCCGCGCGCGGCCGGGCTGACATTCACTCCGCTGACAGGGGCCGATGTCGGGACCTATCTCGCCGTCTTCCGCGAGGTGGGCACCCCGTGGCTGTGGAATGGCCGGCTGTGGCTGGAGCCCGACGCGCTTGCCGCCCTGCTCGATGATCCCGGCATCTCCGCCGCCGTCGCGATGCGCGGGGACGACGTCATCGGCCTCGTCGAACTGGACCGGCGCGTGCCCGGGGAGACGGAAATCGTCTATTTCGGGCTGGTGCCGTCAGAGACCGGCGCCGGCCTTGGCCGTCCGCTGATGGCGCGGCTGCTCTCGGAAGCGTGGCGCGGCGATGTCGGCCGGGTGTGGCTGCACACCTGCACGCTGGATCATCCGGGCGCGCTGGCCTTCTATCGCCGGCAGGGCTTCACCCCCTATGCCCAGGCCATCGAGATCCTGCCCGATCCGCGTCTGGCCGGCCTGCTGCCGCGCGACGCCGCCCCGCACATCCCGTTGCTGGGCTGATCCGCCACCCTTCCAAGGCGGACGGGCGGCGGCCTTCCCGATCCGGAGAGCCGGCCGTCACGCGAACACGATCCGGATGAGGACGGCGGCCACCAGCGCCAGCACGGCGCCCTGCAGCACGCAGGCGCGGCGATAGAGGCGGAGCGCCCGGCGGATGTCCGCCGCCGTTGCCTCGCGCCGGCCGCTCCCCATGAAGGCGTCGGCCACGGTCTCGCCGCCATAGACCCGGGGCCCCGCGAGCTTCAGCCCCAGCGCGCCGGCCATGGCGGCTTCCGGCCAGCCGGCATTGGGGGAGCGATGATGGCGGGCGTCCCGCCGCACGGCCATGGCCGCGCCTTGCGCGTCATAGCCGGGGGTCAGCATCGCCGCCATCACCAGCCACAGGGCGGCCAGCCGCGAGGCCGGCAGGTTGACGAGATCATCAAAGCGCGCCGCCGCCCAGCCGAAGGCCCGGTGACGGGCGGTCCGGTGGCCGATCATCGAATCGGCGGTGTTGGCGGCCTTGTAGGCGACGCCCCCCGGCAGGCCCAGCACCGCCGTCCAGAACAGCGGCGCCACCACGCCATCGGAAAAATTCTCGGCCAGCGACTCGATGGCCGCCCGGGACACGCCGGCCTCGTCGAGCTGGTCGGGATCGCGCCCGACGATGCGCGCCACCATCAGCCGGCCGCCGCTCAGCCCCTCGATTTCCAGCGCGCTCGCCACATCCCGCACATGGGTGAACAGCGAGCGCTGGGCCGGCAGGCTGGCGGCCAGAAGCGCCAGCAGCACAAAGCCGATCCAGCCACCCAGAAGGCTCTGCAGCCCCCACGCCAGACCACCGGGCACGCCAACGATAATGACGAGGGCCAGCACCCCCGCCAGCCGGCGCACCAGATCGTGCAGGCTGTCGCGGTTGAGCCGGGCATCCAGACATGCAATCAGACGTCCGAACCACATGACCGGGTGACCGATTCTGCCTAAAAGGGCAGACGGATACCCGAAGGCCGCCTCGATCAGCAGGGCGGCGAAGGCGAGTGCGGGGGCGAGAACAAGGCTCATGGGCAAGTCCAGAGACGGATTGCGCGATCGGACGGACGCACTGGCGGACCTCCTGCAGCATGGCGGGAATCTGGCGGCGGCGCGCCGGGCCTTTCCGGACGCCCCGGAACCGTGGATCGACCTGTCCACCGGGATCAACCCGATCCCGTTTCCCCTGCCCTCTTTTCCACCGGCGATCTGGTCGCGTCTACCCGAAGCCGCCGATGTTGCCGCCCTTGAGGACGCTGCCGCCGACACTTATGGCGCCGCCGATGACGCCGCCCTCGTCGCCGTGCCCGGCACCCAGTCGGCGCTGCAGATCCTGCCGCTGCTCATTCCGGCCCGCCGCGTCGCCATCCTCGGCTTCACCTATGGCGAGCACGCCCGGGTCTGGTCCGCCGCCGGCGCCGAGATCGTCACCGTCAGCGAGCCCGAGGCGCTGGCCGACGCCGATGTCGGCATCGTCGTGAACCCCAACAACCCCGATGGCCGCCTGATCGACCCGGCGCGTCTGGCCACCATCGCCGCCACCATGGCCGCCCGCGGCAGCTGGTTGATCGTCGACGAGGCCTTTGCCGATGTCATGGAGCCCGAGGCGACCCTGATCCCCGGGCGGCCCCATGGCGCCATCGTGCTGCGCTCCTTCGGCAAGGCGTGGGGGCTGGCCGGGGTGCGGCTGGGCTTCGTGATTGCCGATGCGGATCTGGTCACCACCATCCGCGCCATGCTGGGGCCGTGGGCCGTCTCCGGGCCAGCCATTGCCGCCGGCCGCGCCGCCCTCGCCGATCCCGACTGGCTGACGGCCGCCCGCACCCGGCTGGAAGCCGACGCCCTGCGTCTCGATGGCCTGCTCTCCGGCGCCGGCTTTGCCATTGCCGGCGGCACGCCGCTGTTCCGCCTCGGCTCCCACCCCCGCGCCGCCAGCCGCTTCCAGACGCTGGGCCGACAGGGCATTCTGGTGCGCGCCTTCTCCGGCCTCTCCGGCCGCCTCCGCTTCGGCCTGCCCGCCGACGAAACGAGCTGGGAACGGCTGGCGGGGGCTTTGCGGGGACTATAGAGTGAATGTTAGCGCAGCAGGATCTAAATCATGGATACTGAGAAGCTATTTGAAATATTTTCCCCATACTCAAATGAAAAAATCAACAATATAAAAAAATGTAACACAAAATTTTCTCATTATACGAGCGCAGCCGTGGGTCTTGAAATTGTAAAAAATGGCGTTGTCTGGCTTAGAAATGCTTCTCTTATGAATGATTATACAGAAATAACGCATGGTGAGAAATTATTCTTTGATTGTATTTCAACAAGCGATAGAGAAAATAGGATTTCAAGTTTACTGTCTGATATATGCCCAAGCCTCCCTGGACGACTTTGGAATTACATAGGGAAAAATTTACATCAGAGAATTCAAAAAACATACATAACATGCCTCAGTGAGCATGGCGACAAAGTAATAAACAAACATGATATAATAGACGAGGATTTATATGGTAGACTATCTATGTGGAGAGCATATGGAGGCAATCAAAATGTTGCATTGGTAGTAAAAAACATCTTCTTATCTTCAAATACATTAGACGCAGGGGTATTCTCGATTCCAGTTCTGTATGCTAATGAAGAAAAATATGCAGATAATTTTGAAAAAATTATAAATAATATAGAAGAAAACATAGATAAACTAAAGGATATTAACAAGGATGTTGTATTTAACACAATTTGTTTTTCAATACATTGCTTGATAATATCAACAAAACATATTGGATTTTCCGAAGAGCGCGAGTGGAGAGTTATTCATTCTCCAACAATATATCCTAGCAATCAAAAATCAAATACTGATGGGCTTATCTCAAAAGATACAGAGATTATAAACGGAGTGCCCCAACCGGTATACAAGCTGAAATTGCCCCTGATAAACAATGGGGCCATATATCCTAATTTAATTGATAGTATAATTATTGGGCCAACCAATTATGGTGACCCAATAAAAGAATGCTTTGTCCACGCCCTAGGTGGAATTGGCGTCCCCGACCCCGAAAGCAAGGTTACAATCTCAGGCATCCCTCTGAGAAGATAGAATCTAAAACTCTACCTCTCAAAACGTCACCTTCACGCCGCCATAGGCGGTGATGCCGGCGGTGCCGTAGGTGTAGGCTTCCTGATAGTCCTGATCGAGCAGGCTCTCGACCCGGGCGAAGAGCTGCGCCTTCTCGGTCACTTGATAGGACCCGGCCACGTTGACCAGCGTATAGGGATCCAGCTTCACCGGCGTCGTGTAATAATTGGCATCGTAGAAATTGTCAGTCTGCGCGCCGACATAGATGACGGTCAGGTTGAGATTGGCCTTCTGGTCGAGAAAGGCGTAGTTGACGCTGACGCTGCCGGTATTTTCCGGGCGGCGGATGAGGGCGTTGCCCTCGGCATCCTCGCCATTCATCCAGGTGTACGAGCCGCGCACCATCAGATTGTCCAGCGGGCGCAGCGTCAGGCCGAGTTCCAGACCGTTGATGGTGGAGGTGCCCGGCGTGTTGATGGACGAGGCGCCGGAGCCGGTGATGAGATCGGTGATGCGCTGGTCGAACCAGGTCACGTTGGCCTCGATCCGGTTGCCCCAGAGGGGCTGATCGAAGCCGGCATCCCAGCCGCGCGCTTCCTCGGGCTTCAGGTCCGGATTGCCATGATAGGTGCCGGTGTAGCCATAAAGCTCGAACAGGCTCGGGTTCTTCACGCCCGTGCCATAGGAGCCGCGCACCTTGGTCTCCGTCTGGGCGAAAATGTAGGCGCCGGTCAGGCGGAAGGTGGTGGCGTTGTCAAATTTCTGGTTGAAGTCCTGCCGCACCGCGCCGGTCAGGGCGAGGCTGTCGAACAGGGTCAGCTGATACTGGCCGGTGAGGCTTTCCTCGTCATAGCTCTCGTCGACGGCGCTCCACGCGCTCCACGACGTCACGGCATTGTGCTGATAATCGGCGCCGAAGGTGAAGACGTGGCTGGCCGGGATGAAAGCTGACGTATCGAGAAAGTAGTTCGTGCGATAATCGGCCTTGGCGGTGCTGCCGTTGAAGCTGCTGTCCTTGGAGCGGCCATAGCGATACTCCTGATCGCTGCTGGTGACGGCAACGCCCAGCACGTGCTGCCAGGTCTTGTCCAGCGTATCCAGGCTCGCCTGCACCCGGGCATAGCCCTGATTGGTGAGGGTGGAGGAGTCGTCGTCCACCGCGCCGATGCCGCCCCAGTAGCCATCGCCGGAGAAATTCGAGCGGGTGTAGCGGCCGACGGCGGCAATCTCCAGATCCTCGGTCGGGCGGAAGCCGCCCTTGGCCAGAAGGGTGCCGGTGTCGAAGGGATCCTTCTCGGTGTTGCCATTGGCCTTGTCGGCCACCGAGATGTTGTCGGTGTGCAGGCCGGCGGCCGAGAACAGATAATCATAGCGCTCGGTGCCGCCGGAGATGGTGGCGAGCCCTTCGGCCGAACCGAGGGTGCCGCCCTCGCCCTTCAGGGTCAGGGTCGGCTTGCCGTCGCCCTTGCGGGTGACGATGTTGACGACACCGCCGACAGCATCCGAGCCATAAAGCGCGCTCTGGGGGCCGCGCAGCACCTCGATGCGCTCGACTTCCTGAGCCAGCAGGTTGGAGAAATCATAGGCGCTGTCGGTGGCCGGGTTGTTGACCTCGATGCCGTCGATCATGACGAGGGTCTGGTTGCCCTCGGAGCCGCGGATGTGCACCGAGGTGGAGGCCCCCTGCGGTCCGGTGCGGCTGACGGTGACGCCCGGCACCTGCTGCAGCACGTCGGAGACCACCCGCACCTGCTGCTGCTCCAGCTCCTTGCCCTCGACCACCGTCACCGCGCTGCCGACGGCGCTCGCCGCCGTGTCGGTGGCGTTGGCGCTGAGCACGATGCGATCCAGCGTGAAGTCGGTCTCGCCGGCATCCTGCGCATGAGCGGGCAGCGCCACCACGAGCGGCGCGAGGAGCGCGGCACGACGGACGGCACGGACGACGGAACGGACAGGACGGCGGCCGGCACGCGGCATCGGGAACCTCGACGGGACGTCTGTGGCACGTCACCGCGAAGCACGGCCCGCCCGGACGACAGCGCGTTCCCGGCCCGGGCACCCCTGCCCCGCGGCCCGCCCCGATCGTCCCGAAGGACCCGCCATCCGCACACCCCGGCCGATGACTTCGCGTGTGACCACGACTGACGGCAGGTCTCCTGGCTTGCGGGTCACGGCGCGCTGTTCGCCTTCCCGGGGCGAGGACCCCCAGTGGCATGAGAAAACAGCGCGCTCGCCGCTTACAGTTGCGGGGGCAGCCGCGGCTTCGGCAGAGGATGAGGCCCCGCCGTCCGCGTTCCCTTTTGATCCCGTCTCGGGAACCGTCCGTTAACCCTTTGCGGCACGAAGGCCCCGGGGTCAACGCCCGCGGGCAGCATTCCGGCAAAAGCGTGGCGGGGGTGCAACAGCCCCCGCCCGCCTGCCCCGGATCAGATTGGCTCAGAACCCCAGCCCGCCGATGCAGACATATTTGACGTCGAGATAGTCCTCGATGCCATATTTCGAGCCTTCGCGGCCGAGGCCAGATTCCTTCATGCCCCCGAAGGGTGCAACTTCCGTGGTGATCACGCCTTCATTGATGCCGACGAGACCATATTTCAGCCCTTCGGCCACCCGGAAGGCGCGGCCGAGATCACGGGTGTAGAAATAACTGCCGAGGCCGAACTCGGTGTTGTTGGCAAGCAGCACCGCCTCTTCTTCGGTCTCGAAGCGGAACACCGGGGCGACCGGGCCGAACACTTCTTCCCGGGCGATGCGCATGGTGGCGTTGGCGTTGGCAATCACCGTCGGGCGATAGAAGGTGCCACCCAGCTCATGCACCGCGCCGCCGGTGACGATGCGGCCACCGCGCTCCGCCGCGTCCTCCACGAGCGCCTCGACCTTTTCCAGCGCCTTGTCGGAAATCAGCGGCCCCTGCTCCACGCCGGGCTCCAGCCCCGGGCCGACCTTCAGCTTGCGGACCGCGGCGGAGAAAGCTTCCACGAAGGCATCATAGATGCCGGCCTGCACATAGAGCCGGTTGGTGCAGACACAGGTCTGCCCGCTGTTGCGGAACTTTGCCGCGATGGCGCCGGCAACGGCCCGGTCCAGATCGGCGTCGTCGAACACCAGGAAGGGCGCGTTGCCGCCGAGCTCCATGGACACCTTCTTCACGGTGTCGGCGCACTGGCGGATCAGGAGCTTGCCGACCGGGGTGGAGCCGGTGAAGGTGATCTTGCGCACCAGCGGGTTGGAGGTCAGCTCGGCGCCGATTTCCACCGGATCACCGGTGACGATGTTGACGACGCCCTTGGGCACGCCGGCCTGTTCGGCCAGATAGCCCCAGGCCAGCCCCGAATAGGGCGTCAGCTCGGCGGGCTTGGCGACCACCGTACAGCCGGCGGCAATGGCCGGGCCGATCTTGCGCGACAGCATCGACGACGGGAAATTCCACGGCGTGATGGCGCCGACGACGCCCACCGGCTCCTTGGTAACGAGGATGCGCCGGTCGGCCCAGGGCGACGGGATGGTGTCGCCATAGACCCGGCGCGCTTCCTCCGCGAACCACAGCACATAGGCGGCGCTGCCGGCGATCTCGCCCTTCGCTTCCGCCAGCGGCTTGCCCTGCTCCAGGGTGAGGAGCTCGGCCAGTGCCGTCTGATGGTCCATGATCGCATCATGGAGACGGCGCAGCATGGTCGCGCGCTCGGCGGCCGTGGTGCGGCGGAAGCTCTGGAAGGCGGCGGACGCCGCCCCGATCGCCCGCGCCGTCTCGGCCCGCCCCGAGGCGGGGACCGTGCCGATCACCTCGCCGCTGGCCGGGTTCGTCACCTCGATGACCGCGCCGGAATCGGCCCCCACCCAGTCGCCGCCGATCAGATTGGCCTCGCGCTGGAAATCCTGCCAGGTCACCATGACACCGCTCCTCGCTTCGCCTCCCCGCCGGGGAGGGCCGATATTTGCCGCACCCTATCCCGGCGCCGGCGGGCGGTCGACTGGCAAGGCAGCGGGCGGACGGAGGAAGATGGACGGCAACCGCCGGCCGTCAGCCGCCCTCGTCCCAGGTGCCGCCGCGGGCCCGCGCCGCGGCAAAGGCGATCACCGGATCGGGCAGCGGCATGTCCTCGTCACCGAGCGGATCCTCGCCGGCAGCCGAGAACACCCCGGCCCGGTAGCTGCTCGGGCTCATGCCGACGCGTTCGGTGAAGAAGCGGGAGAAATAGGCCGGATCGGAAAAGCCCAGCCGGAAGGCGACCTGGGACACCGTCATGGAGGTGTAGACAAGGTTGCGGCGGGCCTCCAGCACCAGCCGGTCATGCACCACCGAGCGGGCGGGCAGGCCCAGCAGCTCCCGGCACACCCGGGTGAGATGGGGCACCGAGACGCCGAGGGCCGTGGCATAGGCGCTGAGCGAAATCTGCTCCCGGTAGCGCTCCTCCACCAGACGTACGAAGCGGCGCACCAGATCCGCCCGCCGGTCGGAGCCGGTGACCATCTCCCGCGGTTCCGCCGCGCTGACGGCCCGGGCGACCTGCACCACGAGGAAGGTGGCCAGCGCCGACAGCGCCGCCCGCCGGCCGGATCCGGCGCTGCCATATTCCTCCAGCGCCAGCGGCAGGATGGCGGCGAGCGCCGCTGCGGCCGGGTCCTGCCGGTCGGTGGTGACGGAGGGACGGTCGAGCCCGCGGCCATCCTCGGCCAGCCCCGCCCGGGCGGCCTCCACGAGAGCGGCGGGAATGCTGACGACGAAGCCCTCGGTGCCCGGCTCGAAGCGGAAGCCGTGGATGGCGAGGGGGGGAAACACCATCAGGGTCGCCGGGCCGAAGGGCGTGCGCACGCCTTCGATGGAGGCGGTGCCGCCGCCACGGGCGATCCAGAACACCTGATGCAGATCATGATGCCGGTGCGGCCGGATGCGCCAGTCATGGATGGAGGACCGGCTGTGAATGGTCTCGATGTGCAGCCCGTCCGGGAAGCGATCGGCAATCGCTTCGCCATAAAGGACATAATTCGGCACGGCTGACATGCCCATGCGCCTCATCCTCCCTGTGTTTCCGGACCGGTCCGTGTCGGCCTCCGGGCGCGCGGTGAGCGCAAGGGGGCGGACATCGCCGGTTCGTTTTGTCCAAGAGGCTGTGCGATCGCTCCATTCCCGTCAAGCATCCGAAAGTCGATGATCGCTCCCGACGGACACGACCGGTGGCGGCACTCCCGCCCTGGCACGCCCGGCCCCAACCGAGATTTCCCGCCGCGCCGGCCGCGTCGTGCCCCCCGGATCCCTCATTTCCGGGGCCGCCGCCCTTTGCCCGGACGGGAGACCCCAAGGACGGATCCAGGGAGGATTCCATGCACACTCAGGTCGCCATCATCGGCGCCGGCCCGGCCGGGCTTCTTCTGTCCCAGCTGCTCCATGTCCACGGCATCTCGTCGGTGGTGCTGGAGCGCCGCGACCGCACCTATGTGGAAGGCCGCATCCGCGCCGGTATTCTGGAGCAGATCGCCCAGGACCTGATGCGCGAGGCCGGCGTCGCCCAGAATATGGACCGCGACGGTCTCGTCCATCACGGCATCGAGCTGTCGCTGGATGGCGCCCGCCAGCGCGTCGACCTCTCCGGCCCCACCGGCGGCAAGGCGGTGATGGTGTACGGCCAGACCCAGGTGGTGCACGATCTCATCGAAGCTCGCATCGCCTCTCAGGGCGATCTGCGCTTCGAGGCCGAGGATGTGCGGCTGGAAAATCTGACCGACGGCGACCATGCCACCATCCATTTCCGCCACAACGGCGAGGATCAGGTGCTGACCGCCGATTTCGTCGCCGGCTGCGACGGCTTCCATGGCGTCTCGCGCCAGTCGATCCCGGCGGACATCCTGAAGGTTTACGAGAAGGTCTATCCCTTTGCCTGGCTCGGCATCCTCGCCGATGCCCCGCCGCCGGCCGATGAACTGATCTATGCCCGCCATCCGCGCGGCTTTGCGCTGTTTTCCATGCGCTCGTCCACGGTCGCCCGGCATTATATCCAGGTGACGCCGGATACCGATCCGGAGGACTGGCCGGACGAGAAGATCTGGGACGAGCTGGAAGCCCGTCTCGGCGATGGCACAAGGGTGCCGCGCGGGCCGCTGCGGGACAAGTCGGTGACGCCGATGCGCTCCTTCGTGGCCGAACCGATGCGCCATGGCCGGCTGTTCCTGGCGGGTGATGCCGCCCACATCGTGCCGCCCACCGGCGCCAAGGGGCTGAACCTCGCCGCCAGCGACATCCACTACCTCACCCGGGCGCTGACCGCGTTCTACAGCACCGGCGACACCGCCGGCCTCGACAGCTATTCCGAGGATGCGCTGGCCCGGGTGTGGAAGGCGGAACGCTTCTCCTGGTGGATGACGTCCATGCTGCACACCATGCCGGCGGATCAGGCCTTCGAGTCCCGCATCCACCGCGCCGATCTCGCCTATGTGTTGAGCTCCGATGCGGCGCTGACCACGCTGGCGGAGAATTATGTCGGCCTGCCGGTCTGACGCCCAAGCCGCTGGCCGGGGAGCAGAAACCGCGCCGGCCAGCGCGAGCGGCGCTTGTGATGGGATCGGCGAACGCCTATCAAGGATGGCAGGAAACGCCTCCTGCCGATCCGGATGGTGTCATGCCCGCGGCCCGAGCCACCGACCTGTCCGTCTCCCCCCGCTCCCGGCTGGTGCGCCGGGCGGGCGCGGTCGCGCGGGGCGGCGCACTGCTGCTGCCGGCCGGCCCCGCCGCGGCCCAGGATCTGGTGCAGGCCGTCGATCCGGAGATGCTGCTCGGCCACACCCTCACCGGCATGATCGCTCTGGGCGTGCTGGCCGTCACCCTTGTGGCGCTGGTGGCCTTTGCCATCCGCACCGCTCTTCTGCGCCGCACCATCGCCCGGCGCACCGCCGAGGTGGATGCCAGCCGGGCCGAACTGTCCGATGCGCTGGAGCGCCTGCGCGCCGCCGAGACCTGGTATCGCGCTGTCCTTGAATGCGCCCCGGTCGGGCTGATGGTCGTCGACACCACCGGCCGCATCCGGCTGGCCAACCGGACGGCGGAATCCCTGTTCGGCTATGCCCCGAACACTCTGGCCGGCCAGTCGGTGGCGCCGCTGGTGCCGCGGGAAATCCGCGGCACCCACTATAGAAACATCGCCGCCGCCTTCCGCGACCCGATCCCGCGCATGCTCACCGGCTCCCGCGGCGTGCTGGCGGAGCGCCAGGATGGCTCGGTCTTTCCCGTCGATATCGGCCTCAACCCGATCCCCTCATGCGAGGGCCCGGTGCGGGAAATGGCGGTTTCGGTCGCCGATATTTCCGACCATCGCCGCATGGAACGGGAGATCGCCGACCAGCTCGCCTTCCGGGAAGTGCTGTTCGATGCGGTGCCGCTGCCGATCTTCTACAAGGACCGGGAGGGGCGCTTTCTCGGCATCAACGTTGCCTACGAGAAGCTGTTCGGCCACCGCCGGGCCGATCTCATCGGCCGCGCCCTGCCGGAGCTGCGCAATCTCGGCAGCGTCTATGCGCCGGAGATGATTGCCGAGTTCCACGCCAGCGACGTCGCGCTTGCCAACATGCCGCGCGCTGACATGCACATGGTCAAAAGCGAGATCCAGCGGCCTCTGCTGGATGGCACGATGCTGGACCTGCTGCTGTGGACCGTCACCTTCTACAAGGCCGATGGCACGCCCGGCGGCATGATCGGCGTGTTCGCCGACATCACCCAGCAGAAGGAAGCCGCCCGCGCCGCCGCCCGGGCGCGGGAGGAGGCGGAGGCGGCAGCGGCCGCGAAGTCCATGTTCCTCGCCAACATGAGCCACGAGATCCGCACCCCCATGAATGCGGTGATCGGACTGGCCCATCTGGCGCTGCAGGGAGATCTGCCGGCGCGCGAGCGCGACTATGTCGGCAAGATCCACTCGGCCGGCGCCTCCCTCCTCGGCATCATCAACGACATCCTCGATTTCTCCAAGATCGAGGCCGGCCGCATGGAGCTGGAGGCGATCCCCTTCACCCTCACCGACGTGCTCGCCAGCCTCTCCCTGCTGATCGCCCCGCGGGCGACCGAGAAGGAGCTGGAATTCCTCATCGCCGTTGCACCGGATGTGCCCGATGCCCTCATCGGCGATCCGCTGCGCCTCGGGCAGGTGCTCCTCAACATCGTCTCCAATGCGGTGAAGTTCACCGATGCCGGGGAGGTCTGCCTGTCGGTGGAGGTCGCCGAGCAATCGGCCACCGGGGTGACCCTCGCCTTTGCCGTGCGCGACACCGGCATCGGCCTGACCCCGGAGCAGATCACCCAGCTGTTCCAGCCCTTTTCCCAGGCCGATGGCTCCACCACCCGCCGCTTCGGCGGCACCGGCCTCGGCCTGTCCATCGCCCATCACCTCGTGGAGCGGCAGGGCGGCACGATCGGCGTGGAAAGCACCCCGGGCAAGGGCAGCATTTTCCGCTTCACCCTCCGCTGTGGCCTCAGCGCACCCCGGGCGCCCCATGCCGGGCTGGCGCTGGACGGCGTGCCGGTGCTTATCGTCGATGACAACGCCACCGCCCGCACCCTGATGGACGCGGCGCTGTCGCGCTTCGGCTGCGCGGTCACGACGGCCGCCGACAGCGCCCGCGGGCTCGCCGCCCTCACGGCAGCCGAGGCGGCAGGCAAGCCGATCGCCCTTGCCTTTGTCGACTGGAAGATGCCCGGCCAGAGCGGTCTTGCCTTCCTGCGCGCGGCGCGCAGCGAGCACCCGGGCACCCGAATCGTGCTGGTCACCGGCTTTGGCCGCGACGAGGTGCGGCAGGAGGCCGAACGGATCGGCATCGACGGCTTCCTCCAGAAGCCCGTCACCGATGCAACGCTGCTCTCCCTGCTGGCAGACCTGTTCGAGCCCGACAGCGCCGGCGCGCCGGTATCCCGGGAGGCGCCAGACGTTCCCCTCTTCCCCGGCGCCCGGGTGCTGGTGGCCGAGGGCGACCCGATCAACCGGCAGATTGTCATGGCGCTGCTGGCAGCCGCCCGTATCACCGCCGAGACCGCCGCCACCGGCCGCGAGGTGCTGGCCCGCCTGTCCGACCCTGACGCTCCGCCCGTCGATCTCGTGCTGATGGACGGGCTGATGCCGGATATGGACGGGCTGATGGCCACCCGCCTGCTGCGCGCCGAGCCGCATCTGGCCAGCCTGCCGGTGATCGCGCTGACAGCCCACGCCTTTCCCGAGGAGCGCGCCCGCATGATGGCCGGTGGCATGACCGGGCATCTGTCGAAGCCCATCGACCCCGATGCCTTCTATCAGCTGCTGCGCACCCACCTTTCCGTGCGGGTGCCGCCGGTGTCCGAGAGCCCGCCGGCAGACGCCCCCGCTCCGGCCCCGGCGACCGCGGCGGCGCTCCCGCCGCCCCAGCTGGCCGCGATCATCGCCACCCTGCTCCCGCTGCTGGCCGACAGCGACAGCGAGGCACTGGATCTTGCAGATCGCGAGCGGGCAACTCTCACCGCCTGGCTTGGCGACCGCGCCGGTGCCTTCTGGCGGGCGCTGGCGGCCTATGATTTCGAGGCGGCGACCCATATCCTCGCCCCGGTGACTGGCGAGGCTCCTCCTGCATGATAGCCCCCCTTCCTGACCGGCAGACCGTGCTCATCGTCGATGACACGCCGGACAATCTGACCCTGCTCTCGGGGTTGCTGAAGGACCGCTACCGGGTGCGCATCGCCAATGGCGGCGCCCGGGCGCTGGCCATCGCCGGCACCCATCCGGTGCCCGATCTCATCCTGCTCGACGTGATGATGCCCGAGATCGACGGCTATGAGGTCTGCCGGCGGCTGAAGGCCGATCCTGTCACCGCCGACATTCCCGTCGTCTTCCTCACCGCCCGCACCCAGGTGGAGGACGAGGAAAAGGGCTTTGCCGCCGGCGCCGTGGACTACATCACCAAGCCGGTGTCGCCGCCCATCGTGCAGGCCCGGGTGGCCACTCATCTGTCGCTGCGCCATGCCAACCGGCTGCTGGCCGACCGCAACGCCCATCTCGCCACCCTCGTCGACGAGCGCACCCGCGAAATCGAGCGGATGCAGGATGCCATCATTCTCGCCATGGCGTCGCTGGCCGAAACCCGGGACAACGAGACCGGCAACCACATCCGCCGCACCCAGCGCTATGTGCGGGTGCTGGCCGAGACGCTGGCCGCCGACCCGCGCTTTGCCCCGGCGCTGACGCCGGAAAATATCGCCCTTCTGGAAAAATCAGCGCCGCTGCATGATCTCGGCAAGGTCGGCGTGCGCGACGACGTGCTGCTGAAGCCCGGCCGGCTGACCGTGGAAGAATTCGATCACATGAAGACCCACGCCACCATCGGCCGGGACGTGATCGACTCTGTCGAGCGCCAGACCGGCACCTCCTCGCCCTTCCTCAGCTATGCCAAGCAGATCGCCTATTCCCATCATGAGAAATGGGATGGCAGCGGCTATCCCGAGGGTCTCTCCGGCGACGCCATCCCGCTGCCCGCCCGGCTGATGGCGGTGGCCGATGTCTATGACGCCCTCATCTCCGAGCGCGTCTACAAGAAGGCCATGCCCCATGCCGAGGCCATCGAGATCATCCGCGCCGGCCGCGGCCGCCACTTCGACCCCGACGTGATCGACGCCTTCGAAACCGTCGCCGACCGCTTCCGCACCATCGCCGAAGCCTTCAAGGACGCCGGACAGGGCACGGCGGGGTGAGTGTCAGGGGGCATCCCGTTCAGGCTTCCCGGGCAGGACAGGCACAGCCGCAACCGGATGACACCACACCGCCCGCAAGAGAGCTTCCCCGTGACAAGAGCCGTCGAACTATTGCTTTACACCCTGCAGCCGGGAACAGCCGACGCCTTCCACACCATCATGCAGACCGTCAGTGTTCCGCTGCACCAGAGCGTGGGCATGGACGTAGTCGCCTATGGAAAATCGGTCTCCGATCCCGACTCCTATTTTCTCATCCGGGCCTATGACGATCTCGCCCATCTCGAAAGCTCGCAGGAGGCATTCTACCAGAGCGACGCGTGGCGAACGGGCCCGCGGGCCGACATCATCACCCGGATCGCCCAGAGCCTGAAATCCGTCGTGTTCATGACTGACGAGACCATCGACGCGCTCCGGCAGGTCGGCCGCTGAGCCGAGAGCGCGGCCGGCCCGGCCGCCGCCACGGACGCGACGCCGGTGTCCCGTCGGGAGTGATGCCGTCACAGCTTCGGATACGGATCCAACCGCCCCGCCCCCGCACTTTTGTCCAAGACCTGCCGGCGGGCATGGCCTAATCGGGTGGCTCATGGGCCGGTCCCCCGTCAGGATCCGGCCGGGCCGGCACTTGCCGGCTGCCCCCTGATTCTCCGGCAGGACACCCATGCCCTCCGCTTCTTCCCTTGCCGCCCCCCGGGCGGATTTCATCGCCGGTCTCGGGCAGATGCTGCCCGTCATCCTCGCGGCCATCCCGTTTGCCCTCATCTTCGGCGCGCTGGCCGGGGACCGCGGCCTGCCGGCCTCCGGCGTCGCGCTGATGTCGGCGACCGTGTTTGCCGGCGGCTCCCAGGTGGTGGCGCTGGGCATGTGGAGCGATCCGCCGGCCCTGGTCGCCATTGCCGCCACCACCCTGCTGGTCAACGCCCGCCACCTGTTCATGAGCGCCTCCATCAGCCGCAGCATGGGCGCCTTCTCGCCCCTGCAGCGGGCGATCGGCCTCGTGCTCCTGACCGACGAGACCTGGGCCATGGCCGAATCCCGCGCCGCTCGGGCACCGCTGACGCCGGCCTTCTATTTCGGGCTGGCGCTGCCGCTCTATATCAGCTGGCAATTCTGCACCGTGGCCGGCGCGCTGGTGGGTGCCCTCGTCGCCGATCCGGCCGCCCTCGGGCTGGATTTCGCCTTCGCCGCCATCTTCATCGGCCTCCTCATGGGCTTTCGCGCCAGCCCCGGCTTCGTCGCCATCGCCGGCGCCTCCCTCGTCGCCTCTGCCGCCACGTCCTGGCTGGTGCCCGGGGCCTGGTCGATCGCAGTGGGGGCTGCCGCCGGCGTCATCACCGCCATCCTCATCGCCCGGCCCGAGACCGCAGCGGCCCCGGCCGGAACGGAGGAACTGCCATGATCCCGGCCCTTTCCGGCGATGCCGTCCTCACCATTCTCGCCATGGCCGCCGTCACCATCGCCACCCGGCTCGGCGGCCTGCTGCTTCTGCCGCTGACGACGCTGGGCGGACGGGCCCGGGCCGCCTTCGACGCCCTGCCGGTGGCGGTGCTGGCAGCCCTTGTCGGCCCCACGGCACTGGCCGGCTCGTGGACCGAAACGGTCGCCACGATCGTCGCTTTCCTCGCCGCCCTGCGTCTGCCGATCTGGGCCGTGGTCATTCTCGGCACCGCCACCATCGCGGCGCTGCGCACCCTGACGGCGTGACGATCCCCAAATGAAAGAGGCCGCCGGACATGCATCCGGCGGCCTCTCCATTTTTGCAATGCGTCGGCGTCTCATACCAGACGCACAAAGCGCTGACCGCACCGTGCGCCTGAAGAACTTCAGATTTCCCTTATGCACCAATGGCATGAGAAATCTGTATCGGAATACCAAAGAGTCCCTTTCAGGGCCTTTGGTCTCAGGCCAGCGGCACCTTCGGCACGAGGCTGCGCTCGGAGCCGACCGGGCCATCCTCCTCCGAACGACGGCCGCGGGTGCCACGCTTGCGCGGCCTGCTCTCGCCGTCCTCGTCATCGCTGCTGCCGCGTCCGCCCGGATCGGCAATCGCCTCCAGATGCAGACCGGTGCTGCCGTCTTCCTTGGTCTCGACGGAGATCTTGACCACGCCGCCCTTCACCAGCTTGCCGAACAGCACCTCGTCGGCCAGCGGCCGCTTGATGTGCTCCTGGATGACCCGGGCGAGCGGGCGGGCGCCCATGCGGCTGTCGTAGCCCTTGTCCGCCAGCCAGTCGACGGCCTCCGGGGTGAGCTCGAAGGTGATGTTGCGGTCGGCGAGCTGGGCTTCCAGCTGCATCACGAACTTCGACACCACCAGATGCACCACTTCGGCCGGCAGGTTGCCGAACGGGATCACCGCATCGAGACGGTTGCGGAATTCCGGCGTGAACAGGCGGTTGATCGCCTCGGTGTCCTCGCCCTCGCGCTTCACCCGGTTGAAGCCGATCGGCGCCTTGGCCAGATCGGAGGCGCCCGCATTCGTGGTCATGATGAGGATCACGTTGCGGAAATCGACCTGCTTGCCGTTGTGATCGGTCAGCCGGCCATGGTCCATCACCTGCAGCAGGATGTTGAACAGGTCCGGATGGGCCTTCTCGATTTCGTCGAGCAGCAGCACGCAGTGGGGGTGCTGGTCCACGCCATCGGTGAGAAGGCCGCCCTGATCGAAGCCGACATAGCCCGGAGGCGCACCGATCAGCCGGCTGACGGTGTGGCGCTCCATATATTCCGACATGTCGAAGCGCAGGATCTTCACGCCGAGGGTGTCGGCGAGCTGACGCGCGACTTCGGTCTTGCCGACACCGGTCGGGCCGGAGAACAGATAGCTGCCGATCGGCTTTTCCGGTTCGCGCAGGCCCGCCCGGGCGAGCTTGATGGAGGAGGCCAGCGCGTGGATGGCCGCATCCTGGCCATAGACCACGCGCTTCAGATCATCTTCCAGATTGGCCAGCAGCGCCGCATCGTCCTTGGAGACGGACTTCGGCGGGATGCGAGCCATGGTGGCGATCGTCGCCTCGATCTCCTTCACGCCGATGGTCCGCTTGCGCCGGGATTCCGGCAAGAGCATCTGCGACGCGCCGGTCTCGTCGATGACGTCGATCGCCTTGTCCGGCAGCTTGCGATCGTTGATATAGCGCGCCGACAGTTCAACGGCCGTCTTGATGGCATCGTTGGTGAAGCGCACGCCGTGATACTCCTCGAAATAGGGCTTCAGGCCCTTGAGGATCTCGACGGCATCGGGAATCGTCGGCTCGTTGACGTCGATCTTCTGGAAGCGGCGGACAAGAGCCCGGTCCTTCTCGAAGAACTGGCGATATTCCTTGTAGGTCGTCGAGCCGATGCAGCGGATCGCGCCGGAGGACAGCGCCGGCTTGAGCAGGTTCGACGCATCCATCGCCCCGCCCGACGTCGCGCCGGCGCCGATAACGGTGTGGATCTCGTCGATGAACATGATCGCGCCGGGATAATCCTCGATCTCCTTGACGACCTGCTTCAGACGCTCCTCAAAATCGCCCCGGTAGCGCGTGCCGGCCAGCAGCGCGCCCATGTCGAGAGAGAAGATCGTCGAGTCACGCAGCACTTCCGGCACGTCGGCATTGATGATGCGGCGGGCGAGACCTTCGGCGATCGCAGTCTTGCCGACACCGGGATCACCGACGAACAGCGGGTTGTTCTTCTGCCGGCGGCAGAGAACCTGGATGGTGCGGCGGATTTCCTCGTCGCGGCCGATGAGCGGGTCGATCTTGCCCTTCTTGGCCTTCTCGTTGAGGTTGATGCAGTAGGCTTCCAGCGCATCGGTCTTGCGCTTCTGCCGGTTGCCGCCCTCCACCGTCGCCGGATCCTCGTCGCCGCTGCTGCTGCCGCGCGGCGCCCGGGTCTCGGAAACATTCGCCCGCTTGGCGATGCCGTGGCTGATGTAATTCACGGCGTCATAGCGGGTCATGTCCTGCTCCTGCAGGAAATAGGCCGCATGAGATTCGCGCTCGGCAAAGATCGCCACCAGCACATTGGCACCGGTGACTTCCTCGCGGCCCGAAGACTGCACGTGAATAACTGCCCGCTGGATGACCCGCTGGAAACCGGCGGTCGGCTTCGACTCCTCGTGCTCCTCGGCAACGAGGTTATCCAGCTCGGTATCGATATATTCGACGAGGTCACGGCGCAGCTTGTCGAGATCGACATTGCACGCCCGCATGACCGCCGCCGCATCCTGATCGTCGATCAGGGACAGCAGCAGATGCTCCAGCGTCGCGAATTCCTGATGCCGCTCGTTGGCGTAAGCGAGGGCCTGATGGAGCGACTTCTCAAGGCTTCGGGAGAATGACGGCACGACCTGTCCTCACTTCTTCTCCATGACGCACTGGAGAGGATGCTGATGCTTACGCGCGAAGTCCATGACCTGCGTGACTTTGGTTTCCGCCACCTCGTAGGTATAGATCCCGCACTCTCCCACGCCATGATGATGCACGTGCAGCATGACGCGGGTGGCCTCTTCCTTGTTCTTCTGGAAGAAGCGCTCGAGCACATGCACGACGAACTCCATCGGCGTGTAGTCATCGTTGAGCAGCAGAACACGATACATGCTCGGCCGCTTGGTCTTCGGACGCGTCTTGGTGGCGATCACCGTTCCGGTGTCGTCGCCATCCTCGTCGCGTCCGTCTTCTGCCGACAGCGTGACCGGAAAGCGCCGGGTCCCTTCGACCCCCGGCCCGACCACGCCGGAAATCCGGCCTCCCGAAGATATGGGGGCAGCCGGTCCTGAAACCAGTGCCCTCGTGTGCTCCGACCGATCTCCGTCGCCGTTCACTGTGCGGTTCCCATTTCCGGCCCCGCTGTCCGGGAGCCGATGCAAGTCCGGTGTGCCTCAGACTCCCATATTAAGCCCAATGCGGCGACGCGCAACGCGGGCGGCCGGGGAAAAAGATGCGGCCGAGACGCATCCGGACACCGCGCCGGCAAACAAAAAAGCCCGGCCCTCCCCAAAACGGGGAAGACCGGGCTGATCCGCACGAACAAACCGTGAGAAACTGGATTTCGCTGGCAATGCTCTGTCGCGAGAACACTCAGACGCTGGCCGGAGATACCCCGGCCACCACCTGCACCCGGCAGGAAGGCGCCCGGTGCAGGAAGCTCCAGCCATCCGGCAGGTGCGCCCGGCCCGACAGCCGGCGCACCACACTCCGGACAGGCAATGGCCGGCCGTCAGAGCGGCCGGCCTGAGATCACTTGCCGACCTTGCCGATGATGCCTTCGAACGGCTTGTACACGTCCTTGGCGATGTCGACATACATCTCGGAGATCTTCGAAGCCTGCGAGACGAAGCCCTCGTAGGACGACTTGAAGTACTCGTTCTGCACTTCAACGGCCTTGTCGAGGGTCTTGGCGCCGATCAGCTTCTCGAGGGTGGCAGAGCCATCCGCGAAGCTCTTCTTGGAATAGTCGGCCAGCTCCACGGCAATCGCCTGGAAGCCCTTGGTCACCACGCCGAAGCTGGCCAGAGCGGTATCCACGCCTTCCTTGCCAATCTTCTGGAAATCTTCGATGCCGTTCGCCATTGTGCAGCCCTCAGTCCCTGGATCGTATCTAACGACCGGACGCCCGTTCAGGGGCCGTTCCGGCAAATACTCAGACAGCAGACACCCGTTACCGACTTCCCCGGCCTCTTCATTGGATACAGGAATAAAAAATTCCCGCACCCGAAATGCTTCCGGATGTCTGGAGAATGGCGAACAGCGAATAGAATTCGCTCTTGATCGCGCCTCTTCTGTCACGTTGATGACTATATGCGCTGCAGCAGGATTGTCAATCTTCATTTCGCACCGCAGCATTGTATTCACGCGCAGCCCGGCGACCGCGGAAGGATCGGCTTTTCCCCGCCCCCACCGGCGGTTAGTCTGGCGGAGCATCTCCCTTCCCGTGTGTCCGCGGGGGCCGTGCAGGCACGGACTGCGACGAAGGACGAAGCCCCGGTTTACAGCTTGGTAACCGCGTCCGCCCTAGGATTGCCCGAGTTCAGTCCCCGCTATGGAATGTGGCGTGAAGGCCACATCTCCCCTTAGGGTCCAGGGCCGTGCAAGCCCCGGCTGACGGTCCCCTCCCCCCGGGCCTGCCAGACGGACAGACCGGCCCAAGCAGACGAGTTCGGGTTCCTGATGGCGCATGTCCGCTTTCCCTCCCCAGCCCCGGTCCGGCGCACGTTCGCGGGATCCCTGGTCATCGCCCTGGTGCTGATGGCCAGCCTGGGGGTCCTGTCACCTGCCCTGGCCGCTGCCGAACGCTACGCGGCAATCGTGATTGACGCCAACACGGGCAAGACCCTGTTCGAGCGCAACGCCGATGATCCGCGCTATCCGGCCTCGCTCACGAAGATGATGACGCTCTATATCCTCTTCGAGGAGCTGACGGCCCGGCGCATGTCGCTGGCCACGCCGCTCAAGGTTTCCGCCCACGCTTCGGCCCAGGCGCCGTCCAAGATGGGCCTGAAGCCGGGCCAGACGATCACTGCCGGCGAAGCGATCCGCGCCCTCGTCGTCAAGTCGGCCAATGACGTGGCCGTGGTGGTCGCCGAGAACATCAGTGGCTCCGAAGATGCCTTCGCCCGCCGCATGACCCAGACGGCGCGGTCCATCGGCATGCGCAACACCACCTTCCGCAATGCTTCGGGCCTGCCGGATCCCGGCCAGAAGACCACCGCGCGCGACATGGCCACCCTCGGCATCGCGCTGCGCGCCCGCCATCCGACGCTGTACCGCTTCTTCTCCACCACCAGCTTCCAGTTCCGCGGCCAGACCATCCGCGGCCACAACCGGCTGCTCGGCCGCGTGGAAGGCGTGGACGGCATCAAGACCGGCTTCATCCGCCTGTCGGGCTTCAATCTGGTCACCTCGGTCAACCGCAATGGCCGCCTGCTCGTCGCCACCGTCATGGGTGGCCAGACGGCGCGAGCCCGCGATGCCCATATGGCCGAGCTGATCGAGGCCTATCTGCCCAAGGCCTCCATCCGCCTTGGCAACACCGTCAAGGCTGCCCCGGGCAGCTACAATGATCCGCGCCGCGGCGAACTGCCGGTGGCGAGCCGGTCCCAGCCGGTCGTGGCCGCTGCGCCGGCTCCGCTGCCGGACGCCAAGGGCCCGCCCCACCGGCTGGTGCCGGAAGAAGCCGGCGATATCGGGGATGATGACGAGGCGATGGAAGGCCCCGACACGGTCGGTGCCCTGACCGCCGCCCCCCCGGTGCCAGTGGCCGCCGTGCCGCGCACGACGAGCCAGAAGTCGTCGGCCAAGGCCGCCGGTACCAAGGTCGCCTCTCTCGACAACGCCCAGATCGTAGTCGCCCCGAAGAAGCCCGCCACCAAGGCCAAGCCGGCCGCGCCCGTGGAAGAGGATACGGCGGCAGCCGCCCCTTCCAAGGGGGGGTGGGCGATCCAGATCGGCGCCGTGCCGACGGCGAAGGCCGCCACCGACCTGCTCTCGCGCGCCCGCAGCTCGGCCGCCAAGGCCCTCAAGGGGGCCGAATCCTACACCCAGAAGGTCGAGGGCTCGAAGACCCTCTACCGCGCCCGCTTTGGCGGCTTCTCCAGCCAGTCGACGGCGAATGCCGCCTGTGCCGCGCTCTCAGCCAAGCAGTTCCCCTGCATGGCCATGCGCCAGTAATCCCGGCCGGGCGCCGGTCACCGCCGGCGCCCGGAAAGTCTCTCCCGGTTACGGATTTCTCATACTTTCCAGCTATATGAGAGATCTGCCCCCGGAAGCCCGAAGGGCCTGCCCGGTGCCTTTCGGGATCAGGGCCTCCTCCCGGTCAGGTCGCGCACAGGCGGCGTCTCCCCCGGACAGGACCCCGGATCTTCGCCTCCAGTGTCCCGCTCGCTGCCGCACGGTGCCGGTTCCCCGGATCGGCATCGCTCTCCCTCCGTGCGTCTGCACGCCCGACCCGTGTTGGTGCCCATGACTGCTGACCTGTTCCCCGCCGCCCTGCCCCTCGCCCCGCTCTCCCGTCCCGCGGGATCGCGTGTCCGGTCGCGTCCGTCGCTGCCGGGTCTGCGGTCGGTGCTGGCCGCCCCTGCCGCGGGCCTGCTGTCCCTCGGCCCCCGCGGCCTTGTCGGCCTGCTCATGGGCCAGAGTGCCCGGGCCCGCCGGGCTTCCCGCCCGCAGGCCTTCGTCGCCCTCTCCTGCCAGACCCCGAGCGGCGAGCCGGCGGTTCAGCTGCGTCTGCCCTGATCCGGGGCAGGCCTGACGGCAGGGCTTCCGGCATGATCCCGCCGAATCGGCCGGCGCCAGACACGAGAAAGGGGGCCCGCGGCCCCCTCCCCTGACGTCCCGGCCGGGTGCCGGGCAGTCTGCGCCCGCACTCCCGAATGATCTGCGGATGGCGCGCTGCGGAACGATCCCCGCCATCTGCGCCAGCGGGCCAGCCTCTCGCCGGCGCCCCTGTCTTGCGAGGCCGGGACAGTCTCGGGCCAGGCACATGGCATGGAGAGCGCCTCTCCGCCTGAAGGACGCAGACTTCTCGTCGGCCGCAGGCAGGCAGACATCCGCACCGGAGGCAGCACCTCCTCGGTCCGGATCGCCGGGATCAGTCGCCGCGGGCCAGCCGCTGGATCTCGGCCTGCACCAGCCGCTCGACCAGCGACGGCAGATTGCGATCCAGCCACGCGCTGACCATCGGCCGCATCAGGTCCTTCACCAGATCTTCCACCGTCGTCTGGGGCTGGCGCGACACCACGGCCTGACCGAGGGAGCCGAAGGCCGACTCGACCGCAGATTCCGCCGCCCGCGACATCAGACGATCCGCAGACCCGGCACGCGGGGCTTCCGCACGCAGCGCCTCGCTGCGGACGGGGTCCGCGCTGGCGGTGCCGCGCAGGGCCGGCGCCGGGCGGGCGGACGGCAGCGGGCGGGGGGAGGTATAGGCCGGCCGCGGCGCCAGCGCCGGACGCTCGGCCCGCACGGGTGCGGCAGGGGCGGCGGGCGCGGTCACGGCCGGAGCAGCCGCCACCGGCTCCACCGGTTCCCGGCGCAGGCTCGGCCGCGGCGCGGGAGCCGGCGGCTGCTCGGGATCGGCAAGCGAAACCGTGCGCGCCGCCTGCTCGAACCCTTCGAGAAAGCCCCGGGAAATGGCCGGATCCGCCGCACCCTTGTCGGCCTCGGCGGGCGTCTCGCCGTCGGAGATGATCCGGCGGATCGATTCCAGAACGTCGTCCATCGAGAATTCCTGGGCCTGCCCGGTCTTCATGGCGGTTCCTTCACCATGTGCGCCATCGGGATCGGGAAAATCCGTCTGGCGAATCACTCACTGCATCGAATCCGGCATCCGGACCGCTCGCAACCAGAAAAGACGCGATCTCCCGGAGGATCCGCATGGCCCCGCAAGCAGCCCGCCGCCGGCACGCATCAGGGGAGATCATCCCCCGGCACCGCGGTGGTCGGTCAGCGGCCGTCTGGCGTCCGCATGCCGCCCCAGCTGTCGCGGACGTCCTTGTAATGGGCCTTGGCGTTGTAGACCTGCACCGGCAGCCGGAGGCTCTCGGCATCGAGAAGCCCCATGGAGGCCAGCAGGGTGTAGGAGGCGACGACATTGTCGCGCTCGGCCTGCACCAGCAGCATGCGCGAATTCACCAGCGCGGTCTGGGCATTCAGCACGTCGAGAACCGTGCGCTGGCCGACCTTCTGCTCTTCGATGGTGCCTTCCAGCGCGAGCTGGTTGGCGACCACAGACGACCGGGCCGCCGCAATCTGGGCCTCGGCTGCCATCAGGCTGCCCCAGGACGAGACAATCTGGGCGCGCACCTGATCGCGCACCAGATCCACCTGGATACGGGCATAGCCCAGATCTTCCTTGGCCTGCCGGACCTGGGAGGAAATCTGGCCGCCGGTATAGATCGGCACGCTCAGGTTCAGGGACACATTGGCCGAATCCAGCCGGGCCGGGCCCGACGGCGAGGTCGGCGAGAAGGTGGTGCCAACACCGGCGCCCAGGCTGACGGTCGGCAGGGACTGACCTTCCAGCACCTTCACGTTGAAGGCGGCCACATCGATATTGAAGGTCGCCGACATGATCGCCGGGTGCTTCTTCTGGCCGGACTTCTGCGCCGTCTCCATCGTCTTCGGCACCAGCTTCGACGAGAGATCGCGCATGATCGGCTTCTTGGGATCGAGCCCGATCACCTGCCGGAAGGTCGCCTTGGCCGCCTCCAGCTGGGCCTTGGCCGCCGCAACCTGGGCCACGGCGTTGGCCTGATTGGCCTCGGCCTGGGCAACGTCGGTGCGGGTGCCTTCGCCAACTTCAAAGCGGTCGCGGTTGGAGCGGACCTGCTCGTCCATGAAGGCGAGGTTGCTTTCCTGCAGCGACACGATCGACGTCGCCTGGATCACGTCCATGAAGGAAGTAACGGCGCTCAGCAGCACCGACTGTTCGGTGTTGCGCAGGCTTTCGCGCTGGGCGCGAACGGCACTTTCCGCCTGGCTGACAGAGTTCTCGGTGCGGAACCCGGTGAAGATCGGCTGGGTGAGCTGCAGCGCGATGTTGACCGGATTGGAATTGTAGTTGCCACGCAGATATTGCGGGCCGCCAACGGCATTGGCCGTGGTCGCGGTGCCGGTCGCCGTCGCCATGATCTGGGGGCGATAGCCAGAGAGCGCCTGCGGCACGTTCTCGTCAACCGCGCGCAGCTGGGCACGGGCGGAATTGAGCTGCGGGTTGTTGTTGTAGGCCGCTGCCAGTGCGTCGGGCAGCGTCTGGGCCATGCCCGCCGTTGACATGGCCGAGATGGCCAGACCTGCGGCACCTGCGAGCAGCATTCTCCGGACGAAGCACACCGTACCAGATTCCACGCTCGTATCCCTTCCGCTCCGACGCCGCCCTCCCCCTCCGGGGCCCCGGACCCGCGAAATACGCACGCGACCCCGGCAGACGACGAGACTGATACTGACCCGGACAGCCGGCGGACCGTTCTCCGGACGCTCAGACGAACCCGCACCCCGGGGTCCGTTAATGCGTCCTTAACCTATCGACGGACGGGCGCCGCGGCGAGAGTGCCGGGGGGCATGCGCCACGCTTTTCGGGTCTCTGCGGCATCGCGGCAACAGACCGGCACAAGCCCGGGAAAACGCAAATGGCGCCGCTCCCCGCACGGGGAGCGGCGCCATCCGGATAGTCCTGCCCGCCCGGCGTGACCGGACGAGGGGCTGTGTCAGAATACGAAGGCAGGCGCCTTGCGGAAGCCCGGCAGCAGCTTCACCGCGGCGTTGAACGCGGTCCGGACGGAGAGCACGCCATCGGCCCGGGTGTAGACCTTCACGAAGGCCGCACCGCCCTCGCCATCCACCGCCACCAGGCGGCCGGGATCGGCAAGCTGGCCGAGAAGGGTGTCGAGACCGGTCTCGGTCGCGCCTTCCACGAGAATCAGGTCATAGGGCGCGCCGGCGGCATAGCCATCGGGCAGCGGGCCCGTGGCAACCGTCACATTGGCGAGACCCGCCAGCTTGTCGCGCGCCACCGCCGACAGCGCCGGCTCCACATCGAGCGACACCACCGAGGCGGCCAGCCTGGCCAGCACCGCCGCGCCATAGCCGGTGGCATCGCCCACCAGCAGCACGCGCTCGGTCTTCTGCGGCTCGGCCAGCCCGACCAGACGGGCGAAAATACCCGGCCGCATCAGATAACGGCCGCCGCCCAGATCCACGTCCAGATCCAGATAGGCGTTCTTTTCCTTGCCCGCCGGCACAAAGGCCTCGCGCGGCACGGTCTCAAGGGCCGCCAGCAAGGCGAGATCCGTCACGTCGACGGTGCGCACCTGGCAGTCCACCATCTGGCGACGCACATCCTCGAAATCGTCCATCGTCCGCCCCGCTTTCGAATGGCCCGGGATTTGTTCCCTCGCAGATACCGCGCCAGACGCCCCCCGCGCAAGGCGGCGGGGCGTCGCGACGGGGCCTGAGCATCCCGGAACGCACTTTTTTCCAATGCGACGATTGCGCCCGGGGCGGAACTGGGCCATGACAGCCCCGAACCGGAACGGACGTGGGCGGTCGGACGACGCGCGCGGCCGCTTTTTGTGTCCGTTCCCCCGACTCCTCCTTGCGACGCCTCCGGGCAGCGCCCTCCCCTGCCGCTTCCGCCGGAAGCGCGCGCCGGAGAGGCTGCCGGGCCCACCGGGCCGGCCGTCCGCACGAGATCCGCCGATCATGACCGATACGCCGTCCGCCGCCCGTCCGGCTCCCCGGATCAGCTTCGTGAGCCTCGGCTGCCCGAAGGCCCTCGTCGATTCGGAGCGGATCCTCACCGGGCTCCGGGCCGAGGGCTACGAGATTTCCCGCAACCATGCCGGCGCCGATGTGGTCGTCGTCAACACCTGCGGCTTCCTCGACAGCGCCAAGGCGGAATCCCTGGAGGCCATCGGCTCGGCGCTCAAGGAAAATGGCAAGGTCATCGTCACCGGCTGCATGGGTGCCGACCCGACCGAGGTGCGCGCCGCCCATCCGGACGTGCTCGCCATCACCGGCCCCCAGGCCTATGAGAGCGTGATCTCGGCGGTACACGAGGCGGTGCCGCCCGCCCATGATCCGTTCGTGGATCTGGTGCCGCCCCAGGGCATCCGGCTGACGCCGCGCCATTATGCCTATCTGAAGATTTCGGAAGGCTGCCATAACCGCTGCTCCTTCTGCATCATCCCGCAGCTGCGGGGCGATCTGGTCAGCCGGCCCGCCGCCGACGTGCTGAAGGAAGCAGAAAAGCTGGTGACGGCCGGCGTGAAGGAAATTCTGGTCATCAGCCAGGACACCTCCGCCTATGGCCTCGACATCCGCTATGGCGAGAGCCTGTGGAAGGATCGCGCCGTGCGCGCCCGCTTCCTCGATCTCGCCCGCGAGCTCGGCGAGATGGGGGTGTGGATCCGGCTGCATTATGTCTACCCCTATCCGCATGTGGACGAGGTTCTGGAGCTGATGGCGGCCGGCAAGGTGCTGCCTTATCTGGATATTCCGTTCCAGCATGCGTCGCCGCGGGTCCTCAGGGCCATGCGCCGCCCGGCCGCCCAGGACCAGACCCTAGAGCGCATCGCCAAGTGGCGCGCCGCGGTGCCGGACCTCGCCATCCGCTCGTCCTTCATCGTCGGTTTCCCCGGCGAGACCGACGAGGACTTCCAGTTCCTGCTCGACTGGATGACCGAGGCGCGTCTCGATCGCGTCGGCTGCTTCCGCTACGAGCCGGTGGCAGGCGCTGCCGCCAATGCGCTGCCCGATCATGTCCCGGCCGAAGTTACCGAGGCCCGCTGGCATCGGCTGATGGCCCATCAGCAGCCGATTTCGGCGAAGCGCATGCAGGGCCGCGTCGGCAAGCGGCTGAAGGTGCTGGTCGATACCGCCCAGGGCACCACGGGCACCGGCCGCACCGCCTATGACGCGCCGGAAATCGACGGCGTCGTCCATCTGGTGTCGCGCCGCCCGATCCGCGCCGGCGAGTTCGTCACCGCCCGCATCGACCGCGCCGACGCCTATGATCTCCACGCCACCGTGGTGTGATTTTCTCCCCCGGACTCGGATGACAAAGGGGCGGCGCCAGCAGGCACCGCCCCTTTTTTATTCCGTCAGACCGCCGGTCTTCAGTGCCGCGGCTTCAGGAAGGCGTCCACCTGCTTCTCGGCCTCGTCACGGGCGAGGCCATAGCGCTCCTGCAGGCGGCCGACGAGCTCGGTCTGGCGCCCTTCGATGACGTCGAGATCGTCATCGGTCAGCTTGCCCCACTGAGCCTGCACCTTGCCCTTGAGCTGCTTCCAGTTACCCGAGAGAATATCGCGGTTCATCTAGCTATCTCCCTATGTCGCGGACAGACACTCTCTGCGCACGGAAATTCCTGTTCCCGTGAGGAGTGGAGGCGCACCGTCGTGCACCTCGTTTGTCTGTCCATCTGAACGCCGGAAACTTATCCGGTCTGTCAGGGAAACGCCGGAAGGCCGCCCCGGTTCCCGTCGGGGCGGGCCCTATACTGGCGAAAGCGGATCAGCTCCGCGGCCGCTTGCGGCCGGATGCGGGAGCATCGCCCTTCGGATCGAAGCCGACATAGAGCACGATGCCGGGCTCGACCGGGATGACGACGTCCTCGTCGACAAAAGACCAGCCGACCGACGGCTCGGAAGTGGTCACCGTGGCCGGGACTCGGGAGAGGCGGGAATAGAACACCTTGTCCTCGGCGCCGACTGCGACCACGCGCACCGGCAGGGAGAGGTTGGCGCTGCCGCCCTCCCGGCCGGTCAGCACCCGGCCAGCCACGCCGACGCGGATGCGGATGGTATCGCCGTCCTGGCGGCATTCCCGGGCGAAGCGGGTAATCGACGCCTGGAAGCGCACGGCGGCCGGGTCGGCCGTCGGCCCGCTCGCACCGACCTGATAGACCTGCGTGCCTTCGCGAACCTCAATCTTGGGGCAATAGGCCACCTTCAGCAGGTGGGTGGTGTCCATCTCCTGGGCCGGCTCGTTGGTGCCGCGCAGCAGCTTGCCCCACACGGTATCGGCCGGGGCGGTCTCGGCGGCCGGCTGGTCACCGGCCATCACCGGATCCTCGGGCAATGGCTTGGTCATGCTGCATCCGGCCAGAAGCAGGGCGGAGACAGCGAGCAGCGAAAGGCGGGAAAACGGGGTCACGCGGGTGCGCATGGATTCGGTCGACTCCTTGGGAGAAAGCCGCGCCCGTGGTCCGGCCAGGCCGGTCGTCGCGCGGGTGTCCGGGCCAGCCCTGCCGGGTGCGCCGCAAAAGGCTTCGCTTCCATAGCAAACCGCGGGCCCCTCCTCCAAGCGGGAACCGCATGCCCGGAAGAACGGCCTGTCCGGTAACCCCGCCCTTGCCCCCGGGGGCCGGACCGGGTGAAACAGGGCAGCGCCTTTCCCCGACCGGCCAGCCCCAGCGGATCCCGATGCCCGACATCGCATCCTTTCTTCTCGGCAGCCTTGCCCTTCTGGCCACTCCCGGCCCCACCAACACCCTGCTGGCGGCCTCCGGCGCCGTGCTCGGCGTGCGCGCCTCGCTGCGGCTGATCCCGGCCGAACTGGCGGGCTATCTCATCGCCATCGGCCTTCTGTCGCTCCTCATCGTGCCGCTGATGGCGACGCTGCCAATTCTGGCTCCGCTGCTGAAGGGCGCGGCGGCGCTGTTTCTGGTCTGGTCGGCCGTCAGCCTGTGGCGGGCCGCCGGACGGATCGCCAACGGGGCGCCGCCGCCGGCCACCCCGCGCCGGGTCTTCCTGACCACGCTCCTCAACCCCAAGGCGATCGTGTTCGCCATCGTGCTGTTTCCCGGCCGCGACCCGGCGTGGAGCCTGCCGCTGTTCAGCGGGCTGGTGACCTCGGTCGCCTTCGGCTGGATCCTCATCGGCCATGGCCTCGGCCGCATCGGCGGCCCGGCGCGCCCGACCGGACAGGTCAACCGACTGACAGCGCTGATCCTTGGCCTGTTCGCCGTGCTGGTGGCCGGGTCCGCCCTCAGCGGCGGCTGAACCGGCCCCGCGGCGCCCAATCCGCAAGCACACGTCATCGGTGCGCAAATGCGCATCATCTGACGCGGAAGGGGTGGATTTCCGCATCGGGCCGACACACGTTGGGGCCGTCGTGCCGGGAGGGACGGGCCCGTTCCGGTGCTGACAGCGGTCGATCACGCAAGGAACGTCATCATGGACGCCCCGACCTCACCCGAGACCAAATCGGCCACTGCGGAGGCGATCGCCGGGCGGACCCGGCCGCTCGTACCGCCCGAGGACGCCACGATCGCGGAAGGCATCGCCCGCCGCCTGTTCTCGGCCGTCTCCACGGATGATCTGGAGCGCGCCGGCCTGTCGGTGCCGGAAGGGGCCGCGGCCTCGCTCAGCGTGTTTGCCCGCACCCGGCCGGCAGGCACCGCCCTGGTGCGCGCCTTCGATCCGGATCCGGAGCATGACGGCTTCGGCTCGCCTCATTCGATCATCGAGATCGTCAATGACGACATGCCCTTTCTGGTTGACTCGGTGGTGGCCGAGCTGGGCCGGCAGGGGCTTGCCATCCATCTGCTCCTGCATCCGGTGCTGATGGTGGCGCGCGATGGCGACGGCCGGCTCACCGCCGTCGATGACCGCGCCGCTCGCACCCGCGAATCCATGATGCACGTCGCCGTCGACCGTCAGGCCGATGCCGCGCGTCTGCAGGCAATCGCCGATGGCCTGCAGGCCGTTCTGGCCGATGTCCGCATTGCCGTGGCCGACTGGGCGCCCACGGTGGCGCGCGCCCGGGCAGCGGCCGCCCGGCTTGCCAGCGGCATTCCCGGCGTGCCCGGCACCGTCAGCCGCTCGGAAGCCCAGTTCCTCGCCTGGCTGTCCGACGAGCATTTCACCTATCTCGGCTGCCGCCGCTACACCTATGACCAGGTGGGCGAGGATGTGGTCTATCACCAGCTGCCGGGCTCCGGCCTTGGCGTGCTGACGGATCCGGCCTTCGGCGTGTTCGATGCCGTGCGCTCCGGCTCGCCCCTGCCGGCCGAGCAGCGCGCCTTCCTGGATCGTCCGGAAGCCATCCTCATCACCAAGAGCGACCGCATTTCCGCCGTGCACCGCCGGGTGCCGATGGATGTCGTCATCGTCAAGACGTTCGGCCCCGACGGCAAGGTGTCCGGCGAGGAACGCTTCGTCGGCCTGTTCACCGCCTCGGTCTATTCCGGCTCGGTGCGCACCATTCCGCTGATCGCCGACAAGGTGGACGCGGTGATTGCGCGGGCCGGCTACGATCCGGCCAGCCATGCCGGCAAGACGCTGATCCACGTGCTGGAAACCTTCCCGCGCGACGAGATCTTCCAGCGCAGCGAAGACAATCTGCTGGAGACGACGCTTGGCATCGTCGCCCTGCAGGACCGGCCGCGCACCGCCCTGTTCATCCACGCCGACCCGTTCGACCGGCTGCTGTCGGCGCTGGTGTTCTCGCCGGCCGTCGCCTTCTCCTCCACGGTGCGGCTGCGCATGGCGGATCTGCTGGAGCGGGCCTATGGCGCCAAGGTCGCCAACTTCTCCACCCTGCTCTCCGACGAATCGCCGCTGGTCCGTCTGCTCATCACCCTGCGGCGCATTCCGCCGATGCAGCCGCTGCCGGATCATGAGGAGGTGGAGCGCCAGCTCACCGAGATTGCCCGCACCTGGAGCGGCCGGCTGCGCGATGCCTTCGTGCGCCGCTTCGGCGAGGCCGAGGGCCTGACGCGGGCCCGCCGCTTCGCCGACACCTTCCCCGGCTCCTATCAGGAGGCGATCGCGCCGGAAGAGGCGGTTGCCGATGCCGCGAGCGCCGAGGCCGCCTTCTCCGGCGGACGGATCAAGGTGGACCTGCGTCGCACCGGCTCGGGCTCGGTGTGGAGCCTCCGGGTGTTCCGCCCGGGCACGCCGCTGCCGCTGTCCGACCTGATCCCGCTTCTGGAAAATCTCGGCTTCCGCATCCTGCGCGAACAGGGGCCGTTCCCGCTGACGCTGGGCGGCACCGGCGATGGCGGCACGGTGTGGCTGCATGATTTCGCCATGTCCGGCAGCATGGAAGTGGCCGATCTCGGCCGCATCGGCCCGGTCCTGGAAGAGGCGGTGGACCGGCTGTGGGCCGGCACCATGGAAAATGACGGCTTCAACCGTCTGATCCTCTCGGCCGGTCTCGTCAGCGCCGAAGTCATCCTGCTCCGGGCCTATGCCCGCTTCATGCGCCAGACCCGGGCGCCCTTCTCCGTCGAATATATGGAGCAGGTGCTCTCGGCCCATCCGGCAATCGCGGCCGATCTGGTCGCTCTGTTCCGCACCCGCTTCGATCCCGATCTGGCCGATGCCAGCCGGGCGGACGGAGAAGCCGCCATCGTTGCCCGCATCGAGGCGGCGCTCGATGGCGTCTCCAGCCTGGACGAGGACCGGATTCTCCGCCGCTTCCTCAACGCCGTGCAGTCGACGCTCAGGACGAATTATTTCTCCACCGGTGCCGGGCCGGATGCGGCAACGCTGGCGTTCAAGTTCGATTCCCGCGCTTTGTCCGACCTGCCGGCACCGCGGCCGCTGGTGGAAATCTTCGTCTATTCGCCGCGGGTGGAAGGCACCCATCTGCGCTTCGGCAAGGTGGCGCGCGGCGGCATCCGCTGGTCGGACCGGCGGGAAGATTTCCGCACCGAGATTCTGGGCCTGGTGAAGGCCCAGCAGGTCAAGAACGCGGTGATCGTGCCCGTCGGCTCCAAGGGCGGCTTCGTGCTGAAGAAGCCGCCGACTTCCGGGGGGCGCGACGCGCTGCAGGCGGAAGGCATTGCCTGCTACAAGCTCTTCATCCGCAGCCTGCTCGATCTCACCGACAATCTGGTCGCCGGCGCCCTGGTGCCGCCGGTCCGTGTGGTGCGCCATGATGCCGACGACCCCTATCTGGTGGTCGCCGCCGACAAGGGCACGGCCACCTTCTCCGACATCGCCAACGGCCTCTCCCAGGACGCCGGCTTCTGGCTGGACGACGCCTTCGCCTCGGGCGGCTCGGCCGGCTATGACCACAAGAAGATGGGCATCACCGCCCGCGGCGCGTGGGAATGCGTGAAGCGTCATTTCCGCGAGCGGGATCTGGACATCCAGACCCAGCCCTTCACCGCGGTCGGCGTCGGCGACATGTCCGGCGACGTGTTCGGCAACGGCATGCTGCTGTCGGAAGCGACCAAGCTGGTGGCGGCCTTCGACCATCGCCACATCTTCATCGACCCGACCCCGGATCCGGCCATCAGCCACGCCGAGCGGCGACGGCTGTTCGACCTGCCGCGGTCCTCGTGGGCGGACTACAACGCCGCGCTGATTTCGGCCGGTGGCGGCGTCTATGCCCGCGATCTCAAGTCGATCCCGCTGTCGGCAGAGGCGCGCGCCCTCCTCGGCATCGAGGAGGCCAAGCCGACGCCGCAGACCGTGATGCGGGCGATCCTGTCGGCCCAGGTGGACCTGCTGTGGTTCGGCGGCATCGGCACCTACATCAAGGCGGCCGATGAGACCAACGCCGATGCCGGTGACAAGGCCAACGATCCGATCCGCATCGACGGTGGCCAGGTGCGGGCGCGGGTGGTGGGCGAAGGCGCCAATCTCGGCGTCACCCAGCGCGGCCGCATCGAGGCGGCACGCAATGGCGTCGGCATCAACACCGATGCGCTCGACAACTCCGCCGGCGTCGACACCTCCGACCATGAGGTGAACATCAAGATCCTGCTGGCCGATGCCATCGACCGCGGGGCGCTGGCGCGGGCCGACCGGGATGCGCTCCTCGCCTCCATGACCGATGACGTGGCCGCCCACGTTCTCCAGGACAACTATCAGCAGAGCCAGGCCATCAGTCTGGCCCAGAAGACGGCCGTCGAGGATCTCGACGCCGCCGCCGACCTGATGCGCGATCTGGAAAAGGCGGGCCTCCTGCAGCGCGACGTGGAATATCTACCCGGCCGCGACGGTATCGCGCGGCGTCGGGCCGCCGGCGAAGGCCTCACCCGGCCGGAGCTCTGCGTGCTGCTGGCCTACTCCAAGAACGCCCTCTTCGACGCGCTGATCGCCTCGGACCTGCCGGACGATCCGCACATCGCCGACGAGATCGACCGCTACTTCCCGCCGGTGCTGGTGGAGCGCTATCCGGAGTCCCTGAAGGCCCACCGGCTGCGGCGCGAAATCATCACCACCGGGGTGGTCAACACCCTCGTCAACCGGGCCGGCGCCACCTTCCTCACCCGGGTGTCCGGCCGGACCGGGGCGAGCGAGGCCGACATTGCCCGGGCCTATCTGGCGGCGTCCGCCATCTTCGAGCTGCCGGCGCTGTGGGCCCGCATCGAGGCGCTGGACCTCATCGCCCCGGCATCGGCCCAGCTCGACATGCTCGGCCGCACCCGCCGGCTGATCGAGCGGGCGGCGATCTGGCTGGTGCGTTCCCTGCCCCAGCCCATCGACGTGGTGGCCACCGTTGCCCGCTTCCAGCCCGGCGCCGCGGCCTTCCGCGCCGCCCGGGTGGCGGGCAGCCCGGGCGTTCCGGTGCCCGGCGTGCCGGATGATCTGGCCGCCGCCGTCGCCGCGCTCGATGATCTGGCGTTCGCGCTGGATCTGGTGCCACTGTCGGAGAAGACCGGCCGGGCGGTGGCGGATCTGGCCGCCCTCCATGGCGAGATCGGCGCACGCGCCGGTGTCGACCGGCTGCGCGCGGCCGCGGCCTCCCTGCCCCGCCCGGACCGCTGGGCGGCGGGGGCAGCCGATGCCATCGGCGAGGACTTCGGCCGCATTCAGGCAGCGCTTGCCGGCGAGATCGCCCAGTCGGGCCTTGGCGTGGAAGACTGGCTCGCCACCCGGGTGACCGCCCGCGACCGGCTCGACCGCTCGCTTGGCGAACTGGCCGCCCAATCCGGCGCCAGCCTGTCGGCGCTGGTGGTGGTCGGCCACGACCTCCGCGCGCTGGCGATCGCGAGCTAAGCGACAGCCCACGGGCAGTCCGGTCACCGGGCTGCCCGCGCGCAACCGGCATCACGCCTCAGGGCCTCCCCGACCGGGAGGCCCTGTCTTTTTCAGCGGATCATTTGCCCGTGCCGGCGAGGAAGGCCGCAACCAGCTCTGCCACCTGCCGGTGGATCGCCACCCGCGCCTCGGGGGACAGACCGCAAAGGCCGGCATCGCCGCCATCTTCGGCCAGAATCTCCGGCCCGGCCGGAGTGCAAATGGCAAAGGCATCCGCGGCCGTCGCATGCGGGAGGACGACCTGCCGGGACATCCCGTCCGCCGCCGGGGCCGTTTCCCCCGGGCCGAGGATGATCCGCAGCACGGGCACCGCGGGCTCGCCGAGCGCGGCTTCATATTCCGGATTGATGGCGACCGCCGCGCTGACTCGGGGATCCCGCGTCAGCTGCGCCAGATCCGCCGGACGGGTCAGCTCCAGCCCGCCGCCGGCGGCCAGCCATTGACAGTCCGGTCCGGCGCCACCGGCACAGGATTGACGGTAGCGCGCCCCGTCCAGTGGCGCGCCGGCCACCGACAGCGCTGCGGTTGCGCCCAGCGCGAAGCCGACGCCGGCAATCCGGCCGGGGTCGATGCGGGCGCGCCAGTCCCCGTCGGCCAGCATCCGGTCGAGGGCGCGGCGCATGTCCCGGGGGCGCTGCCAGACTTCACTGAGGGCCGCCGCCGGCGCACCAGGGCGCGGGGCGGAGACTTCGACGACGATGAAACCGGCCTGGGCAAGGGACGAACTGAGCCAGGCGCCGCTGTCATCGGCCGAGCGCAGACCGCCATGGGAGACCACCACCAGCGGCAGGGGCCCTGCCGGCAGCGGCGCATCCGGAGCCGCCGACACGCCGCAGAACACGGCATTTCCGCCAATGACCGCCGACGCCGGACCTTCGGACGGATACCACACCGACAGCGCCAGCGGCCGCCCGGGATCCGAGCCCTCGGACAGATGCCGGACACCGGCCACCGTGTCAGCAAGACAGGGGCCGGACATCAGGACCAGAGCCAGCCAGAGAGCAGATCTCACGAGCAGGTTCCTTGCACACCACAGCAGAAGAGGCCGGTCAGCCCGCGATTTCCCGATAAAAACCCCGGGCCGGGGCTCACTCCTCGTCCGCCGACGGAGGATAGACATGCCGCCCGCCATTGAAGTCGGTCACGATGGTGCGGTCGCCGTCGGTCTCCAGATAGTCCGGACCGATGGGCGCCTTGCCGTGGCCGCCGGGAATGTCCAGCACATAGTCCGGCTGGCACAGGCCGGACCAGCGGCCGCGCAAAGTCCGCAGGATTTCGCGGCCCCGCGCGATCGGAACGCGGACATGGCTGGTGCCCGGCGCCAGATCGCCCTGATGCAAATAATAGGGCTTCACCCGGGCTTCCACGAAGGCGCGCATGAGGGCGCCAAGGGTCTCGGCGTCGTCGTTGATGCCGGCCAGCAGCACCGATTGCGACAGCATCGGAATGCCGGCATCGACGAAGCGGGCGCAGGCGGCCCGCGCCGCCGGCGTCAGCTCCCGGGCGTGGTTGGCGTGCAGCACCACCCAGGTGGCAAGCGCCGGATGGCGGATCGCGGCGACAAGGCCCGCCGTCACCCGGTCAGGGTCCACCACCGGCACGCGGCTGTGGAAGCGCAGCACCTTCACATGGGGGATCGCCGCCAGCGCCTCGGTCAGGGCCCGGAGGCGCCGCGGGCTGGCGATCAGCGGATCGCCGCCGGTGACCACCACCTCCCAGACCTCCTCATGGGCCCGGACATAGTCCACGATGCGGGCGAGATCCTCCGCCGACAGCGCCTCGGCCTTGCCCGGCCCCACCATCTCGCGACGGAAGCAGAAGCGGCAGTAGACCGGGCAGACGGAGACGAATTTCAACAGCACCCGGTCCGGATAGCGGTGGACGAGGCCCGGCAGCGGCGAATGGGCGTGGTCGCCGATGGGGTCGGCCCGCTCCTCCGGCGTCGTCACCAGCTCGGCAACATCCGGCACGAACTGGCGGGCGATCGGGTCTCCCGGATCGGCGGCGTCGATCAGGTCGGCCATCACCGGGGTGATGGCCACCGCATAGCGCTCCGCCACCCGGGCCAGATCGGCGCGCGCCGCCGGCGGCGCCAGCCCGGCACCGACGACATCATCGGCCGAGCGCAGGGTGCCGGAACCGGGCAGGACAGACGGAGACGGGGATGACATCGGCGGAACCCGAAGACAAACAACGCGACAAAACGGGACGGGCCGGCCTGCCCCCCTGAGGGGACGGCCGGCCCGGTCAGAACAGGCGCCCGCCCCCGCGCGGCGGAGGCAGAAACTCAGACCGCCGGACGGCCGAACACCGGCTGGGCCGGGATCGGCACGGTCACCTGGCCCGCGGGGATCTCCATGGTCCAGACCTGAAAATGGCTGAGCCAGGCCAGACCATAGGACGTCGAGATCGCCACGTCCGAGGCATCGCGGCCGCGGGCAATCAGCACCCGACCGATGCGCGGCGTGTTGTGGCGGGCGTCGAAGGTCACCCACTGGCCGCCGATATAGGCCTCGAACCAGCCGGAGAAGTCCATCGGATCCGGATCCACGGGCACGCCGATATCGCCGAGATAGCCCGTGCAGTAGCGCGCCGGAATGTTCATGCAGCGCGTCAGCGCCACCGCCAGATGAGCAAAATCGCGGCAGACACCCACCCGCTCATTGTAGGCTTCGTAGGCACTGCGCGTCGACCGGGCATATTTGTAGCCAAAGGTCAGGTGCTTGTGCACGAAGTCACAGATCGCCTGAACCCGGGTGAATCCGTTCTCCGGCAGCTGCCCGAACAGGTTCCACGCCACCTGGGACAGTCGATCCGTCTCGCAATAGCGGCTGCCCAGCAGATAGACGAGGGTATCCTCGGGCAGCTCATGGATCGAATGCAGCGCCGCGCCACGGTCATAGGGGTCCGGCAAGCCGCTGTCATGGACGACCGTATCCGCGCGGAAGCGGATCGGGCCCTTGGGGGCGACGATGCGCGTGCAGACATTGCCGAAGCCATCCACATAGGTGCTGTGCGGCACCATGGGATAGACGGTCGGATAGTCCGGCGTTTCCAGATCCCGGGCGCGCGAGGGATGCACGTTGAGGGTCAGGATCATCGGGGTCGGCCGGGGGCAGATATAAGTGATGTCGTAGCCGATACGGATTCTCATGCCGTGGTGCGCCTGTCTCCATGGTGTGCGGGCGGCCGGGGGGCTTCGGGGGTCTCCGGAACATCTTCAGCAAGGCCGGTGCCAGCAGAAGATGACTTCCTTCGGCAGGACGCTCGGGACCCCGTCAGGGGGCAACCGCCTTGGCGTCCTGCCAGTATCGTTCCATCTCGTCGAGACCTGCCTCGGCGGGAGTGCGTCCGGCCTCGGCCAGCCGGGCCTCAACCTCCTGAAAACGGCGGACAAATTTGCGGTTGGCGCGCCGCAGTGCCGCTTCCGGCTCGATGGCGAGATGGCGGGCCAGATTGGCCACCGAAAACAGCAGGTCGCCCAGTTCCGCCTCGATGCGGTCCCGGTCGCGCCCGGCCGGGTCGGCGGTCACTTCCGCTTCCAGCTCGGCGGCCTCCTCGCGCACCTTGTCGAACACCGGGCGCCAGTCCTCCCAGTCGAAGCCGACCTGAGCGGCCTTTGCCGAGATCATGCCGGCGCGCTGGAGGGCGGGCAGCGCCGCGGGCACGCCATCGAGCACGCCGCGGGCGGGCTCCGCCGGCAAACCGAGGGCGATGCGGCGGGCGGCCTTTTCGGCCTTTTCCTCAGCCTTGATCGCCTGCCACAGCCCCTTGGTGGCAGCCGGATCCGGCCGGCCGGTGCCGCCGGGAACAGCGCTGCCATCGGGCAGGAAGATGTGCGGATGGCGCCGGATCATCTTGGCGCAGATGGCATTCACCACATCGGGAAAGGCGAAGCTGCCCTCTTCCTCGGCCATGCGGGCATGAAAGACGACCTGGAGCAGCAGGTCGCCCAGCTCCTCGCACAGGTCCTCGCGGTCGCCGCGGGCGATGGCATCGGCCACCTCGGCGGCTTCCTCGAGCGTGTAGGGGGCGATGGTCTCGAAGGTCTGGGCCACATCCCAGCGGCACCCGGTGTCGGGATCGCGCAGACGGGCCATGATGTCGAGCAGATCGCCAATCGGGCGGCCTGTCGGGGAAACGGGGTCGGTCATGGCGTCAGGTGATCCTCGACTGTCTCCGGCACATCGGATCCACCCCGGTCGAGCGGAGGCGGCAGCCGGGCACGCGCCCGGAGGAGCCCATGGGCGCCAAGGCCGGTCCCAGTCCGACAGAATTGAGGCGAAGAAACGGCACGCGCGGGAAACACCCCGCGCCCGGCGGAGTTTCGCACTGCCGCCCCCCGGTTTCAAGCCACGGCAAAGCATCCTACAGTGCGCCGCGACACCTTTTCCCGAAGCGCCCATTCCGCGCGGACCTCTCTCATGTCGATCCTGATTGCCGGCCTCGCCCTCTTCTTCGCCCTCCATCTCGTGCCGATGCTGCCGCAGCTCCGGGCCCGGCTCGCCTCCGGCCCGGGGGTTGCCCTCTATCGGCCGGTGTTCTCGCTGATTGCCGCGGTGGGGCTGATCCTCATCGTCTGGGGCTATGCCAACGCCCGGCTGGATGGCTCGCCGCTGCTCTATGATCCGCCGCTGTGGCTGCGGCATGTGACGCTTCTTCTGATGCTGCCGGTATTTCCGCTGCTGATTTCGGCCTTCGTGCCGTCGCGGCTGCGCCGGATCGTGAAGCATCCGGTGCTGATTGCCATCAAGACGTGGGCGCTTGCCCATCTTCTGGCCAATGGCGATCTGGCCTCGGTGCTGCTGTTCGGCGGCTTCCTCGCCTTCGCCGCTCTCGACAGCGTCTCGGTGAAGCGCCGGGCGGCGGCCGGGCTGGTGTCCCCGCCCGCGGGGGGCACGGCAAATGGCGATGTCATCGCAATCGTCGGCGGTCTCCTTGTTTATGCCGCCTTCGTCTGGAAGCTGCACGCGTGGATCATCGGCGTGCCGATCATCTGACCGACGGGCGGAAATCGCCGGCCGGCCAAGTCTCCTTTAAGGATTTGCACCGGCGGCCGCGAGCCGCTACAGCAGGAAGCATCCATGGTCCGGACGGCAACTCCCGCCGTCCCCCCGGGTGACCGCCCCTCCGGGACGCATCCGCCGGGACGGGACCATCCGTCCAACTGGAGAAGACATCGCCCGCAGTCCGGGTGATGGATCAGGTCGAGAATTTCGCGCGCATGGCCGATATCTTCAACGAACTGGAAGACGACATCCGCCGGGAACGCTTTCGGGCGGCATGGGACAAATATGGTCTCTTTGTCATTCTGGTGGCTGTTCTCATCGTGGCGGGCACTGCCGGCTGGCTCATCTATGATGGCCACCGCAAGCAGGTGGCGTCAGAGGCCGGCGACCGGTTCTATGCCGCGCTGAAGCTTGCCGAGGCAGGCGATCATGCTGGCGCGGCCAAGGCATTCAGCGCCGTCGCCGCCGATGCCCCTGCCGGCTATCAGGTGCTGGCCCGCTTCCAGTCCGCCGCCCAGACCATTTCCTCCGGCGACACCGCCGCCGGCGTCGCCCAGTTCGATGCCATCGCCGATGACAGCGCGGTGCAGCCGGTGCTGCGCGATCTCGCGCGCCTCCGGGCGGCCACCGCCCTCGTCGAAGGCGACGACCGCGCCGCCGTCTCTGGCCGCCTCGCCCCGCTGATTGCCGGCGCCGGCCCGTGGGCCAATTCCGCCCGGGAGATGGATGCGCTGGCCGCCTTCCGCGCCGGCGATCTCGCCGCGGCGCGCACCGGTTTCCAGGCCCTTCTGAACAACGCCAATGTTCCGGCCGATCAGGCCCAGCGGGCTTCCGTGATGGTCTCCCTCATCAACGGGTCAATCGGTCCGGAAAAGGCCGCGTCCCCCGCTGCCGCCACCGCGCCTGCCGCCGCCAAGGAGAGCACGCCATGACCGCGCCGTCCCGGACCGCCAAGATCGCGCTTGCCGTCGTGCTGGCCGGCCTCGTCGCCGGCTGCGCCTCGGTCTCCGCACTCAATCCGTTTGCGGAAAAAGAGAAGCACCTGAAGGGCGAGCGGCGCGACATCTTCACCAATTCGGACCCGCTGGCCGGCGTCACCAGCCGCGCGGCCTCCGTGCCGGCCGCGCGCTCCAATGCCGACTGGCCGCAGCCCCATGGCAACGCCGCCAATGATCCCGGCAACCTTGCCTTCAATGGCAGCGGCACCCGGGTGTGGCAGGCGAGCCTGCCCGGCGCCGGCGGCGGTGGCAGCAGCTGGTTCGGCGGGGCCGACAGCAGCCTGCGTGTCTATGCCCGCCCCGTCGTGGATGGTGGCCGCGTGCTCGTCTATCAGCCGAGCGGCCGGGTGACGGCACTGTCTCTTGCCAATGGCGGTCAGGCCTGGTCGACGGAAGTCGACCCCGAGCGCAAGTCACGCGCCATCGGCGGCGGCGTCACCACCGATGGCGGACGGGCCTATGTCTCGACCGGCTTCGGCTCCATCGCCTCTCTCGACAGCGCGTCCGGTCAGGTGCTGTGGACCAAGAAACTGGAAGCGCCCGCCCGTGGCGCGCCGACGGCGGCGGCCGGAAAGCTGTTCGTCGTCACCCAGACCAACGTGCTGGTCGCCCTCTCCCAGGCCGACGGCTCGGAACTGTGGACCTATCGCGGCGTGCCGGAACTGGCCGGCGTGCTCTCTGCGTCCAGCCCGGCCGTGATGGGCGACACCGTGGTGGTGCCCTATTCCTCCGGCGAGCTGATCGCCATCGACATCAATGATGGCCAGGCCCGCTGGTCGGAAGTCGTCACCAAGGCGATGCGGACCATGGCCGTGTCGGCGCTGTCCGATGTGGCCGCCAGCCCGGTCGTTTCCGGCGGCACGGTGTTCGCCAGCGGCATGGCCGGGCGCACCATCGCCATCGACCTGAAGACCGGCTCGCGCATCTGGGAACAGGACATCGGCTCGGCCCACACCCCGGCGGTGGCGGGCAATGCGGTGTTCCTGCTCGATCTCGATGACCGTCTGGTCGCCATCGACCGCAGCGCCGGCACCATCCTGTGGGCAACCCAGCTTCCGGTCGTGCGCGAAAAGAAGAAGCGCAGCCACTGGGCCGGGCCACTGCTGGCCAATGGCGACCTGTGGCTGACCTCCACCGATGGCAAGCTGATTTCGGTAAACGCCAGCAATGGCGAGATCCGCAACACCCGCGAGATCGGGGCGCCCGGCTATGTTTCGCCGGTGGTGGCCTCCGGCCGCATGGTGGTGATCGGCGGTACCGGCGGCGTGCTCGCCTTCGAATGAGGCTGGCGGCGGGGCAGTCCGGTGCGGACCGCCCCGCCCTGCCGGCCACGACAAGTCAGGACCCGGCCCGCGGCCGCTCGGCAGACTATGCCCGGGCGGCCGTCGTGCCATGAACAGGGGACGTCGCCCGGGAGGGCCACGATGCCCCGAGGGCCTTTCCCGGCGGCCTCCGGCGCACCGGAAAGTTCCCATTTTGTGATCTTACGCATTTTCTTGCCAGAGACCCGGTCTCCCCGGCGCTTGAAAATGCCCTCAGGAAAGGACCGGAGATGGCAGACGACACCTCCGCGAAGGGGCCGTTCATCGGCGCCGACGGCTTCACCGCCGAGCCCACTCTCGTGATCGTCGGCCGGCCGAATGTCGGCAAGTCCACCCTGTTCAACCGGCTGGTGGGCAAGAAGCTCGCGCTCGTCGACGATCTCCCGGGGGTCACCCGGGACCGCCGCGAGGGCCGCGGCAAGCTGGGCGATCTCGTCTTCCGCATCATCGACACCGCCGGTCTGGAAGAGGCGAACCCGGAAAGTCTGGAAGGCCGCATGCGCGCCCAGACCGAGGCCGCCATCGACATTGCCGATGTGATCCTGTTCGTGATCGACGCCCGCGTCGGCATCACGCCCATGGACGAGCATTTCGGCCAGATCCTGCGCCGCACCGATCGTCCCGTCGTGCTTCTGGCCAACAAGGCAGAGGGCAAGGCGGGGCTGGCCGGTGCCTTCGAGGCCTTCTCCCTCGGTCTCGGCGAGCCGGTGCCGCTGTCGGCCGAGCATGGCGAGGGCATGGCCGACCTGTTCGAGGCCCTGCGCCCGCTGCTGCCGGATCCGACCCTCATCGAGCATGAGGACATCGTCGAGCCGGAAACCGACATTCCCCTCGACGACCTGGACGACGAGGCGGAAATCCCGGTCGCCCCGGTCGCCGCCCCCGGCCGGCCGCTGAAGGTGGCCATCGTCGGCCGCCCGAATGCCGGCAAGTCCACCCTCATCAACCGCATCCTCGGCGAGGACCGGCTGCTGACCGGCCCCGAGGCCGGCATCACCCGGGATTCCATCTCGGTGGAAACCGAGCATCGCGGCCTGCCGATCCGGCTCATCGACACCGCCGGCATGCGCCGCAAGGCGCGCGTCGAGGGCAAGCTGGAAAAGCTGTCGGTGGCCGATACCATCCGCGCCATCAAGTTTGCGGAAGTCGTCGTGGTGGCGTTCGACGCCACCATTCCGTTCGAGAAGCAGGACCTGCAGATCGTCGATCTGGTGGTGCGCGAGGGCCGCGCCCTCGTCATCGCGCTCGACAAGTGGGACCTCATCGAGGACCGCAACGAGAAAATGAAGGAGATGCGCGAGGCCGCCCAGCGTCTGCTGCCCCAGGCCCGCGGCGTCACCCTCGTGCCGGTCTCCGGCCTCACCGGCACCGGTGTCGCCCGGCTGCTGGACGCCACGATTTCCGCCGCCGAGACGTGGAACCGGCGCATTTCCACCGGCCGCCTCAATCGCTGGCTGACCGGCGTTCTGGCCCATCATCCGCCCCCCGCCGTGTCCGGCCGCACCATCAAGCTGCGTTATCTGACCCAGGCCAAGACCCGGCCGCCGCACTTCGTGGTGTTCTGCTCGCGCCCCGAGGCCCTGCCGGATTCCTATCGCCGCTACCTCATCAACGGTCTGCGCGAGACCTTCGACCTGCCCGGCGTGCCGTTGCGCCTGACCCTGCGCAAGAGCGACAATCCCTTCGCCGGCAGGGCCGGAAAGTGAAAAACGGGGCCGTGCGCCCCGTCCTTTCCGCGACGGCCCGCAACGGGCCGTCGTCCGCCCGGACGGATCGCGTCAGGAAACGCGATCCGCGCCTGTCGCGGAGCCAAAATGCCTCCCGGACGTTCTTCTCCTGTCGTCCTGTTCACGGACAGCGGAGGAGAACAGCTCCATGCGCGCGCCCCTTGCCGCGATTGCCCTGCTCCTGACCCTTCAGGCCCCCGGCCTTGCCGACGAGACGGCGCCGGCCGGCGAGACCGTCGTCAGCCTTGCCCCCCACGCGGAAAGCAGTCCGCCCGCCGACCCCGTGCGCTCCGGCCAGGTGTTTCTGGAAGCCAACTGCTCCGGCTGCCATGCCATCAGCCTGTCTGACACCGGCCTGAACGCCGACGCGCCGCCCTTCCGCGAGATCGTCACCCGCTATCCGCCCGAGGATCTGGCCGAAGCCTTTGGCGAGGGCATCTGGACGGGGCATCCGGACATGCCGGAATTCGAGCTGGCGCCGCGCCAGATCGATGGCCTGATCGCCTATCTGAACACCCTGGTGCCGCCCTCCTGAGAGGGCCTGAGCCCGTCCGGCGGGGGCCCCGGGTGTCACCCCATCCCCACACCCTCAGGGGAACCGTCCTTCTGACCGGCTTGACCGATTGCGACACCGCGGCGCGCTCTTTACCATCCGGAAACCATGAGGCGGGGTTCTCCCGTCAGACGAGGCGCCCGCCGTGCCGCGCGTACACCGGCGCCTGAAGGACAGCAGATTTCTCTTGTTTTCCATATGATTGAGAAATCTGCATCGGCCTGTTGAGGGCGCCTTTCCCGGGTCCCTTGATATGATCCCTCACGGTTTCTGGTGTCCCGGTTGCTGATGTCGATGATGCGCTCCGCCCTTCTCGCCGGCCTTGTGGCCTTGCCTCTCGTCGCGCCGGCGGGGGCTGCGGACCTGCCTGCTCCGGCACCGGCCGCCGAGCCGGCCCCGATCGCCATCAAGCCGCCGTCGGACTGGAAATTCCAGGTGACGCTCTATGGCTGGGCGACTGCGATGGATGGCACCATCGGCGTGCGCGGGCTGAAGCCGGCCAAGGTCAACATGTCCGCGGGCGATGTGCTGTCGGATCTGAACGGCGCGCTGATGGGCTCCTTCCTCGCCCAGAACGCCAACTGGACGGTGCTGCTGGACCTGATCTTCGCCGATGTTTCCGACAAGGTGCATCTGGGCCCGCGCGGCGGCGTCACCGCCAAGATGGCGCTGCAGCAGATCATCGGCTCGGGCGTCGTCGGTTACCGGGTGCCCCTCGACCTGCCGGACACCATGCGACTGACCGGCACAGTCGGTTTCCGCTATCAGCATCTGGATGGCGACCTGAAGCTCAACAGCAGCGGCGGCCGGTTCAACTTCGGAGACGGCGGCACCCAGGACTGGATCGACCCGACGGTCGGCTTCATCTATCAGGTCAACTTCACCGACAAGGTGTTCATGAACGTCATCGGTGACATCGGTGGCTTCGGCGTGTCGTCCAACCTGACCGCCCAGGGCTTTGCCGCCCTCGGCTACAAGTGGACCGAGGCCTTCTCCACCTCCCTCGGCTACCGCGCGATCTACACCGATTATGTCAGCGGCGGCTTCGAGTATGACGTCACCCAGCACGGCGTTTTCCTCGGCGCGGCCTACCGGTTCTGATCCGGCGCGACAGGGCCCGGGGCGCGCCTTCGCGGCCTCGGACCGTGCACAGGGGCTGTGCGGGTATGCCGCCGCGCCGGCCACGGGCGCCGCTTGACACCTGCGGGCTTTCCGGGCCGATTGGCGGGATCCGGGCCGGCTGCTTCGCCGGCTCTGCCACCCGTCGTCCGCCCCGTGAAGGAGAACCGCTGATGGCCGCCAATTCCACCCCGCCCAAAACGGGGGACGGCCATCCGGAGAAGCCCACCGGCGTGGCCCGCCGGCTGTTTGCCAGTCAGGACAACGAGCGCCGGCGCGAGATCATGGAAGCCGCCGCGGCGCTGTTCGTCGAGCGCGGCTATGCCGCCACCTCCATCCGCGACATTGCCGAGCGGGTCGGCCTGCATGGCGGCTCCCTCTATTACCACATCCGCTCCAAGGACGCCCTGTTCCTGGAAATCCACGACATCGCGCTGGAGGATGCGGCCACCCGGATCCGGGCGGAGATTGCCGCCCATGACGACCCGTGGGAAAAGCTGGAAGTCATCTGCGTGCAGATGCTGGAAACCCAGCTCGATCCGGGCTCCATCACCATGCCGCTGATGAATGATTTCCGCGCGGTGCCGCCGGAGATGCGCGCCCGGCTGGTGGCCCGCCGCGACGCCTTCGAGCAGATGGTGATCGACGTCATCGACACCCTGCCGCTGGATCCGGCCATTGACCGCAAGATGTTCCGCATCCTGCTGCTCAACCAGATCAACGCCGTCGCCTCCTGGTATCGCCCCGGCGGCCACTTCAGCCCGGCCGACATCGGCCGCGAGATCCTGAAGATCTACCGCCACGATGGCGGACAGCCGGTGCCCGCAACCGATCCGGCGGCCTGATACCAGACGCCCGCCCTCCGGTCCGCCTCCCCGCCTGCACAGTCTCTCTCTATCTGTTGCCCGCTGCCCGTGCAGCGGCCGCCCCTTTGCGCGCGCCCGCTCATGCGGAAGACTACGGCCCTTCGGCTGGCTTGACGCGCGGCCGGCTTTCTGGTGATCTCCTGTTGTAACGATCGTTTGGTACAGCTTGACTGAACGACGCCTCCGGGAGGATCCAGCCATCGGGCGCGGTCTCGTGCCCGGGCGTTCGTGCGTGCCTGTCCGGCCATCCGCCGGTGGACGCTTTCCCGAAGGTCTCCGCCTGACCCCTGCCGGCCCGCTGCGGGCCGGCCACCGGGAGCCTGCTGATGCGTGTGGCCTGCCTTGTCGATCCCGGGTGCCGCCTGACGGCCGCTGCCTCGCGCGCGGTGTCCGCTGCCCCGCGAACCGACGGCACTTGTGCCCGCGCCGCCGGCTTCCCCCCTGCCCCCTCTGCCGGTCCCGCCGGCAATGTCGGCCGCGGCGGCGGTGCGGACCGGGGCATTTCCCTGATCGTGGAGGCCGCATGATGGCTGCAATCCAGAAAGCCGCGGTAATCGGCGCCGGAACCATGGGCTCCGGCATTGCCGCCCATCTCGCCAATGCCGGGGTCGAGGTCGTGCTGCTCGATCTCGATGCAAAGGTCGCCGCCGGCGGCGTCGAGCGCCAGATCAAGGCCCATGGCTTCATGGATCCGGCCTTCGCCAGCCGCATCACCACCGGCTCCACCGTGACGGATCTCGCTTTGGTGGAAGGCGCCGACTGGATCATCGAGGCGGTCGCCGAGCGTCTGGACATCAAGCAGGCGCTCTATGCGGCGCTGGAGACCCACCGCAAGCCCGGGGCGGCCGTCTCCTCCAACACCTCCACCATTCCCCTCGCCCACCTGATCGAGGGCCGCAGCGACGATTTCGCGGCGCACTTCCTCATCACCCATTTCTTCAATCCGCCGCGTCACATGCGGCTGCTGGAGATCGTCACCGGGCCGAAGACGGAAGCCGCCACCGCCCGCAAGATCGAGGACTTCGCCGACATCCACCTCGGCAAGGGCGTCGTCCTCTGCCGCGACACCCCCGGCTTCATCGCCAACCGCATCGGCTGCTACTGGATGGCCGCCGGCATCAACGAGGCGATCCGGCTCGGCATCACCGTGGAAGAAGCGGATGCGGTGATCGGCAAGCCCTTCGCCATTCCGGCCACCGGCATCTTCAGCCTGACGGACCTCGTCGGCGTCGACCTGATGCCCTATGTGCTGCGCTCCCAGCAGGAGAGCCTGCCGGCCGACGATGGCATCCAGAGCTACGCCGCCGAACCGGCGGTGATGACGAAGATGATCGCCGCCGGCCATCTGGGCCGCAAGGCCGGCGCCGGCTTCGTGCGCGTCTCCGCCGACCGCAAGAGCCGGGACGTGATCGACCTTTCCACCGGCGACTATCGCCCGCAGCAGAAGGTCGCCTCGGAAAGTCTGGAGGCGTCGAAGGGCGATGCCCGGGCGCTTCTCGTCCATCCCGGCCTCGGCGGGCGCTATGCGCTGGCGGTGATGGCCAACACCCTCGCCTATGCCGCTCTCCACGCCCCCGGGATTGCCGCCTCGCCGGCCGATGTCGATACGGCCATGCGGCTTGGCTATGGCTGGGGCGTCGGCCCGTTCGAGCTGATCGACCGGCTGGGCGCCAAGTGGTTTGCCGATCTTCTGGCCCAGAAGGGCTTTGCCGTGCCGCCGCTGCTGACGGAAGCGGTTGCCGCCGGCAGCTTCTACAAGGTCGTCGACGGCGTGCGCTCGGTGCTGATGCCGGGCACCGGCGCCCATGCCGCGGTGAAGCTGCCGGAGGGCGTGATCTCGCTGCCGGCCATCGACCTGAAGCGCCCGCCGGTGATGGCGGAAGAGGCCGCCGAGCTGATCGACCTGGGCGACGGCATCGCCTGCTTCTCCCTGAAGACCAAGATGAACACCTTCGGGCACGCGCCGTTCGCGGCACTGCTGAAGGCGCTGGAGCTTACCGCGCGCAATTTCCGCGGTCTGGTGATCGGCACGGAAGGAGCGGTGTTCAGCGCCGGCGCCGACCTGCGCGCCGTGCTGGCCATGAGCGAGGCCGGCGACCTCGCCGGCATCACCGCTTTCATCGACGCCGGCCATCATGCCTTCGACGCGCTGAAATATGCCCCCTTCCCGGTGGTCTCGGCCCATGGCGGGCTGGCGCTGGGCGGCGGCTCCGAGGTGATGCTGCACTCGGACGGCATCCGCGCCTTCTCGGAAGCGACCATGGGCCTTGTGGAAACCCGGGTGGGCCTGATCCCGGCCTGGGGCGGCTGCAAGGAGCTGCTCGCCCGCTTCGCCGCCGCCGATCCCGCCCGCAGCCCGGCTGCCACCGCGAAGGCCGTGTTCGAGGTGATCTTCCCGGCCAGGACCTCCATGACGGCCTTTGATGCCCGCCGCCTCGGCTTCCTGCGGCCGGCCGATGGCATCAGCATGAACCGCGACCGGCTGATTGCCGACGCCAAGGCCGATGCCATCGCCCTCTCGGATGGCTATGCGGCGCCGGAAAAGGCCGCCTTCGCCCTCTCCGGCCCAGCCGGTCTGGCGGCGATCCGCAATGTGATCGACGCGGCGGCGGAGACCGGCAAGCTGACGGAGCATGACCGGGTGATCGCCGAGGCGCTGGCCGGCGTGCTCACCGGTGGCGCCGGTGCCGATCCCGCCCGTCCGGTAAGCGAGGACACGGTGGAAGCGCTGGAGCGCGCGGCCTTCCTGGACCTGGTGGTGCGCGATCCCAGCCGCGACCGCATGCGGACGATGATCACCACCGGCAAGCCGCTGCGCAACTGAGCCTTCTCCCGCCCCCGGAGATTCCGGGGGCGGCCCCGAGACCGGGACCGGCCCGGCCACTTCCCCTGTCGCCCCGAGGATCCGGATCCCCTCGGGACGGTAGGGCCGGCCGGCTCCCCCCGGGCTCCCGACGGCCCTTCCCTGTCCCGGCCGTCGGGAGCCCGTCGCCCTTTCCGGCTGACTGCCGGCAGGGCGGATCCGATACCGACCACCCGTCCCGGCCGCGTCGTCGCAGCGCCCCGGGCCGGAACGAGATGACGATGACAATCCGGACGCTTCGCCGCCGCAACGACGGACCGGCAACGCGCGATCCAACTGGGGGAAAACGGCCATGCGTGGCATGATGATGGATGTTCCGCTGCTCACCACCTCGGTGCTGCGGCATGCGGCGCTCAACCATGGCGACACGGAAATCGTGTCGCGCACGGTGGAAGGCCCGATCCACCGCTACACCTACAAGGATGCCTGGGCGCGCACCCAGAAGCTCGCCAATGCCCTGAAGAAGCTGGGCCTTGAATTTGGCGACCGGGTCGGCACGCTGGCCTGGAACGGCTACCGGCATCTGGAGCTCTATTATGGCATCGCCGGCTCGGGCATGGTGTGTCACACCATCAACCCGCGGCTGTTCCACGATCAGATCGCCTTCATCATCAACAACGGCGCCGACCGGGTGATGTTCGTCGATCTCACCTTCGTGCCGATCCTGGAAGCGATCGTCGACAAGGTGCCGACGCTGGAAGCGATCGTCGTGATGACCGACGAAGCGCACATGCCGAAGTCGGCCATCCTGCCGAACCTGCTCTGCTACGAGACGCTGATTGCCGAAGAGCCCGACGAATTCCTGTTCCCGGAGTTCGACGAGAACACCGCCGCGGGCATGTGCTACACCTCCGGCACCACCGGCGACCCCAAGGGCGCGCTCTATTCGCACCGCTCCTGCGTGCTGCACGCCATGGCCACCTGCTGGCCGGACGTGTTCAACATCTCCGCCTCCTCCACCGTGATGCCGGTGGTGCCGATGTTCCATGTGAATGCGTGGGGCATGCCCTATTCCGCCCCGATCGTCGGCGCCAAGCTGGTGCTGCCGGGCGGCCTGATGGACGGCGCCAGCCTCTTCGAGCTGATCGAGGGCGAAGGCGTGACCGTGACCGCCGGCGTGCCGACGGTGTGGATGAACCTTCTGGACTGGATGGCCGCCCACGGCCGCAAGTTCTCCAGGCTGGAGCGGGTGATGGTGGGCGGTGCCGCCCTGCCGCCGGTGATGATCGGCCGCTTCGCCGCCCTCGGCGTCGATGCCCGTCAGGCCTGGGGCATGACGGAGACGAGCCCGGTGGGTCTCGCCTGCGCCCTGAAGCCCAAGCACGCCGCCCTCTCGCCGGACGACCGCATCGCGCTGGAAGCCAAGCAGGGCCGGCCGCTGTTCGGCATGGAATTCCGCGTCGTCAATGACGACCTGGAGGAGGTGCCGCGGGACGGCAAGAGCTATGGCTCCATGCTGGTGCGGGGCCCCTGGGTCGCCGCCGGCTATTTCGGTCTCGACAAGAGCGCGGCCCACAAGGTGCCCGGCTGGTTCGACACCGGCGACGTGGTCACCCAGGATGCCGACGGCTTCATCCAGATCGTCGACCGCAACAAGGACGTGGTGAAGTCCGGCGGCGAATGGATCTCCTCCATCGAGCTGGAGAACATCGCCCAGGCCCATCCGGCGGTGAAGGAAGCGGCCGTCGTCGGCCGTGCCGATCCGCGCTGGGGCGAGCGGCCAGTGCTGGTCGTGGTGCTGAAGGACGGCGAGAGCTTCTCGCGTCAGGAGATGGTGGCCTACTACACCAACAAGGTCGCCAAGTGGTGCATCCCCGATGACGTGATCGTGGTGCACGAGCTGCCCCACACCGCCACCGGCAAGCTGCAGAAGATGCGCATCCGCGAGATCGTCCACGCCGTCGACCACAAGCTGCCGGTGGAGTGATCCTCCGCGGACGGGGCGACTGCGTCCCGCCCCTGTCCTGGCCCCGGCGTCCATGCCGGGGCCGGCTGACCTTTCCGCCCTACCCCGCCGTCGCCTGTCCGGCGCGGACGGGAGCGGAAATCCGGGGGCGTGCGGTCCGTGAGACCGTCCCTCCCGGACGACGGCCTCCCCCGGGCCGGGCCGGCAGAAAGACGCGACGCTTCCTGCCGGATTGCCGGGATCGCTTCAATTTTAGCGATCCCGGCAACGGTCCCTTCAGGGAGGCGGGGCCACAGTGGCCCCATGACCACCGAACCCGCCGCGGTCGCGCCGGGCGCTGCGCCAGCCGGGTCGCGGGTCGCTGTCCCGCACGGGATCGCCACCCGCCTTTGCGCGCCGTCCACCCTCCGCCGTCTGGCCTCGCTTGCCGGCGTGATGATGCTGTGCCTTGTGGTCTCCTCCTGCGGCATCGGCTCGTGGTTCCATTTCGAGCGCCGCGCTGCCTGGCGCGATCCGGCCAACACCGCCTGCCTCAAGGCCGGCTATGCCCGCACCTCCGCCTATGTGCGCCCGATGCGCGAGATCGACGGCCCCGGCGCCTGCGGCATCGAACGGCCGATCCGGGTGTCGGCGGCCGTCAACGGCCAGATTTCCATCAGTCCGAAGGTGACGCTGTCGTGCCCGATGGTGGCGTGGCTGGATGACTGGCTCTACCGCTCCGTCATCCCGGCCGCCGAGCAGATCTATGGCCAGCGCGTGGTGGCCGTGGTCGATGCCGGTTCCTACAACTGCCGCGGCCGCAACGGCGCGAAATGGGGCCGGCTGTCGGAGCACTCCTTCGCCAACGCCATCGACGTCTCCGCCTTCGTGCTGGAGGATGGCCGGCGGGTGAGCGTGAAGAAGGACTGGCGCGGCGGCACCAGCGAGGATCAGCTGTTCCTGCGCTCGGTGATGAAATCCGCCTGCCGCCGCTTCACCACGGTGATCGGCCCCGATGGCGACGCCAACCATCAGGACCATCTCCACATGGACCTCGCCCGCCACAACGCCACGCGCACCTATCGCTATTGCAAGTGACCGCCCGGAGACCGCCCCCATGATCGGCCGCACCCTGATGATCGCCGCGGGGCTGGCAACCGGCGTCGCTGCCTCCCAGGCGCCGGAATTCGCCCAGCAATATCGCCAGCGCCTCGGCGGCGCCATCGACGAACTGACCCGGGAAGTCACGCGCTTCAATCAGGATGCGACGGATGTTGGCCTGACGCCGACCGACGCGCTGAAGCGGCTTTCGGCCAGCGCCGACCCGGTGGCGCGCGCGCGCGGCACCGCCATCCGCGATGACATCACCCGGCTGGACCGGCTGACCGCCCAGCGCGCCGCCTTCACGGGCGCCGCCCCGCTGGAGCGCATTTCCGTGCTGGCGGAAAATGTCGATCCGACCATTGCCCGCGCCACCTGGCAGGATTTCGAGCCCGCAGTGCCGACCACGGCCGAAGGCGCGATGACCGCCGGCGCCGGCTTTCTCGCTGGCGGCACGGCCACCGCGGGGCTGATCGGCCTGCTGAAAATGAGCTTCCTGCGCCGCCGCGCCCGGGCGTGAGCCCCGGGAGGGGAAAGGATCAGCCTCCCCTCCCCGTCAGCCCCGGTCCCGTTCAGCCTTCGTGAGCCCCCGGCAAGGTGCCGCTGGCGACATCGACCAGCAGCTGGCGATGGGCGGGGATGAGATTGCGGGCGGCATAGCGTTCCAGCGTGGTCAGCCGCGCCTTCTCGCGCAGCGCCCGGTAGGCGACGCGCTTTTCCACCGCCTCCTCCATGCGGGCGGCAATCTGGCCGACATCGAAGAAATCCGTCAGCAGGCCGTTCTCGCCATCGCGGATCACCTCGCGCACCGGCGGCGTGTCGGAGCCCAGCACCAGACAGCCCGCCGCCATCGCCTCGATCATCGACCAGGACAGCACGAAGGGCACCGTCAGATAGACGTGCACCGTGGAGACGTGGAAGGCCGCGCGCAGGGTCTCGAACGGCACCAGACCGGTGAAATGCACCCGGGACAGATCGAGATCCTGCTCCTCGATCGCCGCATCCTTGTAGCTGCGGCCGTCCGGGCGCTTGCGGCCATAGGCCACCCGGTCCTGACCGATGACGAGGGCCTGAAGATTGGGCCGCGTCTTCTGCACCCGGGCGAGCGCCGCCATGAAGGCCGGGAAACCGCGATAGGGCTCCATGCCCCGGGCCACATAGGTGACCACCTCATCGGCCGGCGTCAGCACCCGGCCATCCTCCAGCACAAATCTTGCCGCCGGATCCGGGGTCAGATAATCGGTGTCGACGCCATCGTGCAGCACGGAAATGCGACGGCGGAACAGGCTCGGAAACTGGCTCTGCTGCCAGCGGGTGGGCGAGACGCCCCAGTCCATCGCCGCCAGATCCATGAGGATCGGCGCGTTCTTCATGTGGGTGCGCACGGCATCATCATCGCTAATCGTGGCATCCGGCAGAAAATCTGCATCGGTGCCGCGGGCGTGATAGTACCATTCATAATAGGACAGCAGCTTTGTTTCGGGCCAGAGCTGCTTGACCATCAGCGACGGCCCCCAGCCCGAATGCGCGCACACCACATCCGGCACCCAGCCGCGGGCCTTCAGCGGCGCGAAGGCGCGGTAGACCGCCTGCCCGTTCAGCACCGCGCTCTCGAAGGAGGCGACGGCCGGATGGATGCCCCGGGTCACCTCCCGGTGCGGGGCATAGTTCACCCGGCTGATCGGAATGGGCTGCTGGTTGCTGCCCAGCGTCCCCGCCACCATCTCGATGCCCGGCTCGCCGGAAAGCGCCGCCATCAGCCGGCGATACTGACCGGGGAAGTTGTTGTGCAGGAACAGGATGCGCATGGAGCCTCGCGGCGGCTGGTCGTCCTCGGGGCCCGGAGTTTCGGGCGGCTGGCCCCGGGATCGGCAGTGTCCGTGCGAGCTTTATGCGACGGCCCCCGCCGCCCGCGCAACCGCCTCAGCCCGCCCGCCGCTCCAGCGCAAGGCGCAGGCCAAAGCCGATGAGCACGGCACCGGTGATGCCATCCAGACTGCGGCGCACCACCGGGCGGGCCAGCCAGCGCGCCAGCGGCCGGGTGGCGAGCACGAGAGCGGCGAACCAGACAATGCCGAGGGCGCCGTGGATGGCAGCCAGCAGCACGCTGAAGCCGACCGGGTTCACCCCCGGCGGCAGAAACTGCGGCAGGAAACTGACATAGAACACGCCGACCTTGGGATTGAGCAGGTTGGTGAACAGCCCGCGCAGGAACCAGCGCCCGGGCGAGGTCGCCGCCCGGTCCGGCAGCGCCGCCGTCGGCTGGAAGCCGCCGCCCGCGCCCGACAGCGCCGCCCGCACCATGAGGAAGCCCAGCCAGAACAGATAGGCGGCGCCGGCCATGCGCAGCAGCGCGAAGGCCAGCTCGGAGACGGCCAGCAGCGCGCCGAGCCCCACCGCCGTGAGAAAGCCCCAGGCGATCACGCCGCAGGAAATGCCGAGGCCGGCCAGCATCGCCCTGAGCCCGCCTTCCACCGCCGCGGTGCGCAGCACCAGCGCCGTGTCGAGACCCGGCGTCAGCGTGAGAAAGAAGGCAGCCAGCGTGAAGGCCAGCAGGGCGGAAATGGGGTCCATGATCTCAGATCCTCAGGCCGGCCCGGAAGGCGGCGAACAGACGGATGCCTTCCACCCAGGCGCCAATGCCGGAGGCGGCGTTGATGTGGCCGCGGGCGGCGGCCTCCACGAAGCCGGCGCCCCACGCCTTCGCCCGGGTGCGGGCATAAAGCACGCTGCCATAGGGATCATCCACGCTGCCCACCACCAGGGACGGGAACGGCAGCGGGCGATCCGGCGCGCCGGCAAAGCCGGCGGCTTCCGGCGGAAACACCTCGGCGGAGGGATCCGGCGCGGCGACCAGAAAGGCCCCGATCACCCGGTGGGTGCGCACGCCGGCGCGTGCCGCCCAATGGGGCACCAGCAGACAGGACAGGCTGTGCGCCACCAGCACCGCCGGCCCGCGCGCCTCCGCCAGCGCCCGGTCGAGGGCGCGGATCCAGTCCTCCAGATCCGGCCGGTCCCAGTCGGTCGGGCGGAAGCGCCGGATGGTGCGCTCGCGCCGTTCCCAATGGCTCTGCCAGTGATCCGGCCCGGAATTGCCGTATCCGGGCAGGAGGATGATCTCGGTCATGAACGCCTCGGGAGGGGTCGGGGGACAGGCGCGATCATAGGCGCCCGCGTCCACCGGCGGCAAGGCACCGGACGATGCGGTGCACACCCCCCGATACCCCGGATCGCCCCCGGGTTCCCGCGCCACCGCCGCGCCGGGACACCACGCGTGCGCGAAATCATTGACGCGGCGCCGCAACGGGCGTCTCCTCTGCGTCGAAAGTCGCAGTCCGCCGGAGTCCGGCTCCGCGCCGGGCCCGGCAGACGAGAACGGGGACCCTTGGCGGATGGCAGAGGAAGACGCGGGAACCGTGGTCGCGGTGCGCGGCGCCGTCGTGGATGTCGCCTTTGCCGCCGGCACCCTTCCCCCGGTGAATGATGCGCTGGTGATCGAGGAGCCCGGCCGGGCGCCCATCACCGTGGAGGTGGAAGCCCATCTCGACGCCTCCGTCGTGCGCACCGTGGCACTCTCGGCCACCACCGGGCTGAAGCGCGGCGCGGCGGTGCGCCGGGTGGGCGGACCGCTGATGGTGCCGGTGGGAGAAGCCGTGCTCGGCCGCCTCATCGACGTGGCCGGCGTCACCGGCGACCATGGCGCGCCGCTGCCCGACGACACCCCGCGCCGGCCGATCCACCGGGCACCGCCGCCCTTTGCCGCCGGCACCGGCGACACGCATCTTTTCTCCACCGGCATCAAGGTGATCGACCTGCTCACCCCGATCGCGCAAGGGGGAAAGGCCGCCATGTTCGGCGGCGCCGGCGTCGGCAAGACCGTGCTGGTGATGGAGCTGATCCACGCCATGGTGACGGCCTACAAGGGCCTGTCGGTGTTTGCCGGTGTCGGCGAGCGCTCCCGCGAGGGCCACGAGATGCTGCAGGACATGACCCATTCCGGGGTTCTGGAGCGCACCGTTCTCGTCTATGGCCAGATGAACGAGCCGCCCGGCGCGCGCTGGCGGGTGCCCATGACGGCACTCTCCATCGCCGAATATTTCCGCGACGAGGAGCACCGGAACGTGCTCCTGCTGATGGATAATGTGTTCCGCTTCGTGCAGGCGGGAGCGGAAGTGTCGGGCCTGCTCGGCCGGCTGCCGTCCCGGGTCGGCTATCAGCCGACGCTCGCCACCGAAGTGGCGGCGCTTCAGGAGCGCATCGCCTCGGTGGGGGACGCCGCGGTGACGGCGATCGAGGCGGTCTATGTGCCGGCCGATGATTTCACCGATCCGGCGGTCACCACCATCGCCGCCCATGTGGATTCCATGGTGGTGCTGTCGCGCGCCATGGCGGCGGAGGGCATCTACCCGGCCGTAGACCCCATCGCCTCCTCGTCCATCCTGCTCGACCCGCTGATCGTCGGCGACGAGCACGCCCGGGTGGCGACCGAAGTGCGCCGCACCATCGAGCATTATCGCGAGCTGCAGGACGTCATCTCCCTCCTCGGCATGGAGGAGCTGGGCGCCGACGACCGCCGCATCGTCGAGCGCGCCCGCCGGCTGCAACGCTTCCTGACCCAGCCCTTCTCGGTGACCGAAGCCTTCACCGGCGTGCCCGGCAAATCGGTGCCCGTGGCCGACACCATCGCCGGCTGCAAGGCGATTCTGGCCGGCGACTGCGACGGCTGGAACGAGAATTCCCTCTACATGATCGGCTCCCTCGACGAGGCGCGGGCCCGGGAGGAGGCGCTGAAGAAGGAGGCGGCAGCATGAGCGCGCGCACGCTCTCCCTGTCGATCTCCACGCCGGAAGCCGTCATCGTCGCGCGGGCCGACATCCGCTCCCTGCGCGCCGCCGACGCCTCCGGCGATTTCGGCATCCTGCCCGGCCATGCCGATCTTCTCACCGTGCTGCCAGCCTCGGTGGTGCGCTTTCGGGCCGGCGATGACGTCTGGCATTTCTGCGCCGTGCGCGGCGGGGTGATGACGGTCTCGGGCGGCGACCGGGTGGCGATCGCCTGCCGGCAGGCCTCCCTCTCCGATGATCTCGACGCGCTGGCCGCGGCCATCGCCGCCGACCGGGCCGCCGGAACCGATGTCGACCGTCGCGCCCGGGTGGACGAGATGCGGCTGCACGCCCGCGCCGTGCGCCAGATGCTGCGCTATCTGCGCCCCGAGGGCCGCGGCGCCACCGCCGGTCCCTTCGCCGGCGGCCGGGAGGAGGCGCCATGACCGACACACCGCCCCCCGACCGTCTGGAAGGGGCCGCCCGCACCGCCGCCGAGCGCGAACGCGACGGCCGCAAGGTGCCGGAGCCATCCCTCGGCAGCCGGCTCGGCCAGATCGGCATTCTCGGCTGGACCATCGTCGTGCCGGTGCTCCTCGGCACCTTCCTCGGCCGGCAGCTGGATCTCTGGCTGGGCACCGGCATCCAGTTCGCCGCCGCCTTCATCCTGCTGGGCGCGGCCTTCGGGCTGTGGTCGGCCTGGCGCTGGATGCACCGCTCATGAGGGATCCCGGCCCATGATCGACCTTGCCGCTCTGCTGGCCGATGCCCGGGCACTGCCGCCGGCAGCGGGCGCCGCCTTTGGCGCCGTCGTCGGCGCGCTTCTCGGCCTCGTGCATTTCTCCACCCTGTGGCTGAACACGAAGCTCTATGCCGGCGGCAGTCCGGCCAGGGCCTTCCTGCTGCAGATGCTGCGCTTTGCGGTGCTGGTCGGGGTGTTCTATGGCCTCGCGCGGCTGGGGGCGCTGCCGCTGCTGTCGGCCGCCGCCGCCCTCGTCGCCGTGCGCCTTGTCGTGGTGCGCCGGTTCCGGAGGATGCCGTGATGGACTCGCCGCTGACCCTCAGCCCGCTGTTCCATATCGGCCCGGTGCCCGTCACCGCGCCGGTGGTCGTCACCTGGGGGGTGATGCTAGGCCTTGGCGGTCTCTGCTTCTTCGCCACCCGCCGGCTGTCCCTGAGGCCAGGCAAGCTCCAGACCGTGCTGGAACTCGTCGTCGGCGCGCTGGATGCCCAGGTGAAGGACACCATGCAGACCGATCCGGCACCCTACCGGTCGCTGATCGGCACGATCTTCCTCTACATCCTGATCGCCAACTGGACGTCGCTGATCCCCGGCATCGAGCCGCCGACGGCGCATCTGGAAACCGACGCGGCGCTCGCCCTCCTCGTGTTCGCAGCCACGATCTACTATGGCTTCGCCACCCGCGGCGTCGCCGGCTACCTGAAGACCTTTGCCGAGCCGACCTGGGTGATGATCCCGCTCAACATCGTCGAGCAGATCACGCGCACCTTCTCGCTGATCGTCCGTCTGTTCGGCAACATCATGAGCGGCGTGTTCGTCATCGGCATCATCCTGTCGCTGGCCGGATTGCTTGTCCCGATTCCGCTGATGGCGCTCGATCTGCTGACGGGTGCCGTGCAGGCCTACATCTTCGCGGTGCTGGCCACCGTTTTTCTGGGCGCCGCCGTCGGGGAGCGCGCCCCCTCCCCGCCCAAGCAGGAGATCCACCCGTCATGACCGAAACCCATCTGATCGAGGTCGTCAGCATTCTGGCCGCGGCTCTCGCCGTCTCCTTCGGGGCCATCGGGCCGGCGCTGGCCGAAGGGCGGGCGGTTGCCGCCGCCATGGATGCCATCGCCCGCCAGCCCGAGGCCGCCGGCACCCTGTCGCGCACCCTGTTCGTCGGCCTCGCCATGATCGAGACCATGGCCATCTACTGTCTGGTGATCGCGCTGCTGGTGCTGTTCGCCAACCCGTTTGCCGGCTGACACCCATGACGATCGATTGGTGGACGCTCGCCCTTCAGGCGATCAACGTCCTGATCCTCTTGGCGATCCTCGCCCGCTTCCTGTTCCGCCCGGTGGCCGGCATCATCGCCGCCCGGCAGGAAGCGGCCGCCGCCATGCTCGACCGCGCCCGAGCCGCCGAAACCGCCGCCGAAGCCGAGCGCGACCGCGCCAGGGCAGAAGCCGACGCCCAGACGGCAGCCCGGGCCGCGGCTCTGGCCGCTGCCGAAAAGGACGCGGCTGCCCGAAGCGACGCGCTGCTCGCCGCCGCCGAAGCCGAAATCGCCCGTGCCCGGCAGGCGGCCGACGCGGACGTTGCCCGCGCCCGCGCCGAGGCCCGCACTGCGGACACGGCCAAGGCCGGCGAACTGGCACTGGCGATCGCCGCCCGGCTCTTCACCCGCCTGCCCGACGATGCCCGCGTCGCCGGCTTCCTCCCCGGGCTGGCCGAGGCAGTGGCCGGGCTGCCCGAGGCGGCGCGTGCCGGCATCGGCGCCGACGGAACCGCCGTGACCCTCACCGCTCCGCGGACCCTGACCGACGCCGAGACCGCGGCGCTGACCTCCTCCCTCGCCGGCGTTCTCGACCGGCCGGTGACGCTGGCCGTGCAGGTGGATCCGGATCTCATCGCCGGGCTGGAGATCACCACGGCCCATGCGATCGTCCGCAACAGTCTCCGGGCCGATCTCGCCCGCATCGCCGAGGAGATGACACGCCATGGCTGACCCCGCCTCCCCCGCTGTGGCCGACTGGCTGACCGCCGGCAAGGCTGCCGTCGACCGGGCGGGTCTTGGCCCCGTGTCGGAAGCCGTCGGCCGGGTGGAGCTGGTGGCCGATGGCATCGCCCGCATTTCCGGCCTGCCCGATGTCCGTCTCGACGAGCTGCTCGCCTTCGAGAATGGCTGCATGGGCTTTGCCCGCACGCTGGATGCCGACAGCCTCAGCGCGGTGATTCTGGACGATCCCACCGGCATCGAGGCCGGCTCCACCGTGCGCGGCACCGGTGCCGTGGTGCGGGTGCCGGTCGGCCCGGGACTGCTCGGCCGCATCATCGACCCGCTCGGCCGGCCGCTGGATGGCGGACCGCCAGTGGTCGCCACGGAGTTTCACCCGATCGAGCGTCCGGCCCCGCCCATCATCGCCCGGGATCTCGTCTCCGAGCCGGTGGAAACCGGCGTGCTGGTGGTGGACGCCCTCTTCGCCCTCGGCCGCGGCCAGCGCGAGCTCATCATCGGCGACCGCGCCACCGGCAAGACGGCGATCGCCGTCGACACCCTCATCAGCCAGAAACACTCGGACATGGTGTGCATCTATGTGGCCGTCGGCCAGCGCACCACGGCCATCGAGCGGGTGATTGCCGCGGTGCGGGAACATGGCGCGCCGGAACGCTGCGTGTTCGTGGTCGCACCCTCGGCGGCGGCGGCCGGGCTGCAGTGGATCGCGCCCTTTGCCGGCGTCACCATCGGCGAACAGGTCCGCGATCAGGGCGGCCATGCCCTCGTCATCATCGACGACCTCACCCGCCACGCCGCCACCCACCGCGAACTGGCGCTCTTGACCCGCGAGCCGCCCGGCCGCGAGGCCTTTCCGGGCGACATCTTCTATCTCCATGCCCGCCTGCTGGAGCGGGCGGCCAAGCTCTCGAAGGAGCTCGGCGGCGGCTCGCTGACGGCGCTGCCCATTGCCGAGACCGACGCCGGCAACCTCTCGGCCTATATCCCGACCAACCTGATCTCCATCACCGATGGCCAGATCGTGCTGGATTCGCGGCTGTTTGCCGCCAACCAGCGGCCGGCCGTGGATGTCGGCCTGTCGGTCAGCCGGGTCGGCGGCAAGGCCCAGACCCGGGCGCTGCGGGATGTATCCGGCCGGCTGCGGCTGGATTATGCCCAGTTTCTCGAACTGGAGATGTTCACCCGCTTCGGCGGCCTCACCGACACCCGGGTGAAGGCGCGCATCACCCGAGGCGAGCGCATCCGCGCCCTCCTCACCCAGCCGCGCTTCGCGCCCCTGCGCTTTGCCGACGAGATTGCGCTGCTGGCCGCCCTTGGCGAGGGGGTGTTCGATGCGCATCCGCCCGAGCTGATCGCCCGGGTGCGCGACCGGCTGCCGGCCCATCTGGACGCCACCGCGGCCGACGCCGTGGCGGCCGTCACCGGGACCGGACTGCTCTCCGATGACAGCCGGGCTGCCCTCATCGCCGCGGTGAAGGCGCTGGTGGACGAGCTGGTTGCCGGAGACCATGCGCCATGAGCGAGCGGCTGGGCGATGTGGAAGCGCGGATTGCCACGGTGCGGCAGCTCTCGGCGGTGATTGCGGCCATGCGCGGCATCGCCGCCGCCCGATCCCGCGAGGCCCGGGCGCGGCTGGATGGCATCCGCGCCTTTGCCGGCACCATCGGCGCGGCCATCGGTCAGGCGCTGGCCCTCGCCCCGGCCGGCGCCGCCTCTGCCCCCAGCCCGGCCGGCGACGCCCGCACCGTGCTCATCGCCATTGCCGCCGAACAGGGCTTTGCCGGCACCTTCTCGGAACGCATTCTCGACGCCGTGCTCGCCGAGCGGGACGGTACCCCCGGCAGCATCCTGTTCCTCGTCGGCGATCGCGGGCTGATGGTGGCCGGCGAACGCGGCGTGACGCCGGACTGGACGGCGGCGATGATCGCCCATGTCGACGAGGCCGCGGCCCTGGCCAACCGCATCGCCGAGGCCCTCTTCGACCGCATCGCCACCGGCGCCGTGCATCAGGTGCGCGTCATCCACGCCACTCCCGCCACCGCCGCCGGGCTGGAGGTGGTGACCCGGGCGCTGATCCCGTTCGATTTCGCCCGCTTTCCCGTGTCCCCCGGGGCGACCCGCCCGCTCATCACCCTGCCGCCGGCAGAGCTGCTGGCGGGGCTGGCCGAGGAATATGTCTTTGCCGAACTGTGCGAGGCCATCGTGCTCTCCTTCTCCGCCGAGAACGAGGCCCGCATGCGCGCCATGATCGCCGCGCGCACCAATGTCGCCAAGAGCCTCGACGCCCTCGTCGCCCGCTCCCGCCAGCTGCGGCAGGAGGAAATCACCAACGAGATCGTCGAACTCGCCTCCGGCGCCGCCGCGGGAGGGGAATAGGCCCCGGGCTCAGACCAGACACGCAAGTGCTGACCGCACCGCGCGTCTGAAGAGGAGCGGATTTCTCATATGCTCCAACCGCATGAGAAATCCGCATCGGA
>JBOGCN010000013.1:0-123221 GCA_050689115.1 Segnochrobactraceae bacterium EtOH-i3 | reverse complement strand
GGATTTCTCATGTCCTTGGAACATATGAGAAATCTGTCATTCTTCAGGCGCATGGTGCGGTCGGCACTTCATGCGCCTGGTATGATCTTGCGTCGGAAAGGACGATAGCCGAGCCCGCGTGTGGCCACCAGAAATGGCCCCGCCAACTGCGCGGTGCTTGCGCAAAATGAATCCGATATGCAGGCTAATCCGGGAAATAAATTCCCGGACCGAAAAAGTCAGGCCGGGTCGCTGCTATCGGAGGTGTCCGACGGCTCCGGGGCACCCGCCTTCGGCGTGCGGGCGGGGCCGCGCAGACGGCGGGGCCGGGTGGGCCGGCCCTCCAGCGCCGCGATGATGCCGCGCAGGATCTGCACGTCCTGATGGGTCAGGCTGGCCTTGGTGAACATGTTGCGGATCGTGCGCACCATTACCGGGCGGAAGCTGTCGGACTTGAAATAGTCCGCGTCTTCCAGCGCGTGTTCCAGATGCTCGAACAGGCCGGTGAGGGCCTCCTTGGTGGCCGGCGGGCCGCCTTCCACGCCGGTGAAGGGGATTGCCGAGCGGCTGGCCTGCCGGCGCCATTCATAGGCGATCAGCAGCACCGCCTGGGCGATGTTGAGGGAGGCGAAGCGCGGGTCGATGGGATAGGTGAGGATCGCGTCGGCGACGGCGATTTCCTCATTGTGCAGACCGACGCGCTCGCGGCCGAACAGGATGCCGACCTTCTCGCCCCGGGCGGTGCGGGCGAGGATCTCGGCCACTGCCTCTTCCGGGCCCAGCACCGGCTTGGCGAAATCGCGCGCCCGCGCCGTGGTGGCGAGCACGTAAGTGAAATCGGTCAGCGCGCCCTCGAAGGTGTCGAACACCTGAACGGCATTCAGCACATGGTCGGCCCGGGAGGCGGCGGCGATGGCGCGCTCGTTCGGCCAGCCATCGCGCGGGGCGACGAGGCGCAGGTCGGCAAGGCCGAAATTGGCCATGGCCCGACAGGCCGTGCCGATATTCTCCCCGAGCTGGGGCTCGACGAGGACGACGGAGGGCGGAAAATTCACAAGATCGGGGGCGGTCTCTGTCATGGCGCGCCTTCCTTAAAGCGAATCACGCGGCCTTGCATCCGGATTCATGGGTGATCAGCGGGCGCGGCGCACCCGTGCGCGCGCCGCCGCAGCTCCAAGATGAAAAATGTGCAATCCCGGCGCTCATTTCTTTTCACCATGGCGGAAGTGTGCGACGAGACGGACGATGAGTTGGCCCGGGGCGCCATGCCCTGTCCGGGGTGTCTGCTTCCGTCCGGTAGCGGAGGGAGGGCATGGCCATCAGGACCGGGCCGGATCTGCGACCGTGCCGACGGCCTCCGGGGAGGGGCCGGACCGGCGCAACGGGGAGCGAAGACGAGATGTGCACGGCACTCTGCTACACCGACGCCGCGGGCAAGGTCTATTTCGGGCGCACGCTCGAACTGACCGTCGAACTGCCCTATCAGATGGCCTTTTTCCCGGTCGGCCTGCCCATGCAGTCCACCGTTGACGGGCATCCGGCGCTGGCGTTCACGCTCCGCCATGCGCTGGTCGCCGTCACCACGCCGGTCCGCTTTCCGACCCCCGACGCCCCCCTCGGCATTGGCGACATGAAGGTGGTGGACGGCATGAACGACGCCGGGCTGACCTTCAGCCTGCTGTCCTATCCCTTTTCCGATGGCCCCCAGGCCCCGGTAGCCGCCGACCGGGCCGTGCTCTCGGCCTCCGATCTCGGCGTGTGGGCGCTCGGCTCCTTCTCCACCGTTGCCGAGGTGAAGGCCGCGCTGGCCGAGCAGCCGGTGATGATGGTGGCGCTGGCGCTTCTGGGCGGCGCGGTCTCGCCCTTCCATTATCTTGTGAACGACGCCAGCGGCGCCTCCGCCGTGATCGAGTTCAACCGCGGCGTGATGCACGTCTATGACAATCCGGTGCGGGTGATGACCAATGCGCCGGAATTCCCCTGGCACCTCACCAACCTCGCCAACTACACCTTCCTGTCGAATGTGGACGTGTCCAGCGCCACCTTCGGCGCGCTCAAGGTGGACCAGCCCGATGCCGGCATCGCGACCGCCGGCCTGCCGTCGTCCACCACGGCCGTCGGCCGCTTCGTGCGGGCAGCCTATTATGCCCAGTTCACCGAGAAGGCGGCGACGCCGGATCTGGCGGTGCGCACCGTCGGCCACATCATGAACAATTTCGACCGGCCGCGCGGCGCCACCATCGACTATCCGAATGGCGGCAGCGCCCCGATGGAAGTGGCGGGTCTGGCCGACGACAAGAGCACGCCCTATGTCACCGAATACACCTCGTGGACGCTGCTGGCCGATCTCGACCGCAAGCAGCTGCATGTCCGGGCCTATACGGCGCTGAACTATTCGATGTTCGACCTGACGGCGCTGGCCGGACGCACGACGCCGAAGGTCGTCCCGTTCCAGGCGCTGGAGGGGGCGTCGTCGAACGCGACGGCACTGCTCGCAGCCTGATCCGCATTTCCCGGCCCGGCCGCCTGTCATGGGCCCGGGCCGGGACAATCACGTTCGCGGGGCGCCTCTCTCGGGGGAGGGGGCGGGTCCGGGTCGTCCGGATGGGGGGATGAAATGTCCATGCGTCAGACGTTGGCAGGTGTCCCATGATGGGGGCGCCGGAACCGGTCCGGCCGCCGCTGCGCATCAAGGTTGCCGGCGCCTGGCCGTTCATCACCTTCCGCAGCTATCATCTGGGCGACCGGCCGATCGTCTGGCGTGCCCGCCAGCACCGCAAGGGCCTCGCCCGGCACGAACGCGCGCTGGAGATCAGCGGCGTCCCGTTCTGGCAGACCCGGGGCTATAACTGGTGGAACGCGCTGGCCTTTGCCATCGGCTCCTGCCTGTTCATCCTCGGCAGCCTGCTGTCGCTGCTGCCGGCCGCCTTGGCGCCCTCGGTCAATCTCATCAATGCGGCGTTCTTTGCCGGCTCGATCCCGTTCACGATCGGCGGCTTCATGCAGAATTTCCAGGCCGCGAACGCGACGGAATTCTCGCCGGATCCGGCCACGCCGCAGCTGCGCCATGTCGCGCTGATCGGCTGGCACCCGAAAAGCCCGGGCTGGCTGTCCACCTTCACCCAGTTCATCGGCACCATCCAGTTCAATTTCAACACCTTCGATCCCTTCATCACCGGCCCGCTCTGGTACATGCAGGATGCAGCGGTGTGGGTGCCGGGCATGGTGGGGTCGGTGCTCTTCCTCGTCTCGGGCTATCTGGCCTATATCGAAGCCGGACATGGCTACTGGAGCTGGCGGCCGAAGGATCTCGACTGGCAGATCGTGGCCGTGAATCTCCTCGGCTGCATCTTCTTCATGACCGCCTCGACGCTGGCCTGGGTGCCGGAAAGCCCCAACGAACCCGGCTGGATCATGGATGTTTCCAACATCCATCTGGCCCTTGGTGGCCTGTGCTTCCTCATCGGCGGGCTTCTCACCATGCGGGAAAGCCGGCAGGCGGAGCCCGGATGAGACGAAGGCGCGCGGGGCGCGCCGGTTCGGCTGGGCTGTTGCTTTCCGGTGACAGGGTGATTCATCCGCGAAACGCGCTACCCGGATCGCATTTCTTCACGGGTCGGAATAATTGGTGGCCCGGTGCCCCACTTGACTTGCCGGCCTGCACATTTCTAGGCTACCCCCGGTTTTGGTAGCGGGGCGGGGGCGTTCCGGCTCGACGTGCGCAGGGCGCGTGCGTGCAACCGGTTCATCGGGGAAGGGCGCGGCGGGTGCTCGATCGTCATCTGGTCTGGAGGAAGCGGCGGAGCGGTGCGGCGGCAGGGCTCCGCCTGTCGGCGCTGGCGCTCGTGCTGGTGCTGCCCGGGTGCGTGTCGCTGGGGGCGCCGGCCATTCCGCTGTTCGGCGCCTATTTCCCGTCCTGGCTCGCCAGCCTCATCCTCGGCATCCTCGGCGCGGTCATCGTGCGGCTGGTGTTCATCCGCGCCGGCATCGACGATGCGCTGCCGATCCGGCTGCCGGTCTATATCGGGGTGGCCGCGCTCATCGGCTTTCTCGTCTCTCTCCTGACCTTCGGACGGTGACTGTGGCAGACGCGGAACATCACGCGGCACAACATGGCTCCCGTCGGGCCCTTGGTGTCCTCGTCAGCGTGCTGGTGCTGGCGGCCGCCGCGTGGTTCGGCTGGCGCTTCGTGCGCACGGCCGATCTCAATCCGCTGTCCCAGGATGCGGTGCTGACGGCGGATGTGGTGAATGTCGCGCTGGCCGTGCCCGGCCGCATCACCACCATCGGTGTGGTCGACAATGGCAGCGTGAAGAAGGGCGACCTGCTCATCGCCATCGACCCGCTGCCCTATGAGCTCCAGCTCGCCCAGGTTGCCGCCGACCTGAAGATCGCCGAGGCGGCGCTGGCCGACAAGAAGCGCGCGGTGGCCGCCGAAGCCTCCAATGCCGAGATTGCCCGGGATCAGGTGACACGGGCGGAATCCAATCTGGCGCTCACCACCCAGACGCTGGCCCGGCTCCAGTCCCTGCGGCCGAAGGGCTATGTCAGCGCCCAGCAGGTGGACGATGCCGCCACCCTGAAGCGCGATGCCGAGGTGAGCCTCGCCCAGGCCATCAAGCAGCGCGACGCCGCCGATGTGCTGGTCGGCAATCTCGCCGCGGCGAACGCGCTGGTGGAGGCGCGCCGCGCCGCGCTGGCGATCGCCGAGCGGGCGCTGGCCGATACCGAGGTGCGCGCGCCCTTCGATGGCAAGGTGGTGGGGCTGTCGGTGGGCACCGGCGAGTTCGTCATCTCCGGCCAGTCGATCTTCACCCTCATTGATACCGGCGCGTGGTTCGCCTCCGCCGCCTTTCCGGAAACCGAGCTGTCGGCCATTTCGGTGGGCGACTGTGCCACCGTCTATGCGCTGGCCGACCGCACCCGGGCACTGAACGGCCGGGTCGACAGCATCGGCTGGGGCGTGCTGTCCTCGGATCTCATCGAGCTGCCGCGCAAGATGCCGCTGATCCCGAAGACCCTCGACTGGGTGCGCATTGCCCAGCGCTTCCCCGTGCGCATCCGCCTGATCGACCCGCCCGACGACCTGATGCGGGTGGGCGCCTCCGTCACCGCGACCGTGCACCATGGCCGTGGCTGCTGACGCCAGCTGGCGGGGGATCGCCCGCCAGACCCTTCAGGACATCAAACCCTTCCCGGGCCGCTTCGGCATGACCTGGCGGGTGGCGCTGCTGTGCGCCCTCGTGGCCGGCGTCGCCATGCTCTACAAGATCCCGGAATCCGCCATCGGCTGCTATCTCATCATCTATCTGATGCGTCCGGACGGGGCGGAAAATGTCGGGCAGGCCCTCGGCATCATCGTGCTGGCCAGTGTGGTCGTGCTCGGCCTGTCGCCGGTGATCCAGGCGACCGCCGACAATCCGATGATGCGCATCTTCGTCATCGCCGGCGTGTCCTTCGCGCTGCTGTTTCTGGGGTCGATCTCCCAGCTCGGCGAGAACGCCTCCATCGTCGCCCTCGTCATCGCCTTCATCCTCACCCTTGTCGATCTGGTGCCGGCCGGCGAGATCGTCACCCGCGGTCTGCTCTATGCCTGGCAGATGGCGTGCGTGCCGATGATGATGATGATCGTGTTCTCGCTGGTGCTCGGCACCGGACCGCATACCCTGCTCCGCCGCACCATCGCCGAGCGTCTGCGCATTGCTGCCGAGGCGCTGGAGGCGACGCCGGCCGAGGCTGCCCGGCTGGTGGATGGCCCCCTGTCCGAAGGGGCGGCCGAGCCCGACAAGCAGGCGCTGCTGGCCGGGCTGTTCCACACCGTGCCGGCCACCACTCAGGCGTGGCTTTCCGGGGCCAGCCGCACCACTTATCGCCTGCTGCTGGCAATCTCCGCCCTGCCGGCGACGGTTCCGGCCGAGACCCGCGCCGACCTGGCCGCGCGCTGCCGGGGCGCGGCCGACATCATCGCCGCCGGAGGTCGTCCGCCGGCGCCGGTGGTGGCCGAGGCCCCAGTGGAGGACGCGGCGTCTGCCGGTCCCGCTCCGGTGGATCCTGCCGCGACGGATCCGCTGGTGGCGATTCGCACCGCGCTCGACGGGCTGTCGGGGGCGACCGGCGGCAGCGACGAGAAGCCGGTGCCGGCGCCCTTCTTCCGCTCCGATGCCTTCACCAATCCGGATCACCAGCGTTTCGCCCTCAAGACCACGGCGGCGGCGATCATCTGCTATCTCGTCTATCGCATGTCCGACTGGTCGGGCATCCACACCGCCATGGTCACCTGCTATGTCGCCGCGCTCGGCTCCACCGGCGAGACGGTGCACAAGCTGGCGCTGCGCATCACCGGCTGTCTCATCGGCGCGGCCATCGGCTTCTTCTGCATCCTGTTCGTGATCCCGCATCTGGAATCCGTCGGCGGGCTGATGGTCATGGTGTTCTGCGCCATTCTGGTGGCTGCCTGGGTGTCCACCGGCAACGAGCGGGTGTCCTATGGCGGCGTGCAGATCGGCCTCGCCTTCCTGCTCACCATTCTCGATGGCTTCGCCCCCTCCACCAGCCTGGATTCCGCCCGGGACCGCATCATCGGCATCCTGCTTGGCAACACGGTGATGTGGGTGATCTTCACCCAGATCTGGCCGAAGAGTGCCATCAAGGACGTGCGCGAGCGTCTGTCCGGGGCGCTTGCCGGCCTGTCGCGGCTTGCGGCGCTGGATCCGGCGGCGCGCCGGCGGGCGACCGGCGAGGCGGCGCTGGTGGCGGCCGATGTCGGCCATGCCCGGGAGGTGATGGCGCTGCTGCCCTTCGAGCCGCGCTCGAACCAGCCGTCGCCCGCCCGGGTGATCCGCGCCCGCCGCGTCATCGCCGAAATCCGCGCGCTGTTGCCGGCGCTGATGTTCGCGCCGGCGGCCAATCCGCAGGCCGCCGCAGCGCTGACCGAGGCGGCGGGGGCCATGGCCGGCCCGTCCGCGGAGCCGGCGCCCGCACCGCCCGGCGAGCAGGCCGCGGTCGCCGGGGATGTCTCCGGCAGCGGCGATGATCTGGCAGGGCGGGCCCGTCGGCTTGCCCGCATGGCGGCGAGGTGAGCGGCATGTGGATCTCTCCCTCCGCTTCGATGCGACGGACCGTGCGGCAGGCCGGCCGGCGCGGGCTGGCGCTGCTCGTGTCGCTGGCGCTTGCCGGCTGTGCCACCCAGGCGCTCCAGAGCGCGCCGCAGGACCCCGCGAAGCCGTGGACGCCGGCGGGCCGCAGCGGCACCGTGCCGCCGCCGCCCGGTGGCCTGAAGCCCGCGACCCCGGAAGCGGCGTCCGCCGCTGCGCCGGACTTTGCCGTGCCGGCCGAACCGGCTGTCGCCGTGCTGCGGCCAGCCGCCGAAATCGACGCGCGCAAGGTCTATGACCTGCCGGAGCTGATCGACATTGCCCAGAGCCGCAATCCGCTGACGAAGCTCGCCTGGGAGCAGGCGCGACAGGCGGCGATCGCCAAGGGCATGGTGGAGGCGACCTATCTGCCGCTGATTTCCGCCATCGTGGTCGGCGGCGCGCAAAAATTCTCCCAGTCCCTGCCGGTTCCTGTCGGCAGCATCAAGAATGTCGACGAGACGCTCTCCGGTGTGTCGCCGCAGATCGCGCTGGAATGGCTGCTGTTCGACTTCGGCCAGCGCGGCGCCTTCCGCGAGGCGGCCGAACACAATCAGATGGCTGCCAACGTGCTGTTCAACGGGGCGCATCAGAAGATCATCTTCGATGTGGCCCGCACCTATTATGTCCATGATGCCGCCCTCAGCCGGGTGGCGATCGCCCGCCAGTCGCTGGCCAACAGCAACCGCATTCTGGATGCCGCCACCGAGCGCTCGGACAAGGGCCTCGGCACCACGGTGGAAGTGGCGCAGGCCCGCCAGCAGGTGGCACAGGCGAAGCTCGCCGTGGTGCAGGCCGAGGGCGGCGAACGGGATGCCTATCAGGCGCTGCTGGGTGCCATGGGCGTGTCGCCGTCGACCGAGCTGAAGGTGCGCCCGGCCGGTGGCCGGCGCCTGCCGGCCAATGTCGGCCGGCCGACGGAGGAGATGATCCGCTCCGCGCTTGCCCGCCGGCCCGATGTGCAGGCCACCTATTCGGCGCTGCTGGCCAGTCAGGCCGGCATCACGGCGGCCAAGGCCGAGTTCATGCCCAAGGTGTTTCTGGGCGGGGTGATCGCCGGCGGCAGCACCAATTTCGGCGCCATGAGCCTGCCGACAATTTCCCAGCAGTCGTCGGCCTCGGGTGTCGTCGTGGGTGTCACGATGCCGATCTATGATGGCGGCCTCCGGCTCGCCCGGCTGAAGGGGGCGGAGTCCATCGCGGCGGCCAGCGAGGCCACCTTCCACAAGACCCAGGAGGATGCGGCGCGCGAGATCGTCGTGACCTCCGACATGCTGCGCTCCGCGCTTGCCGCCCATCAGGCGGCCGATGAACTCGTGAAGACCGCGGGCATCACCTACGATGCCGCGCTCGATGCCTACCGCTCGGGCGTCGGCACCATCCAGGTGGCGACCGAGGCCAACACCGGCCTGCTCGTCGCCCGCCAGGCGCGCAGCGATGCCCATGCCGCCGCTCTGGTGGCGGCCGCCAATCTCGCCTTCGTGCTCGGTGCCATGACCTCCCGGGATGCCCCGGGAGAGCTGCCCGGGCGCTGATCCCACCCCGGGGCGACGTCGCTTGCCCCGAAGCCGGTGCGCTGCCGTCCCGAAGCGCCCGTCCTGCCGTCATCCCCGGGCAACACCGCGGGGGCGGTGTCCCGACAGCCCCAAGGAGGCTCCGCTCTGATGTCCTCAACTCCCAAGAGCACCGTGCGCAGTGAGGTTCTGGACGATGTCTATTCGTCGAGCGACCTGCGCGACCGCCTGCCGAAGCTGAAATTCCCCAAGCTGGAGCATGATCCGCGCCACGCCTTCGCGGCGGTGCGCGACGAGCTGATGCTCGACGGCAACTCCCGCCAGAACCTCGCCACCTTCTGCCAGACCTGGCTGGAGGAGGAGGTCGGCGACCTCATGGCCCTGTCGATCGACAAGAACATGATCGACAAGGACGAATATCCGCAGACCGCCGAAATCGAGGCGCGCTGCGTGCACATGCTGGCCGATCTGTGGAACTCGCCGGCGGCGGCAACGACGCTGGGCTGCTCCACCGTCGGCTCGTCGGAAGCCGCCATGCTCGGCGGCCTCGCCCTCAAGTGGCAGTGGCGCAAGCGCCGGCAGGCGGCGGGCCTGCCGACGGACAAGCCGAACCTCATCTGCGGTCCGGTGCAGATCTGCTGGCACAAGTTCGCCCGCTATTTCGATGTCGAGCTGCGCGAGATCCCGCTCGAGGGCGACCGGCTCATCATGAACACCGAGGAAGTGCTGAAGCGCTGCGACGAGAACACCATCGGCGTGGTGCCCACCCTCGGCGTCACCTTCACGTGCCAGTATGAGCCGGTGAAGGCGGTCAACGACGCGCTGGACAAGCTCCAGAAGGAGACCGGTCTCGACATCCCGATCCATGTCGACGGCGCCTCGGGCGGCTTCCTCGCCCCGTTCTGCGCTCCGGAGCTGGAGTGGGACTTCCGCCTGCCGCGGGTGAAGTCGATCAACTCGTCGGGCCACAAGTTCGGTCTGGCGCCGCTGGGCGTGGGCTGGGTGATCTGGCGCGAGGCCGATGATCTGCCCAAGGAGCTGATCTTCGACGTGAACTATCTGGGCGGCAACATGCCGACCTTCGCCCTCAACTTCTCGCGGCCGGGCGGTCAGGTGATTGCCCAGTATTACAACTTCATCCGCCTCGGGCGCGAGGGCTACACCAAGATCCAGAGCGCCTGCTATGACACGGCGGAATATCTGGCCACCGAAATCGGCAATCTCGGCCCGTTCGAGATCCTCTATGGCGGCGACCGCAAGTCCGGCATCCCGGCGCTGTGCTGGAAGCTGAAGGACGAGGCGGCCATCGGCGGCTACAATCTCTATGACCTCGCCGACCGTCTGCGCAGCCGCGGCTGGCAGGTGCCGGCCTATTCCATGCCGGCCAACCGGCAGGATCTGGTGATCCAGCGCATTCTGGTCCGCCACGGCGTCAGCCGCGATCTGGCCAGCCTGCTGCTCGACGACATGAAGCAGGCGCTCGCCTTCTTCGCCAAGCATCCGGTGAGCCAGCAGATGACCAAGGAAGAAGCCGCCGGCTTCAACCATAACTGAGGCACGTCGGTCGCCTCTGTTCGTCCCCGGCGGATCCGCTCCGCCGGGGGCTCTTTCAAAGGGCTGCCCTCTCGCCTAGACTGAAGGCCCCTGCCAGAGGACGCGGATTTGTCCTGCTCTTGAAGCGGATGGCCTTTGGGTCTTCGGCAGCACGGTGCAGTCAGCACGCATGCACCGGGTTCCGTTTTCCGGGCCCGGGATCTGCGGGAGGCGGTCATGGCGATTGAGATCATTGATCCCGATGCCGGGCAGGAAACCCGACAGGAGATGCAGCGGCTCGTCCAGACCCTGGCAGCCCTGCTCGATGCGCCGCCGTCCGATGCCCTGCTGACGGCACTGCGGGAGGCCATTTCCCGACGCGCCGCACCAACGCCGCTTCAGGCCGCCGCCCGGCTGCGCCGCAAGTTCGGCGTCTCCCTCACGGACACCGCCCGGAAGCCGCTGCCGCGCGACGCGTTCGACGCGATGTGGGATGACGACTGATGTTCGTCGATGCCAGCGCTCTGGTCGCGCTTCTCTCCGACGAGACTGAGGCGGCCCGTGTGTCCGAGGCAATTCTCGCGGCTGCCGCGCCGATCACCTCTCCCGTTGCCGTTCTGGAGGCCGCGCTCGCTCTGGCGCGGGCAGACAAGCTGGGGCTATCGGTTGCGGATGCCGGCCGCATGGTCCGGGAATTTCTGGTGGACGCTGGAATCGCCGTGCGCGACCTTCCGCCGGCCGATCGCCTGACGCCGCTCGCCCTTGCTGCGGCTGACCGCTATGGCTCGGGCCGGCGGCGGCTTAATCTCGGGGATTGCCTGCACTATGCCTGTGTCCGGCATTATGGCGTCCCGGTGCTGGCGACTGCGGACGAGTTCCGCCAGACGGATCTCGACGTCATTCCCTGATCGCCCCCTCCGCCGCCCCGGTTGATTTTCCCGCGCTGGGCCGCCACAAGACGGGCCGATGCAAGCGGGGGAGGCCGGGCGGCGTGGCGCGGACGAGGGCGAGTTCTGCCGGTGGGCCAACGGGGATGCGGCGGGTGCGGCGGCGCGTGACGCGAGCGCGCGGTGCGGCGCCGGTGGTGCCCGTCGATGCGCGGGCGCTGCGGGCCCAAAGACGGGCGGATGCCCGGCAGAAGAATGTCATTGCCCCCGAGGAAGCCGGTGCTGCGGCTCCTCTGACGGTTCTTCCCGATGACATCTGTTCTCCGGATCCGGGGGACGCCTCCCGGGCCGGACCGGCTTCGCCGCGCCTGGCCTCCGCCGTCACATCCGGTCCCGTTCCGCAGCGTCCGGAGAATGTGTTGCCCCCCGTGCAGGATGACGCCCCGGCGCCGACGCCGGATCTGGCGACCCTCGCGCGGACCTTTTTCGGGCCGCTCAACGGCGTTGATCTCGACCTGTTCGGCCGGCATGGCGAACGCACGGTGGCGGAGGCGCGGGCGTGGTAATCCTCGACACCGGCGTGGTTGCCGAGCTGATGCGCCGGGTGCCGGATCCCGCCGTCATGCGCTGGGTGGCGGCGCAGCCGGCCGACGCGCTGGCCATCACTGCACCGACGGTGGGGGAAATCCTCTCCGCGCTCGCCCACATCACCGATGACCGCCGCCGCGGCGATCTCTCCACCCGGTTCGGCGGCTTCCTGCGCGCGGGTTTTGCCGGTCGCATCTTTGCCTTCGATCTGGTGGCCGCCTCCATGCTGGCCGACGTGAAGCGGGGGCGCCTCCTCTGCGGCCGCCCCATCGGTGAGCGGCAGGCGGCGCTGGCGGCAATCGCGCGGGCCCGCAACGCGGCGATCGCCACCCGCTTCGGCAACGACTTTGCCGACTGCGGCGTCGACGTCATTGACCCCTGGCGGCGGACAGGTTCTGTCGGCGCGGTCATTGCGCCGCTGGAAACTGGTCGCGGGGCTTGATAAAAGGCCGGGCATGGACCGATTTCCCGACGGGCGCGCCGAGGCGTGCCAGCTGACACGGCGAATTATCGGCCCGGTTCCCGCCTGACGCCTGACCGCGGCGGGAGCCGGGATCCCTTGCGTGCGCCCGGGAGCGCATCGGCCGGGGCGGGAAACTGCCCTGTCGTGCCGGATGTGCACTGCTCCGCAAACGGTGCCGCACCAAGCTCTGCCAGGCCTGTCTGGTATTTTCTATTTCTGTTCCTGTCCGATCCGAAGCCCGTCCGGGCCCGTGCGCGACTGACCGGTCGTGCGGCCCCCGAGGCTTCCTCAGAGATCCTGTCCGATGACCGATACCGCGCCGCGCGATTATTCCAAGACCCTGTTCCTGCCGCAGACCGAGTTCCCCATGCGGGCCGGCCTGCCGAAGAAGGAGCCGGAAATCATCGCCCGCTGGGAGAAGCTCGGCCTCTACAAGCGCCTGCGCGCCGATGCCAAGGGCCGGCCGCTGTTCGTGCTGCATGATGGCCCGCCCTATGCCAACGGCCACCTGCACATCGGCCACGCCCTCAACAAGATCCTGAAGGATGCGATCACCCGCTCGCACCAGATGCAGGGCTTCGACTCCAATTATGTGCCGGGCTGGGACTGCCACGGCCTGCCGATCGAGTGGAAGATCGAGGAGCAGTATCGCGCCAAGGGCCGTGACAAGGACAAGGTGCCGGTCGTCGAGTTCCGCGCCGAGTGCCGCCGCTTCGCCGAGGAGTGGGTGCGCATCCAGGGCGAGGAATTCCGCCGTCTGGGCGTCGAGGGCGATTTCGCCCGGCCCTATCTGACCATGGCGTTCCAGGCGGAATCCATCATCGCCGGCGAACTCTTGAAGTTCGCCCGCTCCGGCCAGCTCTATCGCGGCTCCAAGCCGGTGATGTGGTCGGTGGTGGAGCGGACCGCGCTGGCCGAGGCCGAGATCGAATATCACGACTACCAGTCCGACACGATCTTCGTGAAGTTCCCGGTGGCTTCCGTCGGCGGCCGCGGCGTGACCTCCACGACGTCCGAGGACATGGGCTATGATGTGGCCCTGCTCGAAGGCGCCGCGGTGGTGATCTGGACCACGACGCCGTGGACCATGCCGGGCAACCGCGCCATCTCCTATTCGCCGAAGATCGTCTACGGCCTCTATGAAGTCACCGAGGCAGCGCCGGACAACTGGGCGAAGGTGGGCGATCGCCTGCTGCTGGCCGACACGCTGGCCGATGATGTCTTCAAGGCGGCCCGGGTCACCGGCTACACCCGCCGCGCCGGCGTGGACGCCGGGGTGCTCGGTCATCTCCTCTGTGATCATCCGCTGAAGGCGCTGGGCTATGGCTTCGCTGTGCCGCTGCTGGCCGGCGACCATGTGACCGAGGATGCCGGCACCGGCTTCGTCCACACCGCCCCGGGCCATGGCGCCGACGACTTTGAAGTCTGGATGGCGTCGCGGGCAGCGCTGGAAGGCCGCGGTATCGACCCGGCCATCCCGTTCACGGTGGATGATGCCGGCTTCCTGACCAAGGACGCGCCGGGCTTCACCGGCCGCCGGGTCATCGACGACAAGGGCGAGAAGGGCGACGCCAACAAGGCCGTCATCGAGGCGCTGACGGAGGCCGGCGCGCTCCTCGCCCGCGGCCGCCTGAAGCATCAGTATCCCCATTCCTGGCGCTCCAAGAAGCCGGTGATCTTCCGCAACACCCCGCAGTGGTTCATCGCCATGGACCGGGATCTGGATGGGCCGGGCGACACCCTGCGCGCCCGTGCCCTGAACGCGATCGACGCCACGCGCTTCGTGCCGGCGACCGGGCAGAACCGTCTGCGCGGCATGATCGAGTCCCGGCCGGACTGGGTGGTGTCGCGCCAGCGCGCCTGGGGCGTGCCGATCGCCGTGTTCCGCAACACCGAGACCGGCCAGCTGGCGCCGGGCCTCGGCTTTGCCGGCAATGACACGCTGACCGCCCGCATCCTCGACGCCTTCGCGGTGGAAGGCGCCGACGCGTGGTTCCAGGACGGCGCCACCGAGCGCTTCCTCGGCGGTCTCGTCGAGGATCTCGCCGACTGGAAGAAGGTCGACGACATCCTCGACGTCTGGTTCGATTCCGGCTCCACCCATGCCTTCGTGCTGGAGCAGCGCCCGGACCTCAAGTGGCCGGCCGATGTCTATCTGGAAGGCTCGGACCAGCATCGCGGCTGGTTCCACTCGTCCCTGCTGGAATCCTGCGGCACCCGCGGCCGCGCGCCCTATGACACTGTCGTCACCCATGGGTTCACCATGGACGAGGACGGCCGCAAGATGTCGAAGTCGCTGGGCAATACGGTCGCCCCGCAGGACGTCATCAAGCAGTATGGCGCCGATATCCTGCGTCTGTGGGTGGCGACGGCCGACTTTGCCGACGATCAGCGCATCGGGCCGGAAATCCTGAAGTCGACGGCGGATCTCTACCGCAAGCTGCGCAACACCATCCGCTGGATGCTGGGCACGCTGGCGCACTATGACGGCACCGACGTGGCCGTTGAGGACATGCCGGAAATCGAGCGGCTGATGCTGCATCGTCTGGCCGAACTCGATGGCGTCGTGCGGCGCGGCTATGCCGATTTCGATTTCAAGCGCATCTCGGCGGCGCTTGGCGCCTTCATGAACACCGAGCTGTCGGCGTTCTATTTCGACGTGCGCAAGGATGCCCTCTATTGCGATCCGGCGGCTTCCGTCACCCGGCGGGCGTCGCTGACGGTCGTCGACCGGCTGTTCACCTGCCTCGTGTCGTGGCTGGCGCCGCTGCTGCCCTTCACCATGGAGGAGGCGTGGCTGTCGCGCTTCCCTTCGGAGGAGGGCTCGGTGCATCTGGCCCAGTTCCCGGCCGTGCCGGTGGAATGGCGCGATCCGGCGCTGGCGGCCAAGTGGGAGAAGGTGAAGCTGGTGCGCCGGGTCGTCACCGGGGCGCTGGAAGTCGAGCGGCGCGAGAAGCGCATCGGCTCGTCGCTTGAGGCGGCGCCGGTGGTGCATGTAACCGATCCGGAGCTGGCCGAAGCGCTCGCCGGTGTCGATCTCGCCGAGATCGCCATCACCAGCGCCGCCGTGCTGGCGACCGACGAGGGCCCGGCCGAGGCGTTCCGTCTGGCGGAGGTGCCGGGCGTTGCCGTGGTGCCGGCGCTGGCGGTTGGCCGCAAGTGCGCCCGCTCGTGGAAGATCTCGGCCGATGTCGGCGCGGATCCGGACTATCCGGACCTGTCGCCGCGCGATGCCGAGGCCATGCGCGCCTTCGACGCTGCCGCGTCGGCAGCCTGAGGAGGCATCCGCTTGTCCCCGCGTCTCCTCGGTCTTCTGGTGGCGGTGGTGGTGTTCGCCGCCGATCAGGCCTCCAAGCTGTGGATCCTCCACGGCCTCGTGGTCTCGGTCGGCGACGTCATCCCGGTGACGCCCTTCCTCAACCTCGTGCTGGTGTGGAACCGCGGCATCTCCTACGGGCTGATGCAGCAGGAGGCCGATCTTGGCCGCTGGGGGCTGGTGGTTCTGACGGCGGCCGCCGTCGTGCTTCTGTCGGTGTGGCTGTCGCGCACCCGCGGCTGGCTGGCGGCGTCGGCTGTCGGGCTGGTGCTCGGCGGCGCCGCCGGCAATCTGGTGGACCGGGTGGTCTATGGCGCGGTGGTGGATTTCGTCCACCTCCACGCCGGCGACGTCTCCTGGTACGTCTTCAACATTGCCGATGCGGCCATCGTGGCCGGGGTCATCGGACTATTGTGGGATTCGTTCCGCCCCCGACCGCGGTCCGACGCCGCAAAGAAGCCGCATTGAAACGGTCTGGTTAACGGATCCCGCAACAGGATGGGGGAGAAGGCCGCTCCCCCCCGGCCGGCGTCCGGCCGACGGGCGGGGCGTCGTCGAAGGAGTGATTTGTGACTGAACCGAGCGGATTTTCCGGCTTCCGGATCGTGCGGACCACTTCGTTCGGGCCCGCTGTCGGGCTCGTTCTCGGGGCCCTGGTGCTTGCCGGGTGCTCGTCTTCCCAGTTTCAGGACGAGGACGAGATGAACGTCCCGCTCGACAGCTCCATCATGAAGAGCATCATGACCGGCATGGGGGCTGTCGATCCGAACCGCAAGGCGGTTTCGGTCGAGCCGCGGGCGCCACTGGCCATTCCGCCGGATACCAAGCGCCTGCCGACCCCGGAGGATGGGCCGAAGACCGACAAGGTTGGCGGCAACTTCCCGGTCAATCCGGAAGACACCCGGCGCGAGATGATGGCCGCCGGCGCGGCAGCCGAGGCAGCCCGCGGCGAGGACCGGATGAGCCAGAGCGAGCTTCAGGCCGGCCGTATCGCGGGCGCCGGTCTGCACAGCCAGGTTCCGGTCGAGGATCTCGAGAAGCCGATGACCCCGGACAAACTCAAGAATTCCGGCTTCAAGGTTCCGGATGCCGTGCCGAAGAACCCCGACGGCACGCCGGTGCGCCGCTCCCTGACCGAGCCGCCGACCGACTATCGCAAGCCCGCTTCCACCGCGCCGATGGATCCTCCCGAGGAGAAAAAGGCGTCGTGGTACAAGCCCGGCACGTGGTTCAACGGTGTCCGCAATCGTCATGATGACATGCCCGAGGCCAAGGCTCCCCAGTAAGTCCCGGCCGGCCGCGGATGTCTCGCAGGTCCCTTCGGCGGGACGGGAGACGCCCGCCGCCCGAGGGCTGCGGGGCCCGTCCCGGGCCTTTGGTCCGGAACCGGATGGGGCCTCTCCGGGCGGGTCTCCGCCACGGGGTGATTGAAGCCGGACGTCCGGTCGCGTAAGACAGCCGCATTGGCGACGTCCGCGCGGGATCTCCGGGATCCCGCGGCTGGATGCGCGCACCGTTCATCCCGGGTGCTGCCTTCCGGCACGCCCGGCGGGACGCCGGCGTCCCTGTCCCCCGGGCCATGCAGGCGCCCGGTCTCCAGATTTTCCTGGTCCCCGCGGGCGCCGTCCAGCCCCCGGACCCTCAGTTCACGCGATACGGATCCCCATGGCGCGCCAGTTCATTTACCACATGCACGAGCTGACCAAGGCTTATGGCAGTGGCAAGAAGGTTCTCGACAATATCAACCTGTCCTTCTACCCGGACGCCAAGATCGGTATCCTCGGTCCGAACGGCGCGGGCAAGTCGACCCTGCTGCGCATTATGGCCGGCATCGACAAGGACTATAAGGGCGAGGCGTGGGTCGCGGACGGGGCCAAGGTCGGCTATCTCCCCCAGGAGCCGAAGCTCGACGAGAGCCTGACCGCCCATGCCAACGTGATGCTCGGCGTGGCGGAGAAGCAGGCCCTGCTCGACCGCTACAACGAGCTGGCGATGAACTATTCCGACGAGACGGCCGACGAGATGGCCCGTCTCCAGGACGAGATCGACGCCAAGAATCTGTGGGATCTCGACAGCCAGGTCGAGCAGGCCATGGATGCGCTGGGCTGCCCGCCGCCGGATGCCGACGTGTCGAAGCTGTCGGGTGGCGAGCGCCGCCGCATCGCGCTGTGCAAGTTGCTGCTGGAACAGCCGGACCTGCTGCTGCTCGACGAACCGACCAACCATCTCGATGCCGAGACCATCAACTGGCTCGAAAATCACCTGCGCGAATATCCGGGTGCGATCCTCATCATCACCCATGACCGGTACTTCCTCGACAATGTGACCGGCTGGATTCTCGAACTCGCCCACGGCCGCTCCTATCCCTACGAAGGCAACTACTCCACCTATCTGGAGAAGAAGGCCAAGCGCATGGAGCAGGAATCCCGCGAGGAGGCCGGTCGCCAGCGTGCGATCGCCCGCGAGCGCGAGTGGATCAGCGCCTCCCCGAAGGCCCGTCAGACCAAGTCCAAGGCCCGTATCCAGGCCTATGACGATCTGGTGGCCAAGAACGAGGAGCGCATGGCCTCCGGTCAGGCCCAGATCATCATTCCGCCGGGCGAGCGCCTCGGCAACACGGTGATCGAGATCGAGGGGCTGACCAAGTCCTATGGCGACCGGGTGCTGATCGAGAACCTGTCGTTCAAGCTGCCGCCCGGCGGCATCGTCGGCATCATCGGCCCCAACGGCGCCGGCAAGACGACGCTGTTCCGCATGATCACCGGTCAGGAGAAGCCGGATTCCGGCGTCATCCGCATCGGCGACACCGTGCATCTGGGCTATGTCGACCAGAGCCGCGATGCGCTGAAGGCCGACAAGACCGTGTGGGAGGAAATCTCCGGCGGGGCCGACGTGGTGACGCTCGGCAAGCGCGAAGTGCCGTCGCGGGCCTATGTCGGCGCCTTCAACTTCAAGGGCCCGGACCAGCAGCAGAAGGTCGGCAGCCTCTCGGGTGGCCAGCGCAACCGTGTGCATCTGGCCAAGATGCTGAAGTCCGGCGCCAACGTGCTGCTGCTCGACGAACCGACCAACGATCTCGACACCGAAACCCTCGGTGCTCTCGAAGAGGCGCTGGAAGATTTCGCCGGCTGCGCCGTGGTCATCTCCCATGACCGCATGTTCCTCGACCGTCTCGCCACCCACATCCTCGCCTTCGAGGGCGACGGCCATGTCGAGTGGTTCGAGGGCAACTTCCAGGACTACGAAGCCGACAAGGCCCGTCGCCTCGGCCCGGAGGCCCTGCTGCCGAGCCGCATGAAGTACAAGCGCCTGACCCGCTGATCCCGGCGACAGGTCCGGACAGGATGATGACGGGGCCCTGCGGGGCCCCGTTTTGCGTTCGGGGGAGGGGAACCCCGTCCGGGGATCAGCCGTTGGCGGATAGGGAGCGGTCCGCAGGAGGGCGGTGATGCGCGGGATGCTGTTGTGGCTGCTGATTTTCCCGGTGCCGACGGCGGTCGCGATCTATCTGGCTTTCGGTTGACGGACGGAGCACCAGGCATGACCCGGACATGAAAATGCCCCGGTCGGGGGACCGGGGCATTTCGTGTGCCGTCAGGGACGCCCGATGCGTCGCATCGGGGTCTCCCGGATCGCCGCGGGGATCAGCGGGTCGGAACCGGCTTCTCGCCGCGATAGTCGTAGAAGCCGCGCTGGGTCTTGCGACCATACCAGCCCGCCTCGACATATTTCACCAGCAGCGGGCACGGGCGGTACTTGGAGTCCGCCAGACCCTCGTGCAGCACCTGCATGATCGACAGGCAGGTATCCAGACCGATGAAGTCGGCCAGCTGCAGCGGGCCCATCGGGTGGTTGGCGCCGAGACGCATGGCCTTGTCGATGGATTCCACGGTGCCCACGCCCTCATAGAGGGTGTAGATGGCCTCGTTGATCATCGGCAGCAGGATGCGGTTGACGATGAAGGCCGGGAAGTCCTCGGCCACGGCGATTTTCTTGCCGAGCTTCTCGATGAACACCTTGGCCGCGTCGAAGGTTTCCTCTTCCGTGGCGATGCCGCGGATGAGTTCCACCAGCTCCATGATCGGCACCGGGTTCATGAAGTGAACGCCGATGAAGCGCTCCGGCCGGTCGGTATTGGCGGCCAGACGCGTGATGGAGATGGAGGAGGTGTTGGTCGCCAGAATGGTTTCCGGCTTCAGGATCGGGCAGAGCTGCGTGAAGATCTTGCGCTTGATCTGCTCGTTCTCGGTCGCCGATTCGATGACGATGTCGAAGTCGGCGAACTGGTCGACATTCTCGGCCGGACGGATCAGGGCGACGGCAGCCTTGCGCTGCTCCTCGGTGATCCGCTTGGAATTGACCTGGCGGGCGAGGTTGCCATTGATCGTCGCGAGACCGGCCTGGATCCGGTCGGCGGACACGTCGTGCAGGCCCACTTCAAAGCCGGCAAGCGCACACACGTGCGCGATGCCGTTGCCCATCTGGCCGGCGCCGACAACGCCGACCTTCTTGATTTCGAATGCCATTTTGCCCGTTCTGTCCCGGTGTTCCCGATGGGCGCCGCTTCATGCCGGGCCAGCTCCTGGGAGGCGGACCGATCCGTCGAGGCGGCGGCGTGGCGTTGCGGCTGCGCCCCCCCGGGTGCGCACCGCTCGCGGGCGACATAATCAACCCGACGGGCCCATTCGGCAAGGTGGTCCGGGATGTTACTGCATTTGCGTCATGAACGCGCGGCCGTCTGTCGCCCGTTCAGCGGGGGCACGAGGGTTCAGCCGGCTGCCGCGGCGGCCGCGGCAGATAGCCGCTTCCGGCAGGATGACTCCCCATGCGCCTTGGGCGGCATGGGGAATTCCTGTTTGCCGGGTGGCGGGCGCTATCCGGGGGGAGGGCGTGGAGGCTCAGCCCTGGCCGACCACGATCACCCGGGTGCCCGGGGTGACGCGGTTGTAGAGGTCGATCACGTCCTGGTTCATCATGCGGATGCAGCCGGAGGACACCGCGGAGCCGATGGTCCAGGGCTCGTTGGTGCCGTGGATGCGGTAGAGGGTGTCGCGGCCGGTCTCGTCATAGAGATAGAGCGCGCGGGCGCCGAGCGGGTTGTCCGGACCGCCGGGCATGCCACCGGCCCACGGCTTGTTCTTGGCCGGGTCGCGGGCGATCATGTCCGGGGTCGGGGTCCAGCGCGGCCACTGGGCGGTGCGGTTGACCGTGGCGGTGCCGGCCCATTCCATGCCGGCCTTGCCCACGCCCACGCCGTAGCGCATGGCCTCGCCGTTGCCGAGCACGTAGAACAGGAACTTCTGGTTCGGATCGACAATGATGGTGCCGGCCGGCTCCGGGCTGTCGAAGGGCACGATCTGGCGCACGAAGGCCGGATTCATACGGCGCAGACTGATGCCCGGCACCGGATGGGCCTCGCCATCGGTGATCGGGCCGTACATGGCGATGGTCTCGGGCGGGAAGCGCGAGGCGATCGGCTGGATGGGGGCGGCATAGGAGCCAGTGGGAACCCACTGATTGTTGGCCGTGCCAAAGCCGGCGCAGGCTGCCAGCAGCAGCGGCAGCGCGACCACAGCGCCAAAGCGAAGGGCCGTCCGGGTGGTTTCGGGAAGCGTGTGCGTCATGAGGAATCCTGCGAGGCGGCGGCTGCGGGGAGAAGGCCCGGAGCCGGGGGCGCCCTTCCGGTCTGATGCCGGGAACAACCGGCAAGATCACTCTTGCCTTGCCGATGTTGCGCGGACCCTAACAACAGCGGTCCCGGACGCCAGAACAAAACGAAGTGATCATTCCGTGTGTTCCCGGGGTGCGGCAGGAAGGGCACAATTCGGGTTCCCGCCGCCATCCGGACACGCTGGTGTGGATCGGCCGCCGTCACCTGGCCGGTTTTGACCGCGACCGCGTCACCGGATGCGAATCAGTGCCGCTTGAAGGGAGCCCCCGGCGCGTCTATGGTGCCGGCCCCACGGGGGACCGTGTGCCGCCGGCCTGCAAATCCGCGGATCTGCGGGCGGCCGCGGCCTCCGGGAGACATGACATCACAGCCGGCCCCGCAGCCGGTGCTGCCCCGAAGCGGCAGACCGGGGAGCCATTCACGAGGGGAACTCCTATGTTCAAGGGATCGATCACGGCGCTTGTCACGCCCATGCGCGACGGTGCGGTGGACGAGAAAGCGTTCCAGGAACTCGTGGACTGGCAGATCAAAGAGGGCACCAACGGCCTCGTGCCGGTGGGCACCACGGGCGAATCGCCGACGCTCTCCCATGCCGAGCACAAGCGCGTCGTGGAGATGACCGTTGCGGTTTCCGCCGGCCGCGTGCCGGTGATCGCCGGTGCGGGCTCCAACAACACCGCCGAGGCCCTCGATCTCGCCCGCTTCGCCGAGAAGGCGGGGGCGAATGCCATCCTCGTGGTGACGCCTTATTATAACAAGCCGTCCCAGGAGGGACTCTATCGCCACTTCATGGCGATCGACGCCGCCGTCGGCATTCCGATCATCATCTACAACATCCCGCCGCGCTCGGTGATCGACATGTCGGTGGAGACCATGGCGCGTCTCTTCCGGGATGGCCGCAACATCAAGGGCGTGAAGGATGCCACGGGCAACATCGCCCGGGTCAGCCAGCAGCGCCTCGGCGTCGGCGAGGACTTCATCCAGCTCTCCGGCGAGGATGCCACGGCGCTGGGCTTCAACGCCCAGGGCGGCGTTGGCTGCATCTCGGTGACGGCCAATGTCGCGCCGAAGCTGTGCTCGCAGTTCCAGGCAGCGACGCTTGCCGGCGACTATGCCACCGCGCTGAAGCTGCATGACCAGCTCATGCCGCTGCACCGCGCCATGTTCCTGGAGCCGAACCCGGCGGGTGCCAAATATGGCCTGTCGCTGCTCGGCAAGGCGGCCAACGAGCTGCGTCTGCCCCTCGTTCCGGTCTCGGCCGGGGTGGCGGCCGAAGTGAAGGCTGCAATGGAGCAGGCGGGCATTCTCTGAGACCAGACACGCAAGTGCTGACCGCACCGTGTGTCTGAAGAGCAGCGAATTTCTCATATGCTCCAAGGGCATGAGAAATTCGCATCTCATACCAGAGAGTCCTCTTCGAGGATCTTTGGTATGAGATGCGCTTTTGAGTTGAGCCTCCCGGCGCCCGCCGATCCGGGCGCCGGAAGGCCGCCCAACCCGTAATCTTCCGGCCGGATCCGTCCGTCCGGACCGCGCGAGGCCAGGTGCGCCGCCGGCGGTCTGCACCGGAGTTCATCGCATGAGCGCTCCCAAGGGGCCCGCCGTCGTCCGCAAGATCGCGGCCGAGAACCGCAAGGCCCGCTTCAACTACGAAATCGTTGAAACCTTCGAGGCCGGGATCGCCCTTGGCGGCACCGAGGTGAAGTCGCTGCGCGGCGGCAAGAGCAATATTCAGGATTCCTATGCCGCCGAATATGCCGGCGAGCTTTATCTCTACAACGCCTATATTCCTGAATATCTCCAGGCGAACCAGTTCAACCACGAGACCCGGCGCCCCCGCAAGCTGCTGATGCACCGGCGGCAGATCCACAAGCTGATGGCGGCGATCGCCCGCGACGGCATGACTGTTGTGCCGCTGAAGATCTATTTCAATGATCGCGGCCGGGCGAAGGTGGAAATCGCGCTTGCCCGCGGCAAGAAGCTCCACGACAAGCGCGAGACCGAAAAAGCCCGCGACTGGAACCGCGAAAAGGGTCGGCTGCTGCGCGACAAGGGCTGACCCGGGGACGCCTGCGCGCCGCATCCCCTCCTGACCGGGCGGCCCAGGCGGCGGCATCGCGTCGGTCCCCGGCCGGACAGAAGGAAGCCGTCATGCGCGATCCGCGATCCCTCGTCATCACCGGCGCCTCCTCGGGCATCGGTGCGGCACTGGCCGAGCTCTATGCTGCGCCGCGGCGCACCCTCCTGCTCGTCGGCCGGGATGCCGACCGGCTGGAAGCCGTGGCGGAAAAGGTGCGGGCGGAAGGCGGCGTGGCAGAAATCGCCCTGGTCGACACCACCGACCGGCCGGCCCTCGTCGCCGCCCTCACTGAGTTCGACGACCGCCACCCCGTCGACATCCTGATCGCCAATGCCGGCGTCGCCGCCGGTCTCGGCTCCGGGCGCGCGCGCGAAAGCGACGCCGACATTGACCGCCAGATCGCCATCAACCTGACCGGCACCCTCAACACCGTGAATGCCCTGGTGGAGCGCATGCGCCAGCGCCGGGGCGGCGCCATCTGCATGACATCCTCCATTGCCGGCCTGCAGCCGGTGGCGGATCTGCCGACCTATTCCGCTACCAAGGCGGCGATTGCCGCCTATGGCACGGCCCTGCGGCGCTGGCTGCGTCGGGCGAAGGTCTCCGTCACCGTCATCTGCCCGGGCTTCGTCGCCACCCCCATGGCCGCCAAGCACCACGGCGCCAAGCCGTTTGAAGTCACCCCGGACTTCGCCGCCCGCGAGGTGCGCGCCGCCATCCAGCGCCGCGCCGCGCTCCGCGTCTTCCCGTGGCAGTTCCGCTGGCTCATCCGCTTCGGAACCCTCACCCCGGACGTCATCGTCGATCGCATCACCGATCTGTTCGAGGCGGAAGTCGGGGCGAAATAACGGACGCCGGGTGATGTTTTGGGGCGTTGCCCCAAGCCCCCGGGAGGCACAGCCTCCCGAACCCTCCAGTTTTTTGAAAATTTCAGGCCGGCGGAGAGGGCATTCCCTCCCCGCCTGATACCAAAGATCCTTGAAAAGGACTCTTTGGTATTCCGATGCGGATTTCTCATGCCACTGGGGCATATGGGAAATCTGCTGTCCTTCAGGCGCACGGTGCGGTCAGCACTTCGTGCGCCTGGTATGACATGGCTCTGCTTCAAAAAAAGGGGGGTGGTCCGGAGGCCCTTGGGGCCTCCGGGCGGGTTCGGGCGGCAGCCCGATTATCGCTGCCCCGGCGTCACCTTGGCGATGGCCGCGGTGATTTCGGCGACGGTCGGACGTTTCGCCTCCAGGAAGGGCAGGGGCCGGCAGACGTCGATGGCGGCGAGCCCGACGCGGGCGGTCATGAGGCCGTTGATGACGCCTTCGCCGAGGCGGGCCGAGAGGCGGGCGGCGATGCCGTGGCCGAGCATTTCGTTCACGAAGCTGTCGCCGGCTGCCATGCCGCCGGTGACGGCGAGATGGGCGACGACGGCCTTGGCGAGCTTGAGGAAGCCGAGGAAGCCCGGCCGGCCGCCATAAAGCCGGGCGAGGCGGCGCACCAGCGAGATGCTTTCGGCCGCGACATAGGCGAGATCGACCAGCGCCCGGGGCGAGAGGGCTGTCACCACCGACACCCGCCGGGCCGAGCCGACGACGAGGCGGCGGGCCTGAAGGTCGAGATCGGTGAGGAGCTCCCGCTCGGCCAGCACGAGAAGATCGCGGCCGTCGATGATGTCCCGGGCATAGCCGGCAAGTGCCGCGCGGCCGCGGGCCGATTCGGGGCGGTGGCGATAGAAGCGGTCGAGATCGGCGGCGAGCACCCGGGCGGCGGTCTGGTCGTCGGAGGCGGCGATGGCCACGGCGCGGGCGTGCAGCTTGCCGATTTTGGACAGCCGGGCCAGCGCGAAGGATTCCCGCGCGATGATGCCGATGACACCGAGGAAGAACACCACCGCCAGCACCGACGCCATGAGGCCGAGGGTGTCGGAGCGGGCGAACAGATCCTCGATCAGCCGGTCGATGGCCAGCCCGGTGCCGAAGGTGACGAGACCGCCAAGGCCGGCCCAGAACAGGGTGCCGGCGGTCAGCTTCCAGCGCGGCGGACGCGACGCGGCCTCGTCGAAGGCGTCGCCCTCGGGGGGCGCGTCGTCGTCGGGCAGGTCGCCGGCCGCCGGCGGCGGCGGCGGCTCGGGCAGCGGGGTCTCGCGGATGTCGGCGTCGTCAAGTTCGTCGAGACGGAAGGCCCCGGGGCGGCGCGGGTCGGTCATGCCAGGGTGTCTCCGATCAGGAATTGCAGGGCCCGGTCGAGGCGGATGTGGGGCAGCGAGAGAGCGCGGCCATCGGCGGCGCGCTCCAGCCGCGGCGGCCGGAAGCGGGCAAAGCGCAGGGCCAGCCCGGCATCCGCCTTGAGGGCAGCGGCGGGATCATCGGGCAGGTCGCCGGGAAACAGCGCAATCTCGGTGGCGCCATCATAGAGGGTGCCGTCGATCTGCTCGCCGGGCAGGGGCGTGCCGATGATGGCCGGCAGCTGTTCGCCGGAGCGGCGCACCGTGGCCTCCCGGGTGGCGCGCACGGCGGCAATGGCCGAGACGCCGACATGGGCGCCGGCAAACTCCGCCCGGGTGCGCGCCTGTTCGACGATGCGGCCGAGGATCGCCTCCAGCCGGTCATGGTCGCGGTGGTGCAGATGATCGGCCTTGGTGGCGGCAAACAGGATGCGGTCAATGCGCCGGTCGACGAGGCCCGTCAGCCACGACAGCCGGCCCGGCCGGAAGGCGGCCAGCACATCGCCCAGCGCCCGCTCCAGGGTTGCCACCGCATCGGAGCCGCGATCCAGCGCAGAGAGCACGTCGACCAGCACGATCTGGCGGTCAAGCCGGGCGAAATGATCCCGGAAGAAGGGCCGCACGATGTGGGATTTGTAGGCCTCGAAGCGCCGCTCCATCATCGCCGCCAGCGTGCCCCGCTCGATGGCCGCGCCCTCGGCGAGATCCAGCGGCGCGAAGGTGAGGGCGGGCGAGCCTTCGAGATCGCCGGGCATGAGGAAGCGGCCGGGCGGCTCGGTCGCCACCGTGTCCGGATCGGCGCGCACGGCGGTCAGGTGGCGGGTGAAGGCGGCGGCCAGCGTGCGGGCGGCAAGTTCGCTCTCGGGCTCCTCGCCGCGGGCCTCCGAGAGGGCCTGCAGCCACGCGCCGGTGGCCGGCGTCGCCGGCGCGGTGCGGGCCCGCGCGATCGATTCGCGCGCCCACGTCGCATAGTCCTTGGCGAGCAGCGGCAGATCGAGCAGCCATTCGCCGGGATAGTCGACGATATCGAGATGCAGCTTGCCGGAGCCGATATTGCGGCCGAGGAAGGTGGCGGACTGGTAGCGGATCGTCAGCCGCAGCTCGGAAATGCGCCGGGTGGACTCCGGCCACACCCGGGCGTCAACGAGCTGGGCGACATGGGTCTCGTAGTCGAAGCGCGGCACGGCATCATCGGGCTGGGGCTCCAGCACCGCGCCGGAAATGCGACCGGAGGCCAGCGGCTCGAACAGCGGCAGTCGTCCGCCATGGATGAGATTGTGCACGAGGGCGGTGAGAAACACCGTCTTGCCCGAGCGCGACAGCCCGGTGACGCCGAGGCGCACGGTCGGGGTGACGATGCCGGTCGCCCGGTCGGCCAGGGTGGTGAGCGCCAGCCGCGCCTCGTCGGCGATACGGGTGAGGTTCATCGGGGCGGGGTATCCTCGGGCAGCGGTCGAAAAAGGGGCGGACGGCGGCCCCCCAAAGATAGGATGCGGCGACCATATATATAAGGTGGGGCGGATGCGGACGGCCGCAGCGCCCCGGACGCGGGCTTGATGCCCCCCGGCGGGCCAACCCCGCGGCCGACAGGGCATTTGGCGGGTCGCGTTGTTGACGCGAAGACTGGCCAAGCGGGCCGATGTCTGCTAGAAGCCCGGCCCATCCCGTCGGGTTTATCGTCCGCGCCGGCCCCCCGCGAAGGGGACGCTTTGAGCGCGAGAGAGTTCCGGAGAAAACAACATGGCCGTTCCGAAGAGAAAAACCTCGCGCATGAAGAAGGGCTTCCGCCGCTCCAATCATGCCCTCACCGCGCCGTCCTATGTCGAGGACAAGACCTCGGGTGAGCTGCGTCGTCCGCACCACATCGACCTGAAGACCGGCATGTATCGCGGTCGCCAGATCCTGGAAGTCAAGGCCGAGGCCTGATTTCCTGCTTGAGACGATGCCCGACGACCGGCGGGGCGGACATGTTCGTCCGGCCGGTCCGTGGGGCGCGCCATCCGGCGAGACGCCGGAAGGATTCGCCGGCCCGTTTGCCATGACGGCACGGGGCCGGTTTTTTTGTGCGCCGAGATTGCCGCGCGTGCGAATTTCTCTACGCTGTCGCGAAAGTGGGTCCGGCTGCCGGCCTCTTTGGGGGCAGGCCGCGGCGGGGATCCGCAGACGACCGGCACCGACTGCCCCGGAGCGGGACAGGGGGCCGCCCGGAGAAAAGAGGCGCGGCCGGGCGCACGAGAACGGGGGACCATGCGGATGATGGCGGGGATCATTCCGCTCACGATTTTTCCGCTGCTGATCTACAACGCCGGCCTGATGCTCATCACGGGTACCTCGGCGCCGGGGGCGTGGACAGTGCCGATCCTGTCGGTGCCGTTGCCCTCCGGGGTCATGTGGGTCATCAGCTCGGCGGATGTGCTGACCCTGATTGCCGTGTGCGCGCTGGTTGCGGAAATCGCCCGCACGATCCGGGTGCGCCGGCGCGGGCTGGCGGAGCATGCCATGGCGGCGGCGATCCTGATGATCTACCTGATCGCCTTCCTGACGGTTCCGGCCTCGGGCACGGCGCTGTTTTCCATGCTGGCCGCCGTCGCCCTGCTCGATTTCATCTTCGGCGTGCTGTTCTCCCTCGGCGAACGCTGAGACCGGAGATCCCGAACAGGAAAAGGCCGCGCCCGGGGCACCGGACGCGGCCTTTTTTTCATGGGTCTGCCCCGGCGCGAAGGATCAGGCGCCCGTCTCGGCCTTGAGGCCGGCAGCCTCGACGCCGGCAACCGCGGCCAGCTCGTCATTGTCCGAGGTATCGCCGGAGATGCCGACGGCGCCGATCACCTCGCCCGCGGCGTTGCGCACGGAAATGCCGCCCGGCACCGGGACAACGGGAGCAGCGCCACCCGACAGGGCCGAGAGCGCGGCCACGAAGTGCGGACGATCCTGGGCCATTCGGTTGAGGGTGCGCGAGCCGCCATGGAAGGCGAGCGCGGCGGTGGCCTTGCCGATGGCGATGCCGGCGCGCAGCACCGTCGGGGCGCCATCCTGACGCTCGAAGGCCACCAGATGGCCACCGGCATCCAGCACCGCGATGGTGAGCGGCTTCATCTTCAGCTCGGCGCCCTTGGCAAGCGCGGTGGCGATGATCGTGCGGGCGGCGTCGATCGGGAAGGTGGTCATGAAAACCTCGGAACGAGAAGAGCCGGCCCCGGATGCGGCCGGCGGAGGAAGGCTGCGCGAATCACTCGCCTAGACTGCCGGCATGGTTCCCGCTCCCCGCCGTCACGCCAAGGGGCAGCAGCCCCGCCGCGCGGGAAAAGCACCTCTGCCGGAGAAGAGGGGGCGTGGCGCCGGGGACCGGAGCCGCGACCCCACCGGAAATCAGTCGTCCGCGTCGTGGTGGACGTCGTGGGTCACGATGTCGATGCGATCGCGGGGCGGCTCGAACCAGTCGGCATGGCGCAGGGTGCGGGTCATGGTGTCCCGGCCGGCGCTCCAGTGATCCAGCATGGTATTGCGCGAGAATTCGTAGTCCTTGAACGCCTTGTCATACATCTTGCGCCGGTAGATCAGGTGCATGATGTTGGCCCTGAGCGGCGTGCGATATTTCTCCAGCGCCGCGACTTCCGGATCCGCAAGGGCTTCCGGCGGCAGCTTCGACATCAGAAGGTCGATCCCGCCGCGCATGTCGAGATAGGTCTTGTAGATATCGGTGTTCATGCGGGTGCGGCTGGAGAAGCGGATGTCCTTCTCGCGCTCCTGCACCTCGCCCATGTTGCGCGGCACGATGCCGTGGGCGGAGAACAGGTCGACCTGGAAGATGAGGCTGCACGCATCCACATGGCCGAGCACGTAGCTCAGCGGCGTGTTGGAGACGAGGCCGCCATCCCAATAATATTCGCCGTCGATTTCCACCGGCGGAAAGCCCGGCGGCAGCGAGCCGGAGGCCATGATGTGTTCCGGCCGGATGCGGCGCTGGCGGTTGTCGAAATAGACGAAGTTGCCCGAGCGCACATTGACCGCTCCCACCGACAGCCGTACCGGCCCCTCGTTCAGATAGTCGAAATCGACCACCTTCAGCAGGGTCTCGCGCAGGGGCGAGGTGTCATAATAGCTGACGGCGCTGGCCGTGCCCTGGGGCTGCAGCTCCGGCGGAGGAAAGCGCGGCTTGAAGAAGCCCGGCTGGCCCATGGTGATGGCCGCATAGGAGGCCGCCTGATTGAACAGGCCGCGCAGCTCGTCGCCATCGGGCACCCACGGCCACTTCACCCGGGAGGTCACCAGATTCCAGAACTCGGTGAGCTTGGCCAGACGCTGGCCCGGCGGGTTGCCGGCGATGATGGCGCTGTTGATGGCACCGATGGAGATGCCGGCCACCCAGTTCACATCAATGCCGACCCGCTCCAGCACCTCCACCACGCCGGGCTGATAGGAGCCGAGGGCGCCGCCGCCCTGCAACACCAGCACGACATTGGAATAGGCCTCGCGGATCCTGTCGCGAACCGCGGGAAAATCGTCGGGGCGGAAATCGGGCGGGGTGGTCTGGGGCACGGGGCGTGCTCCTCCGGCAGGGGCGGGACCGCGACGGACGCGGGAATCAGTTTGCGCCCAAGCCTAGCGGCGATCGGCGTAAACCGGAAGCCGAACCGGATTCTCTGTCACCAAAGCCGCCGCCTCAGGTTGAGCTGCCGGAAAATGCACTGCCAGATTGCCGGATGCGGGCGCGCGCCCCGACTTATCCACAGACCGGACCCGACTTATCCACAGATCGACCTGCTGCCACGAGATCCTGAGCCGGATCACCGCAAGGGGCTTGCGCCCCCCGGGGGAAGCCGCTATATCCCCGTTCGTCGCCGGCAACGAGCGACCCGCTGCTCCCTTCGTCTAGCGGTCTAGGACGTCGCCCTCTCACGGCGAAAACAGGGGTTCGAGTCCCCTAGGGAGCGCCAAACTTCTTTCCTTACAAGATGTTATGGCATAGTTGGGCACACTGTCTGTCCAACTTCAGGATGGGCGTCGCGCCGGTTCATGCCGCATGAGCTGCGGCCGGGCCGCTCCTCCCGTGTCGATGTTGCCCTCCCCTCCCCGCTCAAGACCGATGCCTGCCGGATATGGTTTTCCGCCCCTGATTCGCGCGCCCGCTGCCCCGTGGGCGAGAATCGGTCCTGTGGATTCATCTGCTCCCGGCGCAGCCCCGCACATTTTTCCGATCGGGAGACACCAGTCTTTTCCGTCGCGTGCGACCGGACCGCGCTCCCTGTCGCCGGCTCGTCGGAGCCGCTGCGCCAATCAGCGGGTGTCATCGCCGTCCCATGAGCTAGGATGCCGCAGCCGGAGGCGGGCAACCCCGACCCGGCCGAGGACGGAACAGGGAGTGGACGGCATGGCGACCGTGAAGGACGCAACCTTCGCGCTGCTGCGCGAGCTCGGGATCACCACCATCGTGGGCAATCCGGGATCGACGGAAGAAACCTTCCTCAAGAATTTCCCGGACGACTTCCAGTATGTGCTCGCTTTGCAGGAGGCGAGCGTCGTCGGCATTGCCGATGGTCTGGCCCAGGGGCTGCGCAAGCCTGTCATCGTCAACGTTCACACCGGCGCCGGGCTCGGCAATGCCATGGGCGTGATCCTGACGGCCTTCCAGAACAAGACGCCGCTCATCATCACCGCCGGGCAGCAGACCCGCGAGATGCTGCTGAACGAGCCCTTCCTCACCAACATTCAGGCCACCGAGCTGCCGAAGCCGTGGGTGAAATGGTCCTACGAGCCCGCCCGGGCGGAGGATGTGCCCGGCGCCTTCCTGCGCGCGTGGGCCACCGCCACCCAGCAGCCGACGGGCCCGGTATTCCTGTCGCTGCCGCTGGATGACTGGGACAAGGAGATGCCGCAGCCGCTGGCGCTGCGCACGGTCTCCACCCGGGTGGGGCCGGATCCGGAGCGGTTGGCCGAGTTTGCCGCGCGCCTGTCGGCGGCGAAAAGTCCCGTGCTGGTACTGGGCGGCGATGTCGCCCGCGCCGGCGCCGGGGCATGGGCCGATGCGGTGACGCTGGCCACCCGGCTGGGGGCGCCGGTGTGGGCGGGTCCGTTCTGCGAGCGCACGCCCTTCCCCGAGACCCACCCGCTGTTTGCCGGCGCCCTGCCGGCGGCCATCGGCCCGCTGAGCCAACGGCTGGCCGGCCATGATCTCATCGCCGTCATCGGCGCGCCGGTGTTCCGCTACTATCCTTATGTTCCCGGCTCCTATCTGCCGGAGGGCGCGTCGCTCATCCAGGTGACCGACGATCCCGATGCCGCCGCCAAGGCCGCCGTCGGCGACAGTCTGGTGTCGGATGCCGGCCTGTTCCTGCACGGGGTGCTGCCGCTGATTGCCGAACGGCCTTTGCCGCAGCGCCCGCCCCTGCGGCCGGCCCCCGCCGTGCCCGGCCCGGAGCTGCCGCTGACGCCGACGGCGGTGTTTGCCACCCTCAAGGCCAATGCGCCGGCGGATCTGGTGCTGACCGACGAATCGCCCTCCAACATTCCGGCGATGGAGGACCAGTTCCGCATCGACACCCCGGACACCTATTATTCCTTCGCCTCGGGCGGCCTCGGCTGGACCATGCCGGCCTCCGTCGGGCTGGCGCTGGCCGAACGCAAGAGCGGCCGCAACCGGCCGGTGCTGTGCCTGATGGGCGACGGCTCCTTCCAATATTCGGTGCAGAGCCTCTACACCGCCGCGCGCGAGCGCGCGAAGGTCATCTATGTGGTTCTGCAGAATGAGGAATATGGCATCCTGAAGGAGTTCGCCGAGCTGGAGGAGACCCCGAACGTGCCGGGTCTGGACCTGCCGGGCCTCGACATCGTCTCGCTGGGCAAGGGCTATGGCGTGCCCTCGGTGAAGGCCGAAACCACCGACGACCTGGCGACCGCCTTCCGCGCGGCGCTGGCCGCCGACGGACCGACGGTCATCGTCGTGCCGATCACCCGCAAGCTCGTCAGCCTCATCAGCTGACTGCGGCCCGGCGTCGGGCGAGCGCGAGAGGGGAGGGGCGAGGAGAGCCGGCAGGGCGTCTCGGCCTGTCCGTGACGATAGAGGAGATTGGCCCCGTCCGCAGGATGTCGCGGGCGGAGCTTCCCTCGCGGCATCCCGCATGCGCCGGCGCTCACGACACCGCACCGCGGCAGGCCAGGATCGCGCCGCTCGGACTGCACCTGCATTCCCGCAGAACGAGAGATTTGTCGTACGCGCCGACGGCAGGTGATTCTGTCCTGTCCCGGGAGAAGATCCGTCTCAGCACCCATTGGCGTCAGGTGCGCGCCGGCGTCATGAAGAGCGGGCGGGCAGCAGCGGGAGCTGTCGTGGTGCCGGCATGGCCGGAGGGACGTTTCAGTCTGGGAAAGGGGCGGCCGTACGAAGGGGAGCTGTGCGCGCCGCCTGCCGGGCGCTGATCCCGTCGAGACGGAAAGCTGCTCTGGCAAACACTCCGACATGCAGCCGAAGGGATTTGTCGGCCTGACAGATGTTACCCAGAACCCCTGGGTCAGATCTCGCCATCTGCACTGAAAAAGGAATGGTGGGCGATACTGGGATCGAACCAGTGACCCCTACCGTGTCAAGGTAGTGCTCTTCCGCTGAGCTAACCGCCCATTCCGTTTGGCGTCGGGCTGTGCCGTCCGCCGTGGCCGAGCTTATAGCGGGGTCATTTCCGATGCGCAAGCACCCCCGGCTCACTTTCCGCGCCGGCGTCGCGGGCTTTCCACAGGGGCGCCGCAGTGCATCACATTGACCTTTGGCGGAGGGGGCCGGATTGTGGCGGCGCACCAGACTTTTCAACGGGGGTAAGGGAATTCTCATGCCGCAGGTCGCGGATATCAGGGGGCCACGGGTCTCCGGACGAACAGACGCCGGCCGCTGGCCGGTGCGCAGCCGGGTCGGGCCGGCTTTCCTGCTGCTTCTGGCCTTTCTTCTGGCGCTTCCCGCGGGGATGGGGGGCACAGGATCCGCGGCCGCGGCATCGCCTGTGGCCCTGATGGCGCTGGCGGCGCCCGAGGAGCCGAAGGCACCCGTGCAGATTGCCGATGCCGGTGGCATCGTCATCGAGCAGAAGCTGGCGGCACTGTCGGAGGACGCGTCGCGGCTGCGACTGGCCCTCCGGGCGGCGGTCGAATCGGTGCGTCATTTTCCCGTGACGGTCGGGGCGGCCATCGAATCAGCCGGTAGCGAATGGCTGGGCGGGGCCGTGCTGCTGGCGGCCATTGCCATCGTGCTGGGCTCGATGGTGGCGTGGCTGGTGAAAAGCCGGCTGCGCCGGTCGTGGCTGGCCGGGCAGGCAACCGGCGAGGTGGGGCCGGTCGACAAGATCAGCGTCATGCTGATGCGCGGCGTCATCGATCTCATCGGTTGCGGCGTGCTGTTGGCCGCTGGTGCGCTGGCCGCCGAAATTCTCGACCAGAATCACTCGGCCACCCGCGCCACCGTCATGGTTCTGCTGACAGCCTATGTGGTGATGTCGGTGGCGATCGCGCTGGCCCGGGTGGTGATCTCGCCGAACGCGGCCTCGGTGCGGCTGATTGCGCTCAGCGATCAGGATGCGAAGCGGCTCTACCGGCATGTCTCGGTGGTGTTCTTCTTTGCCGCGTTGCTGCTCGCCTTCCATGAATGGCTGGCGATCCTGCAGGTGCCGCAGGCGGAGAGCCGATTGATCTCCATCATCATCAGCGGTCTCTCGGTGCTGCTTCTGGCCGGGCTGTGCTATCTGGACCGCAAGGCCATTGCGCGCGCCATGATGCCCGCCGCCCTTGAGGGCGCCCGGGGCGTGAAGGCCGCGCTGGTGCGCCACTGGCATGTGCTGGCGATCCTCTATTTCATCGTCGCCTGGCTGGTCTCCTCTGCCCGCCGTCTGCTGGATCTGCCGGGAGCGGCCGGTCTGGTGGTGGCGCCGGTGGTGGTCGGCGTGTTCGTGATGGTGCTCTATGCCGTGCTGGTGCTGCTGATCCAGCGTCTGGTGCCGCGCCAGCCGGAGCTGCGCTTCGTCAATCCGCCCCATGAGAAGATCCCGGATTTCCGCGATCTGCTGGACGAAGGCGCGGGCTTCCTGTGCGCCCTGGTCGGCCTGGCGCTGATTCTCCAGCTCTGGGGCGCCGATTTCCTCTTCAACCGCGACTGGAGCGGCCGCGTCTTCGAGGTCATCCTCATCGGCTTCTGTGCGTGGCTGCTGCACGGTGCGGTGAAGATCGCCATCGACCGGCGCATCGCCGAGGAGGGGGGGCCGGCCGGCATTCCCGGCCAGATCCACGAGCATGACGAGCACCCGGCCGGCAATGTGCGCAGCCGTCTGGCGACGCTGCTGCCGCTCGCCCGCTTCGCGGTGCTGACGGCGATCATCGTCATGGGCATCATGATCGGCCTGTCGGAGCTGGGGGTGAACATCGGGCCGCTGTTCGCGGGTGCCGGTGTCATCGGTCTGGCCGTCGGCTTCGGCAGTCAGGCGCTGGTCAAGGACATCTTCTCCGGCGCCTTCTTCCTCATCGATGATGCCTTCCGCATCGGCGAATATATCGACATTGGCTCGGCCAAGGGCACCGTGGAGAAGATCTCCATCCGCTCCTTCCAGTTGCGTCACCAGAACGGTCCGCTGACGACCATTCCCTTCGGCAGCATTTCCAAGGTCCAGAACTTCTCGCGTGACTGGGTCATCATGAAGCTGCCGTTCCGCGTGCCCTATGACACCGATGTGGAACAGGTGCGCAAGATCGTGAAGAAGGTGGGCCAGCAGCTGCTGGACGATCCGGAATCCGGCCCGAAGTTCCTGGCGCCGCTGAAGTCCCAGGGCGTCTACCAGATGGACGATTCGGCCCTCGTCATGCGCATGAAGTTCATGACCCGGCCGGGCGACCAGTTCATCCTGCGCCGGCAGGTCTATGCCGAAGTGCAGAAGGCGCTGTCGGCGGCCGGCATCCGCTTCGCCAGCCGCGAGGTGGTGGTGCGCATCGCCGACGATGGCCCGACGGTGGAGGATCCGGAGATGCGCCGCAAGGTCGCCGGCGCTGCCGCCCGCCATGTCATGGAAGCCCAGGAGGGCGGCACGGCACAGGATCCCATGAGCCAGGCCACCGAAGGGCGCTGAGCCCCGGACCGTCAGCGGGCGCGCCCTGCCACTTCCCTTGCCCCCCCGGGCAGGGGCGCCTGCCGACCGTCCGCCCGCCGTCTCCGGGATCTTCCCGGGGACGGCTTTTTCATGTCCGCCGGGTCCTGTTTTCCAGTCCGCCGGCAGGGCATGGGAAAAGCCCCGGCGGCGGGATATAATCCGGCTCCCCTCAGGTCCGGGCGGCGGTACAGGCTGTCCAGGCGATCCGATTTCCGTCCGATGGAGCCGTTCATGTCGTCCCTTCCCACCCCGCCGGTGTCCCGCGCTGCCGCTTCGGGGGCGCGTCCGCTGGTGATCGTCAGCGCCGATGTCCGGGTGGCGGATGATTATGTGTGGCACGCGACGCCGGAGCAGTATCTGAACGGTGTGCGGCTGGGCGCCGAGGCGGTGCCGCTGATCCTGCCGTCCTTCGGCGATGGCATCGACCCCATGGAGCTGCTCGGCGATGTCGATGGCGTGCTGGTCTCCGGCTCGCGCTCCAACGTGCATCCGACCTGCTATGGCGATGCCCCCTCCGAGGCCACCGAGCCCTATGACGAGGCCCGCGACAGCACGACCATTCCGCTGATCCGCGCCGCCATCATGCTGGGGGTGCCGCTGTTCTGCATCTGCCGTGGCCATCAGGAGCTGAATGTCGCCCTCGGCGGCTCGCTGGATGCCGAAATCCAGACCCTGCCGGGCCGGCTGGATCACCGCGCCCCGGTCAGCGACGATCTGAACGTGCGCTGGGCGCTGGCCCACGAGGTGGTGTTCGAGCCGGGCAGCCAGCTGGCCGGCGTCGTCGGCGCGGATCGCATCAGGGTGAACTCGCTGCACCGGCAGGCCATCGGCCGGCTGGCCGACGGGCTGGAGGTGGAAGCCCGCGCCACCGATGGCACCATCGAGGCGGTGCGGGTGCGCGACGCCACCACCTTTGCCTTCGGTGTGCAGTGGCATCCGGAATATTGGGTGCGCACCGATGCGCCGTCCATGCGCCTGTTCCAGGCCTTCGGACAGGCGGTGCGGGCGCGCCGGGCGGCCCGTCTGGCGGCCGTCGCCGAGGCGCTGTGAGGCATGGGCGCGCTTGCCCGAGAGTGATACAATAGCCTGATAAGGATTGTATTTTTCGGCCCGGGCGGAGGTGCGGATGCCCCGCCCGGCACCCGTTACCGGTGCTCTCCGTGACACGATCGGCCGCGATGTCTTCACCATTCCGGCGAAAACCGGTATCGGTCCGGGGCGGAAATAAGGTAAACGACTGATGAACGCGGCCCGCCTCCGGGCCGCTCCCCGGGGTCGAAACAGGGAACAGCGCAATGGTCGCCTGCCGAACCATGACCGAGGTGCGTCGCGAGATCGACCGGATCGACCGCGCTCTGGTGGCGCTTCTGGCGGAACGGCAGAAATATGTCGAGCAGGCCGGCCGCATCAAGGCGGACCGCGCCGCCATCTACGACAAGGCCCGCGTCGAGGACGTGGTGCGCAAGGTGCTGGCCGAGGCCGATGCGACGGGTCTCTCCCAGGCGATTGCCGAGCCGCTCTGGCGTCTGCTGATCGAGAAGAGCATCGAGCACGAATATCGCGTCTTCGACGCGCGCAGCTGAGCCCGCACGGGCACCCGTCCGGCCGCCGCCTTGTCCTGATGCGGGGCCGGGGTGTCTGTCGTGCCGTCAGACGTGTGATGCACCGGGCTTCAAATGAAAACGGCCGCCTCTCCTTCTGGACAGGCGGCCGTTTTCATTTTGGCGAGGGTCCGGCGCCCGTTTGGGGGGCGGGATCCGGTCTCAGGCCGCGCTGCGGCTGAGGTTGACCAGATCCGTCAGGGCGCGCTGGGGGCGGGCGCCGATGTGGGTGATGACCTCGGATGCGGCGAGGCTGCCGAGGGTGGCGCACTCGGTCAGCGACCGGCCGTTGGAGAGGCCGAAGAGGAAGCCGCCGGCATAGAGATCGCCGGCACCGGTGAGGTCCACCACCTGGTCCACCGCGGTGGCCGGCACCTGGATCGCCTCGGTGCGGGTAACGACGAGGGAGCCCTCGGCGCCAAGCGTCACGGCGGCCAGCGGGCAGTCGGCCTGAAGGGCGGCCACGGCATCGCCGACCGACGGGCTGCCATAGAGCGCCTTCAGCTCGTGCTCGTTGGCAAACAGCAGGTTGACGGTGCCGGTGCGCAGCAGGTCGATGAAATCGGCGCGCCAGCGATCGACACAGAAGGCATCCGACAGGGTCAGCGCCACCTGCCGGCCGGCGGCGTGGGCGATGTGGGCGGCCTTGCGGAAGGCGTCCTTGGCCGCCGGCGGATCCCAGAGATAGCCTTCGAGATAGGTGATGGCCGAGGCGGCGACGAGATCGGCGTCGATGTCGGCGGGGCCCAGATGCTGGCAGGCGCCGAGATAGGTGTTCATCGTGCGCTCGCCATCCGGGGTGATCAGGATGATCGAGGTGGCGCTCGGCGCCCCGCCGGAGAGCGGCGGCACATCAAAATGCACGCCGAAGCCGCGCATGTCGTGGCCATAGGCATCGCCCACGCTGTCATCGGCAACCTTGCCGATGAAGGCGGCCCGTCCGCCGAGGGCCGCGACACCGGACACCGTGTTGCCGGCGCTGCCGCCGGAGGCGCGCACGGCCGGACCAATGCGATCATAGATCTGGCGCGACCGCGCGGCATCGACAAGCCGCATCTCGCCCTTCACAAGGCGTTCGCGCACGAGAAAATCATCATCGACGGACGCCAGGACATCGTAAATCGCATTGCCGATGCCGAGCACGTCGAAGCGGGAGTGAAGCATTCCGGGCGAACCTTCTTGGCGTTTGATGGAGGAGGGGCCGCGCAAGGAGCCGGATACAGGCAACAGCTCGTTGAACTCTCGAGACAATCTGCCGTACTGACCGATCGGTTTTGTACGCGCCTTTCGCGTCTGCGGCAAGACAAAAGCGACTGTTGCCGCACGTGCGAAAGTGGCGGATCCGGCGGACATCAGGTGGAAACCGGGCCCGGATGAGGCGACATCAGGGTGTGCGCCGCCGAAAATTATCCGCAATTTTTGCGATCGCCGGTGAGGCTTTCCTAACCGTCCGTGGAGAGGACCGATTCCCGGGGCCACCGCGTTAAGATCCCGGCAGGGAGCTTGGGGCACATTCAGGGGCATCCGGAGCGCACGGGTCTTTCGAGATCCCAGTGACTTCCGGGCAGATGTTCAGGCCGGACGCGAGGATGCGGAGCCATCCATCGGACGGTGCGGAGGCGGAGAACCGGGCCGGACGAGCGCCCGGGCCCGCCTGCCGATCAAGCCGGGGGAGCGGTCCGATGGATCGCCCCGGCGCCCCGCTTCCGGCACCGGCCGCCCTGGCCGGCTGCCGGGTTTCCGTCAGCCCGGAGAAGGCCGGTCCGGCCGGTCTTCTCCACCCATCATCGAGCACGATCATGACTGGCTGGTCCGATCTCTCCTGCCCCACTCCTGCCGCCGCCGATGCCCGGGGCGCGGGTTCCGCGTCGGTGGAGCGGCGCCGGCTGCCGCGCGAGGCGGCGGAAGCGCCGTGTGCCCGCATCGAGGCCGATGGCCGTCTGCTGGTGATTGGCAGCGACGCCGAGGGCGTAGTGCGGCGGCTGTCGCTGCGCGCCTTCCGGGGCGTTGCCATGGCCTGCGTGCGGGATGCCGAGGGCGGCTTCGTGTTCCGGCTGGAACTGGCCCATCCCGATCCGTCCCGCTCGGTGCTGATTGCCGAAGTGGCCGATGCCGGCGAGGCGGCCGAGGTGTGGGAGCGCTGGGCGGCGGCCAGCGGCCTGCCGCTGCTGGTGGTGGATGGCGATGGCAGCATGCGCGCCCCGGTCTCCCGCCTCGGCACCCTCTATGTGCTTGCCCCCTATGCCCGCCGCTGGGGCCGGCCGACCCGCAACCGCCGCCCCGGCCGGGCGGCCCTGCGCGCCGTCGGCACCCTGACGGGCGCTGCCGTCCACGCCGGCGAGCGCGAGATCATCGCGCGCACCTGATACCAGACACGCAAGTGCTGACCGCACCGTGCGCCTGAAGGACAGCATATTTCCCATATGCCCCAAAGGCATGGAAAATATGCATCGGAATACCAAAGCGTCCTTTCCAAGGATCTTTGGCAGGAGACCTACCGGCCGGAGGCGGGACGGGGCTGTTCATCCGTGGCTCCTCTTCGTCTTCTGGACCGGACTGCCCGGAGGTCATTGCGGGGCCTCCGGGTCTTCTCCCCGTGCCCCGGAACAGGGTCCGGCCGCTTCGGCGGACCGGCAACTCCGGTCGGCACGGGGGCATCCCTTCACCGGCAGCATGCGCCGGGTCGGCCGCGGCTTGGGGCGCGGTCCTCGACCCCGGTTGCCGGACCGGCGGGCGCGTGAGAAGGACGCGCCCGCCGGCGGATCTCCCGCCGCGCTGCCGCTACCGGGACGCCACCGCGCCCTGCGCGCTCCGCGGTCGCAGCACTTTTGCGCCCGGATCCGCGGACCGGGGCGCCCGTCCGCCCCGAGGGCCATGCGGCCGGCCGGATCCTCTTCACGCCGCCATGCTCTCACATCCCCTCTTGCAGATTGCAGCGATCGCGCCGACTCTCTCGGCCGGGCTGGCGTGCTTCGGGCGCGCCGGGGCATTTTCAGGTGCCGCGGATCCCGGTTCGCGGGCAAGAGAGTGCGCAAATTCAAGCAGCGAGAGCGGTTTCCGCATCCGGCCGCTTTCTGGAGAGGAGTCCGCGTCTTGGGCAATCTGATCGACGGTCTGGTCGCAGCCGGCACGGCGCCGAAGCCGGTTCCCATCCATGCCGTTCGCCCCGCCGGGCTGGATGAGGCGCTGGAAGACCTGCCGATGGCCGCCGCCATCTGGGCGCGCACCAACCGGTTCGAGGCTGCCGCCGGCGCCCTGATGCCGCTGCCCGGCGCCGATGGCGCGGTGGAAACGGTGCTGTTCGGCCTTGGTGCCAGCACGGATCCGCTGCTGCCCGGCGCGCTGGCCGGTCTGCCCGATGGCATTTATCGCCTCGCCTCCGGTTTCGATGATCCGCAGGCCGCCGTCATCGCCTTCCTGCTCGGCCGCTATCGTTTCGACACCTACCGCACCCCGAAGCCGAACGGCGTGTTTCTGGAGCTGCCCGCGGGGGTGGATGCCGACAGCGTGCGCCGCACCGCCGAGGCGGTGACGCTGGTGCGCGATCTCGTCAACATCCCGGCCAATGATCTGGGCCCGGCCGAGCTGGCGGAAGCCGCCCGGGCGCTGGCCGCCCGCCATGGCGCCGCGGTGGCGCTGACCGACGGCGTGGCGCTGGAGACCGGCTTTCCCATGGTGCATGCCGTCGGCAAGGGCTCGTCCCGGCCGCCGCGGCTCATCGACATCACCTGGGGGGCGGCGAGCGCGCCGAAGGTGACGCTGGTCGGCAAGGGCGTGTGCTTCGATACCGGCGGGCTGAACCTCAAGCCCGATTCCGCCATGGCGCTGATGAAGAAAGACATGGGCGGGGCTGCCCATGTGCTGGGCCTCGCCTCCATGATCATGGACGCGCGCCTGCCGGTGCGGCTCCGGGTGCTGATCCCGGCGGTGGAAAACTCGGTCTCCGGCAATGCCTTCCGCCCGGGCGACATCCTCACCTCGCGCAAGGGCCTCACCGTCGAGATCGGCAACACCGATGCCGAGGGTCGGCTGATCCTGGCCGATGCGCTGGCGCTGGCCGACGAGGAGGGGCCGGATCTGCTCATCGACATGGCGACGCTGACGGGCGCTGCCCGGGTCGCCCTCGGTCCCGAGCTGCCGCCGCTCTATTCCACCGATGACGGCTTTGCCGCCGAGCTGCAGGCCGCCGGTCTGGCGCTGGGCGATCCCATGTGGCGCATGCCCCTGTGGGATCCCTACCAGAAAATGCTCGACAGCCGCATCGCCGATGTGAACCACATCACCTCCGGCGGCTTTGCCGGCTCCATCACCGCGGCGCTGTTCCTGTCGCGCTTCGTGGAGAAGGCCAGGATCTGGAGCCATCTCGACATCTACGCCTGGACCCCCGCGGCCAGGCCGGGCCGGCCGGAAGGTGGCGCCGCCCAGACCATCCGCGCCCTCTTCCATGTGATCGCAGCCCGCTTCGGAGGTGCCGCGTGAGCGCTCCGGATCTGCGCCGCACGCCGGCCCGCCCCGATCTCGCCGCCGACTTCCTGAGAGGGCAGGTGGAGGCCGCGCGCTTCGTGCCCGGCGTGCGCCGCCGGGTGCTGGAGCCGGTGGCGCCCCTGAAGCGCCAGCCCTCGGCCGCGGCATCGCTGGACAGCGAAGTGCTCTTCGGCGAGATCGTCACCGTCTATGAGGAGACGCCGGAAGGCTGGGCCTGGGGGCAGCTCGAAACCGATGGCTATGTCGGCTGGATCCCCGCCGATGCGCTGGGGCCCGAGGGGGAGGCTGCCACCCATCAGGTGACGGCACTGGCGACCTTTCTCTATCCCGGCCCGGAAATGAAGCTGCCGCCGCGGCTCGTGCTGCCCTTCGGCAGCCGGCTGACCCTCACCGGCACGACGGAAAAGCGCGGCCTCGTCTATGGCCTCACCTCCGGCGGCGCGGTGGTGCTCCGCCATCTCGCCCCCGTCGGCACGGTGGAGCCGGATTTCGTGGCGGTGGCGGAGCGCTTCGTCGGCCGGCCCTATCTCTGGGGTGGGCGTTCGTCGGTGGGCATCGACTGTTCGGGCCTGGTGCAGGCGGCGCTTATGGCCGCCGGCCACCCGGCGGGGCGGGATTCCGACATGCAGGCAGCCGAACTCGGCACCCGCCTGCCGCCGGACACCCCGCCGATGCGCGGCGACCTCGCCTTCTGGCCCGGCCATGTCGGCATCCTGCTCGACGGCGACCGCCTGCTGCACGCCAGCGGCTATCAGATGAGCGTGGTGGTGGAGCCCTTCGCGGAAGCCGTCGCCCGCATCGCCGCCGGCGGCACGGCGCTTTCGGGCCTCAACCGGCTGTGAAGAGGCCGTAAAATGATCCGGGGGCGGCGCCCCCGGATCACCGGATCAGGAAAAATAGCCGTAGGGGCCCTGGAACAGATCGCCGATGGCCTTGCGGGCCTTCAGGGTTTCCTGCCGGCGGCGCTGGTGTTCGGCGCGGTCGTGCTGGAGATGGCAGACCTGACACAGCGCCTTCAGGTTCTTCGCCCTGTTGTTGCTGGGGTCGTGGTCCAGATGGGCTGTCGACAGGGTGATGCGCACGAGGCGCACACCGGTGAGCAGCTCCTCGGGCCGGCGGCGGTGGCGGCGGCCGGAGGTGGCCGGCGGGGCGAACAGCGGTCCGGGATCGGCCTCGGGGGGGAGGACGGGCAGGGTGTCGCGGCCGAACAGGGCCGGATCCGGCGCCGGCAGACGGCGCGCGCGCCGGCCGCGCATGGTGCGCCAGTAGCCGCGCTCGGCATCCCACCAGCGCCCGTCGGCCAGCTGCGCCACCAGCGCGCCATGGGGCCGCCCGCAGCGTTCGCAGCGCCCGCCCGCCCGCTCGAAGCGGATGACATCGGTCAGCTGCGGCCAGTCGATGGGATAGAGCCAGCGATATTCCCGCCGGATCGGCATGCGCTTCAGTCCTCGGGGAATCGGTCCGGTCCCCTGCCGGGACCCGGGGCAGACCGTCGCATGTCCGGGGACCCCGTGACAACAGCTCTTGCGCGCTCCGGAGCCCGATCGCCGCCGCACAAAGTGCGGTGAAAGGGGCGGCCGCCCCGGGGTGGTCGGGAAGACAGGGCGGCCGCCAGTCCGGGCCCCCTGCCGGAGGGACAGGAGAGACCCGGTCCCCGCCTGGTACCGGTCCATTGAGGGGACGGCCGGTGCCGGGCGAGGGGGAGGGGAATGAGGCTCATACCAGCCGCACGAAGTGCCGACCGCACCGTGCGCCTGAAGGACCGCAGATTTCTCATATGCCCCAATGGCATGAGAAATCTGCATCGGAATACCAAAGAGTCCTCTGCGAGGATCTTTGGTATCAGAGGGCCGGGCAATCAGGACTTGAGCGCCCGGCGGACAGGGATCCAGCCGGTTCCGGGCAGATTTCCCGTGCCTCTGGAGAAGCCCGCACATCCGCCTGTTTCGGGGGCGCGGGCGGCCCGCGCTCCCGTGTCTCCGGCCCGGGATGCCCGTCTCAGGCGCCTTCGACTTCGGCCTCGTAGATCTTGCGCAGTTCCCGCTTCAGCAGCTTGCCGGCGGTGTTGCGCGGCAGGGTGTCCACGAAGAACACCCGCTTCGGCACCTTGAACGGCGCCAGCCGGGCGCGGGCGTGGGCGATGAGATCCACCCCCTCGATGCTATGGCCGGACTTGATGGAGACGACGGCGGCGACCGCCTCGATCCACTTCGGGTCCGGCAGGGCGATAACCGCCACTTCGGACACCGCCGGATGGGTGTAGAGCGCTTCCTCCACCTCGCGGCTGGAGACCACGACGCCGCCGGTGTTGATGATGTCCTTCACCCGGTCGGCGATGAACAGATAGCCGCCCTCATCGAGATAACCGACATCGCCGGAATGGAACCAGCCGCCGGCAAAGGCTGCCTCGGTTTCCTCGGGCTTGTCCCAGTAGCCGACCAGAAGCTGGGGCGAGCGGTGGACGATCTCGCCCATCTCGCCGGGTGGGCAGTCGTTCATCTCGGGATCGACGACCCGGGTCTCGACATTGAAGATCGGCCGGCCGGCCGACGCCGGACGCCCCGCATGTTCCTCGGGGCGCAGCACAGTCGCCAGCGGGCCGATTTCGCTCTGGCCATAGGCGTTGTAGAGCCCCACCTGCGGCAGGCGGCGGGAGAGTTCCTCCAGCACCGGCACCGGCATGATGGAGGCGCCATAATAACCACGCTCCAGGCTGGAGAGATCATGGCTGTCGAAACCCGGATGGCGCAGCATGGAAATCCACACCGTCGGCGGGAAGAACAGGGCCGAAATCTTCTCGTCCTGAATGAGCTGGAAGCACAGCTCGGGCACCGGGGCTTCCAGAATGATGGTGAGGCCGCCCATCAGCAGGAACGGCATCAGGAAAACGTGCATCTGGGCCGAGTGATAGAGCGGCAGGGCGGCCAGCGTCCGGTCGCCCGGGCGGAAATCCAGCGACAGCAGGGCGCTGGTATAATGGGCGTTGAGCGCCTGATGGGTCATCATCGCGCCCTTGGGGGCGGCGGTGGTGCCGGAGGTGTAGAGCAGCTGGGCAACGTCGCTGCCAGACATCGTGACCTCCGGCCGGGTGGCCGGGGCGGCGCTGGTGGCGAGCGCCAGAATGTCGAGGCCGTCGCCATCCTTCAGGGTGCCACCGAGGGCGATCGAAATGTCGCCGGCGACCGCCGCCACATTGGCGCCGACCGAGGGGTCATGGAACAGCGCCTTGGCGCCGGACTGGCTGACGATGTAGATGAGCTCGCCGCCGGTCAGCGCATAGTTCACGGGCACATGGATGAGGCCGGCCTTGGTGCAGGCGAGCCACAGGATCACATAGGCATCGGAATTGCGGCCATAGGCGGCAACGCGATCGCCGGGCACGAGACCCTGCGCCAGAAGGGCGTTGGCCACCCGGTTGGCGGCGGCGTCCAGCGCCGCAAAGGTCCAGGTGCGATCGCCATAGCGGATCGCCTCGCGCGGGCCATTGCGTCCGACAGAGCGGGCGAAGGCATCGGCGATGGTGTCGCGGCGGGCCCGGTCGATAGTCTCGTGCGCCATTGGTCGTTCTCCCTGCCCGCGCCCGTTCGTTCGTGCGGTGCGTCGGGCTGATGCGGATGGGGCCGGCAGTTTTTCTCCGCCGGCCGGTCCACTCTTGCGCGCCCCCGGGGCCTCCCGGGCCCCGATGGACGGGGGCAGCGCGGTCTCTCTGAGCGTCCGCTCACAGGCTGCGGGCGATCAGCTCCTTCATGATCTCGTTGGTGCCGCCATAGATGCGCTGCACCCGGGCATCGGCATAGAGACGGGCGATCGGATACTCCGTCATGTAGCCATAGCCGCCGAACATCTGCAGGCAGGTGTCGGCAATCGCGCCCTGCCGGTCCGTGGTCCACCATTTGGCCATGGAAACCGTGGCCGCGTCGAGGCCGCCGGCTGCAAAGCGGGTGACGCAATCTTCCACGAACACCCGGGCGATGCGGGCTTCCGTCGCGCATTCGGCGAGCTTGAAGGCGGTGTTCTGGAACTGGCCGATGGGCTTGCCGAAGGCCGTGCGCTCGCGGGTATAGTCGCGGGCAAGCCGCACTGCCCGGTCCATGGCGCCGACGGCCAGGATCGCCAGCATCAGCCGCTCATAGACGAGCTGGTCCATGAGCTGGCCGAAGCCGCGTCCCTCGGCGCCGCCAAGGAGTGCGTCCGCCGGCACCCGGGCGTCATCGAAGAACAGCTCGGCGGTGTCCTGGGCTTTCTGGCCGATCTTGTCGAGATTGCGCCCGCGCCGGAAGCCGGCAACCCCGTCCGTTTCCAGCCCGACGAGCGAGACCGCCTTCGCCCCCTCGCCATTGACGCGGGCGACGACGAGAATGAAATCCGCATTGATGCCGTTGGAAATGAAGATCTTGGCGCCCGACAGGAGATAGCCGTCGCCATCCGGCACCGCCCGGGTGCGCACCGCCTTGAGATCGGAGCCGGTGCCGGGCTCCGTCATGGCGATGGCGCCGATCCACTCGCCGGAGACGAGCTTCGGCAGCCAGCGCGCCTTCTGCGCCTCGGTGCCGTGGGTCAGCACATAATGGGCGGCGATCAGGTGCACATGGATGCCGAAACCGGAGATGCCGAGGCGCCCGAGCACATCGAACAGCACGGCATCATGAAAGATCGAGCCGCCGCTGCCGCCGAACTCCTCCGGCAGGGAGATGCCGAGAATGCCGGCAGCGCCGGCCTTCTGCCAGAAGGACCGTGGCACGATGCCGGCCTTCTCCCACTCCGCCTCGAAGGGCAGATATTCCGTCTCGAAGAAGCGGACGAGCTGCTCGTCCAGCAGTGTCAGCTCCTCGGTCCACCACACCGGGCGGGCCGGCCCCGCGGACGGGGCGGCGACCGGGGCGGGGCGAACGGTGTCAAGGGTGGTCATGGCGTGGGGCTCCCTCAGCCGGCGCGATAGACGGTGACGACGCAGGCGCCGCCGAGACCGAGATTGTGCTGGAGGGCGACGCGGGCGCCTTCCACCTGTCGGGCGCCCTGCACGCCGCGCAGCTGGCCGGTCAGCTCGAAGCACTGGGCAAGGCCCGTGGCGCCCAAAGGATGGCCCTTGGAGAGCAGGCCGCCCGACGGGTTGGTCACCACCCGGCCGCCATAGGTGTTGTCGCCATCGAGGATGAAGCGCTCGGCGCCGCCTTCCGGGCAGAGGCCCAGGCCCTCATAGGTGATGAGCTCGTTGGCGGTGAAGCAGTCGTGCAGCTCGACGACATCCACCTCGTCGGGGCCGAGGCCGGCCTCGTCATAGGCCTTGGCGGCGGCCGCCGCCGTCATGTCATAGCCGACGGTGCGCATCAGGTCCGACGGGTCGAAGGCGGAGGCGAAGTCGGTGGCCACAGCCTGTCCGGCGATCGTCACCCGGGCGTCGATGCCATGGCGGCGGGCGAACTCCGGCGTGCACAGGATGGCCGCCGCCGCGCCGCAGGTGGGCGGGCAGCACTGCAGACGGGTAAGCAGCCGCGTCACCTTCGGCGAGGCCATCACCTCGTCGACGCTGACTTCCTTGCGGAAGATGGCGCGCTCATTGTGGACGGCATGGCGGCTGGCCTTGGCGCGGATGGCGGCGAAGGTCTCGTCCTTCGTGCCGAACTTCATCTGGTGGGCGATGCCGGCGCCGCCGAAGATCTTCGGCGCCATGGCCGAATCGGGGTCGAAGCCGGCGGCATCTGCCGTGCGCACGAACTCCTCCAGCGGTCCCGGCCGGTCGGTCCACTGCTCGACGATGGCGCCGGGGCGCATCTGCTCGAAGCCGAAGGCCAGCGCGCACTCGACCTGACCGGCGGCAACCGCCTGCCGGGCCAGCCACAGGGCCGTGGAGCCGGTGGAGCAGTTGTTGTTGACGTTGACGACCGGAATGCCGGTCATCCCCAGGCCATAGAGCACGCGCTGGCCGCAGGTGCTGTCGCCATAGACATAGCCGGCATAGGCGGCCTGCACGTCGGCATAGGCGAGCCCGGCATCGGCCAGCGCCGCCGTCACCGCCTCGGCCCCCATCACGGTGTAGGCGGGGGATTCGGTCGGCTTCACGAAACGGGTCATGCCGACACCGGCAACGACGACAGGCGTGCTCATGGGAAACCTCGGACAGGAAGGGATCGTGGGCGGCCTCCGGAAACCGGCGGCCGCGGCCATCTCGGGGCAGGGAATCCGCGCCGGACACGCTGGCCCGGCGCCGGTGGACCGCAGCCGCCCAAACGGGGGCGTGGGGCCGGATCGCGTGGTCGGTCTCCGAGGGGGAAGGGGGCGCGGCGGCCCGCCCGCACCATCGGGCATTTCCTCAAAGGCGGGAGCGTTTTCAGGCGGATCGGCCTTGCCCCGGAGGGGCAGGCGGTCTCGCATCTCCCGCGTGTTGGATTATGTATCCCACCGGTGGGTTACATTGTCAAGCGCGGGTCGATCGGGGTAGGATCACGCCGGCTGTGCGGGAATGCGCCGGCGGCCGGGAGCGGGCGCGCGCTGTGATGGTCCAACCGGGGCGTGCCTGCGGGCACCGGAATCCCGGGCAGCGGAAGGGGGAGGGGCATGGCGTCAGAAGCATGGGCCGGAGTGGCTGCCGGCGAGGCGGCCGAGGAGCATGGCTCGGGGCGGGAGGAGCACCGCGCGGCCCGGCGTCTGGCGGTGCTGCGCACGGCGGCCCGGCTGTTCAATGCCCGCGGCTATGATCGCACCAAGCTGGAGGATATCGCCGCCGAGCTCAATGTCTCCAAGCGGACGCTCTATTATTATGTCCGCAACAAGGAGGACATCCTCTTCCAGATCAACAAGGCGGCCTATGAAAGTCTGGAGCCGGCGCTGCTTGCCTGTGCCGACCCGGGGCTTTCCGGGCTGGAGCGGATCCGGATCTTCCTGACGGCCTATGCCTGTCTGCTGTCCGAGGAGTTCGGCGCCTCCATCGTGCTCAATCGCCATCATGTGCTGGACCCGGACAGCCAGCGGGTGCTGCGCGAGGACTGGCGCCGGCTGGACATGCTGGTGCGTGACCTGATCCGCGCCGGAATCGCCGATGGCTCCGTCGCCCCGTGTGATCCCAAGCACGTCTCGGCGGCCCTCTATGGCGCCTTCAACTGGCTGCCCTACTGGCGCCAGCCCGACAGCCGGCCCTCCTACGAGGAAATCGCCGACGACTATCTTCGTCTGTTTTTTCAGGGGCTTGCGCCGCGGATGGGGCAGCCGACCGCGGGGGCGGACGGGGGCGCTGTGGACTGAGCCGGGCAAATTCCGCTTTTCGCTTGCCAAGCGCGCCATTTTTTCCTACATGACCCCGGCGCCGCGGATGACGCGGCCGGACGTGCAGTTGTAGCTCAGTTGGTTAGAGCGTCGGATTGTGGCTCCGAAGGTCGGCGGTTCGAATCCGCCCAACTGTACCATCCCCCTCCCGTTGCTCCTCATGAAGAGAGCGCGGGGCCTCCTCTCCGAAGAGAGTTTTGTTAATCGACATAGATCATTTATGCGTTCGTGTGCCCCGCTGCCGCGGGGCGTCGCGCAGATTAATTGGACTATGAGTCGTTTGTTTCCGGCAAAGCGTATGCTTTGCCGGGTAGGTGTTTTTCGCTATTGGAAGCGTGCCTCTGTTGTAATTACTCGCTTTGATGGGGTCTTATGTAGTCTTCATATCGGCGTGCGATGCGGTAAAGCCTACTTGGGCGGCCATGTCCTCGACCGACTCGTCCTTTGTGGCAGTCTATAATTTCGGTTAAATTATTTTGAAATAATTCAAATAATAATATATCCGATGTATTCGGGTCCATCATGAGGCCGCTGTCGTCGTTTTGCTGAATATACTCGTTGAATAACGACATTTTCTTTTCTAAGTCGTCTTTTTTTATGTTATTTATAATATTGTCTAGTTTTTTCTGGCTATTAATATTAATATCTCGTATCAAAGCAAATAATTGATCCGAATTTCTTGTAAAATCTATATCGTTGTGGATTTTTCTCATTCTTGAGACAAAATCATAGATATCTGCAAATTCATCAATTTGCGAAATTCTATTTTCATGCTCTTTTATGAGGCACGAAATTATTTCGTCACCGCTGAGTGTGATATTCCCAAGATGATATAAGAGAGTTATTTCTATTGCGCTTGGGCCCTCTTTGCCGGGTTTATAACCGATATCGTGTTCTATTTCGTTCCAGACGTGCGCCATCAGCGTGCAAATCTGAATTTCACATCCTACGGACTTAAGATTATCGTATGTCCCAACAAGATCTTTGTCTTTAAGGTATACCTGAGCGTGGGTGGCATTGTAGAAGTTATATTTATCTGAGATGTGCTTGTCTTTGTGCTCTATCGATATGGGGTTATTGTTTTCTCCAGAAAAGAATTTCTCTATATTTGCGCGAACCGAATTGCAATCTTCTGGCTGATAGGTGGATATCCGAACTCCCGCTAGATCGCTTATTTTATCAAAAATATCATCGACACTCTCATAGTGATGCCCGTCAGGATCATTGCTAAATTTGAGTAATTTTCTCTCGAATGATCCAGGATCTTTTACTCGATATGTAACCTGAGCCCGAATTCCGCCCCCTTCGCATATGTCAGTGCGGCAAATTTCTGCAACCCGATCAGCTAGTTTCAGATAGCGATCCCGTTCTCTGCGATACCTGTCGACAGCATCTTTGATATGAGACTCGTCGAATGCCATTCTCTCGGTCCCTGCTTGCTTACTCTGCATCAGAGTGACACGTGGCCGGCTTTGGCGCTCTTACCACATGTCTTGTTCGGCGAATCAATGTTTGACGCGCTCGCGCTGTCAGAAATGCTAGCTTTGCCCTCAGGGGGAACCAAGGGGAGGATACTGGCAGGCAGATCGATAATGGCCTGTTCCTATCCTTGGGACGCGGTCCCCTGATGGGCTTTATTCCGCCTCAGATCGCCGCTGCCGCCGCGACCAGGAAGCGGTCGACGAAGACTGCGGCGGCGCCGGTGGCACTGGCCGGATCGGCGAAGGCGGACCAGTCCACCGGGGCCTCCGTCCGGGTCTGCACTTCGGCCATCAGGGTCTTCCCGCTGGCCAGCGCGGCGGCGACGCCGGCTTTCACGATCTTTTCGGCATCTGCCCGGGGCATGTGGGCGGCCAGCGCGAAGGTGACGGCTTCCGAGAGGCCGAGGGCCGGCGCGTCGGTCACATGGGCGCGGGCGATCTCGGCGCGCACCTCAAGGGCACCCGTGAGATCCAGCGCCACCCGGGTGGCCGCCCCCGTGGCCGTGAGCAGGGCGGGCAGCGTCAGCCATTCGGTCAGCCACGCCGCGCCGTCGCGCTGGAAGGCATGGCCCAGCGCATGGTGCAGGGTGCCGACCTGATCGGCGGTGACGCGGGCAAGCGTCACCAGCATCTCGCTGGCAATCGGGTTGGCCTTGTGCGGCATGGTGGAGGAGCCGCCGGCGCCGGCCACCCGGATTTCCGCCACTTCCGACTGGGCGAGCAGCAGCACGTCCAGCCCCATCTTGCCGAGCGCCCCGGTCAGGATCGCCGCCACCGAGGCGAGCTCGGCGATGCCATCGCGGTTGGCATGCCACGGCACCGGCGGGAGCGCGAGGCCGAGCTCATCGGCGAAGGCCTGCTCGACGGCCAGCGCATCACCCCCCAGCGCCGAGAGATTGCCGGAGGCGCCGCCGAAGGACAGCAGCGCCAGCCGCGGCCGCAGCTCCTTGAGCCGGTCCAGCGTGCGGATGAGGGGCGCGCCCCAGACGGCGGCGGTGAGGCCAAAGGTGGTCGGGGTTGCCTGCTGATAGCGGGTGCGGCCGGGCATCACCGTGGTGCGGTGCTGGTCGGCCAGCCGGGCGAGGCCGGCCAGAATCAGCTTCGTGCGGGTGGTGAGGAGGTCGAGAATGGCCAGCGCCTGCAGCACGAAGGCGGTATCGACGATGTCCTGGCTGGTGGCGCCCCAGTGCACGAAGCTGGCATGCGGCGCGCCGACGGCGGCCCGGAGCGCCTTGACGAGAGCCGGCACCGGCACGCCATCGGTAGCGACGCCTGCGCCGAGACCCGCGGCATCAGGCACGAAGCTGAGGGCGACCTCGGAAATGCGCGCGGCGGCATCGGGGGAAATCGTGCCCGTGCGCCCTTCCGCCCGGGCAAGTGCGGCCTCCACGGCCAGCATCGCCCGGAGACGCGCCTCATCGGAAAACAGCGCGGCGATCTCGGGATCGGAGACCAGGGGGCCGAGGAAGGCGGAATCGAAGGGGGAAACGGTCATGGCGGCCTCGAAATGAGTGCGGGGGACTGCGGTCTCCCGCAGCCCCCTCACTCGGGGGAGTTCGGTCCCCCGAGAAGTCCGGATGAATGATGCGCCGGCCGGCGGGATGAGATCAGAAGTCGAAGAACACCGTCTCGTCCGGGCCCTGCATGTGGATGTCGAGCTTGTAGACGATGCCGGCCGGGGTCTCGCTCTTCTCGGCGATCAGGGTGCTGCGGCGGGCCTCGGGCACCAGCGCCAGCACGGGATCGGCGGCATTGGCCGCGGCTTCATCGGCGAAATAGACCCGGGTGTAGGCGTGGATGAGCAGGCCGCGCATCATCACGACGACATTCAGGTGCGGCGCGCCATCGGCGGCTCCCGGCTTCACGGTCTCGAAGCGGAAGAGGTTGCCCGGCAGGGTGCCGGTGCCGAAGCGGCCATAGCCGTGGAAGGCGCCGGTGTCGGCAAAGGCCGCCTCGCCGGGATAGGCACCGGCGGCGTCGGCCTGCCAGATTTCCACCACGGCATCATTGATCGGCTGGCCGTTGCCATCGAGCACGCGGCCTTCCACGCGGATGCGGGTGCCGGGGGTGTCGTCGCGCACCAGCACGCCATCGGCAAGCTGGTTCCAGTCATAGCCATACTGGGCGGCGGTGATGCCATAGGCGAAATAGGGGCCCACCGTCTGGGAGGGCGTCTGCGGCAGCATGTTGGCGGTCATGGTCGGGGTCTCGCATCAGGGTCTGGCGGGGGGCAAGGAAGAAGGAGAAGCGGCGCTCCTCACTTCTCCATCGGGGTCGCCTCGCGGCCGCGCAGCACGATGTCGAAGGTGTAGCCGAGGGCATATTCCGGCACGGTCACGTCCAGATCGAACTTCGAGATCAGGCGCGACGCGGCTTCCGCCGGCACCGAGCAGTACATCGGGTCGAGCTCCAGCAGCGGATCGCCGGGGAAGTACATCTGGGTGATGAGGCGCTGGGCGAAGCCGTTGCCGGTCAGCGAGAAGTGGATGTGGTTCGGGCGCCAGGCATTGTGATGGTTGCCCCAGGGATAGGCACCCGGCTTGATGGTCATGAACTTGTAGCGGCCCTCGTCATCGGTGACGCAGCGGCCGGACCCGCGGAAATTCGGGTCGAGCGGGGCGTCGTGCTGGTCCACCTTGTGGATGTAGCGGCCGGTGGCGTTGGCCTGCCAGACTTCCACCACGGTGTTGCGCACCGGACGGCCCATCTCGTCCAGCACCCGGCCGGTGACGATGATGCGCTCGCCGAGAGGCTCGCCATTCACCCGGCCATTGCGGGTCAGGTCGCTGTCGAGAGAGCCGACCCATTCCTTGCCGAACAGCGGCCCGCGCGTCTCGCTGAGGCCCTGGGGGATGTGCACCGGCGTCTGGGTCGGTCCGCGCAGCACGGTGGACTTGTAGAACGGGAAGATGAACTTCGGCTGGGACGCCGGATCAAGGGGCGTGAACTTCATGGGGGCGGTCTCCCGGAAAAATCATGTGACGGGCGTCCGTCAGTCGAGCGTGACGGCGCGGGTTTCTTGTTAAGAAAAGCTTATTCCGCCGCGTCGGCGGCGGCCATTTCGGCATAGACCTTCTTGGCAATGCCGATGGCGGTGTTGGCCGCCGGCACGCCGGCATAGATGGCCACGTGCAGCAGCGCCTCGCGGATGTCTTCCGGGGTGGCGCCGGTGTTGCGGGTGGCCTTCAGATGCATCACCAGCTCCTCATGGTGGCCAAGGGCCGCCAGCAGGGCGATGGTCAGCATCGAGCGCTCGCGGAGCGAAATTTCCGGCCGCGTCCACACCGTGCCCCAGGCCGAGCGGGTGATGAGGGTCTGGAACGGCTCGTCGAACGGGGTGCGGTTGGCCTTGGAGCGGTCCACATGGGCATCGCCCAGAACCGTGCGCCGGATGGTCTCGCCGGCCTGTTCCAGCGGTGTCGGCTGGTCGGTCATGGCTCTCGTCTCCTCCCCGTTTCGGGCTCTGCCGCCGGCCGGTCCGTCTCGCCCTCGGGAAGCCGGCCGTGCTCTGTTGGCTGCAAGGTGCCCGCTTCCTTCAGTTATGTAAAATTCAATTTCATCGGCCTTTTCATAACCACTGAGTTATGTTTGCCTCGGGTGATCCGACAAGGGAGGGGGCGACATGGCCGATCCGCGCATCCGGCTCCGGCATCTGACGGTGTTTCTGGAGGTAGCGCACCGGGAAGGGGTGATGGCGGCGGCCGAGGCGCTGGCTGTCACCCAGCCGGCGGTGTCCAAGACCGTGCAGGAGCTGGAGGAGATTCTGGGCGTCGCCCTGTTCGTGCGCTCGCGGGCCGGCATGGCGCTGACGCCCGAGGGGCGGCTGTTCCAGCGCCATGCCGAGGCGAGCGTCGCCGCGCTCAATGCCGGAGTGGATACGGTGCGCTTCGCGCGCTCGGCCGAAACCGAGATCGTGCGGGTGGGGGCGCTGCCGACGGTGGCGGCGCGGCTGATGCCGCCGGCGGCCCGGCGCTACAAGGCGGCGGGCGGGGCGGGGCTCATCCGCATCATCTCGGCGCCGAATTCCCTGCTGTTGCGCGACCTCCGGGCCGGCGATCTCGACATGGTGGTCGGCCGCATGGCCGAGGCCGATGGCATGTCGGGCCTCTCCTTCGAGCATCTCTATTCGGAAGCCGTGGTGTTCGTGGTGCGGCGCGGCCATCCGCTGCTGGAGGGGGCGCCGACAGCGGACCTGCGCCGCATCGCGACTTTCCCCGTGCTGCTCCCCACCGGCCGCGCCATCATCCGCCCCTTCGTCGACCGGCTGATGCGCAGCGCCGGCGTCGCCGAACTTCCCGACCGCATCGAGACCGTGTCGGCCGAATTCGGCCGCCGCCATGTGCTGGGGACAGATGCGGTGTGGATCATCTCCCGCGGCGTGGTCGCCGCCGACCTGGACGACGGCATCCTCGTGGAACTGCCCGTCGACACCCGCGAAACCCTCGGCCCTGTCGGCCTGACCATGCGGGTGGACGCCCGCCCCGGCCCGGAAGCCGACGCCTTCATGGCCGCGGTGCGGGCCGAGGCGGAGGTGGTGCGGGGGGAGGGGGATTCATAGATCCCTGAACAGGGCGCTTTGGCCTTCCGCGGCGCCTTCAGTCGGCATCTGTTGTCTCTGGAGGGCGCCCCCCCTCACCCCAGCACGCGCCTGAGATCCGCCTGGGCTTCGCGCAGGCCGTCGAGCACCGGGCCGGTCAGGCGGTCGAGGGGCAGGCGGCTGGCGTGGCCGCCGACATTCATGGCGGCCACCACCCGGCCATCGCTGGAAAAGAGTGGCACGGCGATGGAGCGCAGGCCGATTTCCAGTTCCTGGTCGCCGATGGCGTAGCCTTGGGTGCGGGCCTCGCGGATCGCCTCCAGGATGGCCTCCACGGAGACTTTCGTGTTCGGCGTCAGGGCCGTGCGGGCGCCGGCCTCCACCCGCCGGCGCGCCTCGTCCTCGGGGAGGGCGGCCAGAAGCACCCGGCCCATGGAGGCCGAGGAGGCCGGCAGCCGCGAGCCGGCGCCGAGCGAAATCGACATCACCCGCTTTTCCGAGGCGCGGGCGACATAGACGATCTCCGTGCCATCCAGCACCGAGACCGAGCACGATTCGCCGATCGCCTCGGCCAGACGCTCCAGCACCGGCTGCACCACCCGCGGCAGCGGGGCGGAAGCCAGATAGGAATAGCCAAGCCGCAGCACGCGCGGCGTCAGCTGGTAGAACTTGCCATCGAATTCGGCGTGGCCGGTTTTCACCAGCGTCATCAGGCAGCGCCGGGCAGTCGCCCGCTCCAGACCGGTGAGGCGCGCCACATCGGCAATCGTCAGCCGCTCGCGCCCGCGATCGAACACCTCGATCACCGCCAGCCCCTTGGCAAAGCCGGCAATCACCGAGCCGTCGCGCTCGTCGGCCTGCATCTCCGTCATCGCCCGCTCCCCCACGTCGCAAGCCCGGCCGGGCGTCCAGTTATCTCTGGATTATATGTGCGGTATGCGAACGTATCGCCGATATGCGCCCTTGACAAGAGGTGTCCGACACTGAAAAAAGGGCGCGTGAAAACGGCCATGCCTAACCGCGCTGGAGCGGATTATGTCCGATCCTGCGCAGGGTCACGTACGAAGCTGCGGTCGCATGCACCTCGAACCGTCCGGCACAGGCCCAGACGTCTCCACGCTCGATCAGGAGCAGGATTGGATAGCCCGCATGGCGTTGCCGAGGCAACGGTTGGCCGTTTCCTCGGGGTTGATCTGGCCTTTCCTCGCCTTGAAGGCGTAATCGAACAATTCTCCGCCCTGCGAGTGCCAGCCATCATCGTCATAGGATCCACTCCTTGAGCGAACGATGACGGCCTTGATGGCTTCAGGAGGGCCGATCCAGTTGATGCCCTGCATTGGCGTGTTGCCGATGCGGACATCTGCCCCGCCCCAGAACGGGGAGCCCGGCTGCTTGGAGCCGATGATCAGGGCGTAGAGCACCGACTTGCCGATTTCATCGCCCGCGTCGAAGGACAGAAGGTCCCTGGGTGTCACTGTACGCTCCCGGAGTGCATCTTGTCTGATGCTTGCAAATGCTGCGCTCCAGGGCAATGCGATGTCGAAGCGGCTCGTGAGGCAACTGCGTGCGGGAACCACACACAAAATGCAGAGGGCCGCCAGCACGGGGTGCCGGCGGCCCTGAACGGTGTCGGAGCGGGGGCGCAGGTTCGGGCGCGTTCAGGCGCTGAGGCGCTCGATCTCGGCGCCGCAGCGCGAGAGCTTGTCTTCCAGCCGCTCGAAGCCGCGGTCGAGATGGTAGATGCGGTGCACCTGGGTCTCGCCCTCGGCGGCAAGGCCGGCGATCACCAGCGACACCGAGGCGCGCAGGTCGGTCGCCATCACCGGGGCGCCCTTGAGGGTCGAGACGCCGTCGATGGTGGCGGTTTCGCCATCGAGCTGGATGCGGGCGCCGAGACGGGCCAGCTCCTGCACGTGCATGAAGCGGTTCTCGAAGATGGTCTCGCGGATGCGCGACTGGCCCTTGGCCTTGGTGGTCAGGGCCATCAGCTGGGCCTGCAGGTCAGTCGGGAAGCCGGGGAAGGGGGCGGTCGTCACGTCCACCGGGTCGATGCCGTGGCCGTTGCGCTTCACGCGGATGCCCTCGTTGGTCACCGTGATGTCGGCACCGGCCTGCCGCAGGATCTCGATCGGGCTGTCGAGCAGGTCAGCGCTGGCGCCTTCCAGCATGACGTCGCCGCCGGTCATGGCAACCGCCATCGCATAGGTGCCGGTCTCGATGCGGTCCGGCACCACCCGGTGGCGGGCACCGCGCAGGCGCGGCACGCCCTGAATGTGGAGTGTCTCGGAGCCGGCACCGGAAATGCGCGCGCCCATGGCAATGAGGCAGCGGGCGAGGTCGACGATCTCGGGCTCGCGGGCGGCATTCTCGATGACGGTATCGCCCTTGGCCAGCGTCGCCGCCATCAGCAGGGTGTGAGTGGCGCCCACCGACGGCTTCGGCAGCACGACGCGGTTGCCGACGAGGCCCTTCTTCGCCCGGGCGACCACATAGCCACCCTCGATCTCGATATCGGTGCCCAGCGCCTTCAGACCGTCGATGAAGAAATCGACCGGGCGCGTGCCGATGGCGCAGCCGCCGGGCAGCGACACCCGCGCCTCGCCCATGCGCGCCAGCAGCGGGCCGATGACCCAGAAGCTCGCCCGCATCTTGGAGACGAGTTCATAAGGGGCGGTGGTGTCGACGATGGCGCGGGCCGACATGTGCACCGTCTGGCCGGACATGGCGTCCTGACCGTTGCGCTTGCCCTCGATCGAATGATCGACGCCATGATTGGAGAGGATGTTGAACAGGAGCTGGACGTCGCGCAGCCGCGGCACATTTTCCAGCGTCAGGGTCTCGTCGGTCAGGAGACTGGCGATCATCAGCGGCAGGGCCGCATTCTTGGCGCCCGAGATGGGAATCGTGCCGGTGAGCGTGTTGCCGCCGACGATCCTGATCCGATCCATGCCGTTTTCGTCCTGTCCCCCCGGGCGCGTCCGGGGGCCGGACGTGTCGCGCGGATCTTCCTGTGCAAGGGTGGCTGCCCGGCTCCGACAAGGCGCCCGAAAAAAGACGGGCACTCGCGCAAAGCCGCCGGTTTCAGGCGGTTCCGCCGGGCGTCGGTCCCCTCTATAGGCGACCGTGTTTGGTTAAGAAACCGTCATCCTCGCGTGACGGAATCATGACCGTGCCCGCAAGGAAACCGCCGCTGCCCGCCGAAAAGGGCTCGGGACTGGCAAATCTGCCACACCCGACGGCGGAGATCGGTCCGCTACGGGACCGACGGAGAGAGGCGCGGGCATTAAGGAAACGCGCGCCCGGGCGAACGGGTTCCGCCGGAGCGCGAACACACGCTCCCGATCGGGCCGGTGACTGCCTGGCCGGGCAGTCCTGGTCCCCGCGATCCGGACGTCCCTGATTTCCTGAACGGAAAAGGTGGCCTCAGTCTTCCTCGCCGAAGCCGTCGCCGACCAGCCGGGCGATGGCTTCAAGGGCGGCCAGCGCCTCCCGTCCCGTGGCGGAGACGCGGATGGACGACCCGGGACCGGCCGCCAGCATCATCAGCCCCATGATGGAGGTGCCGACGACGCTCTGGCCGTCCTTTGACACCGTCAGTTCGGCGTCGAACCCCTCGGCGCACTTGACGAATTTGGCGGAGGCCCGGGCATGCAGCCCGCGCCGGTTGACAATGGCGAGGTCCCGGACGAGCCCCCCGGCCGACCCGGGAACGGAATGGTTCATGTGTTATCTCGCAAGCACCTGACGGGCGACGGAGATATATTTCTGGCCTGCCTTGCGCGCTTCTTCAACGGCCTCGGCGAGGTCCAGCTCGTCGCGGATCTTTGCCAGCTTGACGAGCATGGGCAGGTTCACTCCGGCGATCACCTCGACATTGGTGTTGTCCATCACGGAGATGGCGAGGTTGGACGGGGTGCCGCCGAACATGTCGGTGAGCAGGACGACGCCCTGACCGGCTTCCACTTCGGCAACGGCGGCGATGATGTCGCGGCGGCGCTGCTCGATGTCATCATCCGGGCCGATGCAGACGGTGGCTACCCGGGGCTGCGGGCCAACCACATGCTCCATGGCGGATTTGAACTCGTCGGCAAGACGGCCATGGGTGACGAGGACAAGGCCGATCATGAGGCTACCTGAAGGCTGAAAAAGGGGAGGCGGGTCTCGGGACGCATCGCGCCGCGGGGGCAGGGCATCGCCAAGGCGACGCACCATCGTGCGGGGGTGTCAGACCGCTGCATCAGTTCCTTCCCAGTTGACGGGCCCGGCCGCAAGGGGGCCGATGCCGCTGGACGACAGGAGAGGGCCGGTCATACCTTGGCCCCTTGAAGCCCCCATCGTCGCTCGGGGCTTTGTTCTGGCGCAGGGCTTCCCCAGGGTGCTCCCGTCTGGTCCTTGGGAACACACTCCGGTCCGAAGCACGGAGTCCTGCATTCCGCGTATCTTGGCGCGCCTTTTTCGCGGCGCAAGGGAAAATGACAGGTGGTCCCCGCTCCGCTGCCCCATGCGGCCGGGCGCGGCGTCTTGTCCGGTTCACAGGCTGAAACGGGGCGCCGGACACCGGAGTGTATCCAATTCGAACGATCGTTCGCCAGCTGTTCACGGCAGGAGGCGAATACGGCCGGTGACAAGGGTCGCGATGGCAAGGTCCACCAGTCCCGGCGTCAGCGCCGAGCGCCGGGGCACGGCCACCCGGGGCAGCGCGACCCCCGCCAGAACCATGCGGCGAGACGCCGCATCCGGCATCCGCTCCAGGTTGTCCTCGCTCACGAGATCAACGACGAGGGCGAGCGGAACCGCCGGCGCATGGGACATGGCGATGATGCCGAGGCCGGCGACTTCCAGCAGGCCGGCAAGCGCTGCCGGCGGGCTGGCGATCAGGGCGCCGGCGGCGTCGACGGTCAGGATCACCCGGTCGTCGGCGACGAGGCAGGCGTCCCGGCCGGAAAGCGCGGCGCGCTCCAGCAGCAGCCGCGCCAGCGTCGACTTGCCGGACCCCGAGGCCCCGCGCAGAAGCAGGCCATGTCCGTCGAAGCGGATCGCGGTGGCGTGGATGGTCGGGGGGCTCACGCGATCATCGCCGGCAGGCGGACGATGAAGCGGGCGCCCAGCACCTTGTGGGTCCCGCTCTGCTCGGTCTCCGGCTCCTGTCCGTCCGGGGTGTCGGCCGGGCCGGGCACATCCGACAGCCGGTTCTGGGCGCGGATGCGGCCACGATGGGCCTCCACGATCTGCTTGGAGATGGACAGGCCGAGGCCGGAATTGTTGCCGAAGCCCTCGCCCTCCGGGCGGTCGGTGTAGAAGCGCTCGAAGATGCGGTCGACCTGGTCCGGCCGGATGCCCGGGCCCTCGTCCTCCACCGTCAGCAGGATGTCCCGGGGCAGCCGGCGCAGGCGCACCCGCACGGTGCCGCCTTCGGGGGAGAAGGAGCGGGCATTGTCGACCAGATTGGTGACGACCTGTCCGATCCGGCTGTCATGGCCGAGCACCATGTAGTCGGTGTTGGATTTCGCCCGGGCGATGGTCAGCTCGATGGACGGACCGCCCTCCTTGGTGAGCTCGCGCTGGATGCCGATGACGGTTTCCACCAGCCGGGCCATGTCGACGGGCTCGGAATCCTCCCGCGACAGCTCGGCATCAAGACGCGAGGCGTCGGAGATGTCGGAAATCAGCCGGTCGAGACGCTTCACGTCGTGCTGGATGATGTCGAGCAGGCGCTTGCGTGATTCGTCGCTGCGGGCAAGCGGCAGGGTTTCCACTGCCGAGCGCACCGAGGTGAGCGGGTTCTTCAGCTCGTGGGCGACGTCGGCGGCGAAGGCCTCGATGGAGTCCATGCGCTTGTAGAGCGCAGCCGTCATGTCCGAGAAGGCCTGGGCCAGATGGCCGATCTCGTCGCGGCGGTCGGAGAAATCGGGAAACTCTTCCCGGGCCTTGACGCCCCGGCGCACCCGGTCGGCGGCCGCCGCCAGACGCCGCATCGGCCCGGCGATGGTACCGGCCAGAAGCACCGACAGCACCACCATGACGACGGCGGCAACCGCGAACACCCGGAGGATGGCGAGGCGCTCGGCGCGCAGGATGGCGTCGATGTCGTCACCCTGGGTGGAGAGCAGCAGCGCGCCGACGATGCTGCGGCCGCGCTGGATGGGCACGGCCACGGACACCACCATCTCGCCCTTGTCGGTCACCCGCACGATGCTGGCCGGGGAGCCGTTGAGGGCGCGCTCCAGCTCGGGGAAGGCGCGCAGGCCGCCGCTTTCCCGGGCGAGCGGAAATTCGTTCTGGCGGAACCAGCGGTTCACGGCGCTCCAGGCGCGCGCGACGGGTCCGCCTTCGGGTTCGGGTTCCGGCTCCACCGGCGGATCGAAGCGCAGGATGTCGCCGAAGCCATAGAGATGGCGCGAATCAAGCAGCGCGGTGCCGTCGCGGTCGAAGATGCGGGCGCGGGTCTTGGTCGGCGAGATCAGCCGGCGCAGCACCGGCGCCACCCGCTCCGGGCTGATGGAGAAATCCAGCGCCGTGTTCGGATCTTCCACCGGCGGCGGCAGGCGGCTGGCTTGCATCCGGAACAGCTCGTCCGGGTCGATGGTGATCTGGTTGGTGTCGACGCTGGCCGAGGCGGCAATCGCCGCCGAGATGATCTCGCCCTGGATCAGCAGGCTTTCCACCCGGGCGTCAATGAGGCCGGCGCGGAACTGGTTGAGATAGAGGATGCCCGACACCAGCGCGGCCAGGCCTGCCAGATTGAGAAAGACGATCCGCCGGGTGAGGCTGGTGAACAGGTGGGCGCCGATGAAGCGCATCGCCCGGTCGAAGGCACGCCGGACAATGGTCGTGCGCCGGCGCCGGGTCCGGCTGGCGGAGCGGACCGGACGGGCGCTGCCCGTCTTTCCATCGTCGGCGCGTGTGTCCATGACTGTCCCGGACGAGACCGGCCGGCATCCGGAAAGACGCCGGCGCCGGCCTCAGAGTTCCTTGAAGCGATAGCCGACGCCGTAGAGCGTCTCGATCATGTCGAAATCGTCGTCGACGGCCTTGAACTTCTTGCGCAGGCGCTTGATGTGGCTGTCGATGGTGCGATCATCGACATAGACCTGATCCTCATAGGCGGCATCCATCAGCGCATTGCGGCTCTTGACGACGCCGGGGCGCTGGGCGAGCGCATAGAGGATGAGGAATTCGGTGACCGTCAGCGTTACCGGCTGGCCCTTCCAGGTGCAGGTGTGGCGCTCCTGGTCCATTACCAGATTGCCGCGCTCCAGCACCTTGGAGGCGTCCGGCACCCGCGGGGCCGTGCCATCGCGCGGACCGGCGCGGCGCAGCACGGCGCGCACCCGCTCCACCAGCAGGCGCTGGGAGAAGGGCTTCCGGATGAAGTCGTCGGCGCCCATCTTGAGGCCGAACAGCTCGTCGATTTCGTCGTCCTTGGACGTCAGGAAGATCACCGGCAGGTCGGTGCGCTGGCGGAGGCGGCGCAGCAATTCCATGCCATCCATGCGCGGCATCTTGATATCGAATATGGCGAGGTCCGGCGGGCTCGCTTCCAGCCCGTCGAGGGCGGAGGCGCCGTCGGTGTAGGTCTGGACGCGATAGCCCTCTGCTTCCAGCGCGATGGAGACCGAGGCGAGGATGTTCCGGTCGTCATCGACGAGCGCGATCGTCGGCATGGGCTCTCCTCTTTCCATCTCGCGTCCCGGGTCGGTCGGCCCGTATGGGCCTGGCCGGCATCCGCCACCCTCCCGATCCCTGATGTGCGGGAACAGGCGTCGGGAACGGGCCGAAAATATGGCGCCGCTGTCGTCCGTGCGCCAGAAGACTTTCGCCAAACCGTCTTTAATCCCCTGTCGATGGCGGCGCATGCGCTGTTTCGTACGTAGATGCACATGCGTCCTGTTCGCGATTTGCTTGCCGCGCGGGCCGGGGGCACGCTAAGTGCGGGGCCGGGCCGTCCGCCCGCCTGCCCTGTGGGTGCCGTCTGGTGCCCCGATCGGAGAGAGCCGATGTCCGCTGCCGAAACCCCGTTGCCGCTGAACGAAGATGTGGTGATCGCCCGCCGCCTGCTGCGCACCGCCACGCGCGCGTCGCTGGCCACCCTGCTGCCGGAGGGCGGCGCCCCCTATGCGTCCCTGGTGGCCTTTGCCACCGATCCCGCCGGGGCGCCGCTGCTGCTGATCTCGACGCTTGCGATCCACACCCAAAATCTCGCGCTGGATGCCCGCGCCTCCCTGCTGATCGAGGATCCGGCCCGCCCGGAGGGCACCGATCCCCTGCGCGAGGCCCGCCTCAGCCTGATGGGCCGGCTGGAGCGCAGCGAGGATCCGGTGGTTTCGCGCCGCTTCCTCGCCCGCCATCCCGATGCGGCCGGCTACGCCACCTTCAAGGATTTCGGCTTCTACCGCTTCACCATCGAGCGCGCCCACCAGGTGGCGGGATTCGGCCGCATCACCGATCTCGATCCGGCCGATATCCTCCTTGATGTCTCGGGTTGCGAGGCGCTTCTGGCTGGCGAGCCGGGGGCGCTGGCCCATATGGCCGAGGACCACGCCGATATTCCCCCGCTCTATGCCACCCGTCTGCTCGGCCTGCCCGAGGGCGACTGGCGCTTCACCGGCTTTGATCCGGAGGGAATCGATCTGGTCGACGGCCGGCGCACGGCGCGGCTGCTGTTTCCCGCGCGGCTGGCATCGCCGGGGGATCTGCGCAAGGCTCTGGTGGCACTGGCGGGCACCGCACGCGCGGCCTGATGTCGCGGCTGCCCGGGTGACAGCCCTGTGACGCCCGGGTCACGATGTTGTGATCGGGCTGGTTCGGCCCCGCGGTAACGTTTCAGATGGGGTCGATGCCTTGTCGGGAGACAAGGAGGAGCACCGGTTGCGTCGGGTGGGCGGAAATGGCCCGCGCCTTGGGGCGCATCCGGACATTGTGCGGGCGGGCCCGGCGCTCTAGAGTGTCGCCCGTTCGCCGGCGATCGGCGCGATTTGTCCGTGTGACCCGAATGGGTTAGGCGGATCGGGGTGCTGTTGCTCCACTCGACGCCTCTTGAAATCGAGAGGTGCCGGGGCGGGCCCCGGAAGCGCGGCGCAGGCGTCTTCAGAACGAGCTCCGGTGCGGCGGGGCCGTTGGTACCCGAGGTCGGCAAAGGGCTTCCGGCGGGCGGCAGGTGCGCGATGGCGCACCGCCTGCAGGGAGAGCCGGCCGGGTGAATTTCTGGATCCTTCGTGCCCCGGCTCGTGCGGACGGGCGGGCGCGAAGCTCACGAACACATGAGAGAGGCCTCAAGGTGAAAGAGTCGGGCACGCGGAACAGCGCCGTTGGCGTCGAGGCGATCGGGTTCGAGGGTCTGGCGGCCGTGAACTGGAACTTCCTGGAGCCCAAGCTCTATGAAGAGGCCGTCCGCCGCAGCGAAGGCAGCATCATCAAGGGTGGTGCCTTTGCCGTCGACACCGGCGTCCACACCGGGCGCTCCGCGCAGGACAAGTTCGTCGTGCGCGATGCCACCACCGAGAACAACGTGTGGTGGGACAACAACAAGCCGATGGATCCGGCCAACTTCGACGTGCTGCTGGCTGACATGCTGGCCCACGCGAAGGGCAAGGAGCTGTTCGCGCAGGATCTCTATGGTGGCACTGATCCGGCGTACCGGGTCTCCACCCGCGTCTACACGGAATATGCCTGGCACTCGCTGTTCATCCGTACCCTGCTGGTACGGCCGTCGGCTGAGGATGTTGCCTCCTTCGTGCCGTCGCTGACCATCATCGACCTGCCGTCCTTCAAGGCCGATCCGAAGAAGCATGGTTGCCGGTCCGAGACCGTCATCGCCGTCAACTTCACCAAGGGCATCGTCCTCATCGGCGGCACTTCCTATGCCGGCGAGATGAAGAAGTCGGTGTTCACCTGGCTGAACTACCTTCTGCCGCCCAAGCACGTGATGCCGATGCACTGCTCGGCCAACGTCGGCAAGGACAACGACACCGCCATCTTCTTCGGCCTGTCCGGCACCGGCAAGACCACCCTGTCGGCGGATGCCTCGCGCACCCTGATCGGTGACGACGAGCACGGCTGGGGCTCCTATGGCGTGTTCAACTTCGAGGGCGGCTGCTACGCGAAGGCGATCCGTCTGTCGCGCGAAGCCGAGCCGGAGATCTATGCGACCACCGAGCGCTTCGGCACGGTGCTCGAGAACGTGATCTTCGATCCGGTGACCCGCGTTCCGAACTTCGACGATGACTCGAAGACCGAGAACACCCGCGCGGCCTACCCGATCAACTACATCCCGAACGCCTCCCTCACGGGTCAGGCGCCGCAGCCGAAGAACATCATCTTCCTGACGGCCGACGCCTTCGGCGTTCTCCCGCCGATCTCGAAGCTGACGCCGGCCCAGGCCATGTATCACTTCCTCTCGGGCTACACCGCCAAGGTGGCCGGCACCGAGAAGGGCGTGACCGAGCCGACCGCGACGTTCTCGACCTGCTTCGGCGCGCCGTTCATGCCGCGTCATCCGAGCGAGTACGGCAACCTGCTGCGCGATCTGATCGCCGAGCACGGTGTCGACTGCTGGCTGGTGAACACCGGCTGGACCGGTGGTGCCTATGGCGTCGGCCGCCGCATGCCGATCAAGGCCACCCGTGCCCTGCTGACGGCGGCTCTCGACGGCTCCCTGAAGTCGGTCGAGTTCCGCACCGATGCCTTCTTCGGCTTCGCCGTTCCGGTGGCCGTGCCGGGCGTCGACACCACCATCCTGAACCCGCGCGACACCTGGGCCGACAAGGCCGGCTTCGACGCCCAGGCGAAGAAGCTCGTGTCCATGTTCGTCAAGAACTTCGAGAAGTTCGAGGCTCATGTGGACGCAGCGGTTCGTGAGGCCGCTCCGGCCGGCGCTCTCGCCGCCGAGTGATCCGGGCCTGTCCGCGTCCGGCGTCGTCCTGTGGCGGCGCCTGGATGCGGGCTCCGGCTGTGGATGATATGTCCTGACGGCGGCCGGCTTCCCGGCCGCCTTTTTTCGTTGTGGCCACCCGCCGTTCCGGGCGCGTGCATCAACCCGGACATGTCAGGATCGGGCCTGGTCTGCCTCGCCCGGCGCTTTGCAGGTGCGTCTGCGCGCGGAACAGGGCATCATCCGCCCTGCCGCCTGGATCGGGGTGGCGGGTGTCCGCTTATCGGGAGGGCGGGCGCGCCACGGAAGCAGCGGGGGCTGCCGCGATCTGGCCGGATTTCCGGTGTCGGGTTCCGGCACGTCTCCGCGTCGGGGACGGGAGTTCAGGGTGACGGGACAGGACATGCGGACGCGGGTGATTCTGACGATTGACGGGTGCGGCGCGCGCGGCCTCGTTCCGGTTCGGTTTCTGGAGGCCCTGTCCCTGCGGCTGAACCGGCGTGGCAAGGTGGAGCCGCTCCATCGTTATCTCGATCTGGTGTGTGCCACCTCCGCCGGTGCGGTGATCGCTGCCGGCCTCACGGTGCCGGCCCCGGGCGCCGCGGTGGGAACGCCGGCCCTCGACATCGCCGAGCTGCGCACCCTGTTCGAGGTGGATCTGGAAAAGGCCTATCGCAGCGACACGGCGACCCGGGTGGCGCGCTTCATCCGCAACCCGATCGGGGTAGCCGACCGGGTGAATGATCACCGGGCGCTGGAAATGCTGCTGAAGGGCGCCTTCGGCTATGGCGCGCTGTCCTCGGCCATGACGCCGCTGATGCTGCCGGTCTATGACATCGAGGCCCGGGCGCCGCTCACCCTGACCGGCGGCATGCCCGCCGACAGCGATCATTATACCTATGAGGCGGTGCGCGCCGCCATGGCCACGCCGACGGTGTTCGAGCCGGCGCTGGTGGAGGATCTGCGCACCCGCAAGCAGCACTCCCTCATCGATGGCGTGCTTCATGCCGCCGATCCCGTGCTGATCGCCCTTTTGCATGCCCGCCGCCAGCCCTGGTGGGGCAAGGAGCCGGTGCTGGTGCTGTCGCTCGGCCATGGCACCCGGCTGGGGGATGCGCGCCTGCGCGGCTTTGCCCATGACCGCGCGGCGGCCTGGGGGCCGATCGGCTGGATCGGCAAGCGCACCGGCCAGCCGCTGCTGTCCATCTCGGTGCACGGCCAGACCAGCGTGACGGTGCCGACGGCCCGCGCCCTCGTGGAGGCAGCCGGCGGGCGCTATCTGCGTCTGGATGGCGATCTGGGCGTCGCCAGCGAGCGGCTGGACGACATGAGCCCGGCCAACATGAGCTGGCTGAACGAGGCGGCCGAGCGCATCATCCGCCGCAATGTCGAAGAGCTGGAGCTGGTGGCCGACCTGATGGAAGCCCGGCCCGAGGCCGAGGCGGCTTGAGCGCAGACGACATTCGGGAAGAGGCGGCTTGAGCGCAGACGACATTCGGGAAGAGGGGAGGGGGTCCCGCCCGCCTCCCCTTTTTTGCGTCAGCCCGGAAAGCCGCCCATGGCGGTGACGAGGGCCCATTCGGCCTCGGTCACCGGCTGCACCGACAGGCGGGAGTTCTTCACCAGCATCATGTCGGTCAGCTCCGGCCGGGCTTTGATCTCGGCCAGCGTGACCGGCTGCGGAAATGGCCCGATGGCGCGGATGTCGACGCACGACCACGTGCCCGTGCCATCGGTCGTATCCGGGTGGGCCAGCGCCGACACCTCGACCACCCCGACGATGCGCTTCTCGTTCACCGAGTGATAGAAGAAGCCGCGATCGCCGAGCTGCATTGCCTGCATCTGCTTCTTGGCCAGATGATTGCGCACGCCGGTCCACTCCGTGCCGGCAGCGCCTGCCGCCACCTGGTCATCCCATGACCACGCGCCGGGCTCGCTCTTGAACAGCCAGTAGGCCATCAGTCCTGCCTCCCTCCCGTGCGGCGCGGCGGCTCACAGCCCCGTGCCGGTCACCTTGCGATAGGGGTGGATTTCCACGGAGGCGAACAGGCCGGCTTCCGCATAGGGGTCGGTGCCAAGGAAGGCGCGGGCGTCGGCGAGGTCGGTGGCCTCGATGACAAGGCAGGAGCCGACAGGCTTCTCGCCGGCGGGATCGAGAATCGGTCCGGCCAGACGCAGGCGCTCGCCGGCAGCCTCCAGCCAGGCGAGATGGGCCGGGCGGACGGCCAGACGCAGGTCGAGATGGTCGGCCTTGTCCTTGGCCACGAACAGGAACAGCATGGAATCAGTCTCCCGGGGCGTGGGGACCGGGCGGGATTCGCCCCCCGGTCGCCTGTCGGGGGGACTAGAGCAGGTTCGGTCGCGCCGGCCAAGCGGCTGTCCGCACGGGCGGGATGCGCGGATTCCGGGGCCATGTGCATTGGATGCACCCATGCAGGTGATTGACGCGGCCCCGGCTTTGTGACATGAGAGCGGCCGGATCGGCGGCAGACCTCTGCCGCCGTTGTCGTTGCCTGCCCGGCCGGCCCATTGGGATCTCAGGATCCCCCGGGGCCCCAGAAGCCGGGGCGGATCCGTCCGCGTCCCGGGCGCCCGGTCAACCGACCGGATGTCCACCGGACTGTCGGCCAGGTCAAGTTTTCTTCCGGTTCGGAGATTTTCTGGCTCGGAAGGGGACCTGACGTCAGGTCGATCGCTGAAGGATCCCGCTGTGCCTGGTGCAGGACGGCAGGTGGTTTGTAGAGATGATGTCGGCGTGTCCAGCTTTCCGGATCGCCGCCCGAAAGAGAAGCTGGGACGAAGCCCATGGCCAATACGACCTCGGCCAAGAAGATGGCCCGCAAGATCGCCACCCGTACGGCGGTCAACAAGTCGCGCCGCAGCCGCGTGCGCACCTTCCTGCGCAAGGTGGAAGAGGCGATCGCCACTGGTGATCAGGCCGCCGCCCAGGCTGCGCTTGCCGCTGCCGAGCCGGAGATCATGCGCGCCGCCGCCAAGGGCGTCGTGCACAAGAACACCGCGTCCCGCAAGGTGTCGCGTCTGACGCTGCGCGTGCGCAAGCTCGCCGCCGCCTGAGGGTGGTGACCGGCAGGACGACCGGCCCGGGGCGAGTCTCCGGTCCGGACGCGTCCGGGCACGGCAAAACGACTTCAAAAAGGCCCGGCGGGGCGTCTCCGCCGGGCCTTTTTTGTCGCCCGATCCGGGCTGCCCACCGCTTTCCACCGGTGTCCACAGGCTTCGGCGCCTAATGATTCTGGGGGCTTTGCCGGGGGGCTGTCCTGACTCAAAAAAGCCTTGAGTCTCATCGGTTTGAATCAAGGTCATTGTTCCCGGCGGAACGGCGGTCGGGGGCACGCGAGTCAAGCCCGCAGCGCCTTAATTTTTTTGGCGGGCTTCGGGCGGTGGGATGGCGACGTCAGGCGGCGACGCAATCCCTTGAGTCTGAGAGGGTTGGCGGCGCGTGCGCGAGTGGTTCGGAACTGATGGACGACAGGGGGCGGCGGGAGCGGGTTTCTCAATCCGCAGAGTCAGTTGCGAGGGGGCGGGCCCCCGTGTATTTTCCCTCCATCGGGCTCCTCTGGCCCGGCTCACCAGACAAATGAGTGTGCCCTGCGCCTTCGATCGCTGGTGCAACCAGTAAATGTTGTGTCGCGTACCGAATGGCAATCGCATCGTCGCGGTGATGGGGAAGTGTTGGAATTGGGTTAACACAGCCAGACCTTGGTGAGTAGCTCAATTAACCTCTCGTAAACCACCATTGCATTACTGAGACACGCGAAGTTACGGAGCTGTTCTGGCTCCGGAGGCGGGGAATATTCATGTCACGCGGATATGCCGGAAACGGAGCCCTTGAGCTGGTCGGATCGACGCCCCGGGCGGGTGTCGGGCGGATCGGTGGGGCCGTCGGTCCGGAAGCGACCGTTGCGGGCGTGCCGGTCCTCGCAAGGAGCGGTGGGAAGGCGACCCGGGAGCCGGGGGCTGTCTCGCCGAACGAACAGATGAAGAGTTGGAAGGTCGCCGATCTTCCCTGGGGTCAGGGCTGAGTGGGCCAGGGAGGCGAGACGATGGCAACGAAACGCAGCCTGGACGCAGCAGCGGCCGGGGCGGCCGCAGCGCCGCGCACCCGTCGCCGCACGCCGGCGAAGGCCGAGGCCGTGAAGGTTCCGATGACAGTGGCCGAGCCTGAAGCCGCGCCGCGTCCGGTGCGGCGCCCGAGGGCTGCCGCCGCCGCTGTGGCTCCGGTGCAGGCCAAGGCGCCCGCGCCGGTGGTGGTCGACGAGGCGGCCTGCTGGCCGCGCGTGCGGGATCGCCTGCGCGCCGAGCTCGGCCCCGACGTGTTTGAAAGCTGGTTCTCCCGGGTCGATCTGGAAGGTGTCACCGGTGCGCTGGTGCGCCTGTCGGTGCCCACCCGCTTCCTGAAGCAGTGGATCCAGACTCATTATCTCGACCAGGTTGCCGCCATCTGGCGCGCCGAGACCGGGTCCGAGCGCCGGATCGACATCACCATGCGCGGGGCGGCCCGCAGCCGGGCCGCTGCGGCGGTCGTGGCGGAGCCGCTGATTGCGCGCACCCCGGTGCCGCCGCCGGCGACGCTGTTTTCCGGTCTGGACGACTATCCCGATTCGCCGGTGCGGGCCTCGGCGCCTCCGCCCCGTCCGGTGGCGCGGGCCGTGGCCCCGGTCGCCCGTCCGCAGCCGGAGCACGCCTCCGACGGCTCCCTGTCGGGCTCGCCGCTTGATCCGCGCTTCACCTTCGATTCCTTCGTGGAAGGCCGCTCCAACGGTCTGGCGCTGGCAGCCGCCCGTCAGATCGCGACTGCCCGCCCGACCGATCCGGTGGTCTATAACCCGCTCTACATCCACGCCCCCGTGGGCCTCGGCAAGACCCACCTGATCCAGGCGATCGGGTCCGAGGCACGGCGTGCGGTGCCGGGGCGGCGGGTGCTGGCGCTGACGGCGGAGCATTTCATGTTCCGCTTCGTGGCGGCGCTGAAGACCCAGTCGGCCATGGCGTTCAAGGAGAGCCTCCGGGCCATCGACCTCCTCATCATCGACGACCTGCAGTTCCTGCATGGCGACAAGGTGCAGGAGGAATTCTGCCACACCCTGAACACCCTCATTGATGGCGGGCGTCAGGTGGTGGTGGCGGCGGACCGTCCGCCGGTGGAGCTGGAGACCTTCGACAGCCGGGTGCGCTCGCGTCTGGGCGGCGGCCTCGCCGTCGAGATCGCTCCGCCGGACTATGACATGCGCCGGCAGATCATCGCCCGCCGGCTGGCCGTGCAGCGCCAGACCCATCCGGGGCTGGAAGTGCCGGAGGCCGTGCTCGATTTCGTCGCCCGCTCCATCACCAGCAATGGACGTGATCTCGACGGCGCCATGACCCGGCTCGTCGCCCACAACCAGCTGACCGGCGCCCCCATCACCGTTGAGATGGCCGAGACGGCACTGCGGGATCTCCTGCGCGGCCGCGAAGTGAAGCGGGTCCGCATCGAGGACATCCAGCGGGTAGTGTCGCTGCACTACCAGGTGTCGCGGGCGGACCTCGTGTCGGCGCGCCGTACCCGGGTGATCGTGCGTCCGCGCCAGATCGCCATGTATCTGGCCAAGACCCTGACGCTGCGCTCCCTGCCGGAAATCGGCCGGCGCTTCGGCGGCCGCGACCACACCACGGTGCTCCATGCCGTGCGCAAGATCGAGGGCGAGCTGAAGACTGACGCCGCGCTCGCCGACGACATGGAAACGCTGAAGCGCATGCTCGACGACTGATCCCGCCGGCCCGTCCGGGGCCGACTCAGCCGCGACCCATTCCGACGAGGCCGGGCCGAAAGGTCCGGCCTTTTTCGTTGCGCTGCGGCATGTGATGCTCGGGAGAAAATCGAAAATCTCCAAGGATCCCGGGAAAGTCGGGTGCGTCGCCGCTTCGCTTGCGACGGGAATGTGCGCAAAGAGGGCCCCGACCATTTGGCGAGGCGCCGGCTGCCGAGTTTGCCTTGAACGGGTCCGGTAAAGGGAGTAGTCACAGCCCATCACGAGCTTCTTGTGGTACCGGCAGTTTACGTTAAGGGAACTATAATTCCATGGCGCGGACCAAGATCGCACTGATTGGCTCAGGTCAGATCGGTGGCACGCTCGCCCACCTGGCGGGGCTGAAGGAACTCGGTGACGTCGTTCTGTTCGACATCGCCGAGGGCACTCCCCAGGGCAAGGGTCTCGACATCGCCGAGTCGTCCCCGGTGGGCGGCTATGATGCGGCCTACTCGGGTGCCAACTCCTATGAGGCGATCGCCGGTGCCTCGGTGATCATCGTCACGGCTGGCGTGCCGCGCAAGCCGGGCATGAGCCGCGATGACCTCCTGGGCATCAACCTGAAGGTTATGGAAGCGGTTGGCAAGGGCATTGCCCAGTACGCTCCCGATGCCTTCGTCATCTGCATCACCAACCCGCTCGACGCGATGGTGTGGGCGCTGCAGAAGTTCTCCGGTCTCCCGGCCAACAAGGTCGTGGGCATGGCCGGCGTGCTCGATTCGGCTCGCTTCCGCTACTTCCTGGCCGACGAGTTCAAGGTATCGGTGAAGGACGTCACCGCCTTCGTGCTCGGCGGCCACGGCGACGACATGGTGCCGTCGGTGCGCTACTCGACGGTGGCCGGCATCCCCCTGCCGGACCTGATCGAGCTCGGCTGGACCACCCAGGAGAAGCTGGACGCCATCGTCGAGCGCACCCGCAAGGGCGGCGGCGAGATCGTCGCGCTGCTCAAGACCGGTTCGGCCTTCTATGCGCCGGCCACCTCGGCCATCGCCATGGCCGAGTCCTACCTGAAGGATCAGCGCCGCGTGCTGCCGTGCGCCGCCTATCTGTCGGGTGAATATGGCGTCAGCGACATGTATGTCGGCGTTCCCATCGTCATCGGGTCCAACGGTGTCGAGAAGATCGTCGAGATCAAGCTCGATGCCGACGAGACCACGATGTTCGAGAAGTCCGTCGCCTCGGTGAAGAGCCTGGTCGACGCCTGCAAGACCATCAATCCGGCGCTCGCCTGAGACTTTGGGGTATTGGTGCCGGCCCGCCAGGTAACTGGCGGGTCCGGCCATCAAGGGGGGAGACCCAATGAACATTCATGAATATCAGGGCAAGGCCATCCTGAAGGAGTACGGCGCGCCCGTCTCCCGTGGTGTGCCGATCTTCACGGCGGCCGAGGCGGAAGCGGCGGCCAAGGAACTTGGCGGCCCGCTCTGGGTCGTGAAATCGCAGATCCACGCGGGTGGTCGCGGCAAGGGCAAGTTCAAGGAAGCGAAAGCCGGCGAGAAGGGCGGCGTTCGTCTTGCGAAGTCCATCGAAGAGGTGAAGCAGTTCGCCGAGGAGATGCTTGGCTCCACGCTCGTCACGATTCAGACGGGTGCGGCTGGCAAGCAGGTGAACCGTCTTTACATCGAAGATGGCTCGGACATCGAGAAGGAATTCTACATCTCGGCTCTGGTCGATCGCGCGACCAGCCGGGTGGCCTTCGTCGTGTCCACCGAAGGTGGCATGGACATCGAAGAGGTGGCGCACTCCACCCCCGAGAAGATCCACACCTTCTCCGTTGATCCGGCGACCGGCATCATGCCGCACCATGGCCGCACCGTTGCCAAGGCCCTCGGCCTGAAGGGCACGCTGGCCAAGGAAGCGGAAGATCTGGTGACCAAGCTCTTTGCCGCCTTCGTCGGCAAGGACATGGCGATGCTGGAAATCAACCCGCTCATCGTCACCAAGGACGGCCACCTGCGTTGCCTGGACGCCAAGGTGTCGTTCGATTCCAACGCGCTCTTCCGTCATCCCGAGCTCGCCGAGCTGCGGGACCTGACCGAAGAGGACGGCAAGGAAATCGAAGCCTCCAAGTATGATCTCGCCTACATCGCCCTCGACGGCACCATCGGCTGCATGGTGAACGGCGCGGGTCTGGCCATGGCGACCCTCGACATCATCAAGCTCTACGGCGAAGAGCCGGCGAACTTCCTGGATGTCGGCGGCGGCGCCACGGAAGAGAAGGTGACGGCGGCGTTCAAGATCATCACGTCCGATCCGAACGTGAAGGGCATCCTGGTCAACATCTTCGGCGGCATCATGAAGTGCGACGTCATCGCGCGCGGCGTTCTCGCCGCGGTGAAGGCGGTCGGCCTCCAGGTTCCGCTGGTGGTGCGCCTGGAAGGCACCAATGTCGAAACGGGCAAGCAGATCATCCGCGAGTCCGGGCTGAATGTCATTCCCGCCGACGATCTCGACGACGCGGCGCAGAAGATCGTCAAGGCCGTTCGGGAGGCGAAGTAATGTCCGTTCTGATCGACAGGAACACCAAGGTCATCACCCAGGGCTTCACGGGCAAGAACGGCACCTTCCATTCCGAGCAGGCGATTGCCTACGGGACGAAGGTTGTCGGCGGCACGTCCCCCGGCAAGGGTGGCTCGACCCATCTGGGTCTGCCGGTGTTCGACACCGTGGCCGAAGCCCGCGAGAAGACCGGCGCCGACGCGTCGGTGGTGTATGTGCCGCCTCCGGGCGCCGCTGACGCCATCTGCGAGGCGATCGCCGCCGAGATTCCGCTCATCGTCTGCATCACCGAGGGCATCCCGGTGCTCGACATGGTGCGGGTGAAGCGCGCCCTCTCGGGCTCCAAGTCGCGTCTCGTCGGCCCGAACTGCCCGGGCATCGTGACCGCCGGCGAATCGAAGATCGGCATCATGCCGGCCAACATCTTCAAGCCGGGCTCCGTCGGCGTCGTGTCCCGTTCGGGCACGCTGACCTACGAAGCGGTGTTCCAGACCACCAACGAAGGCCTCGGCCAGACCTCGGCCGTCGGCATCGGTGGTGACCCGGTGAAGGGCACCGAGTTCATCGACGTGCTCGAGATGTTCCTGGCGGACCCGAAGACCGAGTCGATTGTCATGATCGGCGAGATCGGCGGTTCGGCCGAGGAAGAAGCTGCCCAGTTCCTGAAGGACGAGGCCAAGCGCGGCCGCAAGAAGCCGATGGTCGGCTTCATTGCCGGTCGTACCGCTCCTCCCGGCCGCCGCATGGGCCATGCCGGTGCCATCATCTCCGGTGGCAAGGGCGGCGCCGAGGACAAGATCGAGGCCATGCAGGCGGCGGGCATCGTCGTCTCGCCGTCGCCGGCGCGCCTCGGCAAGACTCTCGTTGAAGTGCTGAAGGGCTGATTTGGACCGGCCGGAGCGGGCTGCGTGCCCGCCCCGGCTGTTCCTGCCCGTGATCGAGACCGTCTCCCGCCGTCTGATAGCGGGGGGCGGAAATCCGGTTCCGTCGGTGCAAGTGCTGCCTCCGTCAGGGAAGGGCGGCAGGGAGGGCGCGGCGGAAACCAGCGAGTCGGGTGCCCCCCTGACTTGCCGGAGGTGAAGTCAAGACGGGCGGCGCACGAAAGCCCAAGCAAAGAGTCCGGCGCCGGCCCCTGTGATTTTCCTGATCGGGATCCGATATTCCCGATGGGCCACCGAAGGGCCAGGGCATCCTGCCCGCCTGCGGACGGTGGCCCGATGACGATCGCCGCGCCCGGATGGCGCGGGGTGAACACCGGCGGGGAGGGCCGCCCGGACATGTCCGGGCCATCCTTGCCGGACCAGGGGGACGACCGGTCCGCGCCGGCTCCGTCCCTTGAAACCATGGGTGACGGTGTCCCGACCAGGTGGCGCAGGCTGCGCCGCATCGGCGGACAAGTCGGCGCCGCGTCTCGATCGGGATCCCGGAGACGCCGACGCCGGTCAAGGGAGACAGGGCTGTGGCACGGAACGACAGCAACGAGGCGATGCTCGCGACCTCGTTCCTCTATGGCGGCAACACCGCCTATATCGAGGAGCTTCAAGCCCGGTACGAGCGGGATCCCGCGTCGGTCCCGGCGGAATGGCAGTCCTTCTTCGCCGGCATCGGCGATGAGCCGGGTCTGGCCACCCGGGAGGCCAAGGGCGCCCCGTGGGGCCGCACCGACTGGCCGCCGGTCGCCAATGGCGAGCTGGTCAGCGTGCTCGACGGCAACTGGCCCGTGGTCGAGAAGGCGCTCGGCGACAAGGTGAAGGCCAAGGCCGAGGCGAAAGCCAAGGAGACCGGCACCGCCGTGTCCGAGGCCGACGTGCTGCGCGCCACCCGCGATTCGGTCCGCGCGATCATGATGATCCGCGCCTTCCGCATGCGCGGCCATCTGCACGCCAACCTCGATCCGCTCGGCCTCACGCCGCCGCGCGATCATGAGGAGCTGCACCCCTCGTCCTACGGCTTCACCGACGCCGACTGGGACCGCAAGATTTTCATCGACCACGTGCTGGGCCTTGAGTACGCGACCATTCGCGAGATGCTCGAGATCCTGAAGCGCACCTATTGCGGCACTGTTGGCATCGAGTTCATGCACATCTCGGATCCGGCCGAGAAGAGCTGGATCCAGGCGCGCATCGAGGGGCCGGACAAGCAGGTCACCTTCACCAACGAAGGCAAGAAGGCCATCCTCAACAAGCTCGTTGAGGCCGAGGGCTTCGAGAAGTTCCTGGACGTCAAGTACACCGGCACCAAGCGCTTCGGCCTTGATGGTGGCGAATCGCTGATCCCGGCGCTGGAACAGATCATCAAGCGCGGCGGCCAGCTCGGTCTCAGGGAGATCGTGCTCGGCATGGCCCATCGCGGCCGTCTGAACGTGCTGTCCCAGGTCATGGGCAAGCCGCACCGGGCGATCTTCCACGAGTTCAAGGGCGGTTCCTACGCTCCTGATGATGTGGAAGGCTCGGGCGACGTGAAGTACCATCTGGGTGCTTCCTCGGATCGCGAGTTCGACAGCAACATTGTTCACCTGTCGCTGACTGCCAACCCGTCCCATCTGGAAATCGTCAATCCGGTGGTGCTGGGCAAGGTGCGCGCCAAGCAGGACCAGTGGAACGACGCAGACCGCACCATGGTCCTGCCGCTGCTGCTCCACGGCGACGCGGCCTTTGCTGGCCAGGGCGTAGTGGCGGAGTGTCTGGGCCTGTCGGGCCTCAAGGGCCACAACACCGGCGGCTCCCTGCACTTCATCATCAACAACCAGATCGGCTTTACGACGAATCCGCGCTACTCGCGGTCTTCGCCCTATCCGTCGGACGTGGCGAAGATGATCGAGGCGCCGATCTTCCACGTGAACGGGGATGACCCGGAAGCAGTGGTGTTTGCGGCCAAGGTAGCGATCGAGTTCCGGCAGACCTTCCACAAGCCGGTCGTGATCGACATGTTCTGCTATCGCCGCTTCGGTCATAACGAAGGCGACGAGCCGGCGTTCACCCAGCCGCTGATGTACAAGACCATCCGCAACCATGAGACGACCCTGCAGCTCTACACCAAGAAGCTGGTGGCCGAGGGTCTGATTACCGAGGGCGAGGTCGAGACGCTGAAGGGCAACTGGCGCGCCCGGCTGGATGCCGAGTTCGAGGCCGGTCAGTCGTTCAAGCCGAACAAGGCCGACTGGCTGGAAGGCCGCTGGTCCCAGCTGTCAACCGCCGAGGATCTTGAGGATCCGCGTCGCGGCCACACGGGTGTCGATCTCGACGAGCTGCGCTGGCTGGGCGAGCGCCTGACGGCGATCCCGGAGGGGCTCAACATCCACCGCACCGTGCGCCGGTTCATCGAGAACCGTCGCAAGATGATCGAGACTGGCGAGGGCATCGACTGGGCGACCGCGGAAGCGCTGGCGTTCGGCTCGCTGCTGGTGGACGGCTATGGCGTGCGCCTGTCCGGTCAGGACGTGGAGCGCGGCACCTTCTCCCAGCGCCATTCGGTTCTGTTCGACCAGGACACCGAGGCCCGCTACAAGCCTCTCAACCATCTGAAGCCCGGTCAGGCGCACTACGAGGTCATCAACTCGATGCTCTCGGAAGAAGCGGTGCTCGGCTTCGAGTATGGCTACTCCCTGTCCGAGCCGAACAAGCTCGTGCTGTGGGAAGGCCAGTTCGGCGACTTCGCCAACGGCGCCCAGGTGGTCTTCGACCAGTTCCTGTCGTCGGGCGAGCGCAAGTGGCTGCGCATGTCCGGTCTCGTCTGCCTGCTGCCCCATGGCTATGAAGGTCAGGGTCCGGAGCATTCGTCGGCCCGTCTGGAGCGCTATCTCCAGATGTGCGCCGAGGACAACATGCAGGTCGCCAACTGCTCGACCCCGGCCAGCTACTTCCACATCCTGCGCCGTCAGCTGAAGCGGAACTTCCGCAAGCCGCTCATCCTGATGACGCCGAAGTCGCTGCTGCGCCACAAGCGGGCGGTCTCCACCCTCGACGAGTTCGGCATCGAGAACGGCCATTTCCGCCGTCTGCTGTCGGATGATGCCGAGCGGCTGCCGGATCAGGCCATCCAGCTGGTGCCGAAGGAGAAGATCCGCCGCGTCGTGCTCTGCTCGGGCAAGGTCTACTATGACCTGTACGAGGAGCGCGAGAAGCGGGGCATCAACGACATCTATCTCCTGCGCGTGGAACAGCTCTATCCGTTCCCGACCAAGGCGATCATCAACCGTCTGCTGGCCTATCCGAACGCCGATGTTGTCTGGTGCCAGGAAGAGCCGAAGAACATGGGCTCCTGGAACTTCGTCCAGCAATATCTGGAGTTCGCCATGGAGACGGCGAAGCTGAAGGTCTCGCGGCCGCTTTATGCCGGCCGCCCGGCTTCGGCCGCCACGGCGACGGGCCTGATGTCCAAGCATCTGGCCCAGCTGCAGGCGTTCCTCAATGAGGCCCTGACGATCCGCTGATCGCAGATCGCTCCTCCGTCGGTCGCTCCGGACACTGGTTTCGGGGCGACCGGATCCAACAGAACCGTTCGACACACCGAAAAGAGATCACGATGGCGACGGAGATCCGCGTTCCCACCCTCGGCGAGTCCGTGACCGAGGCGACCATCGGCCAGTGGTTCAAGAAGGCTGGCGACGCCGTTCAGGCCGACGAGCCCCTGGTCGAGCTCGAAACCGACAAGGTGACGGTGGAAGTTCCGGCTCCCGCTGCCGGCGTTCTCGCCGAGATCCTCGTGAAGCCCGGCGAGACCGTGGGCGTTGGCGCGCTCCTCGGCATGCTCTCGGGTGATGGCGCGGCGGCTGCTTCCGCTCCGGCCGCGGCGCCTGCCGCTGCGCCGGCTCCGGTTGCGGCGGCCCCGGTCGCTGCCCCAGCGGGTGCCACCTCCATGCCGCCGGCCCCCTCGGCTGCCAAGATCGCGGCCGAGGCCGGCATCAGCACGTCCGACGTGGCCGGTTCCGGCAAGCGCGGTCAGGTGCTGAAGGGCGACGTGCTGGCGGCCATCGCCGGTGGCCTGACGGCTGCTCCGGCTGCCGCGGCTGCTCCGGCTGCTGCCCGTCCGGCCTCCTCCGCCGATGATGCCTCCCGCGAGGAGCGGGTGCGCATGACCAAGCTGCGCCAGACGATCGCCCGTCGTCTGAAGGATGCCCAGAGCACCGCTGCCATGCTGACCACGTTCAACGACGTGGACATGTCGGCCCTCATGGATGTCCGCAAGCGCTACAAGGACCTGTTCGAGAAGAAGCACGGCGCGCGCATGGGCTTCATGGGCCTGTTCGTGAAGGCCTGCGTGCAGGCTCTGAAGGACGTGCCCGCGGTCAACGCCGAAATCGACGGCACCGACCTGATCTACAAGAACTACTACCATATCGGCGTGGCTGTCGGCACCGACAAGGGCCTCGTCGTGCCGGTGGTGCGCGATGCCGACCAGCTTTCGGTGGCCGGTGTGGAGAAGGCGATTGCCGGCTTCGGCAAGAAGGCGCGCGACGGCCAGCTGTCGATCGCCGACATGCAGGGCGGCACCTTCACCATCTCCAACGGCGGCGTCTATGGCTCGCTGATGTCGACGCCGATCCTCAACGCGCCGCAGTCGGGCATCCTCGGCATGCACCGCATCGAGGATCGTCCGGTGGTGCGCAACGGCCAGGTCGTCATCCGTCCGATGATGTATCTCGCCCTCTCCTATGACCACCGCATCGTCGACGGCAAGGAAGCCGTGACCTTCCTGGTGCGCGTGAAGGAGTGCATCGAGGATCCGGAGCGTCTGGTTCTCGACCTCTGAGACTGATCCGGGCGGGCGGGGCGACAGGCTCCGCCCGCTGCCGGTTTCGGCTCTTCTGTCCGCCGCGTGAGGAACCCCCGCCATGGCGACGGAACTTGTCTATCTGGGCCTGAGCGTGATCCTGCTGATCGTGCAGATCCTCGTGCAGGCCCAGCTTGCCACCCGCGAACTCGGGCTTGGCTACAACGCCTCGCCCCGGGATCAGGGCCTGAAGCCCACGGGCGTGGTCGCCGGGCGGGCGGCCCGGGCACTGGCCAATCTGCTGGAGACCTATCCGGCTTTTGTCGGGCTGGCGCTGGCGCTGGTGGTCGGCCAGAAGGCGGGCGGCCTTGGGGCCATCGGGGCGGCGGTCTGGTTCTGGGCCCGGGTGGTCTATCTGCCGCTCTATCTTGCCGGCATCCCCTTTGTGCGCGGCGTCGCGTGGGGGGCGTCCATCATCGGCCTCGTCCTGATGCTGATGGCCCTCTTCACCTGAGGACGGCCCCAAGGGCGGTCCGGAGCGGGCGGGACTGGCCGGCCGCTCGAAGCTTTCTCAGACCGGCCGGGCGACCGATGCGGGCGCCGCCGGGTGAAACGAACCACAAGAAGGAAGACACAGGGTGAGCGCGTTCGATCTCGTCGTCATCGGCACCGGCCCCGGCGGTTATGTGTGTGCCATTCGCGCGGCCCAGCTGGGCCTGAAGGTCGCCGTCGTCGAGAAGCGCGGCACCCATGGCGGCACCTGCCTGAATGTGGGCTGCATCCCCTCCAAGGCGCTGCTGCACGCCTCCGAGCTGTTCCATGAGGCCGGCCACGGCTTCGCCTCCATGGGCATCAAGGTCTCGGCCCCCGAGCTCGATCTGCCGGGCCTGCTCGCCTACAAGCAGGAAGCCATCGACGGCAACACCAAGGGCATCGAGTTCCTCTTCAAGAAGAACAAGATCACCCCGTTCATCGGCGCCGCCACCATCACTGCTCCGGGCAAGGTCTCGGTGGCGCTGAACGCTGGCGGCAGCGAAGAGATCGACGCCAAGGCGATCGTCATCGCCACCGGCTCGGAAGTCGCGCCGCTGCGCGGCATCGAGATCGACGAGGACAAGATCGTCTCGTCCACCGGCGCCATTTCGCTGAAGGCCGTGCCGAAGAAGCTGGTCGTCATCGGCGGCGGCGTCATCGGTCTGGAGCTGGGCTCGGTGTGGAGCCGTCTCGGCGCCGAGGTCACGGTGGTCGAGTTCCTCGATCGCCTGATGCCGGGCATGGATGGCGAGGTCGCAAAGACCTTCCAGCGCCTGCTGCAGAAGCAGGGCTTCTCGTTCAAGCTGTCGTCCAAGGTCACCGCGGCGGTGCCGTCGGAGACCGGCGTCACCGTCACGGTAGAGCCGGCGGCCGGTGGGGCTGCCGAGACGCTTGAGGCGGATGTGGTGCTGGTGGCCGTCGGCCGTCGCGCCTACACCGCCGGCCTCGGTCTGGAGACCGTGGGCGTGGCGCTCGACGAGCGCGGCCGGGTGAAGACCGACGGTCATTTCGCCACCAACGTTCCCGGCATCTATGCCATCGGCGACGTGATCGCCGGGCCGATGCTCGCCCACAAGGCCGAGGACGAAGGCGTGGCGCTGGCCGAGCTGCTGGTCGGCCAGAAGCCGCACATCAACTATGACCTGATCCCGGGCGTGGTCTACACCGCGCCGGAAGTGGCGGCCATCGGCAAGACCGAAGAGGACCTGAAGGCCGCCGGCATCGCCTACAAGGTCGGCAAGTTCCCGCTGACGGCCAATGCCCGCGCCAAGGTCATCCACGCCTCCGAGGGCTTCGTGAAGATCCTGGCGGATGCCGCCACCGATCGCGTGCTCGGCGTGCACATCATCGGCCCGGCGGCCGGCGAGCTGATCCACGAGGCGGCCATCGCCATGGAGTTCGGCGCGGCGTCGGAAGACATCGCCCGCACCTGCCATGCCCACCCGACGGTGGCGGAAGCGGTGAAGGAAGCGGCGCTGGCCGTCGACAAGCGCGCGATCCACTTCTGATACCAGGCGCATGAAGTGCTGACCGCACCATGCGCCTGAAGAGCAGCAGACTTCTCATATGCCCTGATGGCATGAGAAATCTGCACCGGAATACCAAAGGATCCTTTTCAAGGACCTTTGGTATGAGAGCTCACCGGTCCGGCTATGTTGTCCGGGCCGGTTCCCCATCGGGATCTCCCGATATTCCGAACCGGCCGGCGCCCTTCCGGGGGCGTTCCGGCCGGTCGTCTTTTCTGGCCCCGGGTGCGGACGGGGAGTCTTCAGGAGAAAACAACCTGATGTCGAAGCAGCCCCGGATCGTCGCGCTCCAGCGTTTTCCTGTGAAGGGCCTTTCGTCCGAGTCGCTGGAGGGGATCGACCTGACGATCGGCGATCCGATCCCCGGTGACAGGATCTATGCGGTGGAAAATGGCCCCTCGGGCTTCGATCCGCGCCATCCGGCCTTCCTGCCGAAGATGAAATTCCTGATGCTGATGCGCAACGCGCGGCTGGCGGGGCTCCGGACCTGGTTCGATGATGCCAGCCAGACGCTGTCCATCAGCGATGCCGCCGGCAATCTGCTGGCCGAAGGCTGCCTGGATCTGGCAGCCGGCCGGGCGACCATCGAAGGCTTTCTGGAAGACTTCATGGGCGACGAGATGCGCGGCCCCGCCCGGGTGCTGTCGTCGGTCGACCATCATTTCTTCGACGTCTCGTCCCGGGTGGTCTCCCTCGTCAATCTGGCGACGGTGCGCGATCTTTCCGAGCGCATGGGCGTGGAGCTGGATCCGGTGCGCTTCCGTGCCAATATCCACATCGACGGGCTGAAGCCGTGGGCGGAACTCGACTGGGCCGGCCGCTCGCTCATCGGCGGGTCCGCGCGGTTCACGGTGAAGAAGGCCATCGAGCGCTGTGCGGCCACCGACGTGAACCCGGAGACGGCCAGCCGCGACACGAAGATCCCGACGACACTGCTGAAGGAGCGCGGCGTGAATGCGCTGGGCATCTATCTGCTGGTGACCGGCTCCGGCCGCATCGCCGTCGGGGACGCCATTTTTCCGATGAGCCTCGCCGCCGCCGGGTGACCGGGGAGGGGCAGGGGCTGCCGCCGTACCTCAAGCCACGTGCGGGGCTTTTCCCGGCCCCGTCCCTGCGCCATGGTGCTGTAGCAGGGCCGTGTCAGGCTTTGCGGGGGCCGGCACCTCGTTCCGGGGGCTGATCGGGCGTACGGGGCGACCGCCGGCGCAAGGCTGGCAGCGCCCGAGGAGTGAGCGCGTGAAGACATGGCAATGAGCCCGACGCCAGAGCCGGAAGCCCCCCCGCAAGGGCGCCGTCGGCGCGGGCCGCTGCTGCTTGCGGCCGGGGTCTGTGTGGTCGCGCTGGTGGCGGGCGGGGTCTATGCCGCGGGCCGGTTCACCGGCACGGCGCCCGGCCAGTGCACGGCCTCCCTGGCGACCGCCCAGCGCCTGAAGCCCTTCGCCACCGGCCCGGTGGCCGCCTTCCTGCCGGCAACCCGGCCGGTGGATGTGGGCGGGCTGCAGTTCACGGCGCCGGATGGCAAGCCGGTCACCCTCAATTCGGTCGGGCCGGGGGTGAAGCTCCTCAATCTCTGGGCCACCTGGTGCGCGCCCTGCCGGGCCGAGATGCCGGCCCTTGACCGGTTGCAGGCGGCGGCCGGCGGGCTGGATTTTCAGGTCGTCGCCCTCAACATCGACACCCAGGATGATGGCCGCGACGGCCGCTTTCTCGACGAGACCGGCGTGAAGTCGCTGACCCGCTGGTCCGATCGCAATCTCGGCGTCTTCAACGCCCTGAAGCGCGAGGGGCTGGCGGTGGGGATGCCGACGACGCTCCTCGTCGATGACAAGGGGTGCAGCCTCGGCGTGCTGCATGGTCCGGCCGAATGGGACACCGCCGGCGCCCGCGCGCTGATCGCGGCGGCCTTGGGGAACTGAGCCGCGGCTGTCCGTCTGCCGGGGATGCGGCGGGGCGGCGGGCGCGCTATATCTGGGACGTCCGGGGGCGGTCCCGGTGAGACCGGGGGTCGATCATGGCGCACGAAGCCCATCCGTCTGCGCATCTGCCGGAGACGGAGCCACACGCCCATGGCCCCGGGGATCATGGCCACGAAGGGCATGGGCACGAAGGTCATGGCCACGGCGACGATCCGGCTTTCCCGCCGGCGCTGCACGATCACAGCGCCTGCACCTGCCGGATGATGGCCCGGGCCGAGGATATCTGCCGGCGCGACGGGCTGCTGCTGTCGCCCCAGCGGCGGCGGGTGCTGGAGGCATTGGTCGCCAGCCATGCGCCGGTCGGGGCCTATGATCTCATCGAACGACTGGCGGAGAAGGGACCGCGGCCGGCGCCGATTTCGGTCTATCGGGCGCTCGCTTTCCTCACGGAAAATGGTCTGGCCCATCGTATCGAGCGGCTGAACGCCTTTGTCGGCTGTTCCGGGCGCCATGCCGAGGCCGGCGGGCCCGTGGCCTTCCTGATCTGCGAAGGCTGTGGCCGGGTGGCCGAGGTGCCGGCGGCGGAGCTGGGCATCGGCCTTGCCGGTACCGAGGCGGCGACAGGATTCCGGCCGCGCTCGGCGACCCTCGAAATCACCGGCCGCTGTGCCGACTGCCTGGCGGCGGAGGCCGCCGGTGGTCAGGCGGCCGAGGCGGTCGACTGACGGGCGCAGCTGGCGGCAACGGCCGCCAGGGGCTCGGTAAGATGGGTCACCGCATGGGAAACCGCCCGGCGGATGTCGGTCAGCCCGAAGGGCTTTGACAGGATCTCCATCACCACGCCGTCCAGATGGTCGGCGCGCTCGCGCTCGTTGAAGAAGCCGGTCATCAGGATGATGAGCAGTTCCGGCCGCTGGGTCTTGGCGAGGCAGGCCAGCGTGATGCCGTCGACTTCCGGCATGGTGATGTCGGAGACGATGAGATCGCAGTGGAAATCCGGGGTCGCCAGCAGCGCGAGGGCCTCGGCACCATCCTCGGCTTCCACCACATCGTGACCGTCGAGCTGGAGAGCGCGCCGCACGAAAGTGCGCACCGACAGATCGTCCTCGGTCAGAAGCACGCGGGCCATCAATCAGTCCTCCTTGCCCGGGGCGGGGTCGCTCTCGACGACGCCGATGAAGGGCAACTGCCGGTAGGCATGGGCCATATCCATGCCGTAGCCGATCACGAACAGGTCGGGGCAGACGAAGCCGCGGAAGTCGGCCTCGATGGGGGCCACGCGCTTCTCCGGCTTGTCGAGCAGGGCGGCCAGCGCCACCCGCCGGGCACCGCGGGCCTTCAGGCGATCGCGGGCGAACACCAGGGTGCGGCCGGATTCCAGGATGTCATCGACCAGCAGGATGTCGCGGTCGGTGACGTCGCTCTTCACGTCGTGCAGGACTTCGACCTTGCCCGAGGAGACCGTGCCGGCGCCGTAGCTGCCGAGATGCAGAAACTCGATCTCCGGCTTCAGGCCCACCCGGTGCATGGCGCGGATGAGATCGGCGACGAAGACGAAGCTGCCCTTGAGCACCGCCACCACCAGAAGACGTTCCATCCCCGCGGCGGCAATTTCCCGGGCGATCTCTTCCACGCGCGCGGCAATGGTCGCCTCGTCAAAGAGAACGCTGATGCGGGGGGTGTCTTCTGCGGCCATCGTCTCCGGTCCTGTTGCGTGTCCCGATGCGCTGACGGTGCGCCGGCGCGAGTTAACGGGGTCGGAACAGGACGGCCGGGATTGTCGCAATCCGGGCCTGGAAAGCCGGTCTCGGCACCCATCGTTAATGAGGGCTCAACGCCCGCGGCGCAATTCCCGGTTCCCGGTTAGGATCCCCTTTTCGCTAACGCCCCCGAGCCGGCAAAAGGTCCGCGCCGGCGGCATTTCCGGCTAGAATGAGGCTGCCCCGGCCGTTCCTCCCCCTCCCGGCCGGGCGTCCGGAGCCTCAGCCGTCATGATTTCCGCCCCCGTTTCGGGCCCGCGCGCCCCGTCGCCGCGCACGATTCTCGCCAACGCCAGCGCGATCCTCACCGGTCTCTCCGGGTCTGCCGCCCGGGCCTCCGGCGATATTGCCATTGCCGACGGACGCATCAGCGCGATCGGCGCCGTTGCCCGCCGGCCGGACGACCGGGTGGTCGATGTCAGCGGCTCGGTCATCTATCCGGGCCTCGTCTCCACCCATCACCATCTGAACCAGTCGGTGCTGAAGGCGATCCCGGGCGGTCTCGATGCGGCGCTGCCGGAGTGGCTGGTGCGGGTGCCCTATACCTTCTGGAACCACATCGACGCCGACGCCTTCACCCGCTCTGTCGAGCTGGGGATGGTGGAGCTGCTGCTCTCGGGCGTCACGACCATTGCCGACCATCATTATATCTTCGATGCCGCCCTCGATTATGACCCGGCGGCCATCCTGTTCGATGTCGCCGGCCGGCTGGGCGTGCGCTTCCTGCTGGCCCGCGGCGGCGCCACCCTCAACAGCCGCATGGCCGCCGACGGGCTGAAGCGGGTGCCGGCGGAAAGCGTCGAGACCATCCTCGACCGGGTGGCGGCGCTGGCGGCGCGCTTTCATGATCCGGCTCCCGATGCCCGCCGCCGGGTGGCGCTTGCCCCCACCAATCTGGTGTGGTCGGTGACGCCGGAGCACATGGCGGAGCTGGCCGCCGGTGGCCGGGCGCTGGGGCTGCGCCTCCACAGCCATCTTTCGGAAGGGGCGGGGGATGTGACGGCCTGTCTGGAGCGCTATGGCCAGCGCCCGGTGGAGATGGTGGCCGCCCACGGCTTCACCGGGCCCGATGTCTGGCTCGCCCACCTCATCCACATCGACGATCGCGAACGGGCAATCCTGACGGAGAGCGGCACCACGCTTGCCCATTGCCCCCAGAGCAATGCCCGGCTGGGGGCTGGTATTGCCGCGGCCCCGGCCTTTGCGGCGGCGGGCGGCCGGGTGTCCCTCGGTGTCGATGGCGCCGCCTCCAACGAGGCCGCCGACATGATCAACGAGATGCACGCCGCCTGGCTGCTGCACCGGGCGATCGGCGGGCCGGATGCCCTGCCGGTGGAGGAGGTTGTGCGCTGGGCCTCGGCCAATGGCGCCGATGCTCTGGGCTTTGCCGAGACGGGGCGGCTGGAGCCCGGGCGGCTGGCTGATATTGCCGTGTTCGATGTCTCCGGGCCGCGCCATGCCGGGGTGCATGATCTGGCGGTGGCGCCGGTGGTGTGCGGCGGCGGCACCCGGGTGCGGCACCTGTTCGTGGGGGGCGAGGCGGTGGTGAGCGATGGCCGGGTGGTGGGCAGCGATCTGCCGGCTGTGCTGGCCGGCGTGGCCGAGAGTGTCGCCCGGCTGAAGGCGCAGACGGGCGCACGGGGTTGACGGCTGATGTCTCGGGCTTCAAGGGAGGGGCCCGGGCCTGCTATAGGGAAGGGGTGGGGCCGGTGATCCGGCCTCTCTCCCGGGAAAGGATGGTGGGCGTGATCCGCTTCGAGAATGTCGGTCTTCGATATGGAATGGGCCCGGAGATCCTGAAGGACGTGTCCTTCTCCCTGGCGCCGCGCTCCTTCCAGTTCCTGACCGGACCGTCGGGAGCGGGCAAGACAACGCTGATCCGGCTGCTGTTCCTGTCGCTGCGGCCAACCCGGGGCATCGTCACCATGTTCGGGCGCGACGTCACCACGTTGCCCCGGCGCGAGGTTCCGCTGTTTCGCCGGCGCATCGGCGTGGTGTTTCAGGATTTCCGCCTGCTCGACCATCTGACGACCTATGAGAATGTCGCCCTGCCGCTGCGGGTGCTGGGCCGCTCGGAGGCCGATTACCGGCCGGATGTGGTGGAGCTTCTGCGCTGGGTGGGGCTGGGCGAGCGCATGCATGCCCATCCGCCGGTGCTCTCCGGCGGCGAGAAGCAGCGCGCGGCCATCGCCCGCGCCCTCATCACCCAGCCGGAGCTGCTCTTGGCCGACGAACCGACCGGCAACGTCGATCCGCCGCTGGCCCGCCGGCTCCTGCGCCTGTTTCTGGAGCTCAACCGGCTGGGCACCTCGGTGGTCATCGCCACCCATGATTTCTCCCTGATGGATCAGGTCGATGCGCCGCGTCTGGTGCTGGCCGACGGGCGTCTGGAGGTGGAGCGATGAGGCGGCCGGAACCGCGCTTTTCCCGCACCGACGGCATCGAGGATCCCGGCCTGCCGCCGCGGCCGAAAGGCGGCGCGGGCAAGGGGAAGGGCAAGCGCGGCGCCTCGGGACGCTCGGTGCGCTCCACGCCGCTGGTGCCGCCGCGCTCGGTTTCGGGCCGGGCGCTGGCCTTCGTCGTGGGCATCATGACCTTCCTCGCCTGCCTCACCATCGGCGCCGTCACCGTGGTGGCGGCGGCCGCAGCCGACTGGTCCAGCGATGTCCAGCGCGAGATGACCATCCAGATCCGCCCCATCGACGGGGTGGACATGGGCGCCAGTCTCGACCGGGCCGTCCAGATTGCCGAGGCGACGCCGGGAGTGTCGTCGGCTCACGCCCTCACCGTGGACGAGACCCGCGGCCTCGTCGCCCCGTGGCTGGGATCGGCACTGGACCTCAATGACCTGCCGGTGCCGCGGCTGGTGTCGGTCTCGGTGTCGGATCCGGAAGCCGTCGATGTCGCCGGGCTGTCGGAGCGGCTGAAGGCCGGGGTGCGGGGCGCCAGTCTCGACGATCATTCCACCTGGAGCGCGCGCCTCCGCGCCATGGCCGAGACGATGGTGATCGTCGGGCTGACCATCTTCGTCCTCGTCATGGTGGCGCTGGTGCTGTCGGTGGTGTTTGCCACCCGGGCGGCGATCGCCTCCAATCAGGCGGTGATCGAGGTGCTGCATTTCGTCGGCGCCGAGAATGGCTACATCGCCCGGGAGTTCGAGCGCCGTTTCCTGGCGCTGGGCTTCCGCGGCGGTCTCATCGGCGGCGTGCTGGCGGGCATCACCTTCGTGACGGTGGATCTGGTGATCCGCGGCGTGCGCGGCTCGCCGGAGGCCGACGAGATCCTGGCGCTGTTCGGCTCGGCCACCGTCGGCCTCAGCGGCTATCTCGCCGCCTTCGCCGTGGTGGTGTTCGTCGCGGCCACGACGGCCGTCACCTCGCGGCTGGCGGTGCACGCCCATCTGCGGTCGCTGGACTAGAGCATTTTCCGTTCGCCCGGGCTGACGGAAAGCATGCCAGATTATTGATGGACCCACATTTTCTTCACGCGAACCGGTGTCCACGTCGCGTGAAAATGTTCCAGGGAGCGGCCATGGACGAGGGCCTCACGCCAGTGCCGGATGCGGCCGGCCGGGACGGGGGAGCCGCCCCGGAGCCGGCGGTGGCAGGGCCTGTGGCCGGGGGTGTCATGGAATCGGCAGATTCCGGCGCCGGTGCCGCCTCTGGCCAGCCGCATTCCCCCGCCAGTGTGGGCGCCATGACCGACGCCGCACTCTCTTCGGCGCCGGCCGAGGCAGAAGCGGACGTCCGGGCGACCCCGCGGCCCCTGCACGGGATCGTCCTCTGCGTGACCATCGCCTTCTGCCTCGTGGCCGGCGGCTTCCTGCATTTTGTCGACCAGGCGATCACTGCCCGGCCGCCCGTGAATGCGCGGGCGGAAGGCATCGTGGTGCTGACCGGGGGGCCCCGGCGCATTGATGCCGGGCTGGACCTTCTGGACCGGGGCGGCGGCGCGCGGCTGCTGATTTCCGGCGTGCACCCGGTGGTGCCCGTGGTCAGCGTCGCCCGCCAGACCGACCGGCCGGACCTGTTCTCCTGCTGTGTCGATCTCGACCGCGCCGCCGCCAACACCGTCAGTAACGCCGACGAGGCCCGCAAATGGGCCGACCTCAAGGGCTATCACTCGCTGGTGGTGGTCACCGGTGCCCAGCACATGCCGCGCTCCATGCTGGAATTTGCCCGCGCCCTGCCGGATCGCTCCCTGATCGCCTATCCGGTGGAGGAGCAGGATCTGTCGCAGTGGTATCTGTCGCCGCGGCTGGTCAAGCGTCTGGCGATCGAATATGCGAAATATCTGGTGGTGCGGCTGCGCCAGTCGGCCGTGCTCGCGCCGAAGCCGCCGCTTGCCTGATCCCCGACGGCTGCGTCGGATGTTGTCTCCCCGGCCGGCAGTCCCCGCCGGCGCCAGCCCCGGTGCTCCATGCGTCTCGTCCGCTCGCTCGCGTTCCAGATCGCCTTCTATGGCTTCCTGATCTTTGCCATGATCTCGGCCGCGCCGATCCTGCCCTTCCGCGGCATTACCCGTCGGGCCACGGTGTCGTGCTGCCGGGGCATCGTGCGCATCACCCGCTGGTTCGCCGGCGCGCGGCTGGAAGTGCGCGGGCTGGAGAACCTGCCGCCGGGCGGCGTGCTGATCGCCGCCAAGCACCAGTCGGCCTACGAGACCTTCGCGCTCCTCACCGTGTTTCCGGATGCGGTGTTCGTGCTGAAGCAGGAGCTGACGCGGATCCCGCTGTTCGGCCGCTTCCTCGTCCAGATCGGCATGATTCCCATCGACCGCTCGGGCGGGGCGGCGGCCCTCATCGCCATGACCAAGGCGGTGGCGGCGGCAGCCGAGGCCGGGCATCCGGTCATCATCTTCCCCGAGGGCACCCGCAAGCAGCCCGGCGCCGCGCCGGACTACAAGAGCGGCGTGGCCATGCTCTATCGCGCAACGGGGCTTGCCTGCGTGCCGGTGGCGGTCAATTCCGGCCTGTTCTGGCCGCGCCGGGGCTTCTGGCGCTATCCCGGCACCATCGTGTTCGAGGTGCTGCCGGCCCTGCCGCCGCAGATGCCGAAGCGGGATTTCCTCTCCGTGCTGGAGCGCTCCATCGAGACCGCCAGCGACCGGCTGACCGCCGAGGCCGTTGCCGCCGATCCGGCCAAGCAGGCCCTTCTGGCCCCCCCCGCGGACGACGACGAGAGCTGAGACGCGACGGGGCCGCCGGCGAAGGTATCAGCCCGGGCCGGTGCCGGGGCCGGGATCTTCCACATGGGTGTCGCCGGGGGCGAGCCGGTCGCGCAGCCAGTGCAGCACCGGATCGACGAGGCCGAGGCCGCTCAGATGATCGGCGGTGGCGACGACATAATCGGCGTTCGGCCCGGCCTTGCCATGGGCGGCCTGCACCCGGGTGAGGATCTCCTCCCGGTCGAGGCTGCCGGCATACTGGCAATGATCCCGCCGGGCGACATAGACGAGGGCGTCCACCGTGCGGCCGGAGCCGTCCAGCAGCCGGGCTGGGCGCGTCACCTCGTTATAGACACCGGAAATCAGTTCGCGGGCGCGCAGATAGGCGAGGGTTTCTTCCTCGGTGCCGGGCTCCACCTGGAGCACCCGGCCGATGCATGAGCCGCCGCGGTCCAGACCGAGGACGAGGCCCGGCTGCGCTTCCGTGCCGCGATGGTGGAAGGAGTGGATGCAGAGCGCCCGGTGCCAGCCCATCAGCCGCGCGGTGGCGGAATCGGCCACCGGAAAGCCCGGGTTCCACATCAGCGAGCCATAGCCGAACACCCACATGACGCCCATGTCCCCCGTCCCATCCGGCGGGAACCCGACCCCCGCCGGCCGGCGTCGCAAAAGGGCGCCGTTCCGGTTGTCTGCCCTATCAGAGCCGGAATGGGCGTGCAATTGTTGCGCCGCGTCGCCCGGCGTCGGGCGTCCGGCCCGGGACATGGATCCGGAGAGGGCAGCCTCTCCGGGAGGAAGGAAGTTCGACCGATGAGTGATGACCCGACCGTCTCCGCGCCGCAGACCGAGGCCCCGGCGGCCGCGTCTGCCGGGCCGCGCAAGCGCGGGGTCCTCGCCCGACTGCCGCTGATTCTGGCTCTGGTGGCGGTGCTCGGTGTCGCCCTGTGGAGCGGCTACTGGTGGGTGGCCACCCGGGCCATCGAGCGCGGCATCCAGAACGAGCTGATGCGCCTGGCTGCAACCGGCGTGCGCATCGGCTGTGCCGACCAGCGGGTGAGCGGCTTCCCGTTCCGTTTCGCCATGCAGTGCACCCCCATCAGCGCGGAAGGTGCCGACGGCTCCAGCGGGACGATGACCGGCCTGACCGTGACGTCCCCGGCCTATAATCCGTCGCGCATGGATCTTGCGGCGACGGCGCCGCTGTCGGCGCGCTTTGCCGATGGCTCCAGCGCCGTGCTGGCGTGGTCGCTCGTCCGGGCAAGTCTCCACTTCGATACCAAGGGCATGACCGGCATGGCGGTGTCGGTGGAAAAGCCGGATCTGCGTGCCGGTGGCAGCGCGCCGCTGACGGCGGACCTTGCCGAGCTGCAAACCAGCCTGCACCCCCAGGGCACCGGCAGCGACGTGTCGCTGACCGCTCGGGATGTGGCGTTGCCCACCCTTGAGGTGCCGGGCACCCTGAAGCTGATGGCGGCGCTGGAAGATGGCGGCTTTGCCGCCCGGGCCGATGCGGCATCCTTTGTCCGCCGGCTGGCCCAGGAGGGCACGTCGGGGCGACTGACCGAATTCCAGCTGTCCGCCGGCGGCGCCGAGCTGCGCATCACCGGACCGTTCGCGGTGGATTCCCGCGGCGAACTCTCGGGCTCGTTCAAGGTGGCGCTGGTGGATCCGCAGCGCCTGACCGACCTTCTGGCCCGCGGCCTCGGCATCACTCTGCCGCTGCCGAGTTCCGACAGCCTCGCCGGCCTGCTCTCGGGCTTCGGCAGCCCCGCCGTCGATGGCCGCCCAGCCCTGACGCTGCCGGTGGAAGTGCGTCGCGGCAAGATGACCATGGGCTTCGTGCCCCTCGGCCGTCTGCCGCGCCTGTTCGATCCGGGCTGGTTCAAGGTGAACTGATCCCGACAGGGGAGTGCGCCGGCGGCGTGGCCGCCGCCGGCTGTCCGAGGTCAGCGCCCGGCGGGCTCCGCCACCTTGGGCACAGTCAGCGCCTCGCGGCCGAAGTCCGGAGCGGCGGTTTCCTGGCCGGCGTCGATGATCGAGCGGCGGATGGCGCGGGTGCGGGTGAAATAATCGAATAGCACCTCGCCCTCGCCCCAGCGGATGGCCCGCTGCAGCGCCGTCAGGTCCTCGGTGAAGCGGCCGAGCATCTCCAGCACCGCGTCCTTGTTGTTCAGGAACACGTCGCGCCACATGGTCGGGTCGGAGGCGGCGATGCGGGTGAAATCGCGGAAACCGCCGGCCGAGAACTTGATGACTTCCGATTCCGTCACATGGCCCAGATCATCGGCAGTGCCGACGATGGTGTAGGCGATCAGGTGCGGCACATGGCTGGTGATGGCAAGCACCAGATCATGATGCTCGGGGGTCATGAACTCGACATTCGCCCCGATGCCGCGCCACAGCTCGGCCAGCCGGTCGCGGGCGTCCGGATCGGTGTCCGGCAGCGGTGTCAGGATGCACCAGCGGTTGCGGAACAGGGTGGCAAAGCCGGCGTCCGGGCCGGAATATTCCGTGCCCGCCACCGGGTGCGCCGGGATGAAATGCACGCCGGCCGGCAGGAAGGGTTCCATCTGCTTCACGACGGAGGCCTTGACCGAGCCGACATCGGAGACGATGGCTCCGTCCTTCAGCCGGTCGCCGATGGCCTCGGCCACCTGGCCGACGGCGCCCACCGGCACGCAGAGGATGACGAGATCCGCATCCGTCGCCGCCTCTGCGGCGTCGGGATAATAGCTGTCGCCCAGTCCCAGCTCGGCCGCGCGCTTCAGCGCGGCGGCATCGGCATCGGCAATCGCCAGATGCCCGACGAGGCGGTTCTCCCGGAAGGCGCGGGCCAGCGACGAGCCGATGAGGCCGATGCCGATGATCGCGATCCGGTCGAAGGAAGACTGGGACATGAGCGGGGCTCGCGGAAGGTCGGGGACTGAAGGAAACCGGACGCTGGCGCCCGACCTCCGCCCCGTCCGCGGCTGGTCATGGGGGAGGCGCGGACGAAACGCAACCCCTTTGACGTCCGGCCCGGTCCCGTGATTCGCCGCGGACCGGGTGCCGAAGCTGGGTCCGCTCTCCCCGCAGGCGGGGCCGGAACGCAAAAACGGGCGACCGTCCGGCCGCCCGCGCAGAGGATTTTGAGGCAGACCGGAGCCGCCCCGGGTCAGCCTTCGGCCTTGGCCTTCGGGCCGCCCTTGGCGACGCCGACGAGGGCCGGGCGCAGCACGCGCTCGCCGATGACATAGCCGGACTGCAGCTCCTGCACGACGGTGCCGGACGGCAGCTCGGGGTTCGGCACCTCGAACATGGCCTGATGCAGATGCGGGTCGAACTTCTCGCCTTCGGCGGCAATGCGCTTCACGCCGTGCTTTTCCAGCACCTTGGCCAGCTCGCGCTCGGTCAGGGACACGCCTTCCACGACCGCCTTCACCGCCGCATCCTCGCTGTCGCCGGCCGACTGCACGGCGCGGGCGAGGTTGTCGCTGACGGACAGCAGGTCGCGGGCAAAGCCGGTGATGGCGTACTGGGCGCTGTCGCGCACCTCGCGCTCGGTGCGGCGGCGCAGATTCTCCATGTCCGCCAGCGTCCGCAGCACCTGATCCTTCAGGTTGGCGGCATCGGCCCGCGCGGTCTCCAGCGCGGCTTCCAGCTCGGCGGTGAGGGAGGGAGCCGACGCGCCGGCCTCGGCCGCCGCCGCCTCAGCCGTCGCCGCGGCGGGCGCACCGGTCTCGGGCTCGGGGGTCTTCAGCGTCTCGTCGTTCATGAAAAAAGTCCTCGTGATCCAGCCGGGGCTCCGGGTCTTTCAGGAGATCAAGCCCCCGGACGGCCCCGCGCTCCGGATATCGGCGTGCCCGCCATGAAAATCAAGCGGGCGCGCGACCGCAGATGGGTCGCGCGCCCGCTGAACCGGTCAGGGCTGGCCAGATCGGGCGATCAGAGACCGCTCTTGATCCACTCGGTGAGCTTGCCCTTGGGGGCGGCACCCACCTGGGTGGAGGCCGGCTTGCCGTCCTTGAACAGGATCAGCGTCGGGATCGAGCGGACGCCATACTTGATGGCCGTCTGCTGGTTCTCGTCGACGTTGAGCTTCAGGATCTTCACCTTGCCGTCGAGCTCGGTGGCGATCTCTTCCAGCGCCGGGCCGATCATGCGGCACGGGCCGCACCACTCGGCCCAGAAATCCACCACCACCGTGCCGGACGTGTCGAGCACATCTTCCTTGAAGGAAGCGTCGGTCACTTTCTCGGTCGCCATATCGGAACTGTCCCTGAAAAGGAGCTCTCGGACGGGGGAGGGGACGGAACCGGTCCGGCCTTCCCGCCCCCCTGAGTCGGGTTTCGTGTCGGAGCCAAAGGTAGGTATGGCACCCCCGGTCCGTCAAGGAACGGCGCTGTGACGGATCCCCGGCCGATTTTGCCGGAGCCGGCTCAGCTTCCTGCCGTCACGAAGGAATCGAGCACGCGCTTGGAGCCGGCCTTGTCGAAGGCGACCGTCAGCTTGTTGCCCTCCACCTCGCTCACCGTGCCCGGGCCGAATTTCTGGTGAAATACCCGGTCGCCCTTCGAGAATGGCGAGGGCGTCGCGGCGACGGACTTGGCCACCAGCTCGCCCTCGATCTCCCGGGGCAGGCTGCGCGGCCGGCTGGCGCCGCCATAGCCGCGGCCAGTGGCCGGGCCCTCGGTGCGGGCCTTGCGGGCGCGCTCCCAGCCCGGCGTCTGATAATTGGAGCTGCCGAAGGGCTCCATGCGGTCGAACCGGCTCTGGCCGTAGCCGCCATAGCCGCCGGCCCCGCCGGATTCGCGCACCTCCACCGCATCTTCCGGCAGCTCGTCGAGAAAGCGCGACGGCACCGTGGACTGCCACATGCCATGCACCCGCCGGTTGGAGACGAACCAGATATAGGCCCGCCTGCGCGCCCGGGTGATGCCGACATAGGCCAGCCGCCGTTCCTCCTCCAGCCCGGCCCGGCCGCCTTCATCCAGGGCGCGCTGATGGGGAAAGAGGCCTTCCTCCCAGCCCGGCAGGAACACCGTGTCGAACTCCAGCCCCTTGGCACCGTGGAGGGTCATCAGCGTGACCTTCTCCTCGTCCCGGTCGCTGTCGGTGTCCATGACGAGGGCGATGTGCTCCAGGAAGGCGGGCAGGCTCTCGAACTCGCCCATGGCGCGGACAAGTTCCTTGAGATTGTCCAGACGCCCGGCCGAATCGGGCGACTTGTCCTGCCGCCACATCTCCGTGTAACCGCTCTCGTCGAGCACGGTTTCGGCCAGTTCCGTGTGGGGCATGATGTCGAGAGAGGCGCGCCAGCGCGAAAAGGCGTCGGTCAGCTCGCGCAGCGTCGAGCGCACCCGCGGCTTCAGCTCCTCGGTCAGCACCAGCTCCTCGGCCGCATGCAAAAGCGGGATGCCGCGGTGGCGGGCGGCTTCCGTCAGAAGCTTCACGGTGGCATCGCCGATGCCGCGCTTGGGCACGTTGATGATGCGCTCGAAGGCGAGATCGTCAGCCGGCTGGGCGATGGTGCGCAGATAGGCCAGCGCATCGCGGATTTCCTGCCGCTCATAGAAGCGCGGGCCGCCGATGACCCGGTAGGGCAGGCCGGTGGTGACGAAACGGTCTTCAAACTCGCGCATCTGGAACGAGGCGCGCACCAGAATGGCGACCCCGTCCAGGCTCTGGCCCTGACGCTGCAGGCTCTCGATCTCGTCGCCGATGGCGCGGGCTTCCTCGCCGGAATCCCAGCCCGAGGCGACCGTCACCTTCACCGCATCCGGCGCGTCCCGGTCGGTGAACAGGGTCTTGCCGAGGCGGCCCTCATTGTGGGCGATGAGGTGGGAGGCCGCGCGCAGGATCGGCGGTGTCGAGCGATAGTTGCGCTCCAGCCGGATGACTGCGGCACCGGGGAAATCGTGCTCGAAGCGCAGGATGTTGTCCACTTCCGCGCCGCGCCAGCCATAGATCGACTGGTCGTCATCGCCCACGCAGCAGATGTTGCTGTTGCCCTGGGCCAGCAGCCGCAGCCACAGATATTGCGCGACGTTGGTGTCCTGATACTCGTCCACCAGCATGAAGCGGAAGCGGCGCTGATAGTCGGCGAGAATATCCGGATTGTGCTTGAGGATCCGGATCGGCTCGACCAGAAGATCGCCGAAATCCACGGCGTTCAGCACCTTCAGCCGGTCCTGGTAGATCCGGTAGAGAGACTGGCCGCGGCCATTGGCGAAGGCGCGGGCGTCGGCAGGCGGCACTTCCTCGGGGCCGAGGCCGCGATTCTTCCAGCGGTCGATCTCGGCGGCAAGCGCCCGGGCCGGCCAGCGTTTCTCGTCGATATTCTCGGCCTGCAGGATCTGCTTCATCAGCCGGATCTGGTCGTCGGTGTCGAGAATGGTGAAGTTGGACTTCAGCCCCGCCAGCTCGCAATGGCGGCGCAGCATGCGCGTGCCGATGGCGTGGAAGGTGCCGAGCCACGGCATGCCCTCCACCGACTGGCCGATAAGGCTGCTGATGCGCTCGCGCATCTCGCGGGCGGCCTTGTTGGTGAAGGTGACCGCCAGAATCTCGCCCGGCCGTGCCCGGCCGGTGGCGAGGATGTGGGCGATGCGGGTGGTGAGCACCCGGGTCTTGCCGGTGCCGGCGCCGGCCAGCACCAGCACGGGACCGTCGAGGGTCTCCACGGCGCGGCGCTGTTCCGGATTGAGACCGGCGAGAAAGGACGGCTCGGGGGCCGGGCGGGCAAGCGCACGCGCGGCAATGCCGCCGGGCTTCGGCCCGGGCGCCGGTGCGGGGGGCATGTGATTCTCGGGTGCGGACATGGCCCTTCTTATACAGCGCCCGCCCGGTGATGCGATGCCGGGTCACATCGGGAGCGACACGGCTTTTTTTCCCGCTCCGCCGACAGGGGCGCTTGTGCAGCCCCCCGGGGATCCGTCAAAGTGCGGAGCCGGGCGCGCACGGAATTTCGGATGCGTCCGGGACGGGCCGGGCGCATCCGCCGCTGGTGTCTCGCAAATCCGGATTGACGAATTATTCACTTTTATCGACGGTTTCGCTGGCAAAGCGGAGATTGGACCTTATGCTTGCACGGTGTGGGTTTCCTTCCGTCAGGCGATACGGTAAATCGGTATTAACCAGTCCGGACGTATCACGAGGACGGGAGGCGACGGTTGCCTCCGGTGCCGCGGGGCCGCCCGGTCATTCCAGCCGGGAGGTGGACCAGATGGCGCTTGGTGCCCATGGAGTTGTGACCGGGTGTTGAGCCAGATCGTTTCCGATCCCATGCGCCGCCTGTTCGGGCTGGTCTCCGGCCCGTCGTCCCTGCGGCAGGTGCTGACGGCCACCACGCTTGCCATCGGTGTGGCGGCTACCACAGTTGCTTCTGCAGCGGCCGAGACGCGGACGCTGGAGCTCTACTACGTTCACACGAAAGAGCGGGTTTCGATCACCTTCAAGAAGGATGGTCGCTATGTGCCCGGCGGTCTGCAGCAGCTCAATCGGACGCTGCGCGACTGGCGGCGCAATGAAGCCACCCGCATGGATCCCGCCCTGTTCGATCTGGTGTGGGAAGTGTGGAAGTCCTCGGGCTCGCGCCAGCCGCTGAATGTGGTCTCGGCCTATCGCTCGCCGGCCACCAACAACATGCTGCGCAGCCGTACCCGCGGCGTCGCCAAGTTCAGCCAGCACATGCTCGGCAAGGCGATGGATTTCTACGTCCCGGACGTATCCATCACCCAGCTGCGCCAGATTGCCATGAAGAAGCAGGTGGGCGGCGTCGGGTTCTATCCGACGGCCAACACCCCCTTCGTGCATCTTGATACCGGCAACGTGCGTGCCTGGCCGCGCATGACCCGGACCCAGCTTGTCGCCCTGTTCCCGGACGGCCGCACCCTGCATGTGCCTGCCGATGGCAAGCCGCTGCCCGGCTACCAGCAGGCGCTGGCCGATTATCAGGCCCGCAAGGGCAAGTCCTCCGGTACCGTGATGGCGTCGTCGGGCGGGTCCGGTTCGACCGCTTCCTATACCTCCGGCTCTGACGGCCGCGTCGTTCGCTCCACCAGCTCGGCCGGCGGCAAGGGTCTGCTCGCCATGATCTTCGGCGGTGGCGCCGACGAGGCGGAGGACAATGCCGACGAGGAGAGCGGCTACGCCACGATCCCGTCGCGGCCGATCCGCGATACCGGCGCGCGCACCAATGTGGCGGTCGCCCGGGCGCCTGTCGCCGCCTCGGATGATGACGAGGGCGGCGCTCCGGCGCCTGTCGCCCAGACCCGTCCGTCCCGCGGGGATGGCTCGCTTCCCGGTGTCAGCCTGACGGCGGCGCCGCCGTCCACCCCGGCTGCCCGGGCGACGGCTGCCGCGGTGGCCGACGACGAGCCGGCGCCGATGCCGACGGCTGCGCCTGCCGCGCCGCGCTCGGTGCCGTTCGGCATCGCCGCCCCGCCGCTGCCGACGGCTGCGCCGGCGGCTCCCGCTCCGGCCGCTCCGGCAACTGCCAGCCCGGCCGCGCCCATTCCGACGGCGGCGCCGGCCGCGCCCGTGATCGCCGCCGAGCCCGCTCCTGCGGCGCCGGTGCCGACAGCTGCTCCCGTTGGCGCGACTGTCGTTGCCCAGGGCGGTCCGGCCATTCCGGTGCCCGCGCCGGCTGCCCCCGTCGCCGAGGTGGCGCCCGCTCCGGCAGCCGCCGCCACCATTGTTGCCGCTGGCGCCCTGCCGCGTCCGCGTCCGGCCGAGGCGCCGGCCATGGTTGCCGCGGCCGATGTGCCGCTGCCGCTGCCGGCCGCGCCTGGTCGCGCCGAGATGGCCCGCATCGCGGCGGCCGCTCCGGCCACCGAGGCGGCGCCGACGGTCATGGGCTATGCCAATGCCGGCGACGGCATCACCCAGCCCGGGACGACCGACATCTTCGCCGAGACCGCCAACGCGCTCGCCTCCGCCCGCAAGCCGGGGGATCGCAGCACCGGGGCGTCTGGCACGGCGGCGATGCCGCCTTTGCCGCCGGCGACGGCTCTGGCTGCTGTCGCGGCCGGTGGTCTGGCGGGCTATGTCCCGCCGCGCTCGACCCGTCAGGATCCGCTGGCCACGCACATGGTCGCGCCGGATCGCGAGGGCACCGACCTTCTCAACGGCACGGCCACCCTGCGCACCACCGTGTTCGCGCAGTTCAGCCGGCCGGAGCATGCCGGTCTCGACGCCCTGCTCGACACCCCTCCGGTGGCCTACCAGATCGGCTTCGCGCCGCTCGGCGCCGTGTCGCCGCGCACCGACCGCTTCATGGGCCCGGCCATCGTGTCCCTCGCGGTGCTGCCGATCGACTGAGCCGGGAGCTCTCCCGCTCGAGTCACGATTTTCTGAATGGCCGGCGATCAATTCGCCGGCCGTTTTCATTCGGGCGTAAGTGGACGCTCGCTGTGGCCGCTGTTAGGGTGCGGATGTTGCACCGCAATGAGATCCCTTATTCATGCTGCGCCGTCTCTATAACTGGACCATGGAGCTCGCCAAGAAGCCGAATGCCTTCTGGGCACTTGGCGGTGTCTCCTTCGCGGAAAGCTCTTTTTTTCCGATCCCGCCCGATGTCCTGCTGGTGCCGATGATTCTGGCCAACCGGGCGAAGGCCTGGATGCTGGCTGGCTGGTGCACGCTGACCTCGGTAGCCGGCGGCATCCTCGGCTATCTCATCGGCCTCCTGCTCTATGACACGGTCGGTCTCTGGCTGATCGAGCTCTATGGCTATGGCGAGAAGGCCGACGCCTTCCGCGCCGCCTATGCGGAGTGGGGCGCCTGGTTCATCCTCATCAAGGGGCTGACGCCGATCCCGTTCAAGATTGTCACCATCGCGTCCGGTCTGGCGGGGTACAATTTTCCGCTGTTCGTGCTGCTTTGCCTCATCACCCGCGGCCTGCGCTTCTATATCGAGGCGGCCCTGCTGTGGAAATTCGGCGATCCCGTGCGGGACTTCATTGAGAAGCGGCTGGAGCTGGTGACGACGATTGTCGGTGTCGGCATCATCGGCGGCTTCATCCTCGCCCGCTACGCCTTCTGATGGACGTGGCGGCTGGCTGAGCTGTCTCGTCCGGGCGGCCGGTCTTGATCCCGCCACACCGGGCGGAAATGGTTCCCGGCGGAGCCGCCGGGCTTCCCGTTGTGGCTCTGTCGGGCCGGCGGGCGTTTGCTGGGAGACCATGGCAATGCTGAGCCTGAAGCAGCTTCCCCCGTCCTGGCCGGTGCAGGCGATCGTATCCGGCGGGGTGTTCCTCGTTGGTCTCGCGTCGATCGCGTCGGCCTGGGGCTTCCAGCTCATCGGCGGCTATGTGCCGTGTTCCATGTGTCTGGCCCAGCGCCAGCCCTATTATATCGGCCTGCCGCTGGCCTTCGTCGCCTTCGTGGCGGCGCGCAAGGGCTGGATGCCGCTGTCGCGCATCGCGCTCGTCGCCATCGCCGCGCTGTTCGTCTATGGCGCGGGTCTCGGCATCTGGCAGGCGGGCGCCGAGTGGGGCTTCTGGCTCGGCCCCAATGATTGCGGCGGCGGGGCGGCGGTTGCGACGTCCGCCAGCGGCCTGCTCGCCCAGCTCGATCACACCCGGGTGGTGAACTGCTCGGTGGCGTCGCTGCGCATCTTCGGCCTCTCCTTTGCCGGCTGGAATGTGCTGGTGTCGGCGGCCCTTGTCGTTGCCTCGGCGGTGGCTGCGGTGCTGCCGGCCCGGCCGCGCTGATCCTCCTCTCGCATCTGCTCCCGGCGCGCGGCTGCCGGAACGCCTTGTTCCGGCCGGCCGATCGGCTATAACTCCCCGGTGGACAAGTCTTTCGCCGGGATCGGGGGCGTGCGTGACCGAAGGATCTGCCGACGCGGCCTCTTTCTGGGCGGATCGGGAATCGCCGTCTCTGGCGGATTTCGAGGCGCTGGCGGCCTATGCCTTCTCCACTCTGCCGGATAATTTCCGCGCGCTGTGCGGCGACGTGGTGATCCGCGTTGCCGACTTCCCCGACGAAGACGTGCTGGAAGAGCTGGGGCTCGAATCCGAGTTCGATCTTCTCGGCCTGTTTCAGGGCGTGGGCATGGCCCAGGGCGGCGCCACGCCGGAAACCGGCCGTCTGCCCAACCGGATCTGGCTCTATCGCCGGCCGATTCTCGATTATTGGGCGGAGAATTCCGATACCCTCGGCGCGCTGATCGCCCATGTGCTGATCCACGAGATCGGCCACCATGTCGGCCTGTCCGATGCCGACATGGACCGCATCGAGCACGCGATCGACTGACGCTTCGCTTTCCCGCGACACTTGCGGCTGCCGCCCATCCAGCGCGCCCTGTCACCGGCGCGTGACTGGCCATGTCTGCTAATGCTCTTATAGATTGCATAATTGCTCCCAAAGGATGTATTCTCCTGCCTGAAGACGTGGAGGTGGCGGGCGGGTGCCGGGCGATGGCATTTTTCCTGACGCCTCGACGAGGCGCGCTCCGGCGCTTACCCGCGGGTCATATGTTCCTGATATGATCTTGTTGTGGTCCCATTTTTGTGGCTCTGTTCCGCCCATGATGCATCTGCGCCTGCCGATTCCCGCCCGTCTCCGGGCCCGTCTTCCCCTCGGTCGCTCGCTCGGGCTCGCCGGTGGCCGGTGGCTGCCGCTGGGGCTCGGGCTGGCGGGGCTGGTTGTGGTGGCCGGCGTGAAGATTGTGGTGCTGCCGGCCGAGGCCCCGCCGGTCGCGCCGGTGGCGGTCGTCCGTGTGGTCGATGCCGGCGCGGCGGGCAGTGTGGATGGGGCGGGCAGGGGAGAGGCGGCCGTCGCGCTGCCCGCCCCATCCGCCCGCCAGCAGCTGCCGGGGCCGGTGCCGGCGGTGATCATGCGGGTGCCCGATGGCGACACCCTCGGCGTCACCGCACGCATCTGGCTGGGGCAGGAGGTGCAGGTGCTGGTGCGGCTGCGCGGCATCGACGCGCCGGAGCAGAAGGGGGCCTGCGCGGCGGAAAAGGCTGCGGCCGGCCGGGCGCAGGACCGGTTGACGGAGCTTTCCGGTGGTCCCGGCGCCACGGTCACCCTGACGGCCATCGCGCCGGACAAATATAATGGCCGGGTGATTGCCGATGTCAGCGCCGGCGGAACCGATCTCGCCGCGGCCCTTCTGGGGGATGGTCTGGTGCGTCGCTATGATGGTGGCCGGCGCCAGCCCTGGTGCGGCTCGTGATGCCCTCAGATCCGGAACGGGATTTCGGGCGGTCCGGTCGGGAAGTCCGATGCGTCCGGGGGGCATGAGAAATCCGTGACGTTCCCCGCGCGCGGGGGCGGTCAGCATCTCCCGGCCCTGTCGGGAGGGGGATTGTGCCGGAAAATCAGATTGTTAACCGGGAAAGTGTCATGCCGCCGTCGCGGGATGCTGGCAGGCAGGAGATGGCCCGGCACAGCCGCCGGGTGTGCCCCTTGCCCCGGATGACCCCTGATGCCCCGGATTCCTGTTTCCACTCTGGCGGCCGCTCTCGTGGCCGTGTTTGCTCCCGTCGCCCATGCGGCGGATGCCCCCGAGGCCCAGCTCGGGCCGCGGCCGATCTTTCTGGTCGAGGACATGGCCGACAGCGACCTGAAGACCGCGCTTCAGGCCTGTGAAAGCGGTCCGTTCTACCGCACCAGTTTTTCGATCGGCCATCGCGGCGCCGCGATGCAGTTTCCCGAGCACACCCGCCAGTCCTACAAGGCGGCGTCGGTGATGGGCGCCGGCATCATCGAGTGCGACGTGACCTTCACCAAGGATCGCGAACTCGTCTGCCGGCATGACCAGTGCGACCTGCACACCTCCACGGACATTCTCGCCCGTCCGGAGCTGGCGGCAAAGTGCACGACGCCGTTCCAGCCCGCCGATCCGGCCACCGGCAAGCCGGCCGAGGTGATGTGCTGCACCAGTGATCTCACCCTGTCCGAATTCAAGTCTCTGCGCGGCAAGATGGACGGCGCCAACAAGATGGCGACAACCCCGGCCGCCTATATGGACGGCACCCCCGGCTGGCGCACGGATCTCTATGCGGATCATGGTCAGCTGATGACCCACAAGGAAAGCATCGCCTATATCAAGTCGCTCGGCGCGAAGTTCACGCCGGAGCTGAAGGCGCCGCGGGTGCAGATGCCGTTTGATGGCGACTTCACCCAGGATGCCTATGCCCAGAAGATGATCGACGAGTACAAGCAGGCCGGCGTTCCCGCCGAGGATGTGTTCCCGCAGTCCTTCCAGCTGCGCGATGTGCTGTACTGGATCAAGAACGAGCCGGCGTTCGGCAAGCAGGGTGTCTTCCTCGACGAGCGCGACGAGACCGTGAAAGGGTTCGACACCATGAACCCGGCCACCTGGTCGCCCTCCATGCAGGAGCTGGCGGATCAGGGCGTCCAGATCATCGCGCCCTCGCTGCACATGCTGGTGACCCTGGACGCCGACGGCAAGATCGTGCCCTCGGCCTACGCCAAGGAAGCAAAGGCGGCCGGTCTCGATATCATCACCTGGTCGCTGGAGCGCTCGGGCACCCTGGCCGATGGCGGTGGCTATTATTATCAGAGCATCAAGGACACCATCACCACCAGTGGCGACACTTATCGTCTGGTGGATGTGCTGGCGAAGGATGTCGGCGTCATCGGCATCTTCTCCGACTGGCCGGCGACCGTCACTTATTATGCCAATTGCATGGGTCTGAAGTGAACCGGTTCTGACGCGCGCGCCGCGGCGCAAAGACAAAGCCCCCCGGGAGAGGCACTCCCGGGGGGCTTTGTCTTTGGGGCGTCGCCGGTGCGATCAGAAGAAGGCCTGAATGCCGGTGATGGCGCGGCCGAGGATGAGGGCGTGCACGTCGTGGGTGCCCTCATAGGTATTGACGGTTTCCAGGTTCACCGCATGGCGGAGCACGTGGAACTCGGCGGCGATGCCGTTGCCGCCGTGCATGTCGCGGGCGGTGCGGGCGATGTCGAGAGCGCGGCCGCAGTTGGTGCGCTTCAGGAAGGAGATCGTCTCCGGCGGCAGGGTGCCGGCTTCGAACATGCGGCCGACCTGAAGGCAGGCCTGCAGGCCGAAGGCGATGTCGGTCGCCATGTCGGCGAGCTTCTTCTGCACCAGCTGGTTGGCGGCCAGCGGCCGGCCGAACTGCTTGCGGTCGAGAGTGTACTGCCGGGCGGCGGCATAGCAGGCTTCCGCCGCGCCGATGGCGCCCCAGCCGATGCCATAGCGGGCCCGGTTGAGGCAGCCGAACGGGCCCTTGAGGCCGGAGACATTCGGCAGCAGGTTCTCCTCCGGGATCTCCACGCCTTCGAGCACGATTTCGCCGGTGATGGAGGCGCGCAGCGACAGCTTGCCCTCGATCTTCGGGGTGGAGAAGCCCTTGCTGCCGCGCTCCACCACGAAGCCGCGGATGGCGCCGTCATGGGCCGCCGACTTCGCCCAGACCACCGCGAGATCGGCGATCGGCGAATTGGTGATCCACATCTTGGAGCCGGTGAGGCGATAGCCGCCGTCGATCTTCTCGGCGCGGGTGCGCATGCCCGCCGGATCCGAGCCGGCATCGGGCTCGGTCAGGCCGAAGCAGCCGACCCATTCGCCGGTGGCAAGCTTCGGCAGGTACTTCTGCCGCTGCGCCTCGGAGCCATAGGCATAGATCGGGTGCATGACGAGGGACGACTGCACGCTCATGGCCGAGCGATAGCCCGAATCCACTCGCTCCACTTCCCGCGCCGCCAGACCATAGGAGACATAGCCGAGGCCGGCGCCGCCATATTCCACCGGAATGGTGGGGCCGAGCAGGCCGAGTTCGCCCATCTCGGTCATGATCTCGCGGTCGAAGCGCTCCTCCAGAAAGGCGGAGGTGACCCGCGGCAGCAGCTTCTCCTGGGCGTAGTCGCGGGCGGTGTCGCGCACCAGCCGCTCTTCCTCGCTGAGCTGCCCGTTGAGATCAAAGGGATCCTGCCAGTCGAACACCGGCTTCGGGCTGGACTGCGCGGCCATCGGCAAGCCTCCTCAGGGGGCAAGGCGGCCCGGACCCCATGTCCGATGCCGCGGGAGATTTACATTCCGACTGGTTGGTATATATGTTCCGGGCAGCCGTCAAGGGCCCCGCGGGGGGCAGGTGTTCGGCTGTGGTGGACGGGGAGGGCGCCATGACCAGATCACTGCCGCAGCGGGCGCCGCGCCGCAGCCGGGGGCGGGCGGAGGCCGGCCCGGCGGAGGAGAGCGCGGGCGACCGGCGCATGGGCCGCCCGCCGCTCAGGGCCGATCCGCGCGCCGATATTCTGGCCGCCGCCGCGCGTCTGTTTGCCGAGCGCGGCTATGGCGACAGTTCCCTGAACGATGTTGCCGCCGCCATGGGCTACTCCAAGGGCGCGCTCTATAATTATTTCTCCTCCAAGCAGGAGATTTATGACGCCATCATCATCGACACCCTGCGCGGGCTGTGTCAGGCCACTGCCGATGCGGTGGATCCGGCGTCTCCAGCAGCGGATCGGTTGCGCCAGTACATGATGGGGCACGCGCGCTTTCTGGGCGACAACTTTGATGCCTTCGTCACCATGCTGGTCGGCTTTTCCGGCATGGCCGATGCGGCGCTGAAGGCGGATGCGCTGGCGCTGCGCGATGCCCACGAAAGCCAGCTGCGGGCCATCATCGCCGGCGGCGTCGCCGATGGCGCCTTCCGCCCGACGGAGGCGGCCATGGTCGGCCGCGCCGTGCTGTCGCTGCTGTCGTGGATGGCGCGCTGGTTCCGCCCCGATGGCCCGAAGCGGGCGGAGGACATTGCCGCCGACTATTGCGACCTGCTGCTCGGCGGCCTGCTGGTGCGGGACTGAGACCGGAGATTCTTACGGGTCGGGGAGGGCGCCCGGTACCGGCTCCCAGGTGGTGATGGGGGTGTCGAAGCCGCGCAGCTGCCCGTGGCCGCTTTCCCGGAGCCAGCCCGGTGGACACAGGGCGGCGGTTGCAGGGCCGATGCAGATGGTGGTGCCCAGCTCCTTGTTGCGGGCCTCCAGCCGGGCGGCGGCGTTCACGGCGTCGCCATAGGCGGTGTAATCGAGCTTGGTGGCGACCCCGACATCGCCGACGATCACCGATCCGGTCTCGATGCCGATGCGGGTGCGGCCGAAATCGAGGGCGGCGGCTTCAGGCGTGGCCCGGAAGGCGGCGCTCCACTCGGCGATCGCCAGTGCGCAGCGCACGGCGGCGCGGGCGTGGTCCGGCTGGTCCAGCGGCGCGTTGAAGAAGGCGTGCACGGCATCGCCGACGAATTTGTCGATCATGCCGCCATGGGCCTGGATCAGGCCGGCCAGCCCTTCAAAATAGGTGTCCAGCAGGGCGATCAGCGCCTCCGGCCCGGCGCGGCGGGTGAGGGGGGTGAAGCCCTCCACATCGGTGAACAGGGCCGTGACCTCCCGGCGCTGGCCGTCGAGCTTCACGCTTTCCGGATCCCGGGCGATGAGGGCGACCACGGCCGGCGACAGATGCTGCTCGAAGCGGCGGCGGATGTCGCGGGCCCGGCGCATGCGGGCAAGCGTTGCCGCCAGCCCGCCGGAAAGCGCTGCTGCCACCAGCGCCAGCGCTGGCAGGGCCGGATCGATGAGCAGGCCGGCATGGGCGGCGGCCAGCGCCATGGCTGCAACAAGAGCGACTGCGGCAAGGGTGGCAAGGGCGGCCGCCAGCGGCGGCAGGGCGGCAATCAGCGCGCCGATGCCGACGGCGATGAGGGCGGGCGCGGCCGGATGGCGACTGATCCACCCGGGCGGCACCGGCAGGTCACCGGTCAGAATCTGGCCGAGGGCAGCCGCCTGCAGCGCCACCGTCGGCACAAGCGCGCCATCGGCGGTGGTCCTGAGGCCGCCCAGCTGCGGTGCCGAGCCGCCGATGAGCACGATCGCCCCCTCTGGCAAAATGGGGGACGGGGCGGCGAGCAGGTCGGCAGCGGAGAGGATGCGCGGCGCGGGCAGGCCCGGGCGCAGCCGGACCATGCCATCGGGGCCGAGGGGGCCGGCAAGGCCGCCGGTCTCGAAGCGGTTGGCCGCGCCGTCGATCTTGAGAAGGCGTCCGCCGGTCGCCACCCGGGCCAGCTCAAGGGCGAGACCCGGGCGCAGGTCCGGTCCGAGAGCGACCAGCAGCGGCAGCCGCCGCGCCGGGCCATCGGCATCGCCGGCGATCGCCAGCGCGCCGATGCCGGCCGCAGTCTGCACCAGCGCCGGCGGTGGCGCCTCCGCGCCGGCTGCCTGCCACAGCGGGCCGAGGGCCGCCCGGTCGCGGATGAGGATCGGCACCCGGGCGGGCGCCGGTCCGTCGGTGGGCGCAAGGGCGAAGCCCAGGACTGCCCGGCTTCCCGCGAGGGCGGCGGCCAGCAGGGCGTCATCATCAGGGCCGGCGGCCAGCTCCCTGAGGGCGGGGGTGTCGAGGGTCTCGGTCAGGGCCCGGGCAAGGGCTGCCGGCGAGCGCTGGTCGGGGCCGGCAAAGAGAATGTCGAGACCGATGGCCCGGGCGCCGGCCTGCCGGGCGGCCTGCACCAGCCGGGCGATCACTTCCCGCCGCCATGGCCACGGCCCCAGCCGCTCCAGACTGGCGGCGTCGATGTCGACCACGACCACTGGCGGCAGGGTCGCCGCGGGTGGGCGGGGCGCGAGGCGGTCGGCCAGCCGCAATGTCAGGTCCTCGCCGCGGCGGGCAAGGCTGGCGCCGGTCCCGGGCAGGAGGACGAGGCAGACGAGGAGCACGGCGAGGCCGCCGCCAAGGCCGATGGCGAACAGGCCGAACCCCCGCTGCGCGCGGCGGCGCCAGAGACGGGGCGACGGAGCGGAGAGGCGTCCGAGCATGGCTCAGCGGAACGGGGCCAGCGCGGCGTCGATGCGCGGCTGGCCCCAGCGGGCCGGCGGCGTCGGCGCGGCACCGGGGGCGGCAATGGAGGTGCCCTCGCCGGCGGCCAGCGTCACCGTGCTGCCGCCGCCGGTCACCGTCACATGGCCGCGCTCCACGAACACCGCGAAGGGCTCCCGGCTCGGGCCGACGAACACCCGGGTGCCACGCACGCTCACCTGCCCGAAACGGCTGTCGATGGTGAGTGGCCGGGCGGAACTCTCCGGCGCCTTGTCGACGAACACGGCGCCGGCCTCCAGCGTCACGCCGATCTCGTCGCTGAAATCCGCCAGCACCAGCGTGCTGGCCGCGCCGAGCTGAAGAGTGAGGTCGGCGCCGAGTTTCAGGTCCAGCCGGGAGGCCGGCGCCGTCGACAGGGTGTCGGCGAGGAAGACAGGATCGCGGACAGACAGGGCCTGCTCCGTCGGCGGGCGATGGGCAGTGGCGGAGCCGCTGAGATCGACCACGGCGCCGGCGGGTTCTGTTGCGGCGAGCGGCCCGGAGGCGAGCGCGAGGCCGCCCAGGGCGAGGAGAAGCAGGAGCGGGGCCCGGACGGGCAGCGTCGGCGTCATCATCGCGGGGGCGTCCTCTCTTGGCAAAAAAGCGGGCCGGGCGGACCCGGAGGTATCATCGCCCGGATCCGGGGGCGGGCGTCGATTTTCTGGCGGTCCCCGACAGGTCCCGGACGTCTTCTGCACCTCAAGGGGCCGGAGGCGGCGGAGTCCCGGGCTCAGGTCCCCAAGGGTTGCGGAGAGGCGGGGCGTCGGCAAGGGGGGCGGGGCGGGCCGTCGGTGCAATCGCATGGAGAAAGCGCCCGGGCATCCATTCCATATGAGGTCGGCCCCGCCTCCGGTGTCCGGGGCGGGGCCAGTCTTCAGGGGCGTTTCGGGATCAGAACACGAAGTCGCTGGCGGTCAGGGCGTGGGCGCCGTTCAGCTGGACCACGATGTCGGCGATGCCGTCATTGTCCACATGGGCTTCCACGAAGGTGTCGCCGTTGACCACCTCGGAGCGGATGCTGCCGGCCCCCGAGCCGAACAGGACCAGCGAGAAGGCCTGATCGCCGGCGGTGGCGGTGTTGGCGTCGATGGCCGAGAAGTCCAGCCGGTCCACGCCCTCGGTGAAGTCGACGATGGTATCGGTGCCGCCGGGCACGTTCAGGGAGTCCGACAGGGCGGTGAAGGTGAAGCTGTCCGCCCCGGCCCCGCCGGACATGGCATCCGCACCGGCATTGCCGAGGAGGATGTCGTTGCCCGTGTCGCCTTCGATGAAGTCGGTACCGTCGCCGCCTTCCAGCCGGTCATCATCGGCCCCGCCGGTGAGAAGGTCGTTGCCGGCATTGCCGAAGACACGGTCGGCCCCCTGATCGCCGCTCACCCGGTCGTCATCGCTGCCGCCGGACAGGGTGTCATTGCCCGCGCCGCCGGACAGGGTGTCGCGTCCGGAGCCGCCATCGGCGACATCATTGCCGTCTTCGCCGGACACCGTGTCGTTGCCGCTGCCGCCGAGGAGGCGGTCGTTCCCGGTGCCGCCGAAGAGCTGATCCTGACCGGTGCCGCCATCCACGGTGTCGTTGCCGGTGTTGCCGCGCAGGGTGTCATTGCCGGCGCCACCGAAGAGCTGGTCATTGCCGCCGAGGCCATCAAGCGTGTTGCCGCCGGCGGTGCCGGTGATGCGGTCGGCATTGCTGGTGCCGGTCACATTCTCAAAGCCCGAGAAGCGGACCGAGCCGAAGCTGCCGGAGCCGAGGTCGATGACATTCTGGGCGCCGAAGAGCTGGAACGGGGTGGAGAAGGCGGTGAAGGAAACCGTGTCGGTGCCGGCGCCGCCGTCGAGAATGTCGCCGGATCCGGCGGTCACCACGTCGTTGCCGTCGCCGCCGCGCACGATGTCCGCGCCGGCATTGCCGTCGAGCACGTCATTCCCCGTGCCGCCATCCACAATGTCGGTGCCGTCGCCGCCCGACACCGTGTCGTTGCCCGAGCCACCGTTGACGACATCGTTGCCGGCATCGCCGTTCACCCGGTCATTGCCGGAGCCGCCGTCCAGGGTGTCATTTTCGCTGCCGCCCGAGAGGGTGTCGTTGCCGGACCCGCCGGAGATGCGGTCGGAGCTTTCGTTGCCGAAGAGCTGGTCATTGTCGGCGCCGCCATCCAGCGTGTCGTTGCCGATGCCGCCATTCAGGGTGTCGCGGCCGCTGTCGCCGAAGAGCTGGTCATTGCCGATCCCGCCGGAGATGACGTCGTTGCCGGCAAGGCCGCGCAGCAGGTTGGCGCCGCTGTCGCCGGTGATCTGGTCGGAAAAGGCGCTGCCGGTCAGATTCTCGATGGAGACGAAGCGGTCGCCCTGGGCGTCGCCGCCGGACTGGGTGGTGCGGCTGAGGCTGATGTTCACCGCCGCGCTGCTGTTCTGGTAGGTGGCGGTGTCGGCGCCCGTGCCGCCGTTCAGGGTGTCGTTGCCCTGGCCGCCATGGATGGTGTCGTTGCCGGCGTCGCCGAACAGCTGGTCGTTGCCGGAGCCGACGCCGAAGGTCGCGAGATCGAAGATCACGTCGTTGCCGTCGCCGCCGGACACGGTGTCGTTGCCGCCATGCACGAAGATCGTGTCACTGCCATTCAGGCCGGCAAGGTTGTCGCCGAAGACGGACAGGGTGCCATCGGTCACGCCGGAGTCATTGCCGCGGGTGCCATCAACACGGAAGGGGGAAACCATTGTCGTTCTCCATCAGGCCGGGGGTGTGTCTGGGCTTTGCTGTGACTTGCTTCAGGCGATCTCGCCTTTCGTGAGTTCACTGTCGCCCGACACGGCCGCCGGCGCTGTTCCCCGGGGAACAGGGGGAGAGACTTGCGAAAAAAAGTGCCGCCCGGGATCATGGCGGCTGCGGATCTTCCTTTCATACCAAAGATCCTTGCAAAGGACGCTTTGGTATTCCGATGCAGATTTTCCATGCCATTGGGGCATATGGGAAATCTGCTGTCCTTCAGGCGCAGGGTGCGGTCAGCACCTCTTGCGCCTGGTATCACCTAGGCATGCCCATGACCGAGCCTTTGCCATCGCGGCCCGCCTTCTGGCGGTCCTTTCCGATGTTCGAGGAGCTGGATGCGCCCGTGCGGGCAGCACTTGCGGCGGTGGCGGTGCCGCGGCTGTGGCCGGCCGGCAGCGGCCTGTTCCAGCGCGGCGACCCCGGCGACTGGATGGTGGCGCTGGAAGCCGGCCGGGTGCGGCTGTCGCTCCTCACCCCCGTCGGTCGCGAGCTGACCCTGCGCCATGCCGGCCCGGGCGAGACGCTGGGCGAACTGGCGCTCTTCGATGGCGAGCCGCGCTCGGCCGATGCCGTCGCCGTCATCGCGACCATTGGCCATGTGCTGCACCGGCGCGATGTGGAGGCGATCGCCCGGGCGCATCCCGGGCTGATGCAGGGCGTCGCGCGCTATCTCAGCCGGCGCCTGCGCGAGACCACGGACCAGCTGGAGTCCATTGCGCTTTACGGGCTGGAGGCGCGGCTTGCCCGCTTCGTGCTCTTCACCCTGCGCCAGCTCGATGGCGACGACCTGCCGGCAACCGCAGCGCTCGCCCTCGATCTCAGCCAGAGCGAACTGGCCACGCTTCTGGGGGCCAGCCGGCCGAAGGTGAACCGGGCGCTGGCCGCGCTGACGGAGGCCGGCGCGCTGACCCGGGACGGCGCGGCGTGGCGGTGCGATGTCGCCCGGCTGCAGCGGCTGGCCGAGCCGGCGGAGGGATAGCGGAAGTCTCCGAACGGGCGTCTGGTCCAGGGAATCAGGGCGCGGGCAGGTCGCGGGTGCTGGCGATGCAGGTGTCGGCGAAGGCGCGCAGTTTCGGCTGGGTGCGGCTGGCGCGGGGATAATAGAGGTAGACGGCTTCCTCGGCCGGGGAGAACTCCGTCAGCACCGCTTCCAGCCGTCCCGCCGCCACATCGGGCCCGAGCGTGAGGCTCGACCCGTAGATGAGGCCGACGCCCTGGCGTCCGAGCGTATAGAGCAGCCCGGCATCATTGACGACGACCGCGCCCGGCGGCTCGATCGTCAGCGCATGGCCGTCCCGCTCGAACTCCCAGCGGTAGAGGTCGCCCTTATCCGGGCGGCGATAGCGGATGCAGCTGTGGCCGGCGATGTCCTCGGGCTGGCGCGGCCGGCCATGGGCGGCAAGATAGGCCGGCGTGGCGAACACCTGCCAGCGGAAGCGCGGCGATACCCGGATGGCCACCATGTCCCGGTCGATATATTCGCCGATGCGCAGCCCGGCATCCTGACCCTCGGAAACGAGGCCGGAATGATCCTCGGCAATGGTGATCTCCAGCGCCACCCCGGGATAGAGCCGGCGGAAAACCGGCATCACCGGCTCCAGCACCGGCGCGACGGCAAAGCGCTGGACCAGCAGGCGCAGGGTGCCGGCGGGCTCCGGCCCCATCTCGCGCAGATCGTCGAGACCGGCGGCGATGGTGTCGGCGGCCGGCGCGATGCGGGCGGCAAGCCGGGTTCCGGCCTCGGTCAGGGCCACCGAGCGGGTGGTGCGGTGAAATAGCGGCACCCCGAGCCGGGCCTCCAGAGCGCGGATGGTCTGGCTGACGGCCCCCGTGGTCACCCCCAGCTCGGCCGCCGCGCGCCGGAAGCTGCCATGTCGGGCGACGGCCAGAAATTCCGGCAGGCCGGTGAAGGTGTCCCGTCGTGCCATGGCGTCGGTCTCCGGCTGAGGGGGAGACGCGGATTATATAGCAGGGCTCAACAATTCATCCAGTCCCGGGCCGGTTATGCCGGCGGCCGGGCGGGACTATCTGGAACGGGCAGCTGATCCCCAAGGAGAGCCCCCATGCGCATGAAGACCCTCGGCAATACCGGCCTGCTCGTCTCCGAGCTGTGCCTGGGCACCATGACCTTCGGCGGTCAGGATGGCTTCTGGAGCGCGGTCGGCACCCTTGACCAGACGGCGGCCGACCGGCTGGTCGCCCGGGCGCTGGAGGCCGGCGTCAATTTCATTGATACGGCTGATGTCTATTCCGATGGCCGCGCGGAGGAAATCACCGGGCTGGCGATGCGCAACTCCGGCCGGCCGCGCACGGATGTGGTGCTGGCCACCAAGGTGTTCGGCGTGGCTGGCCCCGGCCCCAATGATCGCGGCGCCTCGCGCGGGCACATCCTGGATGGCGTGAAGGCCAGCCTGAAGCGCCTCGGCACCGATTATATCGACCTCTACCAGATCCACGGTCTCGATCCCGTCACCCCGGTGGAGGAGACCGTGCGTGCGCTGGATGACCTCGTGCGGCAGGGCCATGTCCGCTATGTCGGCGTGTCCAACTGGTCGGCGTGGAGGATCATGAAGGCGCTGGGCATCGCCGATCGCGGCGGCTGGACCCGGCCGCAGACCCTGCAGGCCTATTACACCCTCGCCGGCCGGGATCTTGAACGCGAGATCGTGCCGCTTCTGACCGAGGAAAAGCTCGGGCTGATGGTGTGGAGCCCGCTCGCCGGCGGGCTGCTGTCGGGAAAATATGACCGGGATGGTGCCGGCCCGGCCGGGGCGCGGCGGGCGACCTTCGATTTCCCGCCGGTCAATCGCGACCGGGCGTTCGCCTGCATCGACGCGATGCGGCCGATGGCCGAGGCCCGCGGCGTCTCGGTGGCGCGCATCGCGCTCGCCTTCGTGCTGTCGCGGCCCTTCGTCATGTCGGTGATTGTGGGGGCGAAGAGCGTCGACCAGCTCGACGACAACCTTGCCGCGGCCGATATCGTGCTGACGGCGGAGGAGCTGGCGACGCTGGAGGCTGTCAGCGCCCTGCCGCCGGAATATCCGGGCTGGATGCTCACCCGGCAGGGCGCCATGCGCGCCGGCGCCAGCATCGCCTCGGCCCCGCGGGGCTGAGAGGGCGGGGACCGAGAAGGCAGGAGGCCGGCCCGCCGGTCAGTCGGGCGGGCCGGGGAGGGGATCAGGCGCCGGCGGCAAGCGCGGCGCGGATCTTCTTCGCGTGGCCTTCCAGAATCTCCGGGGCGGCGAAGGAGGTGCCGGCATGGGGCTTCAGCGGCCGGTCTTCCCAGCGCGGTAGCAGGTGGATGTGGGTGTGGAACACCGTCTGCCCGGCGGCGGGCTCGTTGAACTGCATGACGAGCAGGCCCGGCGCGTCGAAGGCCGCCTTCACCGCCCGGCCCACCTTCTGGGCCGAGAGAATGAGCGGCGTCAGGTCTTCCGGTGCCATGGCGAGCAGATTGCGCGACGGCGTCTTCGGGATCACCAGGGTGTGCCCGTCGATCTGGGGCATCACGTCCATGAAGGCGAGGGTGTTGTCGTCCTCGTAGACCCGCACGCACGGCAGCTCGCCGCGCAGGATCTTCGCAAACACATTCTGGGGATCGTAGGTCATCGCGCGTCCACCCTGACTTGTTCCGGCCGGACCCTGCCATCCCTGTGGCGGGGGTCCGGGCCTTCTTCCAAGGTCTAGCCGGCGATGCCCCGGCGGGAAAGCCCTGCCGGCGTCGCGGGGAGCGGCTCAGTCGCCATCGTCCGGGGCGGTGTCGCGGCGGAAGGGGGCGAGGTCGGCGAGTTCCGCCCGCTCGTCGGCGACCGCCGCCCGCTCGCGCACCAGATAGTCGGCCACGGCGGCGCGCAGGCCCGGATGGGCGATCCAGTGGGCGGAGCGGGTCTCCACCGGCAGATAGCCGCGGAACAGCTTGTGTTCGCCCTGGGCGCCGGCCTCCACATGGGCGAGACCATGGGCGAGGGCAAAGTCGATGGCCTGATAGTAGCAGACCTCGAAATGCAGGAAGGGCCGCTCCTCCAGCGCCCCCCAATAGCGGCCATAAAGGGTGTCGGAGCCGATGAAGTTGAGGGCGCCGGCAATCGGCCGTTCGCCGTCATAGGCCAGACACAGGGCGACCCGGTGGGCCATGCGCTCGCCGATCAGGGTGAAGAAGCGCCGGTTCAGATAGGGCCGACCCCATTTGCGGTCGCCGGTGTCGGTGTAGAAGGCGAAGAAGGCGTCCCAGTGCTCGGGCTGGATGGCGTCGCCGGTCAGCCAGCGGATGGCGAGATCCCCGGCCAGCGCATCCCGGCGCTCCCGGCGGATCTGCTTGCGCTTGCGCGAGGAGAGGGCGGCGAGGAAGCCCTCGAAATCGCCATAGCCGGCATCCTGCCAGTGAAACTGCCGGTCGGTGCGCTCCAGAAAGCGGCCGGCGACGAAGGTGTCGCGGTCCTCGGGGGTGAGGAAGGTGGCGTGCACCGAGGAGGCGCCGGCGCCGCGGGCAAGCTGCACCAGCGCTTTCACCAGCTGCGCCCGGATCAGCGGCGCGTCGGGCCCCGGCGCCACCAGCAGCCGCGGCCCCGGCACCGGCGTGAACGGCACGGAGACCTGCAATTTCGGATAATAGCGCCCGCCCGCCCGGTGGAAGGCTTCGGCCCAGCCATGGTCGAAGACATATTCCCCCTGGGAATGGCTCTTCAGATAGACCGGGGCGGCGCCGACCACAGCATCGCTGGCGTTGCGGATGAGGATGGGGCAGGGCGACCAGCCGGTCTTCTCGGTGGCCGAGCCGCTGTCTTCCAGCGACACCAGAAAATCATGGGTGAGAAAGGGGTTGAACGGCGCCGGGCCGCTGCCCTCCAGCTGCCCGCCCGGCTTCATCACCCAGCCGGGATTGGCGACCCCGTCCCAGGCGGCGCGCGCGATGTCGCCGAAGCCGGGGGCCACCTCGATCCGGAGGGTCGTCTCGGTCATGGCGCAACGTCTCCGGCCGGGTCGTCTGGGGCGAACACGGACAATTGAAAAGATTCGCCGCGCTGCATTCAAGAGGCGATTCGCAGGCCGCGACGTCGCGGGTCGGTCTTTCCCGCCGGGAGCAGTGCCGTATATGATGGCCCGACGCTTCACCGGCCCCGGCCGGCCCCGAAAAAGCCCGCGCCCGAGGAGCCATGCTCGCCCGTTTGCTGCATTCCCCGGTGCTGCTGGTCCTGACGGCAATCGTCGCGATCTTTGCGCTGTACGAGACCTCCGTCCGCTTCTTCGCCTACACGGCCGATGCCTATGTGCTCAGCAATGTCGTCGTGCTCTCGGCCGAGGTGCCGGGGCCGATTTCGGAGTTGTCCGTGCAGGACAACCAGATCGTTGCCGCCGGCGACCTGCTGTTCCGCATCGACCGAAGGCCGTTCGAGCTGAAGGTGGAGGGCGACACGGCGGCGCTGACCCAGGCGCGCGCCAATCTGGCGCTGGCGAAGGACGAACTGGCGGCCTCTGCCGCCGGCATCGCCTCGGCGGAGGCGGTGGCGACCAACGCCCGGGATGCCTTCAAGCGGGTGCAGCGGCTCTCCTCCGACGGCTTCGCCTCGGTGGCGGCCCTCGATGTCGCCCGGCGCGACATCGACACGGCGCTGGCGGCGGCCGACATTGCCCGGGCCCAGCAGTCGGTGGCGGCCCAGCGGGTGGCGGTGGCAACCGCCAGTATCTCGGTGGCCGAGGCGGCGCTCAACCGGGCGCGCTATGATCTCTCGCGCACGGTGGTGACGGCCCCCGATGCCGGCCGCGTCGCCCCCTTCGTCGCCCGGGTGGGCGACTATCTCCAGCCGGGCACGGCGGTTCTGGCGCTGGTGACCGGCGACCGCCGCCGGGTGGTCGCCAATCTCAACGAACGCCATCTGGCCCGCACCCGCGTCGGCCAGACGGTGTGGCTGATGCTGGGCTCGGATCCGTGGCGTCTCCATCGCGGCCGGGTCAGCGGCATCTCCCCCGGCATCGCCCGTACCGATGCCGACCAGCCGGTGCTGCCCTATGTGGAGCCCACCACCGACTGGGTGCGCCTGCCCCGCCGCTTCCCCGTGGAAGTGATTCTGGATGACTGGCCGGACGAGCTGGGGCTGTTCGTCGGCGCCGATGCCCGGGTGCTGGTCTGGTTCTGAGGGCGGGTGCATGGGGCGCTGACCGCACCCGCACGCCTGAAGACACGACGGATTTTCCGAAGGCCCGCATCCGGATGTCAGGGAGGACCGGTCCGCCATGGATGTTCTGACCCGTGCCGCCCTTGCCACCACCGTCGGGGTGGTCGGTGCCGTGCTGGCGGCGCTGTGGCTGGGCTTTCAGGATCCCTACTGGGCCGGGCTCAGCGCCCTCATCATCGCCAATGTCGATCGCACCGCCCTGTTCACCAAGGGCATGCTGCGCATTGCCGGCACCGCGGCCGGGGTCATCGGCGGGTTCTATGTGGCGCAGGCGCTGGAAGGGGTGCAGATCGCCCAGTTCGCGGCGCTGGTGGGGGCGGCCGGCTTCGGCACCTGGATGCGCCAGCGCAGCCCCTATGCCTATGCGTGGTTCTATGGCGCCCTCAGCTTCATGCTGATGGTCGCCACCACTCTCATGAGCCCGGCCGAGCTCTATCTCTTCGCCCATTATCGCTGTTACGAGATCGTGCTCGGCGTGGTGGCGGCGACGCTTTCCAACTGGGCGATCGGGCCCCAGGCGGGCCTGTTTCCCGCCGGTCTCGCCCGCGCCAAGGTGACGACCTCCCGTCACGAGGCGGGGCGGCAGGCGGCAGCCGCCATGCTCGGCTGCGGCTCCATCGCCCTCCTGTGGACCTGGTTCGATCTGCCGGCGCTGGTGCAGGTGCTGATTTCGTCCCTCGTGGTGATCGACCGGGACCTCGCCACCACCGTCGAGCGCGCCCGCCAGCGCCTGCTCGGCTGCGTCATCGGCGGCGCGGCCGCTCTCGCCGTCATCGCCCTCAACGCCTATGATTTCTTCTGGTGGATCACCAGTCTGGCCGTCGGCATCTATCTGAGCGCCCGGGTGCATCTGGACAAGGTGAGCTATGCCTATGTCGGCACCCAGTCCGCCGTCGCCATCCTCACCACCCTGGTCAGCACCGGTCCGCCAGAGGGCATCGAGCCGCCGCTCAACCGCGTCGTGGGCATCCTGATCGGCGTTGCCGTCATGGAGGTGACCATGTGGATGATGGCCGGCAGCTTCCGCCCCGCCCGCGCCGCACCCTCTGCGCCACCCGCACCGCAGCCCGGAGCGTCGCCGGATGCCTCCGCCCGGAAGACGCCGCCGGCACCGACGGGCACCGCGCCGCGGTCCTGAGCCCGGAAAAGCGGTCCTGACCTCCGGAAAAATGAGACGGGCGGCCCGAAGGGGCCGCCCGCTGCATTTGATCGACCGTGTCTGGGTCTGGTCCTGATGCGGTCCGCCGCTCAGCCTTCGACCGGGGCGAGGCCGCGGAACAGATAGGTCTTCGGCGCGGAATAATCATAGTCCGGGTCGTCCCAGGCGATCATCTTGCCCGGGTTGAGCAGGCCCTTCGGATCGGCCTCGCGCTTGAAGGCGAGCTGCACGGCATCGGTCTGCTTCATGCCGCCTTCTTCGAGAGTGTAGGCGTGCGGGTTGAACACCGGGCAGCCATTGTCCTCGTAGATGCGCACGATCTCGTCCAGACGCTCGTCATTGGTGTAGCGGATCACCGGCAGGCCGAAGCAGGTGACGCGGCCGTCGAAGCGCACGAACTCCAGATGCTCCACCACGTCGTCGCCGAGAAGCGGACGCACCCTGGCGATCGCCTCCAGCTGGGTGGGGAAGGGGAACAGGGTCTGCAGATAGGTGATGCCCGGCTCCACCCGCAGGCCGCGCAGCGTGGTGTGGTTCCACACCAGCTCGGCCACCGGCGGCAGGCCGCGCTTCTCGTCCTCGCTGGCGGTGTCAGAGCGGAACACCAGCGTCGCGCCCCGGGCCCGGGCGGTGAAATCGGCAAAGGCGGCCATGCCGATATCGGCCACCATCACCGCCACCACCACCTTGTCGCGGGCGAGGAACTTGCGGTGGCGCAGGAAATAGTCATGGGGCAGCGGCGCGTCGATGACGCCGATTTCCTTCACCACGATGCCATCCTGATTGCCCAGCCCATCGGCAAAGCGTGCGGCATCAAGGAAATCATCGAAGGTGACGAGGGCATCCACCCAGTCGAGGGCGGCCGTCAGCGGCATTTCCACCTGGGTGACGACGCCGTTGGTGCCATAGGCATGGACGACTTTCTGCACGTCCTCGCCGGTGAGCTCGATCACCCGCGGGGTTTCCTCCAGCGTCCACACCTTCAGCCGGATGACATTGCCGGGATCGCGCAGGCCGCCCCACTTGATCGAGCCGATGCCGCCGGAGCCGCCGGCGATGAAGCCGCCGATGGTGGCCGTGCGGAAGGTGGAGGGGTGCATCCGCAGTTCCTGTCCGCTGCGGCTGCGGGCTTCGGCATCGATGTTGGCGATGATGGCGCCGGCCTCAGTCACCACCGAGCCGCGGCCGATGGAAATCACCCGGTTGAGCTGGGTGAGATCGAGAATCACGCCGCGTGACAGCGGCATCGCCTGACCATAATTGCCGGTGCCGCCGCCGCGCACCGTCACCGGCACATCATGGGCAAAGGCCGCCGCCAGCACCCGGGCGACATCCTCCTCGGTCTCTGGCGTGACGACCAGATCGCCGCTGACGGCATCGAGCTGGCGCTTGAGGACCGGGGAATACCAGAAGAAATCGCGGCTCTTCTGCTTCACGATCGCCGGGTTGTCTTCCACCTTGAGGCCACCGAGGGCACTGCGAAAAGCGGCAAGATCAGACATCCGGAACTCCTTGGGGCGGAAAGGGCGCGCGCCGGGGGGAGGCGCGGGAAGGGGGGAGGGATGCGCCGACGTGGCTCCTTCCCCGGCCGGGAGCTGGCCATGCGGCAGCGCAACCCTCTTCCGATAGCACATTCCGGCCCGTCGTCACCCTCGTGGAAGCGCGCATCTGCGTCCCGTCCGAGCAGAGCGTCCGGACGAATCGCGATTCGTCGCGGCGCCCCGGAGATTCGCTCGGCCAGACCCCGCATTCACGCCCGGCTGGCAAAATTCCGCCCCCCTGCGCCGGTGATCTTCCGGCCCCCATGCGCAAGTCGGAGGCCGCGGATTGCCGGGATTTTCCGCGCTCGCTCCCGTGACCGGTCCATGTGTCGGCCACGCCGGCTGACAGGACGCCGGCAAAAAATCGCATCGGGGGCTCGACAAGCCCGGCGGGCGTTGCTATTAGCCAGCCCGTCGCCGGGGACACCCGGTGGCGGTGTTCCTCGGTAGCTCAGTTGGTAGAGCAAGCGGCTGTTAACCGCTGGGTCGCTGGTTCGAGTCCGGCCCGGGGAGCCATCCCTTTCCGAAGCAGTCGCGAGGCTGTTTCCGCACAGACAGATTGCCCGTCGGTCGAGCATGTCGCTCCCGGCGGGCAATTTGCTTTTGCGACCGGCCGTGACCGGGCGAACAGGGGCGCAGACTTCCGGGCGTTCAAATCAGCAGGTTGCGGCCGGGGCTCATGCCATCCCCGGCCAGACCATCGCATCCGGCCGGACCTGTTCCACGAAGCGGGCGGCCCGCAGCACCTGAAGATCGGCAAAGCGCGGGCCGATGATCTGCAGGCCGATCGGCATGCCCCCGGCAAAGCCGCAGTTGACCGAGACGGCCGGCTGCTCGCCCATGTTCCACGGCACCGTGAAGGCGATGTGCTCGAAGGGGCGGGCGGGATCGTTGACCGGCGACGCCCACTCCGCCGGGAAGGACACGTTCGGGGTCGTCGGCGAGAGCACCAGATCGACCTCCTGGAACAGCGCCGCCGTGGTCCGGCGCATGGCATAGGTCTGGTTGAGGCCGGCAACCGCCACGGTCCCCGGGATCGTCGCGCCCTTCTCCGCCCAGGCGACGATATAGGGCAGCACCTTCGCGCGGGTCTCCGGGGTCAGCGCGGCCAGGTCGAGCCAGGAGCGGGCGCGCCAGAAATCATCGAGGCCGTCCAGCATGGCCCGGCTGAGCACGGGCGCGACCGGCTCCACGATGGCGCCCGCCTCGGCAAACCAGCTGGCGGCCCGGGTTATGGCGTCGGCAACGGCCGGCTCCACCTCCATGCCGCAGCCGGCCTCCAGCATCAGGCCGATGCGCAGACCCCTCGGCGAGAAGCCTTCCGTGTCTGTCCAGTCGAGAGGGGAGGGGGGCAGGCTGGTGGGGTCGCGCGGATCGGGTAGGGCCAGCGCGGTCATCATCAGCGCGGCATCGGCCACGGTGCGCGTCATCGGTCCGGCGGAGCGGCCAAGATAACAGGGGTCGATGGGGATCCGGCCATTGGTCGGCTTGAAGCCCACCAGCCCGCACCAGGCCGCAGGCAGCCGCACCGAGCCGCCAATATCCGTGCCGACATGAAACGGGCCATAGCCGGCTGCCGCCGCTGCTGCCGCGCCGGCGCTGGAGCCGCCGGGATTGCAGGCCGGGTTCCACGGATTGCGCGCCAGCCGGTGGAAGCTCGAAAGCCCCGACGACAGCATCCCGTAATCGGGCACCGTCGTCTTGGCGAAGAGGATCGCGCCGGCCTCGCGCAGCCGGGCTGCCGGTGGCGCGTCGGCAGGCGCCGGCACCAGCGCCGTTGCGGCCGTGCCCAGCGGCACCGGCGTGCCCCGGGTGGCGATCAGCTCCTTGAGCGTGGCCGGGATGCCATCAAAGGCTCCCGCCGGTTCGCCGCGCACCCAGCGTGTGGTGGACGCGGCCGCCGCTGCCCGGGCACCCGGCAGATCGGCGGCATAAAGAGCGGCCAGCTCGGGCTCGCGGGCTTCGATCCGGGCCTCGATCGCCTGCCAGGTCTCCGACGGCGACAGCGTGCGCGCCTTGAAGGCGGCCAGAAGATCGACGGCGGAAAGATCGGCAGGCGACGACATCGGTAGCGCTCCGGAAGGGATGGGGCTCCCCGCCTGTGGAGCGAGGGAGCCTCAGCCTAGAGCGATTGCCGGATGGCAGGCACGGCCAAAATGAGCCGCTGCCGACCATGTCACAGGGACGTCAGGGCAAAGAGGGGAGGGGGGGGCTCAGGCGAAGACGCCGCCGTCCGCCTCGGGCGGTCGCTCCAGGGCAGCGCGCACCTCGTCGGGAATGGGGCGGGACTTGAACAGGTCCGGATTGTCCGGATGCCGACCGATCCACGCCCGGGTCTCCTCGCAGGCGCCGCAGAGGTCGCCATCCCGGCGCAGTTCATGGGAGAGCGCGAAGGAGGAGCGGCCGATACGGGTGATCTCCGTGGTCGCGGTAAAGCGGTCGCCATAGCGCAGCGGCAGCAGGAAGCGCCCGCGGGTGTCGACGACCGCCAGACCGCAGATGCCGTAGCGGGCTTCGATCACGCGCAGATCCAGCCCGAGGGCGGTCTCGATGAGGGCGACGGTGCCACCATCATAGATATCGAAATAGCGCGCGTTGAAGAGCACGCCGGCCGGATCGCACTGGCCGAAGGGCACGCGCAGGTGCCGGGTCACGCCGAAATAGCTCACGCTTCCTCCCAAGGGCCCCCGAGCCGGAGCCGCCGATTCGCCTCTTTCCTGCAGTGCAGCATGAGGGCGGGAGGAGCGCAAATGATCCTCCCCCTGTCTTTGCGCGGGAAGTCGAATCGAAAAGGCCGTGGCCCCGAATCGATTCGGGCGCAGGGCGGAGGAGATTCGTCGTCTCCGCCGATCCGGGCCGGAAACCTGCCCGTGCCAGGGCGCAAAAAATGGGCGTCCGGAGAGGGAGAAACCCCGGCCCCACACGCGCGGGGCACGACTCTATATACGGGCGCGCGCGCTCAAAGCTGCTCCATGAAGAGAGGGGCTGGGTCCCCGTCCGGTTCGTCTGGAATGTTTCGTTTGGATGACGGTGTGGTGTTGACAGGTTGGGAGGGCGGGCCTATATCAGCGCCACACCGACGGCGGCGACGCTGCTGCCGACGGCGGGT
>JBOGCN010000012.1:0-123963 GCA_050689115.1 Segnochrobactraceae bacterium EtOH-i3 | reverse complement strand
CTCGCCTTGGGGCCGACGGTGACGATGGTCGGCTCGCCGGCGTCCAGAATGCGCTTCGCCGCCGCCTTCACCTGATCGAGGGTCACCGCGTTGATCTGGTCGTTGCGGGTCTCGACATAGTTGATGCCGAGGCGGTCGACCTGGATGGCCAGCAGCTGGCGGGCGATCTTCGACGAGGTGTCGAAGCGCAGCGCATAGGAGCCGGTCAGATAGGCCTTGGCGTCGGCCAGCTCGGCCTCGGTCGGGCCTTCCTCGGCCATGCGCTTCAGCTCGGCGCGGATGAGGGCGATGGCCTCGTCGGCCTTCTCGGCGGAGGTGCCGAGGCCGCCCACGAACAGGCCGGCATGATCATAAGGCGTCAGATAGGTGCCGACGCCATAGGTCAGGCCGCGCTTCTCGCGGATCTCCTGATAGAGCCGCGAGGAGAAGGTGCCGCCGCCGAGGATGTGGTTCATGACATAGGCGGCCATGAAATCCGGATCGTCGCGCTTCAGGCCCGGGCCGCCGAAGCGGATGATGGTCTGCGGGATGGCAAGCGTCGCGCTGGCCTTCGCTCCCGATACCGGCACCACCTCGCCCACTTCCAGCGGCGCTGCCGTCTTCGGCAGGTTGCCGAAAGTGCTGTCGAGCAGGCCGCCCAAGGTCTTCGCGTCGATGGCGCCGACCACGGCGATCACCAGCTTGTCGCGGCCGAAGGCTTCCTTGCGGAAGAGCTTCAGATCCTGCTTGCGGATGGCCGTGACGCTGGCCTCGGTGCCATCGCTCGGGCGGCTGTAGACATGGCCCGGGAACAGGGTTTCGGCGAACAGCTTGCCGGCGATGGCGTCGGGGTCGCGTTCGTCGCTGCGGATGCCGGAAATCACCTGGGCGCGGATGCGCTCCACCGCCTCGTCATCGAAGCGCGGCTCGGTGATGGCCAGACGCAGCAGGTCAAACGCCTGATCCCGGTTGGCCGAGAGGGTCTGCAGGGTGCCGAAGAAGCCGTCGCGGCCGGCATCGAAGGAGATGTTGATCGCCTTCTCCTCCAGAGTCTTCTGGAAGGTGGCCGAATCGAGCTTGCCGGCGCCCTCGTCGAGCAGGCCCGACATCAGATTGGCCAGCCCCTCCTTGCCCGCGGGATCCCGGCTGGAGCCGCCATCACGGAAGGCGAAGCTCATGGCGATGAGGGGAACCGTGTCCTCCTGCACCAGCCACGCCTCGATGCCGCCCGGCGACTTCACGCGCTCGATCTCCACCGCCGCCGCCGGGCGGAGGGCAAGGGCGAGCAGCAGCACGGTCAGAAGGGCGAAGGTCGCGACGCGGATCCGGATCATCCGGAGATCACGGGCGACGGCGCGGGCACGCACCATGGAACGGGTCCTCGGGCTCATCGAATGGCACCCCCGGCGGAAACGGGCGCGCTCGGCGCGGGCGGCAGGGCCTTGCCATCGGCGCCGACGGCAGGGGTCAGACGGGCGGTGACATCGGGATCACCGGAAAGCAGCCTCTTGGCCGCATCCTGCACCTGCGCCGCGCTGACGCGGGCGATGCGGGCGGGCCAGGTCTGCACGTCGGGCACGCTGTAGCCGGTGGCCAGCGACGCGCCGAAGATGCGGGCGAGCGTCGACTGGCTGTCCTGGGCATAGACCGCCTGGGCGAGCAGCGCCCGCTTCACCCGGTCCAGCTCGTCCTGGGTCGGCCCCTTCTCTGCCACCTCGGCCAGCACCGCGCGCAGCTTCGCCTCGATCTCGGGCAGGGTGACACCGTCGCGCGGGCGGGCATAGAGCCCGAACTGGGTGTCATCCATGGCATCGCCGCGATAATAGGCGCCCGCCGCCGTGGCCGGGCCGCCATCGCGCACCAACGCGCCATAGATCCGGCTGGAGGGGCCGCCGCCGACGATCTCGGACAGGATCTCCAGGGCGTCGGAATCGCCCTTCACCTTCTCGGTGCGCTCGCTCGGCACCAGCCAGACCAGCTGGGTGGTCGGCTCGGCGACGCGGGCGTCGCTGTGCTCCAGCGTGCGGCCAGCCACCAGCTTCATGGCCTCCGGGCGCACCCGCGGCGGCGGCTCGGCCCGGCGCTTCACCTGCCCGTAGCTTTCCACCGCCATGCCCTGCACGACATCGGCATCCACATCGCCGGCGACGACCACGATGGCGTTGTTGGGGGTGTAGAAGCGGTCATAGAAGGCGATGGCGTCGTCGCGGCTCATCTTCTCCATCTCCGGCCGCCAGCCGATGATCGGATTGGCGTAAGGATGGTTGATGAACAGGCTGGCGTCCTTGGCCTCCGACAGCAGGGCCGACGGGTTGTTGTCGGTGCGCTCGTTGCGCTCCTCCAGCACCACCTGACGCTCCGGCAGGATGACCTCATCGGTCAGCACCAGATTCGCCATGCGGTCGGCCTCAAGGTGCATCATCTGCTCCAGATGATCCTTGTCGACGCGCTGATAATAGGCCGTATAATCCGACGAGGTGAACGCATTCTCCTCGCCACCGACTGCCGCCACCTTGCGCGAGAAGGCACCATCCGGGTTTTCCGGCGTGCCCTTGAACATCAGATGCTCAAGAAAATGCGCAATGCCGGAATGTCCCTGCGGCTCATCGGCAGCCCCCACCTTGTACCACACCATATGGGTGACAACGGGAGCGCGATGATCGGGAATGACCACCAGGGTCAGGCCGTTCTTCAGGGTGAAGACGCGGGCATCGGGGGCGATGCGGGTGTCGGCGAGGGCGGCAATGTCGGGCGGCAGCGGCGGGGCCACCGGCGCTTCGGCCAGCGCGAAGGACGCGGTGCCGAGAAGCAGGAGCGCGGCAAGCGCCGGGCGGACAAGGCGGGGCAACGGCACGAAGGGTTCTCCCGATCGACCTCAAGAATCGAACCGGCACCCTAGGGCCGGCCGCACGGGCCGGCCACTGAAAGATCGGTAATGTGGACGCCGCCCGTCCGCAGACAGGCGCCCCCCGCGATCGGGCCGGCGCTGTCCCGTCCCCGCTTCACACCAGCGTCCACCGGGACGCTCAGTGCCCGAAGGTACGCTGCATGAACAGCAGGTCGAGATAGCGGCCGAACTTGATCCCCACCTGTGGCAGAAGTCCGACACGGGTGAAGCCGAACTGCTCGTGCAGGCGGATGGAGGAGATGTTGCCGGCCTCGATGCCGCCGACGATGGCGTGCTTGCCCATCCGCTCGGCCTCCATCACCAGGGTGCCCAGCAGCGCCCGTCCGATGCCCTTGCCGCGCACATCGGCGCGGACATAGATCGAGTGCTCCACTGTCAGCCGGTAACCCTCGAAGGGCCGGAAGTCGCCGAAGGAGGCGTAGCCGGCGACCTTGCCGTCCCCGTCATCGGCGACCAGCACCGGGAACCCCCTCCCCGTCCGCTCGGCGAACCAGCGGGCGCGGTTTTCGAGATCGACCGGGGTCTCGTTCCAGATCGCGGTCGAGTGCAGGACGGCATCATTGTAGATGGCAAGGATGCCGGGAAGATCGTCGGATGTGGCGGCTCGGATCATGGCCCGAGTGTCGGCCGCCCGGGCCGCCCTGTCAACGAACCCACGACGCCAACGCGGAAAAAAGGCTTATTTTTCCGCATGAAAGCGCGTCCGGCGCGTTTTCCCGCCTCCGGACGCCGCTCGGCCACCCGTCTCCGGGCAGCGGTCAGCCGGCCGCGAACCACGCGCCGAAATAGCCGGCATAAAGATCCGGCGCTTCCAGATTCATGGAATGGCCGATGCCGGGCACCCGCACCAGCCGGCAGTCCGGCATCGCCGCGGCCATGCGGGTCAGCGTGTCCACGGGGATGACATGGTCCCGCTCGCCCCACAGCACGAGGTGCGGATGGCGGATCTGGCTCATGCGCCGGCCGAGCATGCCGGACTTGTGCTCCCGGTCGAGATTCACGGGGGTGCCGACCCAGATGCCCTGCGTGACCGAGAAGGCGAGATCGACGATGTGCTCGAAAAGGTCACCGCGCGGGCCGGCATCGCCCTTCAGCAGCGGCATGGAGCCGACCTTCAGGCTGTCCTCATGGAACAGGCTCGGCGCAACGGTGGCCATCACCGCCCGGGTGATCGCCTTGTTGTGGGACATCAGCCGGAAATAGCTGATCGCCTGCTCCGGGAAGGGCAGGCTTTCCGGCGACACCGGCGACAGCGACAGCACCCGGCCGAAGCGCTGGGGCTGGGCCAGCAGCATGCGCGTGGAAATGATGCCGCCTGTGGAATGGGTCGCCAGATGGCAGAACGGAATGTTCAGCGCATCCAGCACGCCCAGCATGTCTTCGGCGTGCTGGGCGATGGAATAATTGGAGAAGTCCGGGAAGGGTTCCACCCGGTCGCTCTCGCCGCAGCCGCGCCAGTCGATGCCGATCACCCGGAAGCCCGAGGGAAAGCGCGTGGCCGCCAGCTCGATCCAGTCCTTGGCGGCGAGATTGCCATGGATGAACACCACGGTGGTCGGCCCGGAGCCCCATTCCCGCCAGCCAAATTCGATCTCGCCGACCCGCACCCGCGCCATGCCGTCCCCCTGCCTCGTCCGTCCATTTTTCGTGGCGCCCCCGGACCCCGATCCGGACACCGCCCCCTCCGTCCCGAAACGGAGGCCTTCCCGATCCGGCATGCACATCCCGGGCCGGATGGTCCCCGGGGACGCGACCGTCCCCGGGCAAGCCGCATCCTTCGTCCCCGTTCATGACAGGGCGATGGCGGCGCCGGCCGGGCCTGCCGCAGCAGCCGGCCGGCGCCGTGGTCTCACTTGTTCAGCCCGGTCGGGGCGGCGGCGGTCTCGCCATCCTGGGCCGGAGCGCTGCCGCCGGGCGGGCCGTTCACCAGCCGGTCGACGATCACCGGCGTGGTGGTGGCGATCTTGCCGGTGAGGGCGAAATCGACCACATCCTCGGCGAACTCGACGGGATCGTCGGTGTGGATGAAGTGGGCGCTGTCGGGATAGATCTTCACCGTCAGATCGGCCCCGGCCGCCGTCATCCGCCGCATGAAGGGCAGGATGGCCTCGCGGCTGAGATCCGACTTGCCGTTGAAGGCCACGCCGGGAATGAACGGCTCGCGATCACCGAAGGTCAGGAAGATCGGGATCTTGATATCCGTCAGCCGCTTGTACAGGCTGTTGGGATCGCTTTCCTGCAGTTCGGCCACCATGCCGTAGATATCGAAGATGAAGACATCCACCCACTGCTGCAATTCCTTCGGATTGCCCTTGGTCATGCCGATGCGCTGGTCGGTGTGCAGGCGGGCATATTCGCTGTCGCGCAGGAAATAGCCGGACTTGGTCTGTGTCACCGCCCCCGTCACCGGATCGCGCCTGCGGAAGTGGAAGAAGTCATCAATCTGTTGCGGCGTCAGCGACAGTTCCCGCTGGCGCAGGCCAGTCTTGTCCCAGGTCTTTGCCCACTTGTCGAAATCATGGGCAAAGGCCGGGTCAAACAGGTCCAGCTTGACGCCGGGCGCGACGGTCACCTCACGCGGATATTCTTCCAGCCCCGCCGGCGCCTCCAGAATGAGATCCTTGACCGCATCCGGCCAGGTGAGCGCATAGCCGAGCACGATCTGCCCGCCCATGGAATGGCCCATGTAACTGGCCTTCTTCACGCCGAGCTGATCGACCACCAGCCCGTGCACCACCTCGCGCATGTCCTGCATGGTGCGCGCCGGGCTCTTGTCCAGATTGCCCGGGCCCGACATGCCATAATGCGGCAGGTCCGGCACGATCACCCGCATGCCGCGCTCCAGCGCGATGCGCATCACGTTGCCATAGTGACCGCCGAACGCGCCCTTGCCGTGGACGATGACCAGCACCGGCGGATTGGGATCGGTGCCGGCATATTCATCCATGTAGCCGACGTCCCAGGCGACACCGTTGCTGTCCTTCACCGTCGTCTTCTTCACCGGGAAGGGATAGGTGACATAGGTGTTCCAGAACGACTTGTCCGGCGTGATGGTCTGCGCGACGCCGGGCGTGCGATAGGTCTTGGCGACGACTTCCTGATTGCGGGTGAGCCGGGCGACATCATCCATGAAATTGACGACCGTCGGCGAGAACTCGTTGTTCTTCAGGATCGAGAACACGCCATAATGGGCGACCGGGCTCGGCTGATGGACGAAATCCGCGCCCGCCACCGCCGCCACCGAGCGCTCGGCCCGGTTCATCGTCAGCCACTGGTCGTTGTCGATATGCATGACCATGGTGCGGGCCTTGATCCGCCCGAGGTCGGCATTGATGTTGTAGGTCTCCCCCGCCCGGTTGCGCCACAGAAGATCCACGGCATCGAACAGCAGCGCGCGGGCATTGACCGACGAGCCGGCCTTGTCGTTGGGCGGGTTCCAGTAGAACACGTCCGGCTGCACCTTGGCCCAGTCCTGCTGGGAGCGGAAATCGAAGTCGAACCCGGTCAGAAGCAGCACCGACCAGCCGAAGGCGACGCCCTGATGGGGCTGCTTGTCCTTGGGCAGATCATAATAGTTGCCGCCGGTGGCCTTCCACACCGGATCGGATTCGATCGCCGCGCTCATCAGCTGGAAGGTCCAGTTGCCGACGGGATCCTCGCCATCGGACTGGGTGGTACCACCGATGGGCATCAGCCCGTTCATGAAGTCCGGATGCATCACGCCCCAGACATAAGTCTGGGTGGCCCCCATGGACACACCCGTGACCAGCGCCGCACGGTCGATCTTCAGGTGATCCCGCAGCATCCGGTAGTTGGACTGCACGAGGTCGAAATAATTATATTGCGGAAACTTCTGCCCGAGGCCATCCGACGGCTTGGAGGTGCCCCAGAGACCGAGGGCATCCATCAGCACGACATAATATTGATTGGTGTCGATGGCGAGGTTCGGGCCAATCACCGGGCCGCCGGACAGGCCTGTGCCCTCCACCCACTGGGCGTACATGTCCGTCGCATCGCCCGAATAGAAGGAGTTGATGACGACGGCATTGACGATCTCGCCGGCGGCGTTGCGGCGCGGGGTGCCGAGCGCAATATAGGCCGTCTTCAGCGGCCCGGCGCCCAGAGATTCCAGCGTGACACCGCCAACACCGCCATTGGCAAAGCTCTCGGGCTTGGTCAGATCATAACTGCCGCCGATGCGGAAGTCCTTGACCTCATAGGTTTTCTTCAGATCGCACAGGCGCATCTGGGAGCAGCGCGGCGTCAGCGGCTCCGGCGGCGCGGCGATGGCTGCGGCCGAACTCAGGAACAGGAGGGCAAAGGCCCCCACGAGAGTGCGGTTCATGGCGTCCCCTTCTTGGTCTTCTTGCGGACGACCGGGACCCGGAGCCGCGCCCCCGTCGCGCGGCCGGACCGGGGCCCCCCCTCGGGTCCGGTGGCTCTCCGCCCGCCCTGCCCGGAAAGGGAGCAGCCTTTGCCGCTTTCGACAACACAGGATCGCATTCCACCGACGGAATGCGCGCGTCCATGATTGCCGCGGATCCGGCGCCGGAAACGGCCCGGTTCATGCTATCGTGCCCTGACTATCGCGCCCGGACAGTCCTGCCGCGGCCCCCGCCGGAGCCCCCTTCCATGATCGACCTGCTCATCGACCAGCGCCGCCGCTCCATCGGCCTCTTCGAGGTCGGCCGTGTGCTGCCCTATGCAAGGCGGCGGATGGTGGGGCCGTTCGTGTTCTTCGATCACATGGGCCCGGCCCGCTTTGACGCCGGCCTGCCGCGGGAGGCCGACGTGCTGCCGCATCCCCATATCGGCCTTTCCACCGTCACCTATCTGTTCGACGGCGAGATCATGCACCGCGACAGCGTCGGCTCCGAGCAGCCGATCCGGCCGGGGGAAGTCAACTGGATGACCGCCGGGCGCGGCATCACCCACTCCGAGCGATTCGAGAAAGCGCGCGCCGAAGGCGGCCCGATGCACGGCATCCAGGCCTGGGTGGCGCTGCCCGAGGCCGAGGAGGAGCGCGATCCGGATTTCGTCCATGTCGGCGCCGACACCCTGCCGGTGATTTCCGATGCGGGCCTGACGGCACGGCTGATCGCCGGCTCCGCCTTCGGCGAGACCGCGCCGGTGCCGACCTTCTCGCCGCTGTTCTATCTGCATTATGCGCTTGAGCCCGGCGCGGTCGCCGAGCTGCCGGCCGAGCATCCGGAGCAGGCGGTGTTCGTGGTCGATGGCAGCGTGGCAATTGACGGACAGGAAATCGGCCCCGGCCGCATGGCCGTCCTCTCCCCCGGCAGCCGACCGAAGGTGCAGGCGCTGACCCGGGCGACGCTGATGGCGCTGGGCGGCGCGCCCCTCGGCCCGCGCTTCATCGACTGGAATTTCGTCTCGTCCTCCCGCGACCGCATCGAGCAGGCCAAGGCCGACTGGCGCGCCGGGCGCATGAAACTGCCGGATCTCGATCATGACAGCTTCGTGCCCCTGCCGCCGGACCCGAAAAACATGGCAAAGCCGGTCGCCTGACGCCATATCCTCTCGTGCCGGGCAGGCAAAGCCGCCGGCCGGCACCAGCCAGGAGAGTTCACGCGCCCCATGCGCACGCTGATCCACCCCGACCGGGACGACATCCGCCTCGACCGTGTGCTCTATGCGCTGTCCGACCCGGTGCGGCTGGCGATCGTGCGCAAGCTCGCCCGCGAGGGCACGGCCACCTGTGGCGCGCTGGATGCCGGGCGGCCGAAATCCTCCATGTCGCACCATTTTCGTGTGCTGCGCGGCGCCGGCGTGCTGCGCACCGTGGGCGATGGCGCCGCCCACATCAACAGCCTGCGCCGGGACGATCTCGACGCGAAATTCCCCGGCCTGCTGGACGCCATCCTCGCCGCACCGGCGGACATGGAACTGGCATGTCCGCTGGAGGGCGAAAACGCGGGCGGATGATCCGGATGGTGGGCTGACGTCCCCCGTCAGCCCGGCATTCCCGCCGGCACCTGCTGGGTGATGCAGTGGATGTTGCCGCCGCCGAGCAGGATCTCGCGGGCCGGCACCCCCACCACATCGCGGCCCGGGAACACGCGCGCCAGAATCTCGGCGGCCAGCGTGTCGGTGCGAGGATCCAGGAAGGGCATCACGATGCGGCCGTTGGCGATGTAGAAATTGGCGTAGGAACCGGCGAGCCGCGCGCCGGCGCCACGCTCCAGACCGGGGGCGGTGTCGCTCTCGATCACGTCGAGACCCTCGGCCTCCGCGTCGGTGCGGAACAGCGGCCCGGGCATGGGCAGCCGCACCACCTCGATCGCCCGGCCGCGGGCATCCCGCATCCCCGCCAGACGCTGTTCGGCATCCCGGGAAATCTCATATTGCGGGTCGGCCGGGTCGTCGCAGCCGGTCAGGAGCACCACGCCGGGACGGGCGAAGCAGGCGAGATTGTCGATGTGGCCGTCGGTCTCGTCATTGAAGAGGCCGGCGCCGAGCCAGAGAATCTTCTCCACCCCCAGATGCTGCTTCAGCACCGTCTCGATTTCGGCCCGCGACAGGTCCGGATTGCGGTTGGGATTGAGCAGGCATTCCTCGGTGGTCAGAAGCGTGCCCTCGCCGTCCACATGGATGGAGCCGCCCTCCAGCACCAGCGGCGCGCGGTAGCGCGGGGTGCGCTCGATCTCCAGCACCTTGGCCGCCACCTGCTCGTCATGGCTCCACGAGCCATAGAGGCCGCCCAGATGCCCGCCCCAGGCATTGAAGCCCCAGTCAATGCCGCGCAGCCGGCCGCGGGGATCGGTGACGAAGGTCGGCCCGGTGTCGCGCATCCACGCGTCATCGCTGGACAGCTCCACCACCCGCACCGCCGCCGGCAGCCGGGCGCGGGCATTGGCGAACTGGGCCGTGGACACCGCCACCGTCACCGGCTCGGCCACGGCAATGGCGCTGGCCACCGCCGCAAACGCCGCCTGAGCCGGCTTTGCCCCCAGGCGCCAGTTGTCCGGCCGCTCCGGCCAGATCATCCAGCAGCCCGCATGGGGCTCCCATTCCGCGGGCATGCGGAAGCCATCGGCATGGGGGGAAGAGGCAAGGGTCGCGACCATGGCGGCGGCTCCGGGCAGCACGGGAGACAGGAACTCCGCCAAGGCTATCCGCTTTTTCAGCCCGCCGCATCCGGCGTGTCGAGCGCCTCCAGCCCGGCAATCACCCGGGACAGCAGGGCGCGCACGGCCACCTGCTCGGCCGCATCAAGGCCGGACAGCGCCGCGGCGTTGACCGCCTCGGTTGCCGCCCGCACCTCGGCCGCTTTCGTCTCGGCCGCCGGCGTGAGGGAAATCAGCACGCCGCGCCGGTCATCGGGATTGGGCCGGCGCACGATCAGGCCGTCGCGCTCCATCCGGGCCAGCGTCGCCGCCATGGTCGGCTGCTCGATGGCGGCAAAGTCCACCAACGCCCGCTGGGTCAGCGCCCGGCCGCCGGAAAGCGCAAAGAACACCGGCAGCTGGCCCGAGGACACCCCCAGCGGCTTCAGCCGCCGGTCGATGGCCCGGGCAAACAGCCGCGCTGCCCAGTTGACGAGGTAGCCGGCAGACCGGTCGCGATCGAGGGTCATGGGATTCTACATAGCTTGCTATCAAGTTTCATCGCATGCTATGCATAGACCATCAACCGGTGACCCGCAACGGCCTCCCTGCCGCCGGATCCCGACCGTCCCCGACCTGAAAACCGGAGCGATCCGATGTCGCGTCCTCTCCTCACCCGCGCCCATGCGGCGGCGGGAAGCCTTGCCTGTGTCCTGATCCTGAGCTTCTGGACCTCCACGGCGGCAGTCGAGCTCCTCGGCAGCGACCCCGCCATTGCCCGGGTGAAGCTCGTCATTGCCGGCTGTCTGCCGGTTCTGGTGGCAGCGCTCGCGACCACCGGGCTGACCGGCCGGCGCCTCTGCGGCCCGACGCCCCGGGGGCTGGCCGCGCGCAAACTCACCCGGCTGAAGATCGCCGCCGCCAATGGCGTGCTGGTCCTCATCCCCGCCGCGCTCTTCCTCGCGGTCCGGTCGGCCCACGGCCAGTTCGGCACGGGCTTCGCCATCGTGCAGGCCGTCGAGCTGGTGGCCGGGCCGATCAATCTCGTCCTGCTCGGGCTCAACATGCGAGACGGGATGCGGATGAGCGGACGATTCCGGAAGGTGGCCAGCGTCTGATTCAGGGGGCCTCTGCCCCCTGATGCCCCCGATCGGGGAGCGCAGCTCCCCGCACCCCTCAGTTTTTCATCACAAGGGACCGCGGCCGTCATAGGTGCCGAGCGGACCGTAGAGTTCCGGGCGGCGGTCGCGGAAGAGGCCCCAGAAGGCGCGCTTGCGGGCGATGGCGTCGAGATCGAAACTGGCCAGCAGCACCGTCTCGCTGTCCCGGTCGGCCTCGGCCACCTTGGCGCCGGTCTCGTCGGCGATGAAGGAGGAGCCGTAGAAGGTCATCTCGGTGCCGTTGCCGCCGGCCTCCGTGCCGATGCGGTTGGAGGCGACCAGCGGCATCATGTTGGCCCCCGCATGGCCCTGCATCACCCGCTGCCAGTGGCCGGCGGAATCCATGTCGGGATTGGAGGGTTCCGAGCCGATGGCCGTCGGATAGAGCAGGACTTCCGCACCCAAGAGCGCCATGGCCCGGGCGGCCTCGGGGAACCACTGGTCCCAGCAGATGCCGACGCCGATCTTCGCCTTGCGCGTCTCCCACACCAGAAAGCCCGTATCCCCTGGCGAGAAATAGAATTTCTCGTAGTAGCCGGGACCGTCGGGAATGTGGCTCTTGCGATAGCAGCCGAGCACGCGGCCGTCGGAATCAATCATCGCCAGCGAATTGAAGAAGGCCTGCCCCGCCTTCTCGAAGAAGGAGAAGGGCAGCACCACATCCAGCTCCGCCGCCAGCGCCGCGAAGCGGGCGAGGGTCGGATTGTGCTCGAAGGGGGCGGCCAGCGGGAAGAAGGCTTCCGAGACGTCCTGACAGAAATAGGGCGTCTCGAACAGCTCCTGGATCAGCACCACATCGGCGCCATCGGCCGCCGCCCGCCGGATCAGCGCTTCGGCCCGGTCGAGATTGCCGGCCCGGTCCCAGTCACAGGCCATCTGGGTAGCGGCGACGGTGAGGATGCGCATCGGACACCTGGAGCAATCAAGGGGAATCGGCTGCCCCCAGTGTGCCCGATCCGCCGCCGGCGCGCGACGCGGCACCATCGCCCCCGCGCGCGCCGCTCCCCTTTCGCGCCGCCCCTGCCCCGCCGTCAGCGCTTCGGTTCGCCGAAGCGGACGAGGCGGGCGAGCGTCCCGGTCACCGGCGTCGGGATGCCCAGCGCCTTGCCTTCGGCGACGACGGCGCCGTTCAGGAAGTCGATCTCCGTCGGGCGACCGGCCAGCCGGTCCTGCAGCATGGACGGCTTGTGGTCGGCATGTTCGGCCATGCCATGGGCGACCATGCCGCGCACCCGTTCCAGCGACACGGCGATGCCCTTCGCCGTCGCGACAGCCACGACTTCCCGGAGCACGTCATCGGCCACCGCCCGGGCATCGGCCGAGGCCGCGACGCCGCCGACGGTTTCGCGCAACAGGCAGCACAGCGCATTCATGGCGGCGTTCATCGCCACCTTTTCCCAGATCACCACTTCCACCTGAGGATCCGGTGCCGCGCCGAGGCCGGCTTCATCGAGCGCCGCGGCAATGGTCTCGATCCGCGGATCGGCGACGCCGGTATCGGTCCAGATGCGGACGACGCCGTCACCGTGAATGTCGACCTCGCCGGGCCCGGGCACATCGGCCGGCCAGTTGGTCATGCCGATCGCCACCCGGCCGGGCGGAATCACCGCGTGGATCGCCTGGGGGTTGCCAAGGCCGTTCTGCACCGTCAGCGCCCAGGTGTCGGGCCCCACCAGATGGGCGGCGGCTTCCACGGCGGAGCGGGTGTGCATGCCCTTGGTGAACACGATCAGCAGATCGCACACGCCGGAAAATTCCGCCGCCGAGCCGATCGGCAGCTTCAGCACATGGCGGACGCCCTCCCGGGTCAGCCGCAGACCCTCGGTGCGCACCGCCTGAATGGTCACCGGCGACACCTCGATGAAAAAGACGTCGTGGCCCGCCAGCGCCAGAGAGCCGCCGAAAAGCCCGCCCATGGCGCCGGCCCCGATCACCCCGATCCGCATGAAAGTCTCCCGTCTGCTGCTGTTTTCGGCCCGCCATGCCGGCCGGCCGTCCCGCGTGTGCCCGCACTCTGCTCCGGCACTGCCGACTTCCGCAAGCGGTTCGACCTCAAATAATTTGATCTCAAACTATCTTGCCGGCGCCGCGACTTTCGTCTAGCGTCCCAGTCCAAGGAAGGCCGGGCGGCAACGCCCAGAAGCCTTTCAGGCCATGGGGTTGGAGACGATCAGGGAGCTGCGGTCCACGCCGGACCGCGGACAGGGAGGCTGTGTGTCCGCAGATCGGACAGCGCCACCCGTCCCCCTCTTCGCCCCAGGGCCACCGGAGCCTGCGGGAGGGATGCCATGGATATTCAGCTGTTGATCGACAACACCGACTGTGCCGCCGGCACGGGCGCCACCTTTGACCGGATCGACCCGGTGACGGGCGCCGTTGCCAGCCGGGCCGCGGCCGGTAATGTCGCCGATGCCGTGCGCGCCGCCGATGCGGCTGCCGCCGCCTTCCCCGCCTGGAGCAAGACCACGCCGGCCGCCCGCCGCGCCCTGCTGCTCAAGGCGGCCGATGCGCTGGAAGCCCGCATGGCCGATTTTCAGGCCCTCATTACCGCCGAGACCGGCGCGACGGCGCCGTGGGGGGGCTTCAACGTGATGTTCGCCGCCAGCGTCATCCGCGAAGCCGCCAGCATGACCACGCGCATTGCCGGTCAGGTGATCCCGTCCAACAAGCCGGGCACCCTGGCCATGGCCATCCGCCAGCCGGCGGGCGTGTCGCTGGGCATCGCGCCGTGGAATGCGCCTGTCATCCTCGGGGTCCGCGCCATCGCCATGCCGCTTGCCTGCGGCAACACCGTGATCCTGAAGGCGTCCGAGCTGTGCCCGGGCGTGCACCGGCTGATCGGCGAGGCCTTCCGCGATGCCGGCTTCCCGGCGGGTGTCGTCAACATCGTCACCAACGCGCCGGCCGATGCCGGGGCCGTGGTCGGCGCCCTCATCGCCCATCCGGCGGTGAAGCGCATCAACTTCACCGGCTCCACCCGGGTCGGCCGGATCATCGCCGAGACCGCCGCGCGCCAGCTGAAGCCGGTGCTGCTGGAACTCGGCGGCAAGGCGCCCTTCCTCGTTCTGGACGATGCCGATCTGGATGCCGCGGTGAATGCCGCCGCCTTCGGCGCCTTCATGAACCAGGGCCAGATCTGCATGTCGACCGAGCGCATCATCGTCGACGACAAGGTGGCCGATGCCTTCGTGGAAAAGCTCGCGGCCAAGGCAAAGGGCCTGCCGGCGGGCGATCCCCGCGGCGCCGTGGTGCTGGGCTCCCTCGTAACGCCGGAAGCCGCCGCCCGGGTCGAAGAGATGATCGCCGATGCCGTGGCCAAGGGCGCGGTGCTGGCCGCTGGTGGCAAGCGCACCGGTGCCATCGTGGAGGCCACCGTGCTCGACCGGGTGACCCCGGAGATGCGCATCTATTCCGAGGAGTCCTTCGGTCCGGCCAAGCCGATCATCCGGGTCTCCGGCGAGGAGGAAGCCATCCGGGTTGCCAACGACACGGAATATGGCCTGTCCTCGGCGGTCTTCAGCCGCGACATCCGCCGCGCCATGGCGGTGGCGGCGCGCATCGAGAGCGGCATCTGCCACATCAACGGCCCGACCGTCTCGGACGAGGCGCAGATGCCCTTCGGCGGCGTGAAGGCCTCGGGCTATGGCCGCTTCGGCGGCGATGCCGGCATTGCCGAGTTCACGGACCTGCGCTGGATCACCGTCGAGGATCCGGATCAGCATTATCCGTTCTGAGGACTGCCTTTCGTGAGCCCGACCGAGGACGGAGACCGGCCATGACCACCGACGACACGACCCCGGCCCCGTCCGCCTGCGACGAGCTGATGATCCCGGCCGCCTTCACCGAGGTGCTCGGCTATCATCTGCGCATCGCCCAGGAGGCCTCCTTTCAGGCGATCCGGCAGGCGGCCGGCACGGAGCTGAAGCCCGGCTGGTACACCATCCTCACCATTCTGGCCGAGACCGGCGGGCTCACCCCGTCGGAGCTCTCGCGCCGGTGCGGACGCGACCGCTCGACCCTGACGGCGACGCTGAAATCCCTGGTCAGCCGCGGTCTCATCGACCGGCAGCGCAATCCCGACGACCAGCGCAGCTACCGGGTGATCCTGACGGACGCCGGGAAGGCCATGCAGGCCCGCCTGCATGATGTCGCCCGCAACCACGACCAGCGGCTCGACGAGATCGTCGGCGCCGACAAGGCCGTGGTGCTGGCGGCGCTGCGCCGGATCGTGCTCGGCCTCGGCGGTGCCGTGGAGACCGACGCCGAGGACGATATGCCCCGGCGCCAGCCCCGCGCGTCGGCGGCCGGCTGAGCCACCTTTCCGGGAGAGGCCTGCCCCTCCCGGATCCTCGCCCGGCCGACCAGAAGGCCGGGGGGCACTGTTCTTTCCGGGAGCCGGCCCCGCTGTCCGGTTCCCCTGCCCGATCCGCCGGACAGCTTCGCCCGGCGGCCCAGACGGCCGACCCCTGCCCCGGGGCCGGAGACAAAGACCGGGACGGCCCACCGCCGATCCCGGGACAAGAAAAAACAGACTGGGAGGAATCACATGCCCGGATATTTCCGAGCGACCGGCCGTTTTGCGTCCGTCGTGGCCGCTGGCGCCCTCACCGCCGCCGCGGCCCTCGCCGGCCTTGCCCCGGCCCACGCGGCCGACAAGCCGATCCATCTGAAGATTTCGCTGTGGGTGCCGCCGGCCCATCCGCTGGTGCAGGCCACCAAGGACTGGGCCGCCTCCATGTCCAAGGAATCCGGCGGCACCATCACCGCGACGGTGTTCCCGGCCGAGCAGCTCGGCAAGGCCTTCGATCATTATGACATGGTGCGCGATGGCATCGCCGATTTCGGCTATGTCAGCCCCGGCTACCAGCCGGGCCGCTTCCCGGTCATCAATGCGGCCCAGATCCCGTTCACGGTGGCCAACGCCACCGGCGGCTCGGCGGCGCTCGATGCCTGGTATCGCAAATATGCCCCGGCGGAGATGGCCGACACCCATTTCTGCATGGCCTTCGTCCATGATCCCGGCACCCTGCACTCGCGCTCGAAGATCACCGAGCCCACCGATCTCAAGGGCATGAAGGTGCGCCCGGCCCAGGTCACCATGGGCGAGATGGTCACCCTGCTCGGCGGCACCAACGTGCAGGCCTCCGCCGCAGAGTCCCGCGATGCGCTGGAGCGCGGCATTGCCGACGCCATCACCTTCCCGTGGAATTCGATCTTCCTGTTCGGCATCGACAAGGTGACGAAATATTCGATCGACGTTCCTCTCTATACCACCGCCTATACGTGGACGATGAACAAGGACGTCTACGACAATGCCTCGCCGGCACAGAAGAAGGTGTTCGACGACCATTGCAACACCGAATGGGCGGTGAAGCTCTCGGCGCCGTGGACGGCCTTCGAGCACGCCGGCCGCGAGAAGATGAAGACTGCCCCCGGCCATACCGTGGTCGAGCTGACGCCGGAGCAGGTGGAGGCGTGGAAGACCGCCGTCGCCCCGCTCAAGACCAAGTGGGCCGACAGCGTGAAGGCCAAGGGCGTCGACCCGGACACCGCCTTCAACGAGCTTCAGCAGGCCCTGAAGGCCAACGAGGCCGCCTTCTGATCCGGTCTCCGGGGCGCCGTCCCGCGCCCCGGCTGACGGCACGTCTCCCCCTCCCCGTGCCCGCCGGACGGGGCGCCCGCTTGCCCCGGGCGCCCCGAAGGTTGGCCCTTGCCCGCCTCATCGCCCCTCAGACCCGGGAGTTTGCCCCGATGGCCGGCGTCGCCCCAGACCTTACCCCGACCGATGGTCCCCCGCCGAAGAAAAATGGCATGGACCGCTTCATCGACGGCATCGAGATGATCGCCGCCTTCTTCGTCGGCCTCGTTGCCGTCGATATCTTCATCTCCGTGCTGCTGCGCTACTTCTTTTCCTATTCGATCCCGGACTTCTACGATTTCGGCCGGCTGTCGCTGGGCATCCTGATCTTCTGGGGCATCGCCGCCACCAGCTATCGCGGCGAGCACATCACCGTGGATCTGGTGTGGGAACTGGCCTCGCCGCGCTGGCGCCGGATCATCGACATCTTCGCGACGCTGGTGCTGCTGCTGGTCGTCGGCGTGCAGACCACCATGCTGTTCGACAAGGTCATCCAGACCCGCGCCCAGAATGTGCTGACCTATGATCTTCAGCTGCCGACGTGGCCGTTCTTTCTGGTCGCGTGGCTTGGGGATGTTTCCGCCGTTCTTCTCATCGCCATCCGCACGGTCCGCCTCATCTTCTCGCCGGAGAAGGTGAACGAGGAGCCGTCGCTTGCTCCGGTGGAGTGATCCCCGATGATGTCCCCTGATCTCGTGGCCGTCCTCGGCTTCGTCGTGCTGTTCGTGCTGATGCTGCTGCGGGTTCCCGTCGGCATGGCCATGGGCCTCGTCGGTGTCGCCGGCTTCGGCATGATCGCCGGCTTCGGCCCGGCCCTCAAGCTCGTCGGCCAGACCTCCATGCGCACGGTCACCGACTACACCTTCGGCGTCATCCCGATGTTCCTGCTGATGGGGGCGTTCGTCTCCAATTCGGGCATGAGCCGGGAGCTGTTCCGCGCCGCCAACACCATGATCGGCCATCTGCGCGGCGGCCTCGGCTTTGCCACCATCGCGGCCTGCGGCGGCTTTGCCGCCATCTCCGGCTCGTCGGTGGCAACCGCCGCCACCTTCTCCACCGTCGCCTATCCGGAGATGCGGCGCTTCAACTATCCGAAGGCGTTCGCTGCCGGCACCATTGCCGCCGGTGGCACGCTGGGCGCGATGTTCCCGCCCTCCACCGTGCTCGTCGTCTACGGCATCATCACCGAGCAGGACATTTCCCGCCTGTTCCTCGCCGGCGTCATCCCCGGGCTGATCGCCGTTCTCATGTACATGACGACCATCGCCATCATCGGCTGGTCGCGCCCCGGCCTGCTACCGGCCGGCGACAAGGCCAGCTGGAGCGAGCGTTTCCACGCCCTGAAGGCCGTGTGGGCGCCGCTGCTGCTGTTCGCCTTCGTCATCGGCGGTCTCTATGGCGGCCTGTTCACCCCGACGGAAGCCGGCGGCATGGGCGCGGGCGGCGCCTTCCTCATCGGTGTTCTCCGCCGCCGCCTCGGCCGCAAGGAAATCCTGAAGTCCCTGTTGCAGGCGACCCGCACCGCCGCCGCCGTGTTCACCATCCTGATCGGCGCCCTGCTGTTCGGCTACTTCCTCACCATCACCGGCACGCCGCAGAAGGTGACGGAATTCTTCACCAGCATGGGCCTTGGTCCCTATGGCGTGCTGATGCTCATCCTGCTGATGTATCTGGTGCTCGGCTGTCTCATGGACTCCATGGCCATGATCATCCTGACCATCCCGATCATCTTCCCCGTCATTACCGCCCTCGGCTTCGATCCGATCTGGTTCGGCATCATCGTGGTCATGACCGTGGAGCTCGGCCTCGTGTCGCCGCCGGTGGGGATGAATGTCTTCGTCATCAAGAGCGTGGTGCCGGAACTCTCCTTCCAGACGATCTTCAAGGGCGTGGTGCCGTTCATCCTGTCGGATCTTCTGCGCCTTGCCCTGCTGGTAGCCTTCCCGGTGCTCGCCACCTTCCTGCCGCGGCTGATGTGACCTTCCGCACGCCCCGATTATCCCGCGATCCCGGTCGCCTGTTTCCGCGAGACGAGACCCCATGACCAAGTCCCCCCCGACCGGAGGCTCCATCACTGCCGGTGGCGCCCTGCTCGCCCGCCTGAAGGCCGTCGGCGTCGAGTTCATCTTCGCCAATTCCGGCACCGACTTCCCGCCCATCATCGAGGGCCTGTCGGAGGCGCTGGCCAAGGACATTCCGCTGCCCAGGGCCATCGTCATCCCGCACGAGAACGCCGCCATGGGCATGGCCTATGGCGCCTTCCTCGCCACCGGCCGCGCCCAGGCGGTGATGGCCCACACCAATGTCGGCCTCGCCAACTGCGCCATCGGCGCCATCAACGCCGCGGCCGAGCGGGTGCCGATGCTGCTGATGTCCGGCCGCACCCCGGTGACGGAAAAGGGGCGGCTCGGCACCCGCACCGTGCCCATCGGCTGGGGCCAGGAGATGCGCGACCAGACCGCCCTCGTCCGCGAGGCGTCCAAATGGGATTATGAGCTGAAATTCCCCGAGCAGGCCGTCGACCTCGTCGACCGCGCCCACGCCATCGCCACCTCCACCCCGAAGGGCCCGATCTATCTGAGCCTGCCGCGGGAGGTGCTGTGCGAGCCCTGCCCGGCCAATGACCTCGACCGGCCCTCCCTCATGGCCCCGGTCGCCGTCGCCCCGCGCGCCGATGATCTCGCCCGTGCCGCCGACCTCCTCGCCAAGGCCGAGCGCCCCGTCATCATCGCCCAGCGCGGCGCCGGCTCGCCGGCCGGCTTTGCCGCCCTCTCCACCATCGCCGACAGCTGGGCCATCCCGGTGGTGCAGTACTGGGCGATCCAGCTCGGCGTTCCGACCGATCACCCCATGGCCGTCGGCATGGACCCGGCACCGTGGCTGGCCGACGCCGACGCCGTCCTCGTCATCGACGCCCTCGCCCCGTGGTCACCGGACAAGCACCCGCTGCCGTCCGAGACGCCCGTCATCCACCTCGGCCCCGATCCGCTCTCGGCCCGCTTCCCCGTCCGCAACTTCCGCGCCGACCTGTCGCTGCCCGGCGAGACCGCCGACACCATCGTCGCACTCGCCGATGCGCTCGCCGCCCGCCTGCCCGGTCGAGAAGCCGCCATCGCCGCCCGCCGCGCGCGGGTGGCACCGGCCGCCGCCATCCAGCGGGCGACGGTGCGCGCCACGGCGGAGGCGGGCGGCGGCGATCTCATGACCAAGGCCTTCGTCAGCCTCTGCCTCTCCAAGGCGATCGCCGGCCGCAACGCGACGGTGCTCTCCGAGCTCGGCTGCCCGCTGGAGCCCATGAGCCTCGACCATCATGGCGCCTGGTATCAGGAGCCCCATTCCGGTGGTCTCGGCTGGTCCTTCCCGACCTCACTCGGCATCCAGATCGCCGACCCGGACCGGCTCGTCATCGCCACCATGGGCGATGGCTCCTACATGTTCGCCAACCCCGTCGCCTGCCACCAGATCGCCGAGGCCCTCACCCTGCCGGTGCTGGTGCTCGTGCTCAACAACTCCGAATGGGGCGCCGTCCGCCACTCCGTGCTCGATGTCTATCCGGACGGCTACGCGTCGCGCACCAACCAGATGCCGCTGATCTCGCTGGATCCCTCCCCCGACTTCACCAAGGTCGCCGAAGCCAGCCGCGCCTGGACCGCCAAGGCCCGCACCGGCGCCGAGCTGCCGGGCATTCTGGCCGAGGCCATCGAGCAGGTGACGGTTCACAAGCGGCCGGCCCTCGTCGAGATCCGCATCGCGCCGTGATCCTTTCGGGGGCTGCTGCCCCCGACACCTTGGGAGGCGAGGCCTCCCAAGCCCGCTTTTTTCTCTCGCCTCAATCGCCGGCGGGCCCATCCGGGCCCTTAGGCTTTCGCTCCGCTAGACGTCCGGGGGCGGCGGCCATGCCGCCCCCGGACCGCTCCGCGCTCCGCCAGTCGGCGTCGAAAAGAGAGAGGGGGCAGAAGGAGCAGCCCACCAATGGAGGCCCCATGCACCCGATCAGCATTGCCGACTTACGCGCTGCCGCCCGGAAGCGTCTGCCGCGGTTCGTGTTCGATTATCTGGACGGCGGCAGCGACGATGAGGTGAGCCTTGCGGGCAACCGGGCGGCCTTTGCCGGGCTGCGGCTGCTGCCGCGGGGGCTGGTGGATGTGTCCGTGCGCGACACCGGCACGGACTGGGCCGGCGGGCGGTTGCCGGCGCCGCTGATCGTCGCGCCGACGGGCATGAACGGACTGTTCTGGCGCAATGGCGATATTGCGCTGGCGAAGGCGGCGCGCCGGCACGGGCTGCCATTCACGCTTTCGACGGCGTCCTCGGACAGTCTGGAAGAGGTGGCGCGGGAGGCCGGCGGTGACATCTGGTTTCAGCTTTATGTGATGGACCGGCGCATTGCCGATGGTCTGGTGGACCGGGCGGAGGCCGCCGGGTGCAGCCATCTGGTGCTGACGGTGGATGTGCCCGTGGGGGGATTGCGCGAGCGCGACCGGCGCAACGGCTTTGCCGCCCCGTTCCGGCTGACGCCGCGGCTTGTGGCCGATGTGCTCACACATCCGCACTGGCTGATGCAGATCGGCCTGCATGGCGCGCCGCCCATGGGCAATCTGGAGGCGCTGGCCGCCGCCGACCCGGTGGCCCGGGCGGCGCTTCTGTCCCGGGCGATGGATGCGAGTTTCGGCTGGGATGACCTGAAAAGGCTGCGGGAGCGCTGGCCGCGCCGGCTGATCGTGAAAGGGCTGCTCGATCCGGAGGATGTCGCCCGGGCAGAGGCGATCGGGGTGGATGCCGTCGTGCTCTCCAACCATGGCGGCCGGCAGCTGGATGGCGCGCCGGCGCCCGTCACGCTGCTGCCGGCGGCACGCGCCCGCTCGACCCTGCCCCTCGTGGTCGACAGCGGCATCCGCCGCGGCAGCGATGTGGTGAAGGCGATCGCGCTGGGCGCTTCGGCGGTGATGCTCGGCCGCGCCGTGCTCTATGGTCTCGCCGCCGATGGCGAGGACGGCGCCTTCACCGCCATCGCCCTGATCCGCGAGGAAATCGACCGCACGCTGGCACTTGCCGGCCGCGCAAGCCTCGCCGACCTCTCCCCCTCAATGGTTCTGACCTGAAGAAAAACTGGAGGGTGTGGGAGGCTGTGCCTCCCACGGGGTTTGGGGCAAGGCCCCAAATCACCCCACCCCCGCCGTCGCCCGGGCAGTTCTTCTCGCCGAAACCAGCGCCGCGATGATGAACACGATCGTCATCAACAGCACGATGGTGGGCGCCGGAGCGCTGTCGATGAAGAAGGACAGGTAGACTCCGAGGAAGGACGACCCCGTGCCGACGGCAACCGAGGTCATCAGCATCGCGCCGAACTGGCGGGTGAGCAGGAAGGCGATGGCGCCGGGAGCAATGAGGATGGCGACGGCGAGGATGATGCCGACGGCCTTCAGCGCTGCGACGATGGAGAGGGAGAGCAGGCACAGCAGGCCATAGTGCAGCAGCCCGACGGGCAGGCCGATGGCGCGGGCCTCCACCGGATCGAAGGCGTGCAGCACCAGATCCCGCCATTTCAGCATCAGCGCGCCGGTGACGATGGCGGCGATGAGGCCGGTGGTGAGAACATCGCTCCAGTCGACGCCGAGCATGTCGCCAAAGAGGATGTGGTCGAGATGCACGTCGGACTGGATCTTGGTGTACATGACCACGCCCAGACCGAACATGCCGGAGAAGACGACGCCCATCACGGTGTCGCGTTTCACGCGGCTGTTGTCCTGGATGTAGCCGACGGCCACCGCGCAGACCATGCCGGCAACGAAGGCGCCGACCCCGAGGGGCAGGCCGAGGATATAAGCCCCGACCACTCCCGGCAGCACGGCATGGGAGGTGGCGTCGCCCATCAGCGACCAGCCCTTCAGCACCAGAAAGCACGAGAGCAGCGCCGCCGGCACCGCCACCAGAAGGGCGATGACGAAGGCCGTCTGCATGAACTCGAACTGGAACGGCAGGATGAGGGTGGCAAGCGCGCTCATGCGGCATCCCCCGAGGCCCGCAGCGCGGCGGCGGCGCGCCGGCGGGCGGCGAGCACGCCATGCTTGGGGGCGAAGATGAAGGCGGCAAGGAAGACGAGGGTCTGCAGCACGACGATCAGCCCGCCGGTGGCGCCATCGAGGAAATAGGAGATGTAGGCGCCGACGAAGCTGGTCAGCGCGCCGACGAGGATGGAGACGATGATGAGGCGCGGGAAGCGGTCGGTGAGCAGATAGGCCGTCGCTCCCGGGGTCACCACCAGGGCGATGACGAGGAAGGCGCCGACGGTCTGGAGGGCTGCCACCGTGCAGGCGGCAAGCAACGTGAAGAACATCACCTTGAGGGCCGTCGGGCGCAGGCCGATGGAGCGGGCATGGTTTTCGTCAAAGAAGGTCGCCATCAGGTCGCGCCATTTGACGATCAGCACGGCGAGCGAACCGAAGCCGATGATGGCGAGCTGGAGAATATCCTCCGGGGTGATGGCGAGGATATTGCCGAGCACGATGGTCTCGATGTTCACCGAGGCCGGCGACAGCGAGATCATGAACAGGCCGAGGCCGAAGAAGGCGGTGAAGATCAGGCCGATCACCGTGTCTTCCTTCAGCCGGGTGCGCTCGGAGAGAAACAGCATGGCCGCCGCCGCCAGCCCGCCGGAAAAGAAGGCGCCGATGGAAAAGGGCAGCCCCAGCATGTAGGCGCCGGCCACCCCGGGCACGATGGAGTGGGACAGCGCATCGCCGATGAGGGACCAGCCCTTCAGCATCAGGAAGGCCGACAGGAAGGCGCAGACGGTGCCGACCAGCGCGCTCACCCACATGGCGTTCAGCATGTAGGAATAGCTGAAGGGTTCCAGCAGGAGGGCGATCATTCCGCCGCCCCTTCCGGGCCGGAATGGCGCGGCGCCGGCTTGTTATCGTAGAGCACGAAGGGGCGCTCGTCGTCGGTGATGACGCGCACCGGCGTCGCGGTCTCGCTTTCCGGATGGCCGAGCACGAAATGCCGGAGCACGCCGCCGAACGCCGCCTCCAGATTCTCGCGGGTGAAGGTGTCGGCGGTCAGGCCGTAACCGAGCACGGTGCCGCGGATGAGCACGGTGCGATCGCAGAATTCCGGCACGGAACCGAGATTGTGGGTGGAGACCAGCATCACCCGGCCCTCGTCGCGCAGCGCCCGCAGCAGGTCGATGATGGCATCCTCGGTCTTCACGTCGACGCCGGTGAAGGGCTCGTCGAGCAGGATCACCTGCCCTTCCTGGGCGAGCGCGCGGGCGAGGAACACCCGCTTCTTCTGGCCGCCGGAGAGCTCGCCGATCTGGCGCTTGCGGAAATCAAGCATTCCCACCCGGGCGAGTGCCGCGGTCACGGCCTCGCGGTCGACGGCACGGGGAATGCGCATCAGCCCCATGCGGCCATAGCGGCCCATCATCACCACGTCCTCGACGAGGACGGGGAAGGTCCAGTCGACCTCTTCCGCCTGGGGCACATAGGCGACGAGACCGGCCTTGAGGGCCTCGCGCACCGGGCGGCCGAGAATGCGGATCTCGCCCTTGGCGGCGCGCACGAAGCCCATCAGCGCCTTGAACAGCGTCGACTTGCCGGCGCCGTTGACGCCGACCAGCGCCGTGATGGTGCCGGTCGGAATCTCGAAGGAGGCATCGCGCAGCGCCGTGTAGCCGTTGCGATAGGTGACGGTGACATCCGCGACGGCAATGCCGCTGCCGGCGGCCGGAAGCGCCCCGCTCATTGCGCCGGGCCCTCGCCGGTGAGGCCGCGGGCGATGGTGTCGGAGGTCACGCGCATCAGGTCGAGATAGGTGGGCACGGGGCCATCCGGGTCGCTGAGGGAATCGACATAGAGCACGCCGCCATAGCGGGCGCCGGTTTCCCGCGCCACCTGCCGGGCCGGATCCGGGGAAACCGTGCTTTCCGAGAAGATGACGGGAATGCTGTTCTCGCGCATGGCGTCGATCACCCGGCGCACCTGCTTCGGCGTGCCCTGGCTGTCGGCGTTGATCGGCCAGAGATAAAGCTCCTTCAGGCCGAAATCCCGGGCGAGATAGGAAAAGGCGCCTTCGCTCGTCACCAGCCAGCGTTCATTCTCCGGCAGGGCCGCGAATTTCTCCCGGACCGGCGCCATGGCGGCAGCAATCTGCGTCTTGTAGGCCTCGGCATTGGCCTTGTAGACTTCGGCGCCCTCCGGATCTGCCTTGGTGAAGGCGTCGCGGATATTGTCGACATAGAGCGCCGCATTGTCCGGCGACATCCAGGCGTGGGGGTTCGGCTTGCCGCTATAGGGCCCTTCCGAGATGCCCATGGGCACGACACCCTCGGACACCACGACACTCGGCACATTCTTCAGGCGGCGGAAGAATTTCTCGAACCAGAGCTCCAGATTGAGCCCGTTCCACAGCACCAGCTCGGCATCCTGGGCCTTCAGGATGTCCCCCGGGGTCGGCTGATAATTGTGGATCTCGGCGCCGGGGCGGATGATCGCCTGCACCTCCACCCGGTCACCCCCGACATTACGGGCCATGTCGGCAATGATGGTGAAGGTGGTCACGGCCTTCAGCTTGCCCTCGGCCCGCGCCGGGAGGGCCGGAAAACCGGAGACCAGCGCCAGACCGGCCAGACCCGCAAGCACGGTGCGGCGTGACGGAATCAGCATCTTTTCCTCGAATGCGATCAACTTGCAAAGATGCTACGCAGTCTCGTGCCCGACCGCAAGAGCGATCGCTATTGCAAATGAGTTTCATTTGATCCCGGATCGCGGACCTGCCCCCTCCGCCGACCGGACAGCCGATGGCCGGGTCGTCAAAGAGATACCGCAGCGCACTGCTTTCCCCCGACCGGCCACCCTTGCCCTCTCCCTGCCCCATCCGGAAACAGCGCGGGCTCCGGCGGGGATGACCCGACGGAGCCCGATGGACACAGGCAGCGTCCCGGACACAGAGGTCCCCCTGCGCCCGGGAACAGGACGACGGTCCGGTCCGCCTGATGTCAGGCGTGCTCGGCCTCGGCGGCGGCGGCCGCCAGCTCTTCCTCGGCTTCCTTCTCGGAGCGCACCCCGTTGAAGAAGGCGTTCAGGATTACCGCCACGATGGCCGCCAGCAGAATTCCGGATTCCAGCAGCGGATGCAGGCCGTGCGGCAGATGATTGAAGAAGTTCGGCGCCACCATCGGGATCATGCCGAAGCCGACGGAGATGGCGACGACATAGAGATTGAAGCGGTTATGCTTGAAATCTACCTGGGTGAGGATGCGGGCACCGGTGGCAGCGACCATGCCGAACATGACGAGACCGGCACCGCCGAGCACGACATTGGGCACGGACTCCACCAGCGCGGCCAGCTTCGGCGCCAGACCGAGGATGATCATGATGAGGCCGCCGGCCGCCGTCACCCAGCGCGAGCGCACGCCGGTGACCCCGACAAGGCCGACATTCTGGGAGAAGGAGGTGTAGGGGAAGGTGTTGAAGACGCCGCCGATGATGGTGCCGACGCCATCGGCCCTGAGACCCGCGGTCAGCAGCTTCTTGTCCACCTTGCGATCGGTCATGTCGCCCAGCGCCAGGAACATGCCGGTGGATTCGATCATCACCACCACCATGACGATGCACATGGTGATGATCGGGATCAGGTGGAAGGTGGGCATGCCGAAGTGGAAGGGCAGGATCACATCCACCCACGGCGCCGCCGCCACCTTTTCAAAGTGCATGATGCCAAGGGCCGAGGCCACCACGGAGCCGGCGATGAGGCCCAGAAGCACCGCCACATTGGCAACGAAGCCCTTGCCCCATTTGGTCAGCGCCAGGATCACGCACAGCACGAACAGCGCGATGGCAAGCCCGGTGAGCTGGCCATAGGCCGGGTTGGCGAACAGGCCCTTTTCGCCCTCCACCACCTTGGTCAGCATCGGCAGGCCGCCGCCGGCCCAGTTGATGCCGATGCGCATCAGGGTGATGCCGATCACCATGATGATGGTGCCGGTGACGACCGGCGGGAACAGCGGCAGGAGCCGGCTGATGAAGGGCGCGATCAGCACGCCGAAGATGCCCGCCGCAATGACCGAGCCGTAGATGCCGAGGATGCCCACCGAGGGATCGGTGCCCATCGCCAGCATCGGGCCGACAGAGGCGAAAGTCACGCCCATCATCACCGGCAGGCGCACGCCGACAAAATGACGGAAGCCGATGCACTGCACCAGGGTGGCGATGCCACCGGCAAACAGGTCGGCATTGATGAGGATGGCAATTTCCTCGGGCGACAGCTTCAGCGCCCGGCCAATGATGAGCGGCACGGCCACCGCGCCGGCATACATCACCAGCACATGCTGCAGGCCCAGCGTGGCCAGCCTTGGAACCGGCAGACGTTCGTCCACCGGATGAACCGATGTTGACATGAAGACCCCCTCCTTCAGCAGGCCGCCCGCCCTCCCTCGACCCCGGAAGGCGGTCCCCGTCCTGCTTTCTCCCGAATGGGAGACAGGGAATGCAAGGCACGCGCCAGATGAGCGGAACTTGTACCCAAGCCTGTCTCGAAGAGTGCGGGAAAGTGGATACGATTGCCCTCTGATGCACCGAGGCAACGGAGGGGCATGGCTTTTTCCGCCATCCGGCCCTGAAGAGGGGTGCCCGCCCTCCCTTTTCCCCGGCCGCTCACCCGGGCCACGCGAACAGCCCCCTGCCCGCCTGCCGCCTTTCTGCGCGCTCACAAGGCGCTGGTGACAAAGGACGGAGCACCCAAAAACGCAAATGCAGTGCCCGCCCCCGTCAGCGATGGCCACGCGAAGTCCTGATCGCCCAGGGGCACATCCATCGGGACAGCACGCACTGAAATCTGCTATCTCCGGATGCGCACCCCTCCGGAGAGCTCCATGCCATCCGCCGATAATCATGGCCGCACAATCCAGCTATTTCTGGTAGACGGCCATCCCACTGGCCTGATGATAGCGTCGATATTCGGCTGGACTGGCTCGCTGCTGGTGGCAACCCAGTCAAATTTCGATCGCCTGCTTGCCCGTCCCGAAGTTGACAGGACTGGCATCTACATCCTGTTCGGCCCGGATCAGGCAAGTCCGGGCGGCATCCGGGTCTATATTGGCGAGGCCGACAGCGTCCGGAATCGCCTTCCCCAGAGTGTCCTACAACGGGAGTTCTGGGAGACCGCGATCGTCTTCACGACGAGCGACGAGGCTTTGACAAAGGGGCATGTCCGCTACCTGGAGGCCCGCCTGATCGAAATGGTCCATGCGGCGGACAGAGCCGCCCTGGACAATAGCCAGATGCCATCCGCTGCAGACAAAAGACTGCCTGAAGCGGATCGGGCCAACATGGAATCATTCCTTGCTGACCTTAATGTCATCTTGCCACTAATCGGCCTCGACATACTGAAGCCCCGCCAAAGGCTTCAGGAGAAGAGCGTTCCGGGGGCGACTGCGCGGATTGAGGACGACAACACAGTATTCCAGCTGACAAACCATGGCGTGGAACTTGCCCGCGCCATCGCACGAGATAGCGAACTTTTTGTCCTCACCGGAAGCCTCTGCAAGCGCGATACAGGCTCAACCAACGTCTACGCACGCCTGAAACAGCAGCTGATAGATGACGGAATCCTGATCGCTGACGGAGACTACTATCGCTTCACGCAGACCTACGGCTTCGATAGCCCCTCGGCAGCGGCAGCAGTCGTCCTCGACCGGGCCTCAAACGGGCGCCGGGAATGGCGCGTGGAGGGATCCCCGACGTCCATGACCTATCACGTCTGGCAGGAGACGCGTGCCCTGCAGACAACGCCGGGCAAAAGCGAGCTCCCTCTCCCATCCGGAAGCTAGTTCCCAAAATAAGAAGGGCCCGGCCGCACCAGGCGACCGGCCCCTTTCCCGACAGTCCGGACGATCGGCGCGGCGGCTTATGCCTCCTCGCCCGCCTCTTCCTCGGCGTCCTCGGTCACCCGCTCGACGGAGACGACCTTTTCGCCCTCGGCGGTGTTGAACACGATCACGCCCTGGGTGCTGCGGCCGGCCACCCGGATGCCCGAGACCGGGCAGCGGATGAGCTGGCCGCCATCGGTCACCAGCATGATCTGGTCGCTCTCCTCCACCGGGAAGGAGGCCACCAGCGGGCCGTTGCGGTCGTTCACCGCCATGGCGACGATGCCCTTGCCGCCGCGGCCGGTGATCCGGTACTCGAACGACGAGGTGCGCTTGCCGAAGCCATTTTCCGACAGGGTCAGGATGACCTGCTCGGCCGCACTCATCTCGACATAGCGGGCCGGATCGACGCCGCCGCCCTCGCCGGAGGCCTCCGTCTCGTCGGCCTCGACCTCGCCGGCCTCGCCGGTAACGGCCCGGCGCATCTTCAGATAAGCGGTCCGCTCCTCCGGGGTCGCCTCGAAATGGCGCAGGATGGCCATGGAGATGACCTTGTCGTCGGCTGCCAGCGCGATGCCGCGCACGCCGGTGGAGGTGCGGCCGGCAAACACCCGGACGTCGCCCACCGAGAAGCGGATGCACTGGCCGGCCGCCGTCGTCAGCAGCACGTCGTCATTTTCCGTGCAGACGGCGACATCGACGATGCCGTCGCCCTCCTCCAGCTTCATGGCGATCTTGCCGGAACGGTTCACCTGCACGAAATCCGACAGCTTGTTGCGCCGGACGGTGCCCGCCCGGGTGGCGAACATCACGTCCAGGCTTTCCCAGCTCGCCTCGTCCTCGGGCAGCGGCATGATGGAGGTGATGCGCTCGCCGGGCTCCAGCGGCAGCATGTTGACCAGCGCCTTGCCGCGCGCCTGGGGAGCCGCCAGCGGCAGCCGCCAGACCTTTTCCTTGTAGACCTGCCCGCGCGACGAGAAGAACAGCACCGGCGTGTGGGTGGAGGCGACGAACAGCCGGGTGACGAAATCCTCGTCCCGGGTGGACATGCCCGAACGGCCCTTGCCGCCGCGGCGCTGGGCGCGATAGGTGGCCAGCGGCACGCGCTTGACATAGCCGGCATGGCTGACGGTGACGACCATGTCCTCGCGCTGGATCAGGTCCTCGTCGTCCAGATCACCCGCCGACTCGATGATCTCGGTCCGGCGCGGCGTCGAGAACTCCTGCTTCACGGCCAGCAGCTCGTCCTTGACGATCTGCAGCACGCGGGCGCGGGAGTGCAGGATTTCCAGATAGTCGCGGATCTCGGCGGCGAGCTTTTCCAGCTCCTCGGCAATCTCGTCCCGGCCCAGAGCCGTCAGGCGCTGCAGGCGCAGGTCGAGAATGGCGCGGGCCTGTTCCTCGGACAGCTTGTAGGTGCCATCCGGGTTCACGGTGTGGCGCGGATCGTCGATGAGACGGATCAGCGGCGCCACATCCTCGGCCGGCCAGTTGCGCTCCATGAGGGCGGCGCGCGCCGTTGCCGGATCCGGCGAGGTGCGGATGAGGCGGATCACCTCGTCGATATTGGCGACCGCGATCGCCAGACCGACGAGGACATGGGCGCGGTCGCGGGCCTTGTTGAGCAGGAAGCGGGTGCGCCGGCCGATCACCTCCTCGCGGAAGGCGACGAAGGCGGACACCATGTCCTTGAAGGCCATCAGCTCCGGCTTGCCACCGGTGAGCGCCACCATGTTGACGCCGAAGGAGGTCTGCAGCGGCGAGAAGCGGTAGAGCTGGTTCAGCACGACATCGGCCACCGCATCGCGCTTCAGCTCGACGACGACGCGCATGCCGGAGCGGTCGGATTCATCGCGCAGGTCGGCGATGCCCTCGACGCGCTTCTCGCGCACCAGTTCGGCGATCTTCTCCACCATCAGGGCCTTGTTGACCTGATAGGGGATCTCGGTGATGACGATCGCCTCGCGCTCGCGCCGGACGGTCTCGATCTCCACCCTGCCGCGCATCAGCACCGAGCCGCGACCGGTGAGATAGGCCTGCCGGATGCCGCCGCGGCCGAGGATCAGGCCGCCGGTGGGGAAATCCGGCCCGGGCACGATGCGCAGGATGTCTTCCAGCCCGATGGCGGGATCATCGACATAGGCGATGCAGACGTCGATCATCTCGCCCAGATTATGGGGCGGAATGTTCGTCGCCATGCCCACCGCGATGCCGCCGGCGCCATTGACGAGCAGATTGGGGAAGCGCGCCGGCAGGACGACGGGTTCGCGCTCGGAATTGTCGTAGTTGTCCTGGAAGTCGACGGTATCCTTGTCGATATCGTCGAGCAGCGCCCGGGTCTGCTTGGCCAGCCGCACTTCGGTGTATCGCATCGCCGCGGGCATGTCGCCGTCGACGGAGCCGAAGTTGCCCTGGCCATCGGCCAGCGGCAGACGCATGGAAAATTCCTGCGCCATGCGCACCAGCGCCATGTAGACCGACTGGTCACCATGGGGGTGATATTTACCGATCACGTCACCGACGACGCGGGCGGACTTGCGGTAGGGCTTGTTCCAGTCATAGCCGGACTCGTTCATCGAGTGCAGAATGCGTCGATGAACCGGCTTCAGACCGTCGCGCACGTCCGGGAGCGCACGGCTCACGATCACGCTCATGGCGTAATCGAGATAGCTGCGCTTCATCTCGTCGGTGATCGAGATCGGTCGGATGTCGGTCGACCCACCGGTCGGCGGGGTGTTCTCCGGATCGGCCAAGGAGTTGATCCTGTCAGAATTCGAGGCGTTGGGGGCCTTATAGACGATTCATGCGCGCCGATCCAATTCGACGCAGCGTCCGCGAGCGACAATCCGCAGGCGCCTGGGATACACTCGCGAAATTGGCCCGGCCGCCGCCTGTCCGGCACCCCGGTTCCGCGCCTCCCCCGCCGATGCGACGGGTTCGCGGGAGATAGCCGGCAGGCCCGGCCCGACGCCGCCCACCCCCGATCAGGCCCGACCGACGGAGACCGCCCGAGCCGTGACCGATTATCTGCTCCAGGCCTTCGCCACGCTCTTCGTCATCATCGACCCGATCGCGCTGGCGCCGATCTTCCTCGGCGTCACCCGCGGGCAGACCGCCGAACAGCGCCGCAAGACGGCCATCACCGCCAGCCTGACGGCAACCGGCATCCTCGTCGGCTTCGCCCTTGTCGGCGCGCAGTTTCTGGAGCTGGTGGGGATCTCGATTCCCGCCTTCCGCATTGCGGGCGCCCTGCTGATGTTCGCCATCGCCTTCGAGATGGTGTTCGAGAAGCCCCATGAGCGCAGCCCCGACAAAGTGGACGAGGCCCGCGAGGCCCCGGGCGACGTCTCGGTGTTTCCGCTCGCCATCCCGCTGACCTCGGGCCCGGGCGCGATCTCGGCAACGGTGCTGATTTCCTCCAACGCCCCCAATGTCTGGGGACTGGCCGGCGTGATCGCCATCATCCTCGGCATCATGGCCGTGGTGTTCGTGATCTTCGCCACCGCCGGCCGCATCGCCCGGGTGCTGGGCAACACCGGACAGGCCATCGTCACCCGCCTGCTCGGCGTGCTTCTGGCAGCCCTTGCCGTACAGTTCGTCGCCGATGGCGTGCGGGCGCTGGTGACCGGGATTTTCTGACCCCGGCCCGCATCATTTCCGGATCAGGCCAGTCCGGGCAGCAGGGCGCGGACGCCATCAATGATCATCTGCACCGCGATGGATGCCAGAATGAGGCCCATCACCCGGCTGACGATGGTGCGCGCCGTGTCGGACAGATATTTGCCGAGCACGCCAGCCAGGGCGAACACGATGCCGACCGACAGGGTGACCACGCCGAAGGCGACGAAATAGCCGATCCAGTCCACCATTCCGCGGGCCTGACCGGCAAACAGGATCAGCGTAGTCAGCGCTCCCGGCCCCATCATCAGCGGGAAGGCCAGCGGATAGAAGGCGACCGCCGACGAGTTCGTGAACCCCGGCTGCTCGCTCTCGCTGCCATGGTGCATGCTGCTCGGGCTGCCGTTCAGCATGGAAAAGGCGATCCCCAGCACCACCAGGCCGCCGGCAATCTGCAGGTCATGAATGCTGATGCCGAAGAAGGACAGTACGGCCGAGCCGGCAAAGGTGGTGATGACGCCGATGACCGCGATGTAAAAGGCAACCTTGATCGCGATCGCGCGCTGGGTGGCGGGCGTCTCGCCGCCGGTCAGGCTCAGGAATACCGGCAGGCCGCTGATCGGATTCATGATCGCAAACAGCGCGCCGAAGAATTTGATGGCGAACGTCAGATCCATTGTATCTCCCCGATGCCGCCAGCCGCACCGGAACCGGCCGGCGGTCTGTCTCCTGCGTTCCGTCCCGGCCAGCCCCCGCCAGCCCGGACGACCATTCCCGTCTCCCGACCCGTGCCCCGGTGGCACAGACCGGAGACTCCTCAGATCCTCCGATCGTCCGCAGCCAGTGTCCCGTCCCGTCAGTCCAGACGAGAAATGGGCAGACCTTCCGGGCCACGCGACGGTCCCGCATCCGGTCTCCCCGTATCATTGTAGGGAGACCACACGCAAATCCGGCGCCGGCCAGCCCTCAGCCGGGGCCGAACACCACGGCGTGCATGATGCGGCCGGGCCAGAAAGTGAAGGCGCCGGCAATGACCAGGGCACCGGCGAACAGGTGGATCATGGTCGCGCGATGCCGACCGACCTGATGCCGGCGCGCCGCCAGCACTGCCCGCGGCAGCACCAGCAGCACCCAGACGGACAGCAGATGGATCGGCCCGAACGGCCCGATCAGCGGCCAGCCCGAACGGATGAACAGCGACGAGCCCGCCACCAGCGCCATCAGCCCCACCCACCCCCAGCCGAGCGCCCGATGCGGCCAAGTGCCCTTGGGCGCCAGCAGCTGTACGCCGCCCAGCACGAAGGCCACCAGCGCCGCAAAGGCGTGGATCCGGATGGACAGGGACGCCTCCAGCAGCGGCGCAAGAGACATGGGCGCTCCCGGGTGTCAGAGAAAAGCCGGACCGGCGGAGGACGAGGCAGAGCCCCCGCCCCCGGACGCTCCCGGGCATGCACGCCGCCGCCCGCCCATGGCTATCCGGCCCCAGGGAAACCGGACCGGCCATATGGCCGGCGACCTCCGGGGCGTCCGCCGGCTCAGAACGGAATGTCGTCGTCCAGCTCGTTGGACATGGTGCGCGGGGACGGCGGGGCCGAACGGCCGCCCCCCTGCCCGCCGCCGCCATAGCCGCCGCCCGAACCACCCGAGCCACCGGACCCGCCACCATAGCCACCGCCGCGGTCCATGGCACCGGAGCGGCCGAAATCGGAGCCGCCAGAGCGATCTTCCACCTGGCCGCCGCCGCCCTCGCCGCGACCGTCCAGAATGGTCAGCTCGCCGCGGAAGCGGGTCAGCACCACCTCGGTGGTGTAGCGGTCCTGACCGGACTGGTCCTGCCACTTGCGGGTCTGCAGCTGGCCTTCGACATAGACCTTGGAGCCCTTGCGCAGATACTGCTCGGCAACACGGGCGAGGTTCTCGTTGAAGATGACCACCGAGTGCCACTCGGTGCGCTCCTTGCGCTCGCCGGACGCCTTGTCGCGCCAGGTCTCGCTGGTGGCGATGCGCAGGTTGACGATCGGATCGCCGGACTGGGTGCGCCGCACCTCCGGATCACGTCCGAGATTGCCGACCAGGATGACCTTGTTGACGCTGCCCGCCATCTTGTCCCTCGTGCCTGTTGCCGGGGCCGGCCGCATGATCGGCCCGGGACCCCGCTCCTGAACGGCAGTCCTAACCTCCCCGGGCGTCCAAGTCGCCCCCGTGCCGGACGACCATCCACGGCCCCGGCCCGGTTATCCACTGCCCGCTGTCGCCCCGCCAGTCGGCGCCCTGCCGGAAAGAGCCCCCTTGCGGAAGGACAGGCGTTCTTGCTACGTTCTAGACGCTGAAGGCGCGGACGCCAAGCGGAATCCGGTGCGGCGCAGAGAGGGCGCCCCTTGCGGAACCCGGTCGGCCGCCCCACAAATCCTGTCTGTCTCCGTGGCGCTGTCCGTCTCCCCGGACGGTGACTGGCGGATTGTCCCTTCTCCCGGGGTCCCTCATGACCGTTCCTGCCGTGCCCGGCGCCAAGTCTTCCATCATCATCCGTGGCGCCCGCGAGCACAACCTCAAGAATGTGGATCTGACGATCCCGCGCGACAAGCTCGTGGTGTTCACCGGGCTGTCGGGCTCTGGCAAGTCGTCGCTCGCCTTCGATACCATCTATGCCGAAGGCCAGCGCCGCTATGTCGAGTCTCTCTCGGCCTATGCGCGCCAGTTTCTGGAGATGATGCAGAAGCCGGATGTGGACCAGATCGAAGGTCTGTCGCCGGCCATTTCCATCGAGCAGAAGACGACCTCGCGCAATCCGCGCTCGACGGTCGGCACCGTCACGGAAATCTACGATTACATGCGCCTGTTGTGGGCGCGCACCGGCGTGCCCTATTCCCCGGCGACCGGCCTGCCCATCGAGAGCCAGACCGTCACCGAGATGGTCGACCGGGTGCTGGCGCTGCCCGAGGGCACGCGGCTCTATCTGCTCGCCCCGATGATCCGCGGCCGCAAGGGCGAGTACCGCAAGGAGCTGGCCGAGCTGATGAAGCGCGGCTTCCAGCGGGTGAAGATCGACGGCACCTTCCACGAGATTGCCGATGCGCCGGCCCTCGACAAGAAGCTGAAGCACGATATCGACGTGGTGGTCGACCGCGTGGTGGTGCGGGCCGACATCGCCACCCGGCTGGCCGATTCTCTGGAAACCGCGCTGAAGCTCGCCGATGGCATCGCGGTGGCCGAATATGCCTCCGAGACCAATCCGGATGGCTCGCCGAAGCGGGTGATCTTCTCGGAAAAATTCGCCTGCCCGGTCTCCGGCTTCACCATTCCGGAGATCGAGCCGCGGCTGTTTTCCTTCAACAACCCGTTCGGCGCCTGCCCGGCCTGCGATGGCCTCGGCACCACGCTGGAATTCGAGGCCGACCTGATCGTGCCCGATGACAGCCTGTCGATGCAGAAGGGGGCGCTGCTGCCCTGGTCCAACAAGACCGGCTCGGCCTCGCCCTTCTATGCCCAGACGCTGGACTCCCTCTGCGCCCATTATCATGTGGCCATGACCACGCCGTGGCGGGATCTGCCGGAGCCGGTCCGGCACACCATCCTCTATGGCTCGGGCAAGGAAGAGATCGAATTCACCTACGAGGACGGCATCCGCAGCTACCGCACCCGCAAGACCTTCGAGGGCGTGCTGCGCAATATCGAGCGGCGCTGGAAGGAAACCGATTCCCAGTGGGTGCGCGAGGAGCTGTCGCGCTTCCAGTCCGACCGGCCGTGCCCGGCCTGCGGCGGCCACCGGCTGAAGCCCGAGGCGCTGGCCGTCAAGGTGGATGGCTGCCATATCGGCGAGGTCACGGCGCTGTCCATCCGCCAGGCCCAGAGCTGGTTTTCGGCGCTGCCGGGCAAGCTCACCCCCAAGCAGAGCGAGATTGCCGGCCGCATCCTCAAGGAAATCCGGGAACGGCTGACCTTCCTCGTCGATGTCGGGCTCGATTATCTCATGCTGTCGCGCGGCTCCGGCACGCTCTCCGGCGGCGAAAGCCAGCGCATCCGGCTGGCCTCCCAGATCGGTTCGGGGTTGACGGGTGTTCTCTATGTGCTGGACGAGCCGTCCATCGGCCTGCACCAACGCGACAATGACCGCCTGCTGGAGACCCTGCGCCGGCTGCGCGATCTCGGCAACACCGTCATCGTCGTCGAGCATGACGAGGACGCCATCCGCACCGCCGATTATGTCGTCGATGTCGGCCCCGGCGCCGGCGTCCATGGCGGCCGCATCGTCGCCGAGGGCACGCCGGAAGAGGTGATGGCCAATCCCGCCTCGCTCACCGGGCGCTATCTCACTGGCGAGCTGACGATCCCGGTGCCGGAGAAGCGGCGCAAGCCCGTCAAGGGCCGGCGCCTCAAGGTGATCGGCGCCCGGGGCAACAACCTCAAGAATGTCACGGCGGAAGTGCCCCTCGGGGTGATGACCTGCGTCACCGGCGTGTCGGGGGGCGGCAAGTCCACCTTCCTCATCGACACCCTGTTCAAGGCCGCCGCCCGCCGGCTGAATGGTGCCCGCGAGGCCCCTGCCCCCCATGATGCCATCGAGGGGCTGGAGGCGCTGGACAAGGTCATCGACATCGACCAGTCGCCCATCGGCCGCACGCCGCGCTCCAACCCGGCCACCTATACCGGCGCCTTCACGCCGATCCGCGACTGGTATGCCGGCCTGCCGGAAGCCAAGGCCCGCGGCTACGAGGCCGGGCGTTTCTCCTTCAACGTCAAGGGCGGGCGCTGTGAAGCCTGTCAGGGCGATGGTGTCATCAAGATCGAGATGCACTTCCTGCCCGATGTCTATGTCACCTGCGATGTCTGCAAGGGCAAGCGCTACAATCGCGAGACCCTGGACGTGCAGTTCAAGGGTCGCTCGATTGCCGATGTGCTCGACATGACGGTCGATGAGGGCGTGATCTTCTTCGATGCCGTGCCGGCTGTGCGCGACAAGCTGGAGACACTGTCGCGGGTCGGTCTCGGTTATGTGAAGATCGGGCAGCAGGCGACGACGCTCTCGGGCGGCGAGGCCCAGCGCATCAAGCTGGCCAAGGAGCTGTCGCGCAAGGCGACCGGCCGCACCCTCTACATCCTGGACGAGCCGACAACCGGCCTGCACTTCCACGATGTCGCCAAGCTTCTGGAAGTGCTGCACGAACTGGTAGATCAGGGCAACACGGTCGTCATCATCGAGCACAATCTCGAAGTCATCAAGACCGCCGACTGGATCCTGGATCTCGGCCCCGAGGGCGGCGATGGCGGCGGCGAGATCGTCGCCACCGGCACCCCGGAAGAGATCGTGAAAGTCGGCCGCAGCTATACCGGCCGCTATCTCGCCGACCTCCTCACCCGCCATCCGCCGAAGAAGGCGGCGGGGCGGAAGAAGGCCGACAAGGCCGACGCGGCGGAATAAGACCAGAGGTGCTTGAGAGGGATCCTCGGGCAGTCCGGGGCAGCGGTCAGCCGCCCCGGAAATCCGCGCCTCAGCTGCGGCTGATGCGGGCCAAAAGCGCCGTGGTCGGATAGCCATCCGGCGGCAGACCGACGGACTTCTGATAGGCGCGGATGGCGTCGCGGGTGTCGGGACCGACCTTGCCGTCGACATGGCCGCTGCGCGGCAGGAAGCCGGTGGCCATCAGGCGCTGCTGCAGCTCCTCGACCTGGGTCTTGGACAGCGGCTTGTCGTTGACCGGCCAGGGCTGGACGAAGGGCCCGCCGCCGTGCAGCCGGTCGGCAAGATGGCCGACACCCATCGCATAGGAGGTGGCGTTGTTGTACTTCTTGATGACGAAGAAGTTCGGCAGCATCAGGAAGGCCGGACCGCGCGCACCAGCCGGCAGGAACAGGGTGCCCATGTCGCTGCCGCGCGGGAACTGCTTTCCGCCGACGCGGCGCACGCCATATTTATACGCCCATTCACTGACCGGCCGGGCGGTCTTCTCGTCGGCCAGGGCATAATTGAAGCCCTTGGGCAGAACGACTTCGTAGCCCCAGGTTTCCCCGGTACGCCAGCCGGACTTCTTCAGATAGTTGGCGGTCGAGCCCAGCGCATCCGGCACCGAGCCCCAGATGTTGCGATGGCCATCGCCATCGGCATCCACGGCATAGGCGAGGAAGGTCGTCGGGATGAACTGGGTGTGGCCCATGGCTCCGGCCCAGGAGCCGGTCATGCCACGCGGGCTGATGTCATGCGACTGCAGGATCTGCAGCGCGGCAATCAGCTGTTCGCGACCGAATTTTTGCAGCCGGCCGCCATCATAGGCCAGTGTCGCCAGCGAGCGGATGGTGGATTTCACAATCTTCGGATTGTCGAGAATGGAGCCATAGGACGACTCCATGCCCCAGATCGCCACCACGACTTCACGATCGACACCATAGGTGGCCTCGATGCGGTCCAGCCACGGCTTCCACTCGGCCATCTTCTTGCGGCCATTGTCGATGCGGCTCTGGGAGGCGGCGCCATCCAGATATTCCCAGATCGGCTTGGTGAATTCCGGCTGGAAGGCGGCAGCCTTCAGCACGGAAGGATCCGGCGTAACGCCGCGGAACGCAGCATCATAGGTCGCGCGCGAAATGCCGGCGGCCTTGGCCTGCGGCCAGAAGGACTGGACCCAACGGTCAAAGCCGGCGTCGGCCCGGGCGGTGTCCGACAGTGGCAGGAATGCCACGCCGAGCAAAAACACCAGTCCGAGCACCTGCCGAAGGACAAGAATGCAGCGCGATATTGAACGCTCGGCGAAAGCGGGATTCGGGAGCCGAAGGGCGTGCGGCATGGGAGTCCTCCTCATGTCGACCTCGTCAGGTTTGCGTCCGGACCGGCCCCGCGGCGGGTGAAGATTCGCTCCCCCCATCGGAGCGGGAGCAATTTTCCGCGAAGACACAATCAATTGGACCCTTTGTCGCGACCCGAAGCCCCCCGCTTCGCATCGCGCGCTCTACTCAAGGGAGACACCCTGCCCGCTCATGGTTAACCAATTGTTGACCGCATCGGCCCATGATGCATCGCACCGCCCGGCGGGCCCGAATGGATAAGCCCGTGTGCGGATGCGAACACGTCACCGCGTTGCGACGCGGGGCCGACAGGCGTAGGGTTTCCCGCAAAGCCTTTCACCCGGCGCTGGAGCTCTCACCTCCCGCCGCGGCTAGAAGTGGAGAACGGTTGGAATGACGAGTGGTGTGGTTCCTCTCAGGACCGAGGCCTCTTCGAACGACACGGCCGCCGACCCGGCGACCTGGCTCCTGTCCGCCCGCCGGACAGTTGAGACTGAGATCGCCGGCATGCGCGCCCTGCATGCCGCCCTTGGCAACGGCCTGGGCGCGCCGTTCACCGAAGCCGTCCGGATCCTGAGCGGCATCACCGGTCGCGTGATCGTCACCGGCATCGGCAAGAGCGGCCATATCGGCTCCAAGCTGGCGGCCACATTCGCCTCCACCGGCACGCCGGCGCAGTTCGTGCACGCCACCGAGGCGAGCCATGGCGATCTGGGCATGATCACCCAGAACGACGCGATCCTTGCCCTCTCCTGGTCCGGAGAGACCCAGGAGCTCGGCTCGATCATCAATTATTCCAAGCGCTTCCGCGTGCCGCTGGTGTCGATCACCTCGCGGGCCGACAGCGCGCTGGGCAAGGCGTCCACCGTCGTCATCAAACTGCCGAAGGTGGATGAGGCCTGCCCGCATGGTCTGGCGCCGACGACCTCCACGGTGCTGCAGCTGTCCGTCGGCGATGCCCTTGCCGTGGCCCTGCTGGAAGCCCGCGGCTTCACCGCGGCGGACTTCAAGATCTTTCATCCCGGCGGCAAGTTGGGCGCCACCCTGCAATATGTCCGCGACATCATGCATGGCCGCGACCGCATGCCGGTTGCCCCGGTCGGCACCATGATGGACGAGGCGATCCTCATCATCTCCGGCAAGGGCTTCGGCTGTCTCGGCGTCACCGACGAACTGGGCAACCTCATCGGCATGATCACCGACGGCGACCTGCGCCGCCATCTCTCCGGTGACTTGCTGTCGCGCAAGGTCGAGGACGTGATGAGCACCAACCCGCGGGTGCTGCGTCCCGACGTCATGGCGTCCGAGGCACTGGAGCGGCTCAACGCCAACTCCGTCAACGCGATCTTCGTGGTCGAGGACCGCCGTCCGATCGGCATCCTCAACGTTCACGATCTCCTGCGCCTCGGCGTCGCCTGAACGGTGTCGACCGAAGCTGACCTTCCCGCCGTCCGCCCCGCCGCCGATCTGGTGGCGGGCAGTGCGGTGCTTGCCGAGGCCGTCGCCGTGCTTGCCGGCGGTGGCCTCGTCGCGCTTCCGACCGAGACCGTCTACGGGCTGGCCGCCGATGCCACCTCGGACGACGCGGTGGCACGCATCTACGCCGCCAAGGGCCGCCCGGGAACCAACCCGCTGATTTCCCACGTCGAAGATTTCGCGGCCGCCCGGCGCCATGGTGTGTTCGACGATACCGCCCGCCGTCTGGCCGAAGCCTTCTGGCCGGGGCCGCTGACCCTCGTCGTGCCACGCGCACCGGGCTCGCCGGTCGCCGAGCGCACCACCGCCGGCCTTCCCACCCTTGCCCTGCGCGTGCCGGCCAGCGATGCCATGCGGCTGATCGCGGCCACTCTTGGCCGGCCGCTGGCCGCCCCCAGCGCCAACCGCTCCGGCCGGGTGAGCCCGACCACCGCCGCCGATGTAGTGGCCGATCTCGGATTCCGGGTCTCCCTGGTGATTGACGGCGGCCCGTGCCGGGTCGGTGTCGAGTCCACCATTGTCGGCTGTTTCGGTCCGGAGCCGACCCTGCTGCGCCCCGGCGGCACCACGGTTGAAGCGATCGAGACCGTGCTTGGCCGTCCGCTGCTGCGCCCGGAACTCGATGCCTCCCGCCCCTCGGCTCCGGGGCAGCTGCTCTCCCATTATGCGCCCCGCGCCGCCGTGCGGCTGCACGCGACGTCGGTTGCCCCCGGAGAGGCCCTGCTCGCCTTCGGCCCCACCCCGCTTCCGGGCGCTGAGACCGCCGCCGCGGTCCTCAACCTGTCGCCGCGGGGCGATCTGGCGGAAGCCGCCACCAATCTCTTCACCATGCTGCGCGCCCTGGACCGCAGCGGTGCCCCGGTGATTGCCGTTGCCCCGCTGCCGCACACCGGTCTCGGTCTGGCGATTGCCGACCGGCTGACCCGCGCCGCCGCGCCGCGCCCGGCCTGACGCGCCCGCTTCCCGCGCCCCTCTCCCCTCCCGTCAAACCAGCCCTCTGCGAACCACTCCGGGATTTGACCGGACGCATTGACGCGACGCCTCGTTGTAGCCGTGATGGCATCTACGTGACCGGTCGGTGACGGGGGCGATTCAACGATCGACGGTCGCGCATAAGGAATGAGGTCCGCTGTGCGTCGTCGCGCGCGGGCCCCGGCGGCTTTTCATCTCCGTCCGGTGCGTCCGCGCCGGTCCTCCGGAGGGGACAGGCCGACCGGAGGGTGCGGGGCCGTGACCCTTTGCGGGGTCCCTCTCCCGGCCAGACAAGAAAATGGCGACCCGGGAGGACTGGCAATTTGACGACCCTTCTCTTGCAGCATCCGGCCTTTCTGGCGCACGCCGCCCCGCTCGGCCATCCGGAGCGTCCCGACCGGGTGCGTGTGGTAGATCGCATTCTCGAACACGAGCGCTTTCAGGATCTTGCCCGCGAGGGCGCGCCGGTGGGCACGGCCGAAATGGTGCTGCGCGTGCACCCGATGAACCATTATTCCTTCATCGAGAAGCTGACGCCGCGGCAGGGCCTGCGCTCGCTGGATGATGACACCACCCTCTCGCCCGGCTCCTTCGAGGCGGCCATGCGGGCGGTCGGGGCCTCCACCCGGGCGGTGGACGAGGTGATGACCGGCAAGGTGCAGAATGCCTTCTGCGCCATCCGCCCGCCCGGTCATCATGCCGAGACCTCCAAGGCCATGGGGTTCTGCTTCTTCAACAATGCCGCCGTGGCGGCGCGCCATGCCCAGGCCGTCTACGGCGCCGAGCGGGTGGCCATCGTCGATTTCGACGTGCACCATGGCAACGGTACCCAGCAGATCTTCTGGAATGACCCGTCGGTGCTCTATGCGTCGACCCACCAGATGCCGCTGTTCCCCCACACCGGCGAGAAGAGCGAGACCGGGGCCGGCAACATCTTCAACGCGCCGCTGACGGCCGGCGATGATGGCTCGGTGTTCCAGGAGGCGATGGAAACGCGCATCCTGCCGGCGCTGGACAATTTCCGCCCGGACCTCCTCATCATCTCCGCCGGCTTCGACGCCCATCACCGCGACCCCCTCGGCGAGCTGAAGTTCACCGAAGCGGATTTCGCCTGGGCCACCCGCAAGCTGATGGATGTGGCCGAGCGCTCCTGCAATGGCCGGGTCGTCTCGGTGATGGAGGGGGGCTACGATCTCGAAGGCCTTGCCCGCTCGGTTGCCGCCCATGTCATGACGCTGATGTCCTGACCAGCGCGGCCGGCCGCAGCAGGACATGAAAAAAGGGGGCGGTCTGCACCGCCCCCTCATTTTTTGCCCGGGTTCTTGTTCCGATTAGCCGGCCTTGCGCTGGAACAGGATGTCGGTGGTGGTGATGGTGCGGCCATCGAGCTGGTCCTGCACCAGAATCTGCATCCGGCCCTTGCCCTCGTTGCGGATGGTCAGCGCCGCCTTGGTGTCGCCATTGACCGCCTTCGGCCAGGTGATAGTGAGCTGGAGGCTGTCGCCGTTGCGCCGGCCGGAGAGCGCCGCCGGTCCCACCTTGGCGCCGACATAGGTGCCGGTGTAGAGCCCGGTTTTCGGGTTGAACACCAGATGGGCGCCGATTTCGCGGGTGAACAGCAGCGCCGCGCGGCAGGAGCCATCGAGCGCAATGCGGTTGCCATCATGGCTCTGGCTGATGGCGCAATTGACCTTCCACGGGTCCCCGTCGGCGGTGCGGCGGACCTGACCGGCGCCCTTCCAGTCTGACGTGAAGCGGCCAAGGAACCCCGTTTCCTCGTCCATGCCGCCGCGGGCGGCAATCGCCGCGCCGCCGGAAGCGACCAGCAGCGGCAGCATCAGCGCAGCCAGCGTGCGCGTGAATATTCGGCGATCGGTCATCGCGTCCCCGTCTCCCCTGCCGCCAGCTTGCCCTGGCCGCATTCTCTCAGAGTGCTCCCGTGTCCGGAAGTCTTCAACCGGCAAAAGAGTTCCCGCCAGCCGGGTACGGAACCGGACGCCCGCTCCGGCCGTTTGCCTTTTGCCCCGGCACCGCTTTCCGGCCGGCGGCGATCCCCCGCAGAGGAGGACCCACGGGATGACGACGCTCGAAACCGAGTTCACCGATGTCCACTGGGACACCCTGGAGGCCATCGCCTCCGGCGACCGCATGATTCGCATCGACGGCCGGGCGATGGATGTGCTGCTGGAGCGCGGCTATGTCGAACTGGCAGAGGACGGCCTGCCGGCGGCAACCCCGCTCGGCCGCGCCCGCTTCGCCGCCCGGTTCGTGACATGACACCCGAGCGCACGACGTGCTGACCGCACCATGCGCCTGAAGAACACCGGAGGCCGACCGGGGGCGCCCGCTCCCGGTCAGGCCCGCTCAAACAGGGCGCGGGCGGCAGCCAGTGCCTCGGGCGTATCCACATCCAGACCGGCGGCGGGGCCGATTTCCACATCCACCACCGCCTCGGGCGCGGCCTCGAACAGGGCGCGCCCGCCCTGATCGCCGGTGATGGCGGCGAGTTCGGCAAAGAAGCGCCGCGACCACAGCACCGGATTGCCCCGCCGCCCGCCGCTGGTGGCCCGCACGATGAGGGCACCGCGGGCGGGATCATGAGCGGCAATCACCCGGTCGATGGCCGGGCCATCCACCGCCGGCATGTCGCCCAGAAGCACGATCGCGGCCTCGGCCTCCGCCGGCACCGCGCCAAGGCCGGCAGCCAGCGAGGTGGAGAGACCGGCGGCGAAATCCGGGTTCTCCACCCGGATGATATCGAGCCCGTCGAGCGCTGCCGCCACCGCGTCGCCCATATGGCCGGTGACGACGATGACCGGCCGGGCGCGGGAGGCGAGTGCAGCCTCCGCCGCGCGCCGCACCAGCGGCTTGCCGTCAAAGGATTCCAAGAGCTTGTTCGGCCCGCCCATGCGGCTGGAGCGCCCGGCGGCGAGCACGATGGCGGCGACCGCCCCGCGCGCCGCCGGCTCCGGCTCGGCCCGCGGCTGGGGCCGCGACGGAATTTCCATGAGCAGCCCCCCGACCCCGAAACCGGCAATGTCGTCCGCTGTCACCGGCAGCCCGGCCAGAAGCCGGGCCAGCACCCAGTCGAAGCCATTTTCCCGCGGGCTGCGGGCGCAGCCCGGCGCCCCCAGCACCGGCAGGCCGTCCAGCTCGGCCAGAAGCAGCAGGTTGCCGGGATCGACGGGCATGCCGAAGCGCAGCACCTGCCCGCCGGCGGCCCGGATGCCCGCCGGCAGGATGTCGTCCGCATCCACCACCGCCGAGGCGCCGAACAGCACGATGAGACCGGCACCCGCCGCCTTCGCCCGGCCGATGGCCGCCGCCACCGCATCGGCCCGGTGCGGCACCCGCTCGTCGGCGACGATGACGGCGCTGCTTGGTGCCAGCCGGCGGGCCAGCACGTCCAGCGTCTTGTCGACCGTGGTGCGCTTCAGGGACGGCAGCAGGGTGGAGACGACGCCCACCCGGCCGACGACATAAGGCGCCACCCGCAGCGGCCGTTCCGCTGCCACCGCCCGCGCTGCCTCCAGCGCCGCGCCGGACACGGCAAAGGGGATGATCTTGACGGTCGCCACCATCTGCCCGGCAGCAACAGGCGCAAAGGCCGGCAGGGTCGCCAGCGTGATGGCGGGATCCACCCGGTTGAAGCGGTCCACGGTGTCCCGGTCGACGACGAACAGGCCGGGGCCGCTGGCGAACAGATTGGTGCGGCCGGTGAAGGCCGGCTCCGGCGCAATGCCCGGCCCGGTGACGGCCATCGCCAGCCGCGCCGCCGCGGCATCCTCGGCGACATCGCCGGGATCGAGACGGGCGACGATGACCTCGGCCACGCCCGCCGCCACCAGCCGGGCGCAGTCGGCCGCCGTCAGCCGGGTGCCCTTTTTCAGGAGACCGTCACCGAGGCGCGTGGCATGGGCCAGCACCGCCCCCTCCGCCATAGCCGCGGGAACCGGTCCGAATTTCATGGCGCCGCCGGGACCGGCCCCGCTCCCCGCAGCGCCGCAATCACCTCGGCCAGAATGGAAACGGCGATTTCCGCCGGACTGGCGGCATTGATGGCCAGCCCGATGGGGGCGCGGATGCGGGCGATCGCCTCCGGGGCGACGCCGAGGGCGGTCAGCCGCTCCACCCGGCGGGCATGGGTCTTCCGGCTGCCGAGCGCGCCGACATAGAAGCACCCGGCCGCCAGCGCCGCCGTCAGGGCGGGCTCGTCGATCTTCGGATCATGGGTGAGCGCGGCCAGTGCCGTCCACGGATCGAGCCCGAGGCCGGGTAGCGCCACATCGGGCCACTCGGCAATCAGGTGCACGCCGGGAAAGCGCTCGGGGGTGGCAAATGCCGTGCGCGGATCGACGAGGGAGAAATCGAAACCGGCGATGCGGGCCATCGGGGCCAGCGCCTGGGAGATGTGCACGGCGCCGATGACGACCAGCCGCGGCGGCGGCAGGTGGACGCCGAGGAACACCGTCCGTCCGTCCGCCCCCGTCACCAGCCCGGACTGGCCGGAGCGGAACCGTTTCGCGATCTCGCCGGCCAGCGGATCACCGGCAAGGGTGTCGCCCGGGCGCACCAGCCGTTCGGCGCCGGTCTCGGGATCGCTGACCACGATCACCGCCCGGCGGGCGGCGCGTTCGGCATTGAGGGCGGCAAGGAAGGCGAAATCCATGGGCCATGGCCTCGCGGAAGAGAAGATGCCGGGAAACGGCCCGGCGCGCGATCCGGCAGCCCCCGTTCAGACGGGCGGCAGCACCGGCTCGACATGGATGCGGATGCGCCCCCCGCAGGAGAGCCCGACCCGCCACGCGGTCTCGTCGGCGACGCCGAAGGAGAGGGTGCGCGGCCGGCCGTCCTCGATCACCTCCAGCGCCTCGGTGACCACGGCGCCTTCCACGCAACCGCCGGACACCGAGCCCTCGAAGTTGCCGTCGCCATCGATCACCAGATGGCTGCCGACCGGGCGCGGCGCCGAGCCCCAGGTTTCCACGACGGTGGCCAGCGCCACCTGCCGGCCGGCCTGAGCCCACGCCTCGGCCAGCGCCAGCGGATCAGCCGGCCCGGAGCCGGAAACGGGATCGGACGACATGACGGGGGGACCTCCGGGGACCGCGGGACACATGCGGGCGGCGATAGTAGGCCGCCTGCACCGCCCGGCCAAGCCCGCAGCCGCGGCCCGCCATGAGCATGCGGAGGCCGGCGGCCTCGCCAGACCGCGCTTCCGTCATCTGAGGGACAAGGGCGGACGGAAAGCGCGGCTCCGCCCCCTCGCCCCGGAACGGCAGACCTCAGAGCGTCGGGACGAGCAGGCCCTCGGCCACGAACGGGCTGCCCGGCTGGCCGGTGGGCGATCCGCCCGGCGGCTCCAGGGAGACCGCGAGCCGGGCGCCGCGCAGGTCGGTGCTGGACATCGCGCCGAGGAAATCCGGCAGCCGCAGCACCCGCGGCATGGCCGCCGAGAACACGCCAAGCGTATGCGGCGCCTCGCCGGGGGAGAGATACCAGAGTTCCGGCACCCGGTCGGCCGGCACCGTGCCGATGGGCGTCAGCAGCACTTCCTGACGCTCATGGTCGACGGCGACCACGAACAGCACCTCGTCGAGCATGCCGGCCGGCACCAGAGTGGCCACATCCACCGAGCGCGGCAGGAAGGTCTGCACGCCGGAATGGGGCAGGAACAGCACCACGGCCAGCCCGGCCACCGCCAGCGCGGCGAGCGCACCGGTGCCGCAGGCAAGGCCGCGCCAGAACGGCACGCCGCGCCGGGGCGGCGGCGGGGCCGGCTCCGGCTCGGGCTCCGGAGCGGGCATGCGGGCGATCAGCAGCGACAGCTCCGCCTCCACCCGGCGGTGGATGCGGGCCGGCGGCGGCACCGAGGGCACGGCATCGGCCAGATCGGCCAGCCGCTGTTCCCAGTCGGTGACGATTTCCGCGAAGGCGGGATCGGCCTGCCGGCGCGCCTCGGTGGCGGTCCACTGGTCGGTATCGAGCACGCCGAGCACGAATTCGGCGGCGAGCAGGTCATCGGGAATGGCCCCGGCCTCTTCGGCTTCCGTGGTCATCGCTCCAGACACCCTCTGAGACTGATGAGGCCGCGGCGGATCCAGCTCTTCATGGTCCCCTGCGGCACGCCGGCAGCGGTTGCCGCCTCGCCATAGGTCAGCCCGCCGAAGAAGGCCGCGCGGATGGCCAGCCGGTTCACTTCCGGCAGGGTATCGAGACAGTCGTCCAGCCGGCGCCGGTCCTGCTCGCGCGCCACCCGTTCCTGGGGCGACGGGCCGGGGTCCTCGATGTCGAGCACGGCCTCCACCTCCGCCGGGGTGCGCACCACGCGCAGCGCCCGCAGCCGGTCGATGGCGCGGTTGCGGGCGATCGCCACCAGCCAGGTGACGGCGCCGGCAATCTCGGGATTGTAGTCGCCGGCCCGGCGCCACACCGTCAGATAGACTTCCTGCAGCACATCCTCCGCCTCGGCGCGATCGCCGAGAATGCGCAGGACGATGCCGTAGAGCTTCGCGCTGGTCATGCGGTAGACGTTGCCGAAGGCGGTGCGGTCGCCGGTGGCGACACGACCGATCTCGCGGGCAAGCATCGACCGTTCGGGAGGACGGGTCATCTGTCAGTCATGCCAGGGCTGAAAGGGAAAAGGGCCTGCCAACGAGCACATAGTCGTTCGCCGCGCACACGTCGAGAGGAAAGCCGTCCGGGTCCGGCAACCGGGCATCGGGGAATGGTGGCTCATGCGGGTTCGCCCCCCGGACGCCGGGGCGACGTGTTCTCCGGGCTGCGGCAGAGATCGGCGATGTCGCAACGCTCGCACAGCGGCCGGCCGGCCTTGCAGACATGGCGGCCGTGCAGGATCAGCCAGTGATGGGCATGGCGCAGGAATTCCGGCGGAATGATCTTCAGGAAGCCGGCTTCCACCTTGTCCGGTGTCGAGCCCGGCGCCAGCCCCAGCCGGTTGCCGAGGCGGAAGATATGGGTGTCGACGGCCAGCGTCGGATGGCCGAACACCACATTCAGCACCACATTGGCCGTCTTGCGGCCCACCCCGGGCAGAGCCTCAAGCGCCTCGCGATCATCGGGCACCGCGCCGCCGTGCTTTTCCACCAGCTGGCGCGACAGCGCGATCACATTGTGGGCCTTGGTGCGGTAGAGACCGATGGTGCGGATGGCCTCGCGCACCCGGTCCTCCCCCAGCGCCAGCATCTTTTCCGGCGTGTCGGCGATGGGGAACAGGTCCCGGGTCGCCCGGTTGACGCCGGCATCCGTCGCCTGGGCCGACAGGACCACCGCCACCAGCAGGGTGAACGGGTTGAGATAATCGAGTTCGGTCTGCGGTTCGGGGTCGGCGGCGCGGAAGCGGGCGAAGATCGCGTGGATTTCCGCCGGCGTATAGGCGATCGCCCGGCCGACGGGCTTCACCGGGCGGGCCCGGCGCGGCGGTGCCTCGCCAGCCACGGCCTCCCCGGCCGCAGCACGCGAGGGACGCGGCGCGGATTTCGCACCCGGGACAGACGAGGACGGCTTGCGAGCGGACATGGTCCTTCTATAGCCGGCCGGACAAGCCCCCCGCAATGCGCACGCGGCCACCCCGGCCGGATGCCGCGGACGAAAGCCGCCCGGCACGCCCCGCCCCGGAGACGGACCGGGCCGTCTTCAGGCGGCCGCGGGCCTCAGACTTCCACGAGACGGACGGCCTTCTTCTCCAGCACCTTCAGCACCTGGGCCAGATCCGGGCCGCGCTTGAGGATGAGGCCGGTCGTCGTCACCACCGAATAGGCCCCCTGCCGGCGGGCAAGCCGCGGCGCCTTGACGATGCGGTAGAGCGGCATTTCCGAGGTGCGGCGGAAGATGGAAAACACCGCCTCGTCGCGCAGCATGTCAATGGCGTAGTCGCGCCATTCGCCCAGCGCGACCATGCGGCCGTAGATATTGAGGATGGTGGAGAGTTCCCGACGGTCGAAGCTGACCTGGGGCGGCGGCTGGGGCATGCTGCTGCCGCTCGGGGCAACCGGGGCCGCCGGCACCACATGCAGGCGCGGCTCCGGATGGCTCCGGGCCTCAGGCTGCCCGGCCTCCGGCCGTTCGGGCTGACCGTCTTCGCGTTCGCTCACCGGCTCTCGCCTCCCGACGTCATCGCCCTGTCATGATTGCGGGCGATGCCCGGGGGCGCAAGGGAAAAGGCGGTGCGCCGGCTGATCCCGCCCGGGCGCCCCTGTTAACGCGCTCGTGACGGGCCCGCGTAACTCCGCGGACTGGACGACAACCGCGCGGCGCTCTATTGCGAGGGGCCATGGGCTTCTTCACCGATCTTGCCAACCCGACCCGCTTTCTGGCGCTCGTGCGCGCCGCGCTGCCGTGGCTGACGGCGGCGACGATTGCGCTGTTCGCCGCGGGCGGATGGCTCGCCTTCCATGCCCCGGCTGACTATCAGCAGGGCGAGACCGTGCGGATCATGTTCATCCATGTCCCCGCCGCCTGGCTCTCCATGTTCGGCTACACGGTGATGGCGATCGCCTCCCTCGGCACTCTGGTGTGGCGCCATCCGCTGGCCGATGTCTCGGCCCGGGCGGCGGCCCCCATCGGCGCGGCCTTCACCTTCATCGCGCTTGTCACCGGCGCCCTCTGGGGCAAGCCGATGTGGGGGGCGTGGTGGGTGTGGGATGCCCGGCTGACCTCGGTGCTGGTGCTGTTCCTGATGTATCTCGGCATCATCGCGTTCTGGAATGCCATCGAGGACCCGGCCAAGGGCGCGCGGGTGGGCGCGGTGCTGATTCTCGTCGGCTTCATCAACGTGCCGATCATCAAGTTCTCGGTGGACTGGTGGAACAGCCTGCACCAGCCGGCCAGCGTGTTCCGCATGGGCGGGCCGACCATCCACCCGTCCATCCTGATCCCGCTTCTCGTCATGGCGGCCGCCTTCACACTGCTGTTCATCGTGCTGCACCTCATGGCGATGCGGAACGAGATCCTGCGCCGGCGGGCCCGCACGCTGAGCCTCATGGCCGCCGACCGCGCCGCCGGCGCGTGACCCTTTCTCAGGAACCGTTTCCATGCTGGATCTGGGCCCCCATGCCGGCTTCATCCTCGCGGCCTACGGCATCACCATCGCGGTGGTCGCGGCCCTGATCCTGTGGATCCTTCTCGATCATCGGGCCCTCGTCGCCCGGCTGCACCGGCTGGAAGCCCGCGGCGCCCGCCGCCGCTCCGGTGCGGCCGCCGACGCCGGCTCCGGAGCCGCGCGATGAGCACCCCTGCCCCCGAGACCCAAAAGCCCGCCCCCGAGACCGGCTCCACCCGCCGGGTGGCGCTGTTCGTGCTGCCGGTGGCAGCCTTTCTGGTGCTGGCCGCCCTGTTCTACACCCGGCTGGGTGGCGGGGATGCCAGCCTCATCCCGTCGGCCCTCATCGACAAGCCGGCCCCGGAAATCAGCCTGCCGCCGCTGGAAGGTCTCGCCCGGGATGGCGTGCCGCTGCCCGGCATCGACCCGGCGGCATTCCGCGGCAACATCACCCTGGTGAACGTCTTCGCCTCGTGGTGCGGGCCGTGCCGGCTGGAGCATCCGGTGCTGGAGGAGCTGGCGAAGCAGCCTAGCATCCGCCTCGTCGGCATCAACTACAAGGACGAGCCCGAGAACGCCCGCCGCTTCCTCGGCGCCCTCGGCAACCCCTATGCCGCCGTCGGTGTCGATCCGGCCGGGCGCGCCGCCATCGAATGGGGCGTCTATGGCGTGCCGGAAACCTTCGTGGTCGGCCCGGATGGCCGCATCCGCTACAAGTTCGTGGGGCCGCTGACGCCGGAAGCCGTCGCCGGCCCGCTGGCCGAGGCCATCGCCCGGGCCCGCGCCGGCAGCTGAGCCGGTCACCCGTTCGCCCCCGGTTCGCCGGGGCAGACGAACCGTCAGGCAATCTTTTTTCACCGCCGACCGCTTTCCCCCGGCGGCGGCGCGTGCTGATATTCGGATGTGCATCCGGATGAAGACCGGACCGGACAGACCGCACCGGGTGTTCCTGTATCCGGAACCGGACGCCGAACAGTATCCGAGGAACGTTCTTCCCACTGGAATCCGGGTGCGTTTCTGCCCGGCGGGAAGACCGGACGGGGGCCGACCGCATGAGCCAGACGCCGCTCGCCCAGACATTCAGCCGCCGCGTTCCCGAAGCCGATTCGCTGGAACGGGAGGTCTGCGACACCTGCGGCTTCATTGCCTACGAGAACCCAAAGATCGTGGTGGGGGCCGTCGTGCGCTCCGGCGAGCGCATCCTGATGTGCCGCCGGGCGATCGAGCCCCGACGCGGCTTCTGGACCCTGCCGGCGGGCTATCTCGAACTGAACGAGACCCCGGAGGATGGCGCCCGCCGCGAGGCGCGGGAGGAGGCGGAAGCCGAGATCGCCATCGACGGGCTGCTGGCGGTCTATTCCGTGCCGCGGCTGTCCCAGGTGCAGCTCATCTACCGCGCCCATCTCGTCGGCGGCTTCGCGCCGGGTCCCGAGAGCCTGGAAGTCGGCCTGTTCGATCTGGACGAGCTCCAGCGCGACGAGATCGCCTTTCCCTCGGTGCTGTGGGCGCTGGCCCATGAGCGGGCGGTGCGGGCCGGCGCCACCGGCCCCTTCTCCAATCCGCCCGGCGCCACCGGCGACCCCTCCGAGCTGACGCCCTGATCCCGGCCCGTGCGAGCCGGCCTCACGCCCGGCGTCACCGGGGAGTGACTGGCCCGTGACGGCCAGCCGGCGTAGGATTATCCTCGTTCCGGCCCCGTCCCCGGCCGATCCCCGCCTGTCCCCTGGTTGCGGACCCGCCATGTCCCCGCTTGCCCCTCTTCTCCTCAGGGCCCGCCCTGTGCTGGCCGGTGCGCTTCTGGCGCTGGCGCTTCCCGCCGGCGGCATGGCCGATGGCCCGCGCGCCGTCGTGGAGCTGTTCACCAGCGAAGGCTGTGCCAGCTGCCCGGCCGCCGATTCCCTGCTCGCCAGCCTCGCCGACGATTCCGAGACCCTCGCCCTCTCCTATCATGTGGATTATTGGGACTATCTCGGCTGGAAGGACACGCTGGCGACGCCCGAGAACAGCCAGCGCCAGGCCGCCTATGCCGAGGCGCGCGGCGACCGGGCCGTCTACACGCCGCAACTTGTGGTGAATGGCACGGTGCCGGTGGTGGGCGGCAATGCCGCGGCCGTGCGCACGGCCATCGCCGGGGCGACGAAGGCCCTGCCGGTGCCGGTTTCCATCGCCCGCGGGGCCGAGGCCATCACCATCCACATCGGCGCCGCCCCGGATGATCTGGCCGAACACACCGCCACCGTGTTCATCGCCGTGGTGGAATCCCGCCACGAGGTGACGCCCGGGCGCGGCGAAAATGCCGGCCGGCCCATCGTCTATCGCAATGTCGTGCGCCAGATGCAGCCCATCGGCATGTGGAAGGGGCAGGACATGACCATCGACCTGCCGCTCAGCGACTATGGCAAGGCCGGCTGCACCGTTCTTCTCCAGGTCGACCGGGATGGCCGCCCGGGCGCCATCCTCGGCGCCGCCCGGCTGCTGCATCATCAGAGCTGAAATCCGGGAACGGCCCAGTCGCCCGGGAGCCTATTTACTGTCGAGCACCGTCACGCCGGTCCACCCGACCGGCGGTTCGGCGGCCAGTTCGGCCAGCCGGGCGCGCATGCGCATGCCGAAGGCGGCGAGTTCCGGGGCAGCCGCGACCATCCCGTCCAGAGCAATGGCCGCTTCGGTCCAGTCGCCGGCCTGCCAGCTGGCGCGGAAGGGCGTCTCGGCGGCGGACAGGGCGACCGCGTCCACCTCTCCCATCAGCGGCGTGAAGATCGCCACCGGCTCCGCCCGTCCCTTCACCGCGACCCGGTCGAGCTCGACCAGTCGCAGCCGGTCGCCGACGCCGGCCGCCGTGGTCTCGCCCAGCACCACCGGCACGCCATAGCGCTTGGAGAGCCCCTCCAGCCGGGAGGCGAGATTGACCGCGTCGCCCAGCGCCGAATAGTCGAAGCGGTGGCGCGAGCCGAGATTGCCGACGATGCAGGCGCCGGTGTTGATGCCGACGCCGATGGCGAGCTTCGGCGCGCCGGGGCTCTCGGCCTGCAGCTCCCCGTTCAGCCGGTCGATGGCGGCGCGCATGGCCATGGCGGCGCGCACCGCATTGAGGGCATGGTCGGGATCGTCCAGCGGCGCGTTCCAGAACGCCATCACGCAGTCGCCGATATATTTGTCGATGGTGCCGCCATGGACGAGCACGGCTTCCGACAGCGGATCCAGCACCCGGTTGACGAGGCGGGTGAGGCCCTCCGGATCATCGCGCATGGATTCCGACAGGGCCGTGAAATCGCGCAGGTCACAGAACAGCACCGTCAGGGTGCGCCGGGCGCCGCCAAGCCGGAGGGCAGACGGATCTTCCGCCAGCCGCTCGACCAGAGCCGGAGAGAGGTATTGCGCGAAGGCCCGGGAGACGAAGCGGCGCAGGCGCCGTTCTTCGGCAAAATCCCGGGCGCCGTTGAGGCCGGTGGCAAACAGGATGGCGACAACGGGCTGGACCGGCGAGACGAACACCCGGCCAAAGCGCAGCCCCGCCCAGGAGAGCGCGACCGCGGCAACCACCAGCGCCAGCGCCACCGCCCCGCGCAGCACACCCGCCGGCTTCAGGGTGGCCAGCGTCGCCAGCACGGCGGCGGCGAACAGGAACAGGGTGCGCGCCGCCTCGCCGCCCGGGCGCACCAGCAGGCCATGCAGCAGGTTGTCGACGATAGTCGCCTGAATCTCGACGCCGGCCACCAGCGCCCCGGTGTTGACCGTTGACGGCACGGCGAAGCTGTCGGCCGCGCCGGCGCCGGGGGTGAGCGCATTCTGCAGCGACACGCCGACCAGCACGATGCGATCGCGGAAATAGCCCGGCGGCAGGAAATTTTCCGGATCCAGCGCCTGATAATAGGACACGGTGGGATAGGTGCGTGGGCCCCCGAAGCTCTGCAACAGCCCGGCCTGATACGTTCCGGCCGGCAGGGAGCGGCCGGCCTGGGCGATCAGGCGGCGGGAAAAGCTGTCCGGCTGCGGCGCCACCCGGCGCAGCACCGCATCCGGATCCATGGCCACCTGGGCAAAGCCGATCCGGGCACCGCTCGCCAGCAGGGCGGAAAGCGGCACCACCTCCTTGGTCTCGGTGCCCTGGGGCATCTCGATCACGCTGCGCTCGGCCGCCAGCACCACATCGGGGCCCAGCGCCGCCGCCAGCGCCGCATCTTCCTTCGGATCGCCGGGCTCGGCAAACAGGATATCGAGGCCGATGGCCGCCGCCCCGGCCGCGCGCAGGCTTTCCACCAGCCGGCCATGCAGGGAGCGCGGCCACGGCCATTGCAAACCGATTTCCGCCAGCGCCGGCTCGTCGATGGCCACGATGACCACGGCCGGCTGGTCCGGCCGGTCGGGGCGGATGAGGGAGAGCAGGTCGAACACCTTGCCTTCGACGATGCCGAAGCCCGGCAAAAGGGCCAGCAGCAGCGGCAGGGCGATGGCCGCCGCAATCACCGCCGGAATGGCCCGCCGCCGCCGCCACCACGGGCGCGGCGCCGGACCGGACGACGGCGGGGGATCAGAAGCGGACACGGAAGGACCCGTAAAGCGTGCGCCCCGAGGCCGGCAGATTGGGCGCGACCCAATAGTCCTCATCCGTGAGGTTGAGGGCCATCAGGTTGAGCTCAAAGCGCTTGTCCGGCGGTTCGTAGGTGATGGTGAAATCCGTGGTGAAGAAGGAATCGAGACGGACACGCTGCGCCGTCTCGGTGTCCGTGTCCAGAAAGGCCAGCGTCCGGTCGCCGACATAGCTCTCATAGAGCCCGGCGCGGATGCCGACGGGATGGGCGAACACCAGCCCCGCCCGGGCAAAATGATTGGGGATGAGGGAGATCGGCTCGCCATCCTCCGGCCCGGGGGTGCGGTTTTCGGCATTGGTCCAGGCATAGGTGCCCGACAGGCCGAAGCCATGGCCGATCCAGACATTGAGGGAGGCTGCGAGCTGGTCCACCCGGGCCTTGGCGGCGGTGATGGTCGTCGTCGTTTCGGGCACCGCCTGCTCCAGCGCCTCGATGTCCCGGCCCTGATATTCCAGCGCCGTGAAGATCCGCGGCGTCCACTGGGCATCCCAGCGCGCAATCAGGCTACGGGAGCGCCCGCCGGTATCCACCGGCACCAGATTGCCCATGAGGCCGACGGTTGCGACCGGGGCGAGCGAAAAGGTCTCCACCCCTTCCGACACCGAACGCCACGCAACCCGCAGCCAGTGATTGTCGATCGGCGACACCGCCAGACCGATGCGCGGATCAAGCCGCACCTCGGTCTCGCTGCCATCGTCGATGCCGTTCAGGAACAGGCCGCCCTCCACCCGCACCTTGCGGGAAAACTCATAGAGGCCATTGGCATAGATCTGCCCCTGCCGGCCATGGCCGGTCTCGGTCCGGGTCGTGGGCTCCCAGTAAGGCGGCAGATAGCTTTCCTCCAGGGTGGCCGAGGTCCAGTAGGCGGTTGCCTCCAGACCGGCCGAAAGGGTGAGCGCGCCGATGCCGATGCGGTGATCATAGGCCGCCGACAGGGAGTCCGTGTCCGTGGTCGAGCGGTTGAGGATGGCGCCGTCATAATAGATCGTGGCTGCCCGGCCCTTTTCCCGGGCGCCGGCATAGCTGACCGCGGCCGTGCCGACATTGCGGTAACCGAACACATGGTTCCACACGCCGCCGGCAATCAGGCTGTCGCTGCGCTGGTCGGAAATCGAGAGCGGATAGGTGGGGATGAGCGGCAGGGCCGGCTCATTCCGGGTGGCCACAGCAAAGGCCACGACATTGTCGACCGGCGTCGGCCGCGCCCCGATGAAGGCGGTGCCGTTGAGGATCGTCGTGTCCTCGCCGGCGCGGTCGCCAGCGTCATCATAGACGGTGGCGTCGATAGAAACCGACACCGGCACCGGGCCATTGGAGAAGGCGGCAATCTGGCCGCCGCCGGTCCAGCCGGGCTTGCCATCCCGGGCAACGAAGCCGCCGCCAAGCTCGGCATCGAAGAAGGGCACGCGCAGGAAGCTGGTGCGGCCGAGCGGGCTGGCCGCCGCCAGCGGATCCAGCGCCAGACCCTGCACCACCGAAGACAGCGCCCGCGAATTGCCATCGTCGGCAAAGGTCAGGTTCAGCGGATCGCCGGGAAAGCGGAACACATGCGGTTCCACGACGATGGCCTGATCGAAATAGCTCGTGGCATCAAAGGGATCGAACAGGCTGTCGCCCTGAAAGCGGCCCCACGCCTCCAGCCCGAGGAAGCGGTAGCTGTCGGCCAGATAGGAACCGCCAGAGCGCGTGCCTTCCACCGAGGACAGGTCCCCCGGCCGCGCGGCATAAAGGGCGGCGGCGCGGCGCGCATTCTCGATGGCCGCATCGGCGCGGTAGTCGTCCAGTGCGATCGCCGTCTGCATCAGCGGCGGGATCGGATCGCGGGGGTCGAGCCGCTCGGCATTGTCGAGGGCCTGCCGGGCGCCGGCGACATTGCCGGCCTGATAATAGGCCGCCGCAACACCGGTGAGCACGGTCGCCGCGGCCGGGTTGGCGGCGGAAGCCGCCAGCATGTCGTCGATGGCGCCGTCGGTATCGCCCCGCTGCAGCCGCAGCCGGCCGCGCACCACGCCGAGATAGGGATCATCGGGGGCGATCGCCGCAACGGCTGCCACCTGCGCCTCGGCCTCGCGGATGCGGCTGCCATCCAGCAGGAACAGCGCATAATTCATGCGCGGCACGACGCTGTTGGGGGCAAGCGCGATCGCCTTCAGAAAGGCCGCCTCCGCCTCCCGGGCGCCACCCTGATCATACCAGAGCGAGCCGATCATATCCCAGATGTCGGCATCCCCCGGGGCGGACTGGAGTGCGACGTCCAGATCCTCCCGCGCCGCCGCCATCGCGCCGAGGCCATCGCTGTTGTAGGCCGCGCTTGCCTGCCGCACGAAGGGATCATCGGCATCCAGCGACCGGGCCCGCTCCACCGCCACGCCCATGGCGGCATAGCGGCCGGCAAACATCTCGAAGGCGCCGCGCACCGCCGGCAGCACCGCATCCTCGGGAAAGCGCGCTTCCGCCTGCCGCACGAAGGCGATGGCCTCCTCCGGCGTGCCGAGGAAGCCGATGCGCCAGGCTTCCACCACGGCGCTCATCGGGGTTTCCAGACCGGGGCTGGGCACCAGCGGCGCCTGCAGCGGATCGGCCAGCCCGACGGCGATGCCATGCAGCTGCACCGCCAGCGGCCGGCGCGCCGGCCCCAGCCGCGGCAGGGCCTGACCGATGAGGTCGCGGGCCTCGGCAAAGCGATTGTCGCGCACGGCCAGCAGCGCCGCCACCATGTCGGCCCGGCCCTGCTCCTCCCGGCTCAGCCGGCCGCGCCGGGCCTCGGCCAGTGCCGCCGCCGCCACGGCGCTGCCATCGGTGGAAATGCCGATTTCCGCCCGGTCCAGCCACTCGGCCGGCGTCCGCCTTTCCGGCGGAATGGCCATGATTTCCAGCCGCCGCGCCCGCACCTGCCGGCTCGGCAGGGGCGACAGGCGGATCCAGTCGAACACCTCCCGCGGCGCCAGATGGAACAGCATCTGCTCGCGCTCGTTCGGTAGGGAAACGATGACGCGGGTCGGTGCCTGACCGACCGCCGCCGTTGCCGCCTCGCCGGCCCGGAGCGTCAGGCTGCCGGCGGCATTCTTCATGTCCACCACGCCTTCCATCACCAGAAGGGTGGAGCGGCCGTCGGGCTCCACGGTCAGGGACCAGTCGGTGCCGCGGATGGCGGTGGTGACGGACGGGGTGGTGACGGTGACCGGCCCGCCGCCGCGCTCGGCCCGCGCCCACACGGCACCCGACGTCAGCGACAGCTCCGCCGTACCATCACTGCCGGCGGTCACCTGCTTGACGACGAGTTCCGAGCGGCGGCCGACGCGCACCTGGGTGCGATCGGCAAACAGGATGGCCAGCGCACCATTCTCGTTGGTACGCAGGGAGTCGCCGGCCAGCAGATCCTGCCGCACCTCCAGCGGATCCCAGGCCGGTTGTGTCAGAAAGCGAACGGTCTCGCCGCCCCGGGTCTCGATCACCTGACCGGCCACCGCCGCCCCGCGCGTCCGGGGTTCGGCCCGGGATGCCCCCGCACCGACCATCAGCGCACAGGCCAGCACCGGAGCAGCCGCGACGAGACGGGAGAGACCCATGAAGACCTGCTGGCGGGCGAGGAGCCATTTCCGGCCCGTCTTCCCCTCGACCGGAAGCGCGGGCGCCCTGCCGGATCGCCCGAACCGGCGGCCCGCTCACCTTGCCGGAAGCCGGCGCCGCGAACCAGCCCCGGCGCCGTCAAAATCCAGCCTCATTTTTGCAGGCGTCCGGCGGGAACCATCTGCCCGTGAGGGGACTTAGACGCGATCGTCGGCGACGCTGTGCAGGATCCGCATCCGGTCATAAGCCGGGATGACGTCGTCCGGCAAAGTGCGGGTCAGCCAGTCATAATCCATGTCGATGTGGAGATTGGTGAGGATCGAGCGCTCGGGCGTCATCCGGCCGATCCAGAACAGCGCGTCTTCCAGGCTGAAATGGCTCGGATGCTTGTGACCGGGGCGGAGCGCGTCGATGATCCACAGGTCCAGCCCCTGAAACAGCGGCAGGCTTTCTTCGGGAATATCCACCACATCGGGGGAATAGGCGACGCCCGCCACCCGGAAGGCCAGCGCGTCGATCTCGCCATGGTTGACGCGGGCCGGCCACACGCTGACGGGGCCGCCAGCGCCCTGGATGACGACAGGCTCACCGGGGGTCAGCCGGTGCTCGTTGAGGATCGGCGGATAGAAGGAGCCCTCGGGGGTGGTGAAGCAGTAGCCGAAGGCGGCATGGGCACGCGCCGAGGTGGGCGCATCCATGTGCACGTCCACCCGCCGCTTCAGGGCATAGGCGAGGCCGCGCAGATCGTCGATGCCGTGGATGTGGTCGGCGTGGGCGTGGGTGTAGAGCACGGCATCCAGATGGCGCACGCCCGCATCCACGAGCTGGTGGTGAATGTCCGGACCGGTGTCGATGAGTACGGTGGTGCGCCCGCCGGGGCCAATGCGCTCGATGAGAAGGGCACAGCGCCGCCGCCGGTTCTTCGGGTTGAGAGGGTCGCAGCGCCCCCAGTCCATGCCCACCCGCGGCACCCCGCCGGACGCCCCGCACCCCAGAATCGTGAATTCGTAGTCCGCCATGTCCGGCCGTCATTTCCTGGAGCGGGTCGCCCCGTCGTTGGGGAAGCCTCCGGCCCCGTGTCTCTGGACAAGCCTTATAGACCGGATTGTGGCCGAATGTCCGGCACCCCTTCGGATAATCCCTTATTCTGCCGCGTCCTTGGAGCGGACCCAACCTGCGCCGCCGGGGCGCGGAAACCGCGCCGTAACACTCCCTGACAGAAAGTGATGCCCTGTGTCGCGTCGGTGGAGTATGAGCGGGGCAGCAGATCTTTTTTCCGGGTGCGGGAAGGACATGCCGCCGCATCGACGGCGCCGCCCTCCCCCCGGATCAGGACGACAGGTTCAGGAGAGGACGGGCATGGCGGCGCGGCGACTGTTCGGCACCGACGGGATCAGGGGCAAGGCCAATGTCTGGCCGATGACGCCGGACGTCGCCATGAAGGTCGGCATGGCCGTGGGGCTCGCCTTCCACCGCGGCGAATATCGCCACCGGGTGGTGATCGGCAAGGACACGCGGCTGTCCGGCTACATGCTGGAAAATGCCCTTGTGGCCGGCTTCACCGCCGTGGGCGTGGACGTGTTCCTGCTCGGCCCCGTGCCGACGCCGGCGGTCGCCATGCTCACCCGGTCGCTGCGGGCCGATATCGGCGTGATGATCTCCGCCTCCCACAATGCCTTTGATGACAACGGCATCAAGATCTTCGGCCCCGACGGCTACAAGCTCTCCGACGAGATCGAGCTGGCCATCGAGGATCTGGTGGATGCCGACATGACCCGGCGGCTGGCCGCCGGCCACTCCATCGGCCGCGCCCGCCGCGTCGATGGCGTGCGCGACCGCTACATCGAATCCGCCAAGCGCACCTTCCCCAAGTCGCTGCGGCTGGATGGCCTCAGGGTGGTGATCGACTGCGCCAACGGCGCCGGCTACCAGGTGGCCCCGGCCGTGCTGTGGGAGCTGGGCGCCGAGATTGTCACCATCGGCGTCACCCCCGACGGCACCAACATCAACCGCGACTGCGGCTCCACCGCGCCGGAAACCATGCGCCAGAAGGTGCTGGAAGTGCGCGCCGACATCGGCATCGCGCTGGATGGCGACGCCGACCGGGTGGTGATTGCCGACGAGAAGGGCCACATCGTCGACGGCGACCAGCTGCTCGCCGTCATCGCCGCCTCGTGGAAGGAAGAGGAACGCCTCTCCCAGCCCGGCGTGGTCGCCACCGTCATGTCCAATCTCGGGCTGGAACGGCATCTGAACAGTCTCGACCTGTCGCTGGTACGCACCAAGGTCGGCGACCGCTATGTCGTCGAGTACATGCGCTCCAACGGCTACAATGTCGGCGGCGAGCAGTCCGGCCATATCGTGCTGGCCGACTATTCCACCACCGGCGACGGACTTGTCGCGGCGCTGGAAGTGCTGGCGGCCGTCAAGAAACTCGGCCGGCCGGTGTCGGAAGTCTGCCACCGCTTCGACCCGGTGCCGCAGATCCTGAAGAATGTGCGCTTCAAGGGCACCGTCTCGCCGCTGGAAAATGACGCGGTGCGCAAGTGCATCGAGGAGGCGCGCCTGCGCCTCGGCAACACCGGCCGCCTCGTCATCCGCCCGTCCGGCACCGAGCCCCTCATCCGCGTGATGGGCGAAGGCGACAATGCCGATCTGGTGGAGGAAGTCGTCGACGACATCGCCGACGCCGTGGCCCGCGCGGCCTGATACCAAGGGTCCTTCAAAAGGACCCTTGGTATTCCGATGCGGATTTCTCATGCGTCTGGAGCATATGAGAAATCCGCTGTCCTTCAGAGGCGCGGTGCGCTCTAGAGCATTTTCAAGCGAAGTGGACACCGGTTCGCGTGAAGAAAATGCGTCAGATCAAAAGCCTAGAGCATTTTTCAGTGAGCCGTAGCGAACGGAAAATGCTCTAGCACCTCGTGCCTCCGGAATGAGCCCGTCGCCCCTCCTCCCGCCTCACATCGGGGCGGAGGCGCGGCGGCGATAGGCGATGGTCTCGAAGCGCATGTCGAGAAGATCGACCAGCAGCAGCCGGCCGATCAGCGGCTCGCCGATGCCGAGAATGAGCTTCAGCACCTCCGTCGCCTGCAGCGTGCCGAGAACCCCGGTGACGGCGCCGAGCACGCCGGTCTCGGCGCACGCCGGCAGCACGCCCGGGCGCGGCGCCCGGGGGAAGAGATCGGCAAAGCGCGGCCGCAACGCCCCGTCCGGCCCGGTCTCCCATGGTGTCAGGGTGGTGAGCGAGCCATCGAAGCGGCCGACGGCCGCCGTCACCAGCGGCACCCGGGCGGCCTCCGCCGCGTCGGCCAGCAGGGCGCGCACGGCAAAGCCGTCGGTGCCATCCACCACCACATCCTGACCGGCCAGCAGCGCTGCCGCATTGTCCGCCTCCAGACGGGCGGCAATGGCGGTGACGGTCACGTGCGGATTGAGGCGCGCCAGCGTCTCGGCGGCACTTTCCACCTTGGGCCGGTCGACATCCTCGGTGCCGTGCAGGATCTGGCGCTGGAGATTGGAGAGCGCCACCCGGTCATCATCGACAAGGGTGAGGTGGCCGACGCCGGCCGCCGCCAGATAGAGCGCCACCGGCGAGCCCAGCCCGCCGGCCCCGACGATGAGCACCCGGGCCGCCTTCAGCCTGTGCTGCCCGGGCCCGCCGACCTCGCGCAGCACCAGATGGCGGCGATAGCGTTCGATTTCGTCAGGCCCCAGCATCCGCCCCTCCCCGGTCTTTAATCCTCAGGGCCGCTTGCGCCGCAGCCGGACATAGAGCGCACCGGCGCCACCATGGTAGGCATGGGCCTCGGCAAAGCCCGCGACGAGGGCGGCCACCGGCGCGACCTTCAGCCAGCCCGGCACCACCCGCTTCAGCACGCCCCGGCCATCCCAGCTGCCATCGCCCTTGCCGGTGATGACCAGCACCACCGCCAGGCGCCGCTGGTGGGCCTCCATCAGGAAGCCGATGAGGCGATAATGCGCCGCCTCCTGGGTCATGCCGTGCAGGTCGATGCGATCGTCGATGTCCATCCGGCCGCGGCGCAGCGCCCGCTGGGTGCGCCGGTCGATGCCCGCCGGCAGCGGGGCCGGTACCGGCTTCGCGGCGGCAACAGCAGGCGCCGGGCCCCGCTTTGCCTTGCCCGGAGGCAGCGGCGCGGCCGGGGGCGCCGGCATCTCCGGCACGGGCTCCGGCGGTTTCGGCGCCGGCGCCGGCCGCGGGCGCGGCTTTTCCAGCGGCGTGACGGATTTCTTCACCGCATCCCACAGCGCCCGGTCTTCCTCGGACAGCAGACGGCGCCGCGGCCGGCGCACCGGGGGCTCAACCATTCTGCGCCTCCCGCACCAGAGCGGTCGGCACCAGCAGGGTGAAGGTCGCGCTCTGGCGCATCCGCCCGGCAATCAGCCCGGCCTCGGTACCGGAGCCGACGAACAGATCCGCCCGCGCCGCGCCCTTGATGGCGGAGCCGGTATCCTGGGCCACTGCCAGCCGGGTGGTGGGCACCTCGGCACCGTCGGCAGTGGGCAGGTCGGCGGCGAAAAACATGGGACTGCCGAGCGGCACGAAGGCCGGATCAACGGCGAGACTGCGGCCGGGGGTGAGCGCCACGCCAGCCGTGCCCGGCGGCCCGGCATCGGCCGGCACCTCGTCAACAGCGCGAAAGAAGATGAAGGAGCGGTTCTCGTGCATCAGCGCCTGTCCCGCCACCGGATCGGCCTGAAGCCGGGCGCGCAGCCGGTCGGCGGTCAGCTCCTCGGGCCGGGCGACGCCGCGCTCCACCAGCACCCGGCCGATGGCGGTGTAGGGCCAGCCATTGCGGCCGGCGAAACCGACCCGCAGCACCGATCCATCCTCCAGCCGCAGCCGCGCCGCCCCCTGCACATGGACGAAGAAGGCGTCCACCGGGCTTTCCAGATAGACCAGCGGCGGCGCCTGATCGCCCAGCGCCCCGGCTTCGATCTCGGCCCGGGCCGGCAGGGGCACGAGGCGCCCGTCTACCCGCTGGCCGGCGGTGCGCCCGGGCGGAAAATCCTCCGGCGCCGTCCCGGCCGCAATCGCCTCCAGCCCCGGCGGCGGCATCAGGAGCGGCACGGAAAAGCGCGCGCTGCGCTCCCGGGCCGCCGGCAGCTCCGGCTCATAATAGCCGGTGAGGAAGCCGCCTTTGGCGGCGCCGATGCGAAAGGGCTGGAAGAAGCGCTCGAAGAATGACCGGGCGATCCCGCCGGGCACCGGACCGATGGCCAGCAGCGAGCGGGCATCCGCCGTCAGCCGGTCCAGCACCGGGCCGGCCTCGGGCAGCAGGCGGGCCACCGGCGGCCGGGCGCGGCGATCCGGCAGCACGCCGCGGGAAAAGGCGACAAGGGCCAGCGCCGGATCATCCCCGTCCCAGCCGGCAAGGGCGGAAAAGGGCACCGGAACCAGAAGGCCGTCAGGATCGAGGGGCTGGGCCGCCACCGCATCGCTCTCCCGGAGAGGGCCGGACGGCCCACCCCCCGGGGGCCGGCACCGGCCAAACGAAAGCGCCGGGCGACCAGAGCATTTTCATCACGCGACCCGGTATCCACGTCGCTTGAAAATGCTCTCGCCCCCGGCGCAGGCTCTGCATGTCCGGACCGCTGGTCCGGTGGATCAGGCGGCTTCGGTCGCCACCAGCTTCCAGTTCGGGTCCCGCGACGTCGTGTCACGGCTGAAGGTCCACACATCCACCACTTCGACGATCTTGGCGGGGTCGCCATCAATGACGGCGCCGGCCTTGTCCCGGGTGACGGTGATGAACTGGCAATGCACCTTGACGGTGACGAAGGCCGCCGGGCCCTTCAGGCCGGCATCCAGAATTTCGATCTTCTCGATGCCGACAAAAGTGGATTCGATCTTCTCGCCGCGGCTCTCGCGCTCGGAAATGACGGCGGCGAAGCTGTCATAGACGTCCTTGGAGAGGAGCGGCTTCAGGGTCTTGCGGTCGCCGGCGGCAAAGGCACCGACGATCATCTCGTAGGCGACACGGCCGCCCTTGAGGAAGCCGTCGGGATCAAAGCCCGGGTCCGCCGCCACGATGGCCGTCAGGCCCTCATTGAGGGCGGTGCCCGCGGGGGCGACCTTGGCGATGCGCCGGGCGTTTGCTTCCGCCGCGCGTTCGGCGGCTTCCGGGTCGATCGGCGGCGGCTCGGCGGTATCGGCGGGCACCGGCATCGGCGCCTCGCGCGTGTTCACCGGGTCAAAGGGCGGGCGTTCGTTGCCCGTCCGCCGGCCGAGCACCGAGCGCAGCCGCAGGAGGATCGCCACCGCGATCACCAGGAAGATGAGATTGTAGATGTCGAAGATCTCGCTCATCGCCCGTGTCTCTCGCTCCGTGAGGCCATCCGCCCGCCGTCCTCCGACGCTGCTCGTTTCAGGCGCGCGACGTGCCGACGGCACCGGCGCCTGCAGGACCGCAAACCCCTCATCTGCCCCGGGGGCGTGAGAAATCTGCAATCGGACCAGCAAGGGGGCCCTGTTCAGGGCCCTCTGGTATCATGTGTCCGGACCCGCCCGCCAGCCATCGGCGGTCAGCAGTCCGAGCCCTATTTAGGCGTCCCGCGCCGGAACGGAAAGGGCATTGGCCTGCCGAAGGCTCCGATTTTGCCACAGCCGGCCCGCGGCCGCACGTCCTGTCGGCAACCGGACCGGGCCTTTTTCCGCCAGTTCGCCGCGGCGCAGCATCGGCCATGCTCCCGCCGCCATCCTGCGCCACCAGCTGCAGCGAAACCCGAATTCCCCCCGAATCTCCCGGTGCCCCCCGGGGGTGTCCGGAGTCTGCCGATGATCCGCTTCCCCGCCCTGTTCCGCCTTCTGGCGCCGCTGCTTCTGGTCCTGTTCGGGCTGGTGGCCGCCGCCACCGCCCAGACGGCCGCCCCCGCACCGGCCGCCCAGTCCGCCCCGGCTGCCGCCACAAAGCCGGCAAGCGATGGCAAGGCAGCCCCGCCGGCGGCCGAGAAGCCGGTGGAGAAGGTGACGCCGCCGGTCGAGTTCGAGCCTGAAATCAAGACGATGTTCGAGCGCTGGCGCATCGGCATCGCCCAGGCCGGCGCGGCGGTGGAGCGGGAAGACGCCAACGAGCAGGCGCTGCGCGACGTGGAATCCACCGCGAACGCCGTGCGGGCCGAGGCCGATGGCTTCCTCGCCCAGATCGCCCCGCGCCTGACTGCCGTCACCCAGCGCATCGACCAGCTGACGCCCGCTGACGGCTCGACGCCGACCGGCGACGCCGACCTGCTGGCGACCGCGCGCGCCGAGCAGATGGCGCTTCTCAATACGCTTCAGGCCGCCGACAAGCAGGCCCGGGTGGTGCGCCTGAGGGCCAGCGAGCTCCTCACCCAGGTGACCGACATGCGCCGGAATATCCTGGTGCAGCATCTGTCCCAGCAGCGCGAGTCGGTTTTCAATCTGGGCATCTGGCAGCAGTTCCTGGTGGAAGCGCCGCGCACCGTGTCCGCGCTGGCGCTTCTGACCCGCGACTGGGGCGGCCTGATTGCCGCCCGCGGCACCACGATCACCATTTCGCTGCTGATCCTCTCCCTGATCGGCAGTCTGGCGCTGTTCCTGCCGGTGCGCCGCTTTCTGGTCGCCCGCGCCACCCGGGATCCCGGGATTGCCGAGGTGCCGCCACGCCGCAAGGCCGCCGCCGCGCTGGCGATCACGGTGGTGTTCTTCGCCCTGCCGGTGGTGTCCCTGCTGGTGGTGACCCAGACCCTCTCGCTCTTCAATCTCGTCCCGAACCGCATCGCCCAGGTGCTGTCGACGACGGTTCTGGCCACTGCTCTCTATGCGATGTTCCATGGCCTGGTGACGGCGATCATCGCGCCGGGCCGGCCAGCCTGGGGCTATGTGCCGCTGGCCCCCGGATACCGGGAAGCAGCCGCCCGCCGGGCCCTCATCGCCGCGGCGCTGGTGGCCATTTCCCTGGTGGTGCGGGCACTGGCCCGGGTCATCGCGGTTCCCGCCGAGCTGATTGATGTCGGCGGCGGCGTGGTCGCCATTCTTGTCGCCCTCATCACCATGAGCACGCTGCTGTCGATCGCCCGCGGTCTCCGGGTGGCGCGCGAGAGCAACCCGGACGCCGAGCGGGCCGTCAGCCTGTGGCGCTGGATCATGCCGCTGGTCTGGCTCATCGCCTTTGCCGCCATTGCCGCGGCAGCCCTTGGCTATGTGACGCTCGCCCATTTCCTCGCCGGACAGATCGTGTGGTCGGCGCTGGTGCTGGGGCTGTCTTTCCTGCTGGCGACCGTCATCGACCAGACCCTGCAGAACACCTTCACCATGGCAAGCCCGGTGGGCCGGCGCCTCATCGGCGATCTCGGCATCACCGACACCACGGTGGAGCAGGTCGGCGTGGTGCTCTCGGGCATCGCGCGCCTGATGCTGCTCATCATCACCTTCGCCCTGCTGCTGGCCCCCCTTGGCGTGTCGAGCGCCGACTGGAGCCGTTTCGTCAGCATCACCTTCACCACGATCACCATCGGCAACGTCACGATTTCCTTCGGGACGATCCTGCTGGCCATCGTCGTGTTCGTCGCCGGCGTGCTGGCGACCAAGGGCTTCCAGGGCTGGCTGGACAACCAGCTGCTGCCGAAGACCCGGATGGATGTGGGCCTCAAGACCTCCATCCGCACCGGCTTCGGCTATCTCGGCATCATCGGCGCCGGCGCCGCGGCGTTCTCGATTGCCGGCGTCAGCCTCGCCAATGTCGCCCTGCTGGCCGGCGCCCTGTCGGTCGGTATCGGTTTCGGCCTGCAGTCCATCGTCAACAACTTCGTCTCCGGCGTGATCCTGCTGGCCGAACGGCCGATCAAGGTGGGCGACTGGATCGTCGTCGGCAGCGACGAGGGCACGGTGCAGCGCATCAACGTGCGCTCCACCGAGCTGCTCACCGTTGACCGGCAGGCGATCATCATCCCGAATTCGAACCTGATTTCCGGCGTGGTGCGCAACTGGATGCACAATGATGCCTCCGGCCGGCTCGTGCTCGACATCGGCGCCTCCTATGATGCCGATCCGGAGAAGGTGCGCGACATCCTGCTGGAGTGCGCCCGAGCCCATCCGCTGATCCTCTCCTTCCCGGAGCCGAAGGCGTTCTTCACGGATTTTGCCGAGTCCGCTCTCACCTTCCGCCTCGTCGGCTATCTCTCCGACATCGGGACCGCCTATGGCGTGCGCTCGGATCTGCGCTATGCCGTGCTGAAACGGTTCCGGGAGGAAGGGGTCGAGATCCCGTTCGCCCAGCGCGACATCACGCTGCGCAATCTCGACCAGGTCGAGCATCTGATCGCCCGGCTGGCCGGTGCCGCCGCCCGCCCCGCGGCCAGCGACGACCGCTCCGCCGGCTGAGCCCTTTCCTCTCCCGCCCGCGCCGGATAGACCCGGTGCGGGCAGACCGTCTCCCTGCCCCCGGAAGACGCTCCGTCAGCCCGGGGGATCCTCTTTTCCGCTCTCACCCCGCCCGCCCCCGAGGCCCTTCATGTCGATCCGCAAATTCCTCCTGCCGGCAGCGCTCGTGGCGCTGGCGCTCGCCTCCTGCGCCGAGCCGCCCGCCCGCCGCACCATCCCGCCCTTCTATCAGGACCTCGCCTCTCCCGGGGCCCGGATCGACACCGAAACCGCGGCGCGCTTCATTAACAACTACCGCGCCAACAAGGGCTTGCCGCCCGTCACCATCGACCCGCGACTGGATGCGATCGCCGCCGATCAGGTGCGCTACATGGGCGCCCGCAACGATGTGGCCTCGTCGCTGGAAAATGAGCGCCAGACCATCGTCCGCCTCAAGACGGCCGGCGTGCCCTATTCGCTGGCGGTGGAAAATGTCAGCGCCGGCTACCGCACCTTCGCCGAGGCCTTCTCGGGCTGGCGGGACTCGCCAGTGCACAACGCCAACATGCTGAACCCGGCGGTGCGCACCATGGGCATCGCCACCGCCTTCGTGCCGGGCAGCAAGTACAAGGTGTTCTGGAGCCTCATTCTGGTCGCCCCGCCGAAGTGAGACCCGACGCCCTGGGGGCGCCCGCCGCCCCCGGCGCCCGAGAAGCGACCACAGAATGCCGGAGGGGCCGTTTCAGGGCTCTCTGGCCGCCCCCCTTTCCGGCGTCCCGTTTCCAGAACGGGGCGCCGACCTCTCTCCCTTCTCCGCCGCTTCCATGTGCGCAAGCCCGGCCCCGGGTCTTGACGGGGCGGTGATCCGGGCGCATTCCGGGCGCGATCCCCGATGCGGCATCCCGCCGCCCATCTGGTCCGAAGGCGCCGTGCCCGTGCAGAAACGTTCCCTGACTCTCTCCGGACATCGCACGAGCCTCGCGCTCGAGCCGGAGTTCTGGGCCGCTCTGGAAGCCGTCGCTGTCCGGCGCGGTGTCAGCCTGCCCGCCCTCATCGGCGAGATCGACACCACCCGGCCGCGCGCCCGCGGCCTCGCGTCCGCCGCCCGGGTGTTCGCGCTGCTCAATCTCGATCACAGCCCGCCGGTGCTGGAAGACTGAGCCGTCCGCCGAAGCTCAGGACCGGCGTGCGTCTGTCTCCCGTCCCGTCCCCGGACTGCGCCGGAACGCTCCCGGCGGCACGCCGATGCGGGCCTTGAAGGCGCGGTTGAGGTGGCTCTGGTCACAGAAGCCGCACGCCATCGCCACATCGACAGGGGCGTCGCCAGCCGAAAGCTGCCGCACGGCGGCCCGCACCCGCCGGTCGGTCAGGAAGGCATGGGGCGTCAGCCCGGTTTCCTGCCGGAAGGCCCGGATCAGCCGGGTGCGCGGCAGATCCGCCACCGCGGCCAGCCGGGCGAGATCCACATCCTCGGCAAAATGCGCCTCCAGAAAGTCCCGCGCCCGGGCAACCGGCCCGGTCTCCGCAAGCGACCGCCCGATGCCGTGCACCGATACGCCGCCATGGCGGGCAAGCGCCAGCCCATAGGCCGACCAGAGCGCGGTGTCGGTGGCAAGCGCGCCGGCGCCGCGCTCCAGCCCGCGATGGGCGGCCAGAAATACCGCCGCCGTCTCGGCATCGTCCACCACGGCGTCGGGGAAGAACAGCCCGGCCGGCCGGCTGCCCTCCGTCAGATCCTCGGCCACCGCCCGCATCAGCTCCACGGCCGGATAGCTCATGCGGTAGCTGTAGAAGCCGCCTTCGGGCTCGCCATCGTGGACAACGCCGGGATTGACGAAGCAGAGCTGGCCAGCCGCCGCCCTCTGGCGCACACCGCCAAGCCGGTAGGATTCGCAGCCGGCCTCGATCACCCCGATCACGAAGCTGTCATGGGTGTGCGGGGCATAGGCGTGGGTGCGGAAGGTGGCCGACAGGCACTCCAGACCACCGGCCCGGGGCACCCGGAAGAAGCGCGCCTGTTCCCGCACGCCGACCGAACGGGCGGTCAGCGCGGCGCTCTGGCTGACGGGATCGGCCGATGCGACATCGCTCATGCCGCCATCCTGCCCGAGACCCGCCGCCCTGTCGCGGCCAATCGGCACCGGCAGCGACGCAACAGCGCCCCCCGAAGGTGCCGCAGCGACGTCATTTCCGCTTTGCGGCACGGGGCGGACGGGTACAAATGACTCCGGCGCCGGGGTCTTCCGGCGTGGCGGCGGCCGACGGGTCCCGCCCTCCATCCCGGCGATCTCCTGAGGGAGCGGACCCCTGAACGGCACCTTCATCACCATCGGCGTCGGCATCATCCTCGCCCTTCTGGTCGCCCTGCTCGGCCCGATGTTCGTCGACTGGACCGCCTATCGCGCCGCCTTCGAGGCGGAAGCCAGCCGGGCGCTGGGCACCCGGGTGCGGGTGCTGGGCGGCATGGAGCTCCGCCTGCTGCCGAGCCCGTGGCTGACGGCCCGGGAGGTGCGCATCGGCCCGGCCGATCAGGCGCTGGCCTCGGTCGAGGAAATCACCGTCGACATCGACCTGACGCCGCTGCTGCGCGGCGAGGTGCGCGTGCTCGATCTCACCCTCACCCGGCCGACCCTGCGGCTGGCGCTGGATGCCGAGGGCCGGCTGACCTCCGCCGCCGCCTCGGCCGCCCCCGCGGGGCCCGCCCGGCCGTGGCCGGATCCGGAGGCCGTGCGCATCGAGCGCCTCGCCATCACCGATGGCTCCGTGGAAATCCTCCGGCCCGGGCGCGAGGCCGTGCGTCTGGATGCCATCTCCGGCCGGCTGGAAGCCCAGAGCCTCAAGGGTCCGGCCCGCTTCGATGGCACGGTGACCGCTGATGATGCCGAATTTGGCGTGAAGCTCGGTGCCGGCGCACTTCAGCCCGACGGGTCCGTGCGCCTCAAGGCCACCATCACCCCGGACGAAACGCCTCTCGTCGTCGACTTTGACGGCACCCTGACGACCGCCGACGGGGCCCCGGTGGCCAAGGGCGCCGTCAGCCTGGGCACGGCGCCGCCGGCCCGCAACGCCGAGAATCCGCCGACGCCCTGGCACATGACGGCCAGCGTGGAGGCGACGCCGCGGCTGGCGCGCTTCGACGGGCTGGAGCTGATCGCCGGCCCGGCAGAACGCGCCCTGACGCTGACCGGCGGCGCCAGCCTGACCTTTGCCACGCCGGCCCGCTTCGACCTGTCGCTTGGCGCCCGTCAGCTCGATCTCGACCGCTTCCTCGGCCGGCGCGAGGCGGATCTTTCCCGCGGTGTCGCCCCGTGGCTGGAAAGCCGGCTGGCCGGCCTCGCCCTGCCGCCGCCCGCCCGCCTCACCGGCCGGGTGCATCTCGACAGTCCCGCTCTCATCCTCGGCGGCGCCGTCATCAGCGCCACCCGCATCGAAGCCGCCCCGACCGCCACCGGCTGGCGGCTGATCGACGCCACGACGACGCTGCCCGGCCGCAGCCGGCTGAGCGGCAATGGCGCGCTGGTACCCGGAACCGGCTTCACCGGCGCACTTACCCTCTCGTCCGAGCAGCCGGCGCTGCTGGCCAGCTGGCTGACCGGACCGGATCCCTCCGGCGTTTCCCCGGCCCTGCCGCCGGCCAGCCTCGGTCTCGACGGCCGCATTTCCACCGACGCCATCCGCGCCGACCGGCTGCGCATCGGCGTCGGCACGGCGGAACTCTCCGGCAAGGGCCTGTGGCAGTTCGGCGCCGCGCGCAGTCTGGACCTGACGCTTGCCGGCCGGGATCTCGATCTCGATGCCGCCGCCGCCCTCGTCCGCATGGCCGGCAGCAGCGCCGGTGGCCCGGCCGCCCTGCGGCTGACCCTCGGTCTCGACCGCTTCTCGGTGGCGGGCCTTGCCGGCCACGGCATCGACCTTGCCATGGCCGCCAGCAATGGCCGGCTCGACATCGACCGGCTGACGGTGGCCGATCTCGCCGGCGCAAAGCTCTCCGCCGAAGGCTCCCTCTCCGGCCTGCCCGGCGAACCCCAGGGCTCGCTGCGCGCGACCCTTGACGCCAGCAGCCTGGAGGGCGTCGCCGCCCTGCTCCGCACCCTCGCCCCAACGGATCCGGTCGCCCGGCGGGTGGCCGCTGCCGCCGGGCCGCTGTCGCCGGCCAGGCTGGAGGCGCGGCTGTCGGGCACCGCCGGACGCTTCCCCGTCGCCAATCTGACGCTTGCCGGCACGGCGGGCGGATCGGAGGTGGACCTCGTCTCCTCCTTCGCCGGCCGGCTGGACCTGTGGCGCGCGGGCAGTCTCGATGTGCGCGCCAGCCTGACCGGACCCGATGGCGGGCGGCTGCTCGGCCAGCTCGGCATTCCCGTCGTGCCCGTCGGCGCCACCGCTCCGGGCAGCCTGCGCCTCAGCGCAAAAGGCGAGCCGGACAAGGGGCTTGCCGTCGATCTGGCGGCGGATGCCCTCGGCACCCGGCTGACGGCGAAGGGCGGGCTGACCCTGCCTGCCACCGGCCCGGCCAGCGTGTCCGGCCTTGCCCTCACGCTGGCGAGCCCCGATCTCACCCCGCTGGCGCTCGGCGCCGGCATCTCCACCTTGCCGGATGGCCTCGCCCTGGATCTCGCCGCCACCGCCAGCGGCACCAGCGAGCGGCTGGCCCTTTCCGGCCTTGCCGGGCAGGTGCAGGAGACCCGCCTGACCGGCGACCTCGTGCTGGCCCCCGCCGATCCCCGCGCGCAGGTGACGGGCCGGCTGCAGCTTGATCGGGCGGATCTGGCGGGGCTTGCCACCCTAGCGCTGGGGGCCGACGCCTTCACCCCCGGCCGCGGCGGCGGCTGGCCGACCACGGCCTTCTCGCCGGTGGCGCTGCCGGTCTCGGCCGATGTGACGCTGGCAACGCCGGCCCTCACCGCCGGATCACTGACCCTCGGCGAAGCCCGCTTCCGGCTGCGGCTGAGCAATGGCGATCTCGCCATCGACGATCTCGCCGCGCGGCTGGCCGGCGGCAGCGTCAGCGGGGCGCTCACCATCGGCAAGGGCGCGGCCGGCACCACCCGGGTGACGGCGCGCGCCCGACTGACCGATGCCGATGCCGCCGCCCTGTTCTGGCACACCCCCGCCGGCACCCCGGCCCTGACCGGCCGCACGGAACTGGGCTTCGAGGGCAGCAGCGAAGGCCGCACCATCGCCGCCCTGCTGGCGGGCGCTGCCGGCTCGGGCAGCCTGACCCTGCACGATGCCGGGCTTGCCGATCTCGATCCGCAGGCTTTCCCGCGCCTGATCGAGCGCACCGCCGCCGGAACCGAATTCGCCGAAGCCACCATCACCCGGGATCTCCGGCGGGAGCTGGCCGCGGGCCCCCTGCCCCTCTCCCGGCTGGATGCGACGCTGGCGCTGGCCGCCGGCACCCTGCGGATTTCTGGCGTGACTGCCGAGGCGCCTGCCGGCGTCCACTTCTCCGGCGAGGCCATGGCCGATCTCTCGGCCTGGTCCCTCACCGGGCGGGCGACCCTCGGCGTCGATGCCCCCGCCGGCTTTGCCGTCACCGGGGCGACGCCCGAGGCGCTTCTCACCCTGTCCGGCCCCCTTGATGCGCCGGCCGTCAGCGTCGATGCCTCGGGGCTGACGGCCTTCCTGACGCTTGGTGCCTATGAGCGCGAGCGCAAGCGGGTGGAGGAGCTGGAGGCGGCACGCCGCAAGGCCGCGGAGGAGGACGCCGCCCGCCGGGCGAAGCTGGAAGAGGAAGCCCGCAAGCGCCGCGAGGCGGAGGCCGCCGCAGCAGCGGCCGCAGCCGCCGAGGCCAGCGCGCGGGAGGCCGAGATTCAGGCCACCCTGCGCCGCATCCGAGAATCCGACCCGTCGGCCGCGGCCGCCCCGGATTTCGAAGCCCGGGTGCGCGCCCTGATGGCCAAGCCCGGCCCCCGCCCGCCGACGCCCGCCCCGCACTGAGCAGGGAGCTTCGGTTTCATCCCGGGCACGCAAGTGCTGACCGCCCCTCGGCCCCGGAAGGACTGCGGATTTCTCATACGCCTTAAGTATATGAGAAATCTACATCGGAATACCAAAAGAGTCCTTTTCTAGGATCTTTGGTATCATAGCAGGAAGTCGGTCGCCTTCAGATGGATCGACCCGGCAAGCGTGATGGCGAAATCCGTGCGGCCATCTCCATCCACATCGCCCTGCACCACCGTGGCGGTCCTGCTGCGCACCACCCGCAGCTCGCCCTCGGTGCGGGAAAAGGCGTCGGTGTCGATGAAATCGAAGCGCTGGTTGCCGCGGGTGGAGATGTCGGCGTCGATGCCGGAAAGGTCGATCCGGTCGCGCTGGGCGAGGCTGAAATCGGTGATCCGGTCCCGGCCCGAACTGCCGACCGTGCTCTCGGAGAGGGCGTTGTAGTCGAACCGGTCGGCCCCCGCGCCGCCGGTCAGCACATCCGCCCCGGCGCCGCCCGTCAGGATATCGGCGCCCGCACCGCCGGAAAGCGTGTCCCGGCCCGCCCCGCCCTTCAGCCAGTCGCGCCCGGAAAGCCCGGCCAGTGCATCGGCCCGGCTGGTGCCGGCAATGGTGAAGCCCATGTTGAGCACAAGGCTGTCGCCGGAAGAATAGCGCAAGCCATCCACATTGATGAAGACCGTATTCGCATCGAAGTCGATGTTGTCGGCGGGCACATCAATATCATTCCGCTGCACATCAACGGCGCGCAGGATCATGCCGGTGCGGGAAGACAGCGCCGAGAAAGTCAGCGCATAGCCGTTGAAGCCGGTGTCGTCATTCACGTTGGAGAACGACCCGCCGCCCCTGTCGACAATGCTGTAGCTGAGGATTGACCCGCGCACATCCAGATCGACCGGCACCACCCGGTACGGGTCACCGGCGAGATCGAAGAAGGCCGCATTGGCAAATTCGGTCTGGGTCTGGCTGATCCGGGCGACCGAGGGCCGGGTGATCGGATTCTCAAGGGTCGGAAAAAAGATCTCGAGCTTCAGCGTGCCACCCAGCATTGCGCCCTCCTGTCCGGTGCCCGCACGAACAATGTCGGATGTCTTGAGGCCGCAGAAAGGGACGCCGCGCCGGCAGCAGGACATCTCCCGCTCAGGAAAGCGGAACCGTCCAGAAAACACAATGCCGCCTCAGAAGGAATCGGCAGAGCTCAAAGATTCGGGGGCAGAAATCCGGTGTGCGGGGGGGCCGACGGCCATGTCCGGGGCCCGGAAAGACCTGTCGTCTTCCCACGAGCATCCGTCCCCGGTATCCGTCACCTCCGGGAAAGCACCGGTACTGGGCATCCAGAAAGAACAGGCCGGGCAGCACAGACGGCGGCAGGGTTGCAGCCGCGCGCCATCTTCACCCTTTGGTAACCTTATTCTGCCAGATTGGCGGCAAGCCAGCGATCGGCGCGGTCCGTCGCGGTGCGGCGCTCCTTCTCGCTGGCGAGCGAAAAGGCCTGCTCCTGGGACAGACGCACCCAGTCGTCGGAGGTAGAGCCGTCGATCTGGTGCACGGCGATCGTCAGCCACATCAGGCCATCGACCGGCCGGCGGGGCAGATCATCGCCGGAAAACAGCATCTCGCCGAGCTTGGCCTGGGCAAGGGCATGGCCCTTTTCTGCTGCCAGCTTCAGCCAGCGGCCGGCCAGACGCGGATTGCGCTCGCCCCCATCCCCTTCGAGATAGAGACAGCCGAGCCGGTACTGGGCATCGGCATCGCCGAAATAGGATGCGGCGTAGGTGTAAAGATCCCGGGCGCGCGAGCGGTTCGGCTTGACCTCGGAATCCTTGATGCCGGTCAGATAGTAGCCACCGAGGGCAACGAAGGCGCTGGCGACGAAGGGCGCCTGGGGCGAGCCCGGCGCTTCATCCGCGTGGGCATTGGCGATGCGCGAGAAATACTGGAACGCCTTCAGATCATTCTCGGCGACGCCATCGCCTTCGGCATACATGCGGGCGAGCTTCCACTGCGCCATGGCATGTTCACCGGCGGCCGCCATCTCCAGGGAGGACAGCGCCGTTGCCTTGTCGCCGGCGAAATAGGCCCGCACACCCTCGCGGAAGGCATCCACACTGTTGGCGGCGCTTTCCGCCGGCGGTGCCTTGCCGTCCAGAGCATGCGCAGCGGGAACCGCTGCCAGCATCATGGCCGCGCACAGCACCGACTTGAACCGACCGAACTTACGCATGCCTGATACAACCCGACCGAAATCTTCATGTCTTGCCATGGGAAGAATTCGCCCTTCCGAGTGACTCTTCGCCAAGCAGAACCGGACAGTCCCGGCCACGCCACTGTTCAACTGCCCACGGGCAGACCTGTTGGGCTCAATAGGTCGTCCCGGTTTATGGCCGAACCACGGCGGATGCGGCCACACTCGAGCTATAGCGGATGCTTCGGGGGGCGTGTGTGTCGAGTCAGTCACATGGTTGACGAGTCCGGAAGGGAAAGGACACGTTTTGGACGTACCGCGCCCATTCTCTCCCCTCAGGACGTCGATTTTCGGCCATGATGTGGACCAGATGACGAACGAAAGCGAAACGTTTGCCGCTTAAGCTCTGGCCTGCCCGCCGCCATTCAGGCGTGGTGACGCCGGGACGATTCGGGCTATAAGCCCGGACCTCCCCGGTTTCCAACGGAGTTCGGATCCGACGCGATGACAGCATCCCCGTCCGATGGCGACGATCTCTTTGGCGGCGCGCCTGCGACGCCCGCCCCTGCCCCTGCCCCTGCCCCGAAGGCTGCCCCGGCCGCGAAATCCCGCGGCGCCGAGGAGGCCTATACGGCTGCCGACATCGAGGTTCTCGAAGGGCTGGAGCCGGTGCGGCGCCGGCCGGGCATGTATATCGGCGGCACCGACGCCAAGGCGCTGCATCATCTCTTCGCCGAGGTGCTCGACAACTCCATGGACGAGGCCGTCGCCGGCCACGCCAGCCGCATCGAGGTGCGTCTGGAGGCCGATGGCAGCCTGGCCGTCACCGACAATGGCCGCGGCATCCCGGTGGATCCCCACCCGCGCTTTCCCGACCGCTCGGCGCTGGAGGTGATCCTCACCACCCTGCATGCCGGCGGCAAGTTCAACTCCAAGGCCTATGAGGCCTCCGGCGGTCTGCACGGCGTCGGCGTCTCCGTCGTCAACGCGCTGTCGGACCGGCTGGAAGTCGAAGTTGCCCGCGGCCAGCAGCTCTATCGCCAGCTCTATTCCCGCGGCCTGCCCCAGGGCCCGCTGGAGCCCCTCGGCACGGTGATGAACCGGCGCGGCACCACCGTGCGCTTCCATCCCGATCCCGAGATCTTCGGCGCCGACGCGCATTTTGCCCCCGAGCGCATCATGCGCATGGCCCGGGCCAAGGCCTATCTGTTTGCCGGCGTGGAAATCCGCTGGTGGTGCGATCCCTCCCGCATTCCGCCGGGCTCGGCCATCCCCGAGGAAGCCGTGTTCCGCTTTCCCGGCGGTCTGGCCGATGCGCTGGCCGAGCGCATCCAGGGCGAGGACCGCATCGTCGATGCCCTGTTCACCGGGCGTACCGGCGAGAGCGGCAAGCATGGCGGCGTGGAATGGGCCGTCGCCTTCCTGCTCGGCGAAGGCTTCAGCGTCTCCTATTGCAACACCATCCCGACGCCCGAGGGCGGCACCCATGAGACGGCGCTGCGCGGCACCCTCACCCGCGGCCTGAAGGCCCATGGCGAGCGCATCGGCGCGGCCAAGCGCACCGCCTCCATCATGCCGGAGGATGTCGCTACCTCCATCGGAGCGCTCCTGTCGGTGTTCGTGCGCGAGCCGGAATTTGTCGGCCAGACCAAGGAGAAGCTCTCCTCGGCGGAAGGCGGCCGCATCGTCGAGACGGCGATGCGCGATGCGTTCGATCACTGGCTGGTGGCCGATCCCCAGCGCGCCCAGACCCTGATCGACGCCGTGGTCGACCGGGCCGAGGAGCGGCTGAAGCGCCGGCAGGAAAAGGAAGTCGCCCGCCGCTCGGCCACCCGCAAGCTGCGCCTGCCGGGCAAGCTGACGGACTGCACCATCTCCGAGGCGCGCGGCACGGAAATCTTTCTGGTCGAGGGCGATTCGGCCGGCGGCTCCGCCAAGCAGGCCCGCGAGCGCGCCACCCAGGCGGTGCTGCCGCTGCGCGGCAAGATCCTGAACGTCGCCAATGCCGGCCGGGACAAGCTGGCCCAGAACCAGCAGATCACCGATCTGGTGACGGCGCTCGGCTGCGGCACCCGCTCGCATTATCGCGAGGCGGACCTGCGCTATGAGCGGGTCATCATCATGACCGACGCCGACGTGGACGGCGCCCACATCGCCTCCCTGCTCATCACCTTCTTCTATCGCGAGATGGCGGATCTTGTCCGGCAGGGCCACCTGTTCCTCGCCGTGCCGCCGCTTTACCGCATCACCGCCGGCCCCAAGACCCTCTACGCCCGGGACGATGCCCACCGCGAGGAACTCCTCGGCACCGAGTTCAAGAACCGCAAGGTGGAAATCGGCCGGTTCAAGGGTCTGGGCGAGATGATGCCGAACCAGCTCAAGGAAACCACGATGGACCCGAAGCGGCGCACGCTGCTGCGCGTCGAGATCGTGGAAGAGGCGATCGCCGAAACCCGGGATGTGGTCGACCGTCTCATGGGCAACAAGCCCGAGGCCCGCTTCGCCTTCATCCACGAACGCGCCGCCTTCGCCGAAGGGCTGGACATCTGACGACGACCGCCGCCGGACGCCGTCAGATCGGTGCGTCGGCGGATGCAGGGTCCGCTATCGGGATCCGGCCGGACGGCCGGGCCCCGATAGCGGAGCGGCCGGATGCAGGGCACGCCGCACCCCGAGGCGCGGCACATTTCGCATGGCTCCAGAGCCACAGGATGTCGCACGGACTGCCGGAAATTCTTCGCCGGAGAGACCTTCGACCCGATATCATGCCAAGCGCACGAGGTGCTGACTGCACCGTGTGCTTGAAGGGCAGCAGATTGTTCATATGCCCCAATGGCATGAGAAATCTGCATCGGCATGCCAAAGGATCCTTCTCAAGGATCTTCGGTATCACATGCATATGCCTGTCGATCCCATGCCCCATCTTGACAGATCCCCGCACCATGAACACTCTTCCGTCGGTCAGGCGCGCACATGACGTTTCCCCCCCGGGGGGCTGGATGCATGGCAAGACCTGATATGAGACGCACGACGTGCTGACCGCGCGGTATCTCTGAAGATCAACAGACTTTCCATACATGCTAACAGCATGGGAAAGCTGCCAAAGAATTCCAAAGTATTCTCTCAAAGAATCTTTGGCATGACAGTCTCCGATTAAGTGCCTCCCTTCCCCTTGGGGAAGACGGTGGCTTTTGCATGAGACATGGTCGGAGCACCGGCATGTGACCGTCATTTCCGGACATGCGATCTTCTATCCGGAAACGGGCGCCCCGGAGCGGGACCTCCATCGCAGATGGTGCGTGAGATGGCGACGATCACCTACAAGAATACTGCTCCGCCGTCCCTTTGGGACACACTGCCCTACGATTTCGAGACGATGACGATCAAGGTTAACGCGACCAAGACTGTCGCGACGGTCGTCTTCGGCGGCAACGACGGTGCAGCGGTCACCAGCCTCTCGATCACCGGCACCGGCCTGAAGGCGGATGCCGACGGGTTCCTTGCCGGCACGATCACCGGCCTGTCATCCCTGAATAGCGCCGGCCAGGTGATCTATCAGGCCAAGGGCCTCAACCTGCGCGCCAGCGGGCTCGACTTATTCGATAGCTGGTTGAGCAAAGGCCTGCTGCTCTCCGGCAATGATCGCATCACCGGCTCGACACGGGATGACGACATCCAGAGCGGCGCCGGCAATGACACGGTGAAGGGCGGCCTCGGGGACGACTCCTTCCAGGATCATGTCGGCAACGACACCTATGATGGCGGTAGTGGCGAAGATTTCGTCTACTATAGCCAGTCCTATTATGATAGCTGGTATCCGTCCAAGGGCGTGACGGTTAATCTGCAGACCGGAAAGGCCACGGACCCTTGGGGCTATACGGACACTCTCATCAGCATCGAGGATATTCGCGGCACCCAGTACGGGGACAAAATCACCGGATCGAACAAGAATGTCTTTGAGTCCTTCCAAGGCATCGCCGGCAATGACACCATCGACGGTGGAGGCGGCAACGAGGACCGGGTCGACTATCATCGCGATGCCCGCTTTGGCGGCCGTTCGGGCGTGACCGTCGATCTTGGCAAGGGCAAGGCCATCGACGGCTTCGGCGACATCGACACGCTGCGCAACATCGAGCAGGCCGGCGGCAGCAACTATGCCGACACCCTGACGGGCAGCAGCGGCGCCAATCTGCTGCGCGGCCGCGGCGGCAACGACATCCTCAACGGCAAGGGCGGCGGCGACACCCTCGAAGGGGAGGCGGGCAACGATGTGCTCTACGGGACGACCGGATCCCGGGATACTTTCCGTTTCCGCGATCGCGACGACGGCGTGACCGATCTCGGCACCGACCGGGTCAAGTCGTTCCGGGATGGCGAGGACGTCATCAACTTCCGCGACATCGACGGCCTCGACAACATCCGGGATCTCGCCCTCTCCCAGACCGGCAAGCATGTGACGATCACCTATGATCTCGGCAAGATCGTCGTGGAAAACATCACCGTCTCCAAGCTCACCGCAGCGGATTTCGATTTCCTCTGAGCGCCCGGCGCTCCGGCAGGTCGCGTCAGCACCGCGACATTCCCATCCCGACAGAACCGGCGGAGGGACAGCCGTCCCCCGGGATCGAGAGTTGCGTCCGTCCTCGCCTGAGCCGACCGGCCAGCAGCCGCGCCCCGGACTTCTGGCCCACCCGTTCCTTCTGCCCGTGCTCGCGGCCGAGCCTCCGCGACCGCCCCTCATCTGCAACGAGCCAGCCTGCCGTTCCGGACAGCCAGGCCAGACTTGAGAAAGCCCGCCTCCATGGCCAAGATCGCCTATACGTCCGATACCACCGGCACCGACAGCTTCATGCCGAGCGGATCCTATTCTCTGACGACAGAATATATCTGGGGCGCGCCGCTTATCATCGTCAATTATGAGACGGCCGACAGCTACGGCATCTCCAAAATCGCCTTCATGGGAACAAATCTGAAGGCCGACCAGTACGGCTTCATCAGCGGTACCATTACCTATTTTCAGGCCTACCTGCCCTCCGAAAGGGTCGCACTTTCGATCACCGACCTCAATCTGCGGGCCTTCAACGTCAACCTCTACATGGGCGGCGACGTGGTCGAGGGCGCGCTGCTGTCCGGGAACGACGTGATCACCGGAACGTCCGGCGCCGACAGTTTCCGCAGCGGCGCCGGCAACGACACGGTGCGGGGCGGCGGCGGCGACGACATCTTCCGGGATAGCAGCGGCCGGGACACCTATGATGGCGGGTCGGGCATCGATACCGCTGATTACAGCATGGTCCAGTTCGATAGCTGGCACGATACCAAGGGCATCACGGCCAATCTCCTGACCGGAAAGGTCGTCGACCCCTGGGGCTATACCGACACGCTCATCAGCATCGAGAAGATCGCCGGCACCCACAAGGCGGACACGCTGATCGGCTCGAACAAGAGCGATGCCGAATATTTCCGCGGTCTTGCCGGCAACGACACCATCAATGGCGGCGGCGGCACCCAGGACTGGGTGGACTATTCGGCGGAAAGCTGGCTTGGCGGGCGTTCCGGCGTCAAGGTCGACCTCGCCAAGGGCAAGGCCACCGACAGCTTCGGCGACACCGACAAGCTTCTCAACATCGAAAATGTCATTGGCACCTCCTCGGCCGACAGCCTGACCGGCAATTCCAGGTTCAACCACCTGCGGGGCGATGGCGGCAATGACGTCATCCGGGGCAATGGCGGCGGCGACATCCTTGAGGGCGGCGACGGCAACGACACCCTCATCGGCACCAAGGGATCCCAGGATTATTTCTCTTTCATCGACCGCGGCTTCTTCTCCGGCGCAAGCGCCCTCGGCACGGACCGCATCACGTCGTTCCGCGATGGCGAGGACCGGATCATGTTTCAGGACATCGACGGGATCGACAGCCGGGCCAACCTGAAGCTGGTGCAGTCGGGTGCCAATGTCATCATCACCTATGACACCGACAAGATCATCGTCGAGAACATCACGGTATCCAAGCTCACCGCAGCCGACTTCATCTTCCTGTGATCCCGGCCGCGCGGGGGCAGCCCCCTGCCCCCGCGTGCCCGAAAGGCCGGCAGCCCGCCCTCACCCCAGCGCCATCAGGATGGCGCCTGCGGTAATCAGCCCGACGCCGGCCCAGCCGCGCGCTGTCAGGCTTTCGCCGAGAAAGAGCACGGCGAACACGGCAACGAACACCACGCTGAGCTTGTCGACCGGGGCGACGCGGGCGGCATCGCCGATCTTCAGGGCGCGGAAATAGCACAACCACGACGCGCCCGTGGCGAGCCCCGACAGCCCCAGGAACAGCCAGCTCCGCCCGGGCACCGCTTCCGGCTGCTGCCATTCCCCCGTCAGCGTCAGGATCCCGGCCAGCGCCACCAGTACCACGGCGGTGCGGATGAAGGTGGCGAGATCGGACCCGATCCCGGCAACGCCCACCTTGGCCAGAATGGCCGTCAGCGCCGCAAACACCGCCGACAGCAGCGCCCAGAGCTGCCAGGACTGGAGCAGCACGCGCATCTGCAACTCTCCCCGACCCGAAACGGAAAAGGGCGCCCGCCGGAAGCGGACGCCCTTCTTTCATATCAGCTTCACCGCCCAAGCGGCGGGTGGTTTCTCAGGCCCGCAGCACGGCGCCGGTCGCCTTGGTGACAGCGGCGACGATGCGGCCGGCGATGGCCTCCAGATCCTTGTCGGTCAGGGTCTTGTCGCCGGGCTGGAGGGTGACTTCGAGAGCCACCGACTTCTTGCCCGGGTCGATGCCCTTGCCGGCGTAGACGTCGAACACCTGCACGCCGGTGATGAGCTTCTTGTCGGCACCGGTCGCCGCCTTGACGATATCGGCGGCCTTCACCGCGTCATCGACGAGGAAGGCGAAATCGCGGGTCAGCGCCATCAGGCCGGAGAGCTCCAGCGGCGGCTTCGCCTTCGTCGCCTTGGCCTTCGGCGCCGGCACGGCATCTAGAATCAGCTCGAACACGGCGACGGGGCCGTCCATGTCGAGCAGCTCCAGAATTTCCGGATGCAGCTCGCCAAAGTGGCCGAGCACCACCGGGCCGAGGCGCAGGGTGCCGGAGCGACCGGGATGATACCAGAAGGGCGCATCGGCGGTGAGCTGCACCCGGTCGGCCGGGCCGCCCATGGCATCCAGCGCCGCCAGCGCGTCGCCCTTGGCATCGAACACGTCGACGGGCTTGGCCGCCCCGGTCCAGGCGCGGCCGGCGCCCATCAGCCCGGCGGTGCCGCGGCGCAGACCGGCGGCCGCCGTCTTCTGGTCGGCCGGATGGGCCCCCTTGAAGATCTGGCCGACTTCAAACAGCGCGACATCGCCGATGCCGCGATCGCCATTGCGGCGCGCCGCCATGGCAAGGCCCGGCAGCAGGCTCGGGCGCATGTCCGAGAGATCGGCGGCAATGGGGTTGGCCAGCGTCAGCTCGGGCTGGCCGCCACCGAAGGCCGTCGCCGCCGCCTTCGAAACGAAGGACCACGTCACCGCCTCGGTCAGACCGCGGGCCGCAAGGGTGCGGCGGGTGCGGCGCACCCGGGTCTGGAACGGCGTCAGGATGCGTTCCGACACCGGCGTCAGGCGCGGCAGCGGGGTGTGCGGGATGGCATCGACACCGACGATGCGCATCACCTCTTCCACCAGATCGGCCTTGCCGCCCACATCCGGCCGCCAGCTCGGCACGGTGACCGAGCGCACGGCGCCCTCCCCCGCCACCGCGAAACCGAGGCGGGTGAGGATGGCGGCGATCTCGTCCGGCGAGACGGTGATGCCGCAGAGGCGCTCGACCTCGGCGAGCGGGAACTCGATCACCTTGCGCGGCTCGGGCACGCTGCCGGCCAGCGTCACCGTGCTGGCCTCGCCGCCGCAGAAGTCGATGACCAGCTGGGTGGCCATGTCGAGACCCGGCAGGGTGAGGGCCGGGTCGATGCCGCGCTCGAAGCGGTAGCGCGCATCGGAATTGAGGCCGAGGGCGCGGCCGGTGCGGGCGATGTTGAGGGGATCCCACAGGGCCGACTCGATGAGCACATCGGTCGTCTCGGCGGACACGCCGCTCTCCTCGCCGCCCATGACGCCGGCCAGCGATTCCACCGCCTTGTCATCGGAAATGACGCAGATGGAAGCGTCGAGCTTGTAGGTGCGGCCATCCAGCGCCAGCAGGCTCTCGCCCTCCTGGCCGCGGCGCACCACCAGATTGCCCGAGACCTTGGCCGCATCGAACACATGCAGCGGCCGGCCACGGTCGAAGGTCATGTAGTTGGTGATGTCGACCAGCGCGTTGATCGGCCGGAGACCGATGGACTTCAGCCGGCGCTGCATCCACTCCGGCGACGGGCCGTTGCGCACGCCGCGCACCAGACGCAGCGCGAAGGCCGGGCACCACTCCGGCACCTCGCCCAGATCAATCGTCACGTCCACCGGGCACGGGAAGGCGCCATGCACCGCCCCCACTTCCAGCGAGCGCAGGGTGCCGAGGCCGGCCGCCGCCAGATCCCGGGCGATGCCGACGACGCCGAGGCAGTCCGGCCGGTTGGGCGTGATGGCAACATCGATCACCGGATCGTCGAGACCGGCCCAGGCGGCATAGTCGACGCCGACAGGCGCATCGGCCGGCAGCTCGATGATGCCCTCATGGGCATCCGACAGCAGCAGCTCGCGCTCGGAGCACATCATGCCCCGGCTCTCGATGCCGCGGATAGTGCCGATGTCCAGCTTGGTGCCCGAAGACGGGATCACCGTGCCGGGACTGGCGAACACGCCGACGAGACCGGCCCGCGCATTGGGGGCGCCGCACACCACCTGGATCGGCTCGGGGCCGCCGGCATCGACGGACAGCAGCCGCAGGCGATCGGCATTGGGATGCTGCTCGGCGGTCAGTACCCGGGCGACACGAAAGCCGACGACGGCAGCGCCCCGGGTCTCCACGCCCTCGACCTCCAGGCCGATGCGGGTCAGCGTCTCGACGATCTCGTCGAGGCCGGCATCGGTCTCCAGATGATCCTTCAGCCAGGACAGGGTGAACTTCATCGTCTTTCTCCGTCGCCTCGTGCCGTCCGGGCGGCTCCGGGCCCCGTTTCAGGGGGCCTCGGCCCTTGTGGCACCGGCGGGTTCGGTCCGCCGGCGATCAAGGGCAATAGAGCCTTTCGCGCCCGGAATCGAGGGTCTTGGTCGCGTAAAAAGGGGAGATGGCTGCTCCGGATACCGGGGCCTGCCGAAGGAATTCAGACCGCCGCCTCGCGGCCGGCCTGACGCTCCTTGAAGATGAGCCAGAGATTGCGGACATAGACGATCAGACCGCCGCCCTGGCCGGCGATGAACACCGGATCGCGCTGGGAAATCGCATAGACGAACAGCATCGTGCCGCCCGCCAGCGAGAAGAACCAGAACGCGATCGGGATCACCGACCGCTTGGCCCGCTCGGAGGCGATCCACTGCACCACGAAGCGCATGGTGAACAGGATCTGGGCGAGATAGCCGACCACGGCCCAGGCATCGAAGCGCGCCACGAACACATCGTGCAGCCACGCCAGAAATGAGGCGATCATGCGTCACCTTCCACGGAGGACGCGGCCACTCCCGGCGTCACCTCGGTTGCCACCGGGCGGCGGCGGAAGCGGCGGCGCAGCCACCACACGCCATAAAGATCAAGGATCCCGACCAGCGCCCGGTCGAGAATGCCATATTTGGACTGGCCATGCCGGCGCGGCCGGTCGACCACATCGACGGTGCCGATGGTGTAGCCCTCGCGGATGACGAGGGCCGGCAGATAGCGATGCCAGCCATCAAAGAAGGGCAGCCGGCGGAAGATGTCGCGCCGCACCGCCTTCAGGCCGCAGCCGGTATCGCGGATGCCGTCATCCAGCAGGGTCCGGCGCAGCCAGTTGGCCCCGCGCGAGGCATAGCGCTTGCCAAGGCTCGCCTTGCGGCCGACCCGCTGACCGGCAACGAGGCCCATTCCCGGCCCGCCGGCGGCCAGCACGTCGAGCATATCCGGGAAGAAGGCCGGATCATTCTGGCCGTCGCCGTCGATGGTCAGCACGACGTCGCCGCGGGCGGCGAGCATGCCGGTGCGCACCGCCGCCGACTGGCCGCACGCCGCGGCGTGGCGGACGATGCGCAGCCATGGCCGGGTGACGGCCAGATCGGCCAGAAGCCCGTCGGTGCCATCGGAGGAACCGTCGTCGACGACGATCACCTCGAAGGCGCGGCCGGCAAGGGCAGCGTCAATCTCGGCGATCAGGTCGGCCAGATTGCCGACCTCGTCCTTGGCCGGCACGACCACGCTGGCGGCCGGCCGGGAGTGCATGTGTGTCAAGGAGGTCATGGGGTTGCCCGGCGGTAGAGGCCGATGTCAAGCCGGCGGCCGCCGTTGATGTTGAAACCTTGTTCGCGGCCGACCTCGGCGATCGGCACGGGAGACGCGGCAATCGCCGCCGCGAAGGCCGCGGCGTGCCGGGCCTCCACCGCCACGACAGCGCAGGCATCGGTGGCCAGCAGATCCGCCGCCTTCTCGGCAGAGATCAGCAGGGTGTCGGTGCCGGAAAGGAAGACGAGGCTCGGCTCGTTGAAGCCGACGCTGGCAAAGGGCCCCGGGCAATGCCGCACCGCCGCCACCGCCTCGGCCAGCCGCGGGCTCATCCAGATCATGCGCAGGCCCGGCATCACATAGGCCCACGTGCCGATGGAAATGACCAGCGCCGACATGACGCCGACCAGCATCGGCCGCACGACGCCCGGTCCCTCCCGGCGCCACAGCAGCGCCGCCGCACCGACGCCGATGAGCGCACCCACGATCACCACGGGCACACCGACGAAGGAAGGAATATCGCCCAGAGACCACGGCAGGATGACGGCGGCAGCCGCCAGCGCCACCGGCAGGATGCCCAGATGCACGGCGGCAATCTTGCGCAGAAGCCGCTTCGGCGTCTCCTGCTCGTCGACGAACACGGCAACCACGGCGAGCGCCAGCGCCGGCACGATGGGCAGCACATAATGCGGCAGCTTGGTCGGCACCAGCTCGAACACCAGCCACGACGGCAGCGCCCAGCACAGCGCGAACACCACTGCCGGCACCCGCCTGAGCGCCCACACCGCCGGCACGGCCAGCACCGCGAACGGCGCCAGCGGCCACGTCGTCGCCAGCATCAGCGCCAGATGGGTGAAGGGCGGCGCGCCGTGGCTCTCCTTGCCCTCGGCGACCTTGCCCAGAAGATCATTGCCGATGGCCTCGGTGAAGAAGGCGCCCTTCGTGGCGATGCCGATGGCGATAAACCACGGCGCCACCAGAATGACAAACAGCAGCAGCCCCTTCAGCGGCTTCAGGGCCTTCAGCCACGCGACTTCTCGGCCGACGAGGACGAGGGCCAGCGCCGTCAGAGCCAGGATCATCGGCGCCACCGGGCCCTTCACCAGCGTGCCGAAGGCGAGCGCCGCCCAGAACACCACCGGCAGCACCCGGTCGGCCCGGCCGGGCGCATGGGGCAGCACGCCGATGCGCGGCCGCCAGCGCCACACCCGGGCAAGCGCGCCCATGGAGACAAGAACCGTGACGAGCAGCACCGCGTCGGTCTTGGCCAGTCGCGCTTCCACGCCGAGGAGCACGGTGGAGGCCATCAGGAGGCCGACCAGCAGCGACGCCCCCGGCGACAGGAAGGCCCGGGCGATCCAGATGGAGGCGATGACGCTGCCGACGGCGGCCAGCAAGGACGGAACGCGATAGACCCACAGCGGCGCGGCCGCCCCCTCCCCCGACAGGGCAACGGCGGCCGACTGGATCCAGTAGATGCCGATCGGCTTCTTGTGGCGGGCCTGATCCTGAAAGCGGATATCGAAATAGTTGCCGGTCTCGACCATCTGCTTCGTCGCCTGGGCGAAGCGGGGCTCGTCGCGATCGAGGGGCGGCACGCGGTCGATGCCCGGCAGGAAGAACAGCACGGCAACGACAGCGACCAGCAGGGCGGCAAGGGTGTGGCGGAACCCCCAGTCGCCGGGCGCACGACCTTCCGGCGCCGGCGGCAGATCCGCGCGGGCGCCCTCCGGCGCATCGGTGGTGATGAAATCGGTCACCGGTCGGCTTCCCTTCCCGTTCGGGTCCGGCAGAGAGGACCAGAGCCCCCGCATCCCGGGTGATTAAGGGGGGCCGGACCCGGCGTCAACGTCCGCCAGAAACCTATCCCGCCCAAAGCCCGCGGGAAAGGCCGGCGGGGGATCACCCATTCGTCGCTTGCGTCTGCCGGCGGAGACGGGTCCACTCGGGGTCCGGCCGCCGGCCCCCTCAAGCCAAGTGACGTTCCATGATCCTGATTGCCCAGATCTCCGACCTTCATCTGCGTCCGCGCGGGCTGCCGGCGCTGCGGGTGGTGGAGACCAACATGCTCACCGCGCGGGTGGTGGCGCGGCTGCTGGCCTTCCGGCCGGTGCTGGATGCCGTGCTCCTCACCGGCGACATCACCGATCAGGGCGACGAGCGGGAATATGCCGCCGCCGGCGAGATCCTGGCGCCCTTGGGCAACCGGCTGCTGCCGATGCCGGGCAATCATGACATCCCCGGCCTCGTGCGCACCACCTTCGCCCACACCCCGGCCGGCCAGACCAGGGAGGGCGAAAAGCTCTGCTATGGCGTCGATGTGGGCCCGGTCAGGGTCATCGCCCTCGATTCGTCGGTGCCCGAGGAGCCGTGGGGCGCGCTCGGCAAGGAACAGCTCGCCTGGCTGGACGCGGAACTCTCCGCCCATGCCGACCGGCCGACCCTGATCGCCCTGCATCATCCCCCCGTTGCCGTCGGCATGGCCGGCATGGACACCATGGGCCTGAAGGATGCCGACGCGCTGGCGGAAGTGGTGAAGCGGCATCCCCAGGTGGGGCGCATCGTCTGCGGCCATGTCCACCGCGCGATCACGGCAGCCTTTGCCGGCACCCTCGTGACAGTCGCGCCGACGCCGGTGCATGCCACCAGCCTCGACCTCTCGGCCGAACCTCAGGCGACCTTCCATCTGGAGCCGCCGGCCTTCCTCATCCATCTCTGGAGCGAAGCCACGGGCTTCGTCACCCACACGGTGTTCGTGGAACCCCATCCGGGCCCCTTCCCCTATTGGGGGGATCCGTCGCTGCCGCGGCTCTGAGACCAGACGCACGAAGTGCTGACCGCACCGTGCGTCTGAAGAACTTCAGATTTCCCATATGCGCCAATGGCATGGGAAATCTGCATCGGAATACCAAAGAGTCCCTTTCAGGGATCTTTGGTATGAGCACAAAAAAGCGGACGGGAGCCCCTGCCCCCGTCCGCGGATTCGCAGTCGCGGCGGATCCTTCCGGACCCCCGGGATCAGACTGCCATGCGGGCGAGCTGGCCGCGGATGGCGGCGAACAGGTCGGCCTTGGCGGCATCCGCATTGGCCGCGGGGGCCAGCGCCGACACGGTGATACCGATGGCTTCTTCGGTGATGGAGGAGATCAGCACCGAGGCGCCCGGCAGGAAGCGGCTGTCATTGGCGAGCGCTGAGCGCACCGCGGCGATGAAGCCTTCCACATCCCGGGACGGGGCGATTTCAACCGACAGCTCGATGGCCTTGTTCGGCGAGGGATAGGCCGAACGGTTGACGATGGCCGCGCCCCAGACCTGACCGTTGGGGATCAGCACCTGGAGATTGTCGGCGGTCTGCACCTCGGTGAGGAACAGGGTGAGGTCCTTGACCACGCCCGACTTGCCGGCCACGTCGATGGTCTGGCCGACCTTGAACGGGCGGAACACCAGGAGCATCACGCCGGCGGCAAGGTTGGAGAGCGTGCCCTGCAGGGCCAGACCGACGGCCAGAGAGGCAGCGCCCAACACGGCGATGAGGCTGGTGGTCTGGATGCCGAAGAGCTGCAGCACGGCGATCAGCACGACCGCCAGAACGAAATAGCGCACCAGCGACCCGAAGAAGCCAACCACCATCGGGTCGATCTTCTTGGCCGCCGTCAGCGCGCGGCGCATGCCGCGCTCGCACATGCCGGCAATCCAGAAGCCGATGATCAGCACGACGATCGCGTAAACCACGCTCAGCCCGTACTGCATCACCATCATCCAGGCGGAGTTGATCATCTCCATCGGGACTTCTGGCAGTTCCTTGATCGCATCCATCAGTCGTCTTTCCCCTGCAGAGGTGGACCGCCCCCCGGTTGGCCATCCGATACCCGGACGAGCCCCGCGGTCCTGCTGCGGCGGACATTAAGACGAAAAGGCTGCGCTGCGGAAGGATCCTCAAGCCACACCGGCGAAGAGAAAATGACACCGCCGCGCCGGAGGCCCGGCGCGGCGGTGATCAACTTGTATCCGTTCTGAAGAAAGCTGTCCTGAACGGGATAGGGGGCAGTACCCTCCTGTCCGACAGACCGGCAAGACGCCCGAACCACCAGCCAGACCGGACTGCCCGGTCTGGCTGTTCCCTTAACAGGAGGAGCGGCTCTTCATGGACGTCTGCCCGGCGGGGCCGGTCAGAAGTCCATGCCGCCCGCCAGGCCGGGCCTGCCCGGTCTGGCTATTCCTTTAACAGGATGGGCGGCTCTTCATGGACGTCTGTCCGGCGGGGCCGGTCAGAAGTCCATGCCGCCCATGCCGCCCATGCCGCCGCCCGGCATGGCCGGGGCAGCCGCCGGCTTCGGCAGCTCGGCAACCATCGCCTCGGTGGTGATGAGCAGCGAGGCAACCGACGCGGCGTCGATCAGGGCGGTGCGCACGACCTTGGTCGGGTCGATGATGCCGGCCTTCACCAGATCGGTGTAGGTCTCGGTCTGGGCATCGAAGCCGATCTCTTCCGGCGACTCCGAGACCTTGCCGACCACGATGGAGCCTTCCACGCCGGCATTCTCGGCGATCTGGCGGATCGGGGCCTCAAGGGCGCGCAGCACGATCTTGATGCCGGCGCGGACGTCGGCGTTGTCGCTGTCGAGAGCCTCGACGGCAGTCTTGGCGCGCAGCAGGGCCACGCCGCCGCCCGGGACGATGCCCTCTTCCACGGCCGCGCGGGTCGCGTTGAGCGCGTCGTCAACGCGGTCCTTCTTCTCCTTCACCTCGGTCTCGGTGGCGCCGCCGACGCGGATCACCGCAACACCGCCGGCGAGCTTGGCCAGACGCTCCTGCAGCTTCTCGCGGTCGTAGTCCGAGGTGGTCTCCTCGATCTGCGCCTTGATCTGGGCGACACGGGCCTCGATGGCCTCCTTCTCGCCCACGCCGTCGACGATCGTGGTGTTTTCCTTGGTGATCGCGACCTTCTTGGCCCGGCCGAGATAGTCAAGGGTGACGTTCTCGAGCTTGATGCCCAGATCTTCGGAGATCACGGTGCCGCCGGTGAGGATCGCGATGTCCTCGAGCATCGCCTTGCGGCGATCACCGAAGCCCGGAGCCTTCACGGCCGCGACCTTCAGGCCGCCGCGCAGCTTGTTGACCACGAGGGTGGCCAGAGCCTCGCCTTCCACGTCCTCGGCGATGATGAGGAGCGGACGGCCCGACTGCACCACGGCCTCGAGCACCGGCAGGATCGCCTGGAGGTTCGAGAGCTTCTTCTCGTTGATGAGAATGTAGGGCTCGTCGAGCTCGGCGACCATCTTGTCGGCGTTGGTCACGAAGTAGGGCGAGAGATAGCCACGGTCGAACTGCATGCCTTCGACGACATCCAGCTCGGTCTCGGCAGTCTTGGCCTCTTCGACGGTGATGACACCCTCGTTGCCGACCTTCTGCATGGCGGCGGCGATCATCTCGCCGATCTCGCGCTCGCCGTTGGCCGAGATGGTGCCGACCTGGGCGACTTCTTCCGAGGTCTTGATCTTCTTGGAGCGGGCGGTGAGGTCCTTCAGGGCCGCGGCAACGGCGAGATCAACGCCGCGCTTCAGGTCCATCGGGTTCATGCCGGCGGCAACCGCCTTCACGCCTTCCTTGACGATCGCCTGGGCGAGCACCGTGGCGGTCGTCGTGCCGTCGCCGGCGAGGTCGTTCGTCTTGGACGCCACTTCACGCAGAAGCTGGGCGCCCATGTTCTCGAACTTGTCCTCGAGCTCGATCTCCTTGGCGACGGACACGCCGTCCTTGGTGATCCGCGGCGCGCCGAACGACTTGTCGAGCACGACATTGCGGCCCTTCGGGCCCAGCGTCACCTTCACCGCGTTGGCGAGGATGTCGACGCCGCGCAGCATGCGATCGCGGGCGTCAGACGAAAACTTCACGTCCTTGGCAGCCATGGTCTTAAATCCTTGAATGCGTGGGAAACCGGCGGTTCAACAGGCCGTCGACACTCAGCCGACGATACCCATGATGTCGGACTCCTTCATGATGAGGAGGTCCACGCCGTCGATCTTCACTTCGGTGCCGGACCACTTGCCGAACAGCACCTTGTCGCCGACCTTCACGTCGAGCGGGTTCACCTTGCCGGCATCATCGCGCGCGCCCGGGCCAACGGCCACGATCTCGCCCTCCTGGGGCTTCTCCTTGGCGGTGTCGGGGATGATGATGCCGCCCTTGGTCTTGGTGTCAGACTCAAGGCGGCGGACGACCACACGGTCATGCAGCGGGCGGAAATTCATCGCAGGCTCTTTCCTGTCTCGGAACCGTCCTCCCTTGCGGGCGGCAGCCCGAAGGGACTTCCTCCAAGACGCCGCCCCTCAAGATGGGCGACGGCTTTGCTGCTGGCACTCTCGTTCGACGAGTGCCAGCCCGTTCGCGATGTAGGGTGCCTGCCCCCGATCGTCAACGGTTCGCCTGACAGGAATCTGCGCCGACGGCGCGAAAAAAATTCCGGCGCCGACATGACACGGGCCGGTGCGCACCTGCTGCGCCCGGCCCGGAGGAAAAAAAGCCGCCGGTCGCCCGTTCGGGCGATCCGGCCTGATCGGTCGCGCCTCCGCCGTCAGGCGATGCGGCGCGGCAGCAGGATTTCCTCGGCGTCGGTCTCGGCCACCACCCGGTTGCCGGAGGCACCGCGGGCCTCTTCCAGACACGCCTCGCCGCGGGTCTTCAGATCGCGGGCGCCATCATCCTTGCGCAGGGTGACGGCACCGGCCGACAGGGTCAGCCGGCCGAGGGTCTCGCCGGTCTCCCGGTCCATCACGGCGCGGCGGGCCACCAGACGGCGGATATGCTCGCCGACGGCCACGGTCTGGCGCAGGTTGGTGCGCGGCAGCAGGATGGCGAAGGCATGGTCGCCATAGCGGGCAACCCGGCCAAGGCCCTGCATCGCCGTCTCGAAGGCGCGGCCAAGAGCCCGCAGCACCTCTTCCCCCAGCGCCCGGCCATGGCGCGCTTCGATCTTCTCGATGCGCTCGATGCCGACCACCAGCAGGGAGAGGGCGTGGCCCTGATGCCGGGCCTCGCGCACGCTGGCCGAGAGCATCGCCTCGAAGGCAGCCCGGTCCGGCAGTTCGGTCAGGGGATCGAGTCCGGGATCGTCGGCGCGCTCGTTGCCGGCGCCGCCAAGGAACAAGTCGGCGAATCGCTCGACATCCAGCGCATCCAGCCGCCGGCCGGCGCGCTCGAAAGCGTCGATGGCCAGCACCAGCGCGGCGGGTTCCCCGGTGACATAGGCATGGGCGACGGCATAGGCCACGGGAGTGGCGGCCAGACCATGACGGGAGAGAAAGGCGAGCGCCCGGGTGCTCGCATCCGCACCACCGGAGGCCGTGCGGAAATCGCCGGTCTCGTCGTCGGAAGCGCCGAATTCGCTGAGGAGTGCGCCCGGTTCCGCCATGCCGCCTTGCCCGCCCTTGTCGCAGAGCGCGCATCCCGTTCCTGTCGCGGAACGGAACCCACGCGCGGCCCCGCCATTGGTGTCCGGCAGCCACATTCGGGCAACGGCGTTAACATGCCGTGAAGCCGACCATCGACTTTGTCGCGATCGGCTTCTCAATCCACAGGGGGATCAGGCGTCGGCGGCGCTATCGTCGGCTGCCGCGCGCCGGTCCGGCTTCGGCAGGCGCACGGGACGCAGCAGGAAGGCCGGGACATGATCGCCAAGGCCGATCACCGGCGCGTCATCATCCTCATGACGGCGACGACGATCCCGCGGACGGGGCTCGCTGGCAGCCGGCTGGAGACGACGGCCCTCGCCGCGACGGGTGGAGCGCATGCGATCGCCGCCCGGGGTCACCGGACCGCTCGGCACTTCGGCCACCGCCACCTCTGCCACCGCTTCGACCGGAGCCACCGCCTCGGCGACGGGAGCGGCGGCGCGTTCGCCCCGCTCTGCCCGTTCGCCCCGCGGCGTGCGCTCGCGCCCGCCACGACGGCCGCGGCCCTCGCGCGCCTCGCCCCCCCGCTCACCGCGGTCGCGACCCTCGCCACGGCCCCGGCGCTCGGCGCGCTCGGGCTTGGCATCGGGATCCGGCGGCTCGCCCTGCCACTCGATGGGGGCGCCGATCAGCTTCTCGATGGCGCCCAGCGACTTGGTGTCGGAGGCCGTCACCAGCGTGAAGGCCGCCCCCGAACGCCCGGCGCGGCCGGTGCGGCCGATGCGGTGGACATAGTCCTCGGCATGGTGGGGCACATCGAAATTGAAGACGTGGCTGACATCGGGAATGTCGAGACCGCGGGCGGCCACGTCGGAGGCGACCAGCAGGGACAGGTTGCCCTTGCGGAAATTGTCCAGCGTCATCATGCGGGCGCGCTGGTCCATGTCGCCATGGAGGGCGCCGACCGAGAAGCCATGCTTCTCCAGCGAGCGGAACAGGGTCGCCACATCGCGCTTGCGATTGCAGAAGATGATGGCGTTCTTCAGGTCCTCGGCGCTGCGGATGAGACCGCGCAGCACCTCGCGCTTGTCCCACTCCTCGGGACCGGCCGCCACCAGACGCTGGGTGACGGTGATGGCCGTGGACGCCGGCCGGGACACTTCCACCTTCTGCGGGTTCTGCAGGAAGGTGTCCGTCAGGCGCTGGATCTCCGGCGGCATGGTGGCCGAGAAGAACAGGGTCTGCCGGGTGAACGGGATCAGCTTGGCGATGCGCTCGATATCCGGGATGAAGCCCATGTCGAGCATCCGGTCGGCCTCGTCGATGACGAAGATCTCGACGCCCTGGAGCAGCAGCTTGCCGCGCTCGAAGTGGTCAAGAAGCCGGCCGGGGGTGGCAATCAGCACGTCCACGCCGCGATCGAGCTTGCGATCCTGCTCGTCGAACGACATGCCGCCAATGAGAAGGGCGACATTCAGACGGTGATTCTTGCCGTATTTGTTGAAGTTTTCCTCGACCTGGGCGGCGAGCTCCCGGGTCGGCTCCAGGATCAGGGTGCGCGGCATGCGTGCTCGCGCCCGCCCCTTCTCCAGAAGCGTGAGCATCGGGAGGACGAAGGAAGCGGTCTTGCCGGTTCCGGTCTGGGCGATGCCGAGCACATCGCGCCGCTCCAGAACATAGGGGATTGCCGCCGCCTGAATCGGGGTCGGCTCGGTATAGCCCGCGTCGGCGACCGCCGAGAGAACCTTCTCGCTCAGTCCGAGGGTGTCGAAGCTCATCAAATTCCGCGTCCGGAAGAGGACATCACGCCCGCCTGCACATCCTCCGGAGAGCGGGACGGATCCCGGACTGAAAGACAGCACAAGCCAACGTCACGAAGGAGCGGTGCCCGATCCGGTACGGACCGGAGACCACTCCGGGTCAATGGCGGCCGTGGGCAGACAGGAGACCGCCGGCTACGGGGCCCGGCGTGCGCCTCTGGCGCATCACACACAACCCCCGGAACACGCCCGTCCGGCCGGGCCGGAGACGTATCCTCTACTCGGGTGATCAACACGCCCCCCTGTCGCCGGAGCGACCGGACGGAACCGCGTAAAACCCGGACGGACATTAGACACACGGTCCCCGCTGTCAATCGGGAATCCCCGATTCCCCGGGTGGAACCGGCACAATGGCCGTCTTTCTCTTCCGGGCTCCCCTGTTCTGCCCGGCAGGAAGGCAGCCCGCGCCGCCGAAATGCACCCCGCGCGCCCCGCCAAGACTTGCATCCCGCGGAAGTCCGGATAAGGTCCGGGCGCACTTCCCGGCCGGCTCCGGGCCTGTCGGGCGCGCGCCGCCACGGCCGCCCTGATCCGCCCTTCCCTTTGCCGTCCCCATCGGGATGCCTCGCATCGAGCCCATCGTGCCGAACGTCTCTCCGTCTTCCGCCTCCCCACTGACAGCCCCGGCTGCTGATGCCGGCGCTGCGGGTCCGCGCGTCACCATCGTGCTGCCGACCTATAATGAGGCGGACAATGTGCTGGTCGCCTTCGACCGCATCGCCGCGGTGTTCCAGGACGTCCCGTTCGAGGTGATCGTCGTTGACGACAACAGCCCCGATGGCACGGCCGAACGCGTCAAGGCCCGCGCGCGCACCGAGCCGCGGCTGCGCTGCCTCAAACGGGTTGGCCGGCGCGGACTGGCGGGTGCCTGCATCGAGGGCATGCTCGCCTCCGCCGCTCCGGTGGTCGCAGTCATGGATGCCGACCTCCAGCACGACGAAACCATCCTGCCGAAGATGCTGGCAGCCATCGAAACCGACGGCCGGGATCTGGTGGTCGGCAGCCGCTTTGCCGATGGCGCCGCCGTGCAGGGCCTGTCGCCGCTGCGCCATCTGGCCAGCCGCGGCACCAATGTCGCCATCCAGTCGCTCCTGCGCGTGCGGCTGCATGATCCGCTGTCCGGCTTCTTCATGATGCGGCGCGACCGTTTCGATGCGCTGGCCGGCCGGCTGTCGACCCAGGGCTTCAAGATCCTGCTCGACATCGTGGCCACCGCCCATGGCGAGTTGTCCGTCGCAGAGATTCCGTTCGTGTTCCGCGAGCGCGTGGCCGGCGCCTCCAAGCTCGACCGGCTGGTCGTGCTGGATTTCATCGGCCTGTTCCTGTCGAAACTCCTCGGCGGGCTCGTCTCCGCGCGCTTCCTGATGTTTGCCGCCGTCGGCGCCTCGGGCGTCGTGGTGCATCTGGCCTGCCTCAAGGCCGGCATGGCGCTGGCCGGGCTCTCCTTCGACTGGGCCCAGGCGCTGGCGACCTTCATCGCCATGACCACCAATTTCTTCCTGAACAACGCCGTCACCTATCATGATCGCAAGCTCTCGGGCGCGCGGCTGCTGGTGGGCCTCGCCTCCTTCTATCTGGTGTGCTCGGTGGGCGTGTTTGCCAATGTCGGCGTGGCCGGCTGGCTCTATTCCTATGATCAGGTGTGGTGGCTGGCCGGCACCGCCGGGGCCCTCGTCGGCTCGGTGTGGAACTACGCCGCCTCCAGCGTGCTGACCTGGCGCAAGAAGTAGCCGGCTCCGGGGCCCCGCCCCGGCGCTCGCCGATGCCCTGCTCCCTCTCCCGCGGACGGCGCCCGCCGACGCCGCGGCCGGCCTGAACGGACGGAGACTTCCATGCGCGATGCGGTCGAATCCCGGGATGCCGGCCTCTACGCCCCCGGATCGGTGGTGCTGATCCTCGCGCTGCTCACGCTGGCGCGCATCGCCGCCGCCGGCCACGCCGGGCTGACCGAGGACGAGGCCTATTATCGTCTGTGGGCCATCGTCACCGCCCCGGCCTATTATGACCATCCGCCCATGGTCGCCTGGTGGATCGCGCTTGGCGAATGGATCGGCGGCGACAATGCCCTCGGCGTGCGCCTTCTCGGCATCTGGGCCAGCCTCATCGGCGCGGTCGCCCTGTGGCGCACCGCCTTCCTGCTCTCGGGCTCCGTGCTCACCGCCGGCCGGGCGGCCATCTGGCTGAACGCGACGCCGCTCATCGGCATCGGCTCGGTGCTGATGACGCCGGATGCGCCCTCCACCTTCTTCTGGGGCCTCACCCTGTGGGCGCTGGTGGAGCTGTCGCGCTCCGGTCAGGCCGGCTGGTGGGCCGGCATCGCGCTGTTTGCCGGCCTCGGGCTGTTGTCCAAATATACCGGCCTGTTCCTCGGCGCCGGCATCGTGCTGTGGCTGCTGGCCACCCGGGAAGGCCGGCGCTGGCTGATGACGCCGTGGCCGTGGCTGGCGTGCCTGTTCGCCATCGGCCTGTTCCTGCCGGTGATCATGTGGAACATGGCCCATGACTGGGCCTCCTTCCACAAGCAGTTCGGCCGCGCCGCCGCCGAAAGCTGGAACCTGAAATATCTGCCGGAGTTCATCGGCGCCCAGATCGGCCTCCTCAACCCTCTGATGGTGCCCTTCATCGGGGCCGGCCTCGTCGTCGCCTGGCGGGCGCTGCGGCGGGGCGATGCCGCCATCGGGCTGCTGCTGGCCACCTCCCTGCCCTTCCTGCTCTATCTCCTCGTCCACAGCCTGCATGCCCGGGTGCAGGCCAACTGGGTGGCGCCGCTCTATCCGGCCGCCGCCCTGCTGGCCGCACTTGCCGCCGAGCGCATCCAGCCGCGTCCCGGCCGCGTCGCCGGCGTCCTGCGCGGCCTCGCCTTGTTCGTCGCCCCGGTCGGTATCGCCGTCGGGCTGTTTGCCCTCGTCCATGCGGTCTCGCCGGTGGGCGGCACGGTGATGAAGGGCGACCCGACGAAGCAGCTGCGCGGCTGGGACGAACTGGCCGCAACGCTCGCCCTCAAGGCCCAGGCGGCCGGCGCCAGCTGGATCGGCACCGACAGCTACGGCACGACCGGCGAGCTGGCCTTCCACCTGAAGGACAACAACCTGCCGGTGGTCCAGCTCGGCGAGCGCATCCGCTATGCCAACCTGCCGGTGCCCGATGCCGCGCTTCTGGCCGAGCCCGCCCTCATCGTGATGCTGGAACGCCGGGCCGATCCCGCCGACCTCGCCCGCCGCTTCGGCGACGTGCAGCCCCTCGGCACTCTGGAGCGGCCCAATGGCCATGCCCGCTACCAGATTTACCGGGTGGCCAATCCCCGCCCCGAGGGCCCTCTGGATCCGGTGACGCCCCGGCCCTGACGATCGGCCCGACAAAAAGTCGTCCCGCCCCCTTCCGTTGCGGGAATGTCACACCCATCTGTCTCCCCGGGGCCGGGCCAATCATCCGGACGGCCCCTGAGCCCGACGCAAGCGGTCGGGGCCTCCTATCGACGTCGCCACGGGCAGTCCCGTGTCGATAGACGGAAAGGCCCTTGCCGGAGTGGGCTCTTGCCACTTTAGTCGCATCTTCCGGAAGCCGCACACGGTCCGGACGAGCGGGAGGGGAGACGAGACGAATGAACATCGAGAAATATACCGACCGCGCCCGGGGTTTCCTGCAGTCGGCCCAGACCTATGCGCTGGGGGAAGGCCATCAGCAGTTCCTGCCGGAGCACATCCTGAAGGTGCTCATCGACGACAGCGAGGGCCTGGCCGCGGGCTTGGTGACGCGCGCCGGCGGTCGCCCCGAAGACGTGCGGTCCGGCGTCGAGAAGGCGCTGGCCAAGCTGCCGAAGGTTTCGGGCGGCAACGGCCAGATCTACATGGCAGCCGCCACCGCGCGCCTGTTCACCGAAGCCGAGAAGCAGGCCGAGAAGGCCGGCGACAGCTTCGTGACGGTGGAACGCCTGCTGGTGGCTCTCGCCGGCGACAAGGACTCCGAGGCCGCCCGCATCCTGTCGGCCGCAGGCGTCAGCGTGAAGAGTCTGGAGGCCGCCGTGGCTGATCTGCGCAAGGGCCGCACCGCCGATTCCGCCGGTGCCGAGGGCCAGTATGATGCGCTGAAGAAATATGCCCGCGACCTCACCCAGGCCGCCCGGGACGGCAAGATCGACCCGGTGATCGGCCGCGACGAGGAAATCCGCCGCACCATCCAGGTGCTGTCGCGGCGCACCAAGAACAATCCGGTCCTCATCGGCGAGCCGGGCGTGGGCAAGACCGCGATCGCGGAAGGCCTCGCCAAGCGCATCGTCGAAGGCGACGTGCCGGAAAGCCTGAAGGACAAGAAGCTGCTGGCCCTCGACATGGGCTCGCTGATTGCCGGCGCCAAGTTCCGCGGCGAATTCGAGGAGCGGCTGAAGGCGGTCCTGAACGAGGTGCAGGCGGCCGAAGGCGGCATCATCCTGTTCATCGACGAGATGCACACCCTGGTCGGGGCCGGCAAGGCCGACGGCGCCATGGATGCGTCCAACCTGCTGAAGCCGGCCCTCGCCCGCGGCGAGCTGCACTGCGTCGGCGCGACCACGCTGGACGAGTATCGCAAGTATGTCGAGAAGGACGCGGCGCTGGCCCGGCGCTTCCAGCCGGTGTTCGTCAACGAGCCGAGCGTGGAGGACACCATCTCCATCCTGCGCGGCCTGAAGGAGAAGTACGAGCAGCACCACAAGGTCCGCGTGACCGACGGGGCGCTGGTGGCGGCCGCCACCCTCTCCAACCGTTACATCACCGACCGCTTCCTGCCCGACAAGGCCATCGACCTTGTCGACGAGGCCGCCTCGCGGCTGCGCATGCAGGTGGACTCCAAGCCGGAAGAGCTCGACGAGATCGACCGGCGCATCGTCCAGCTCCGCATCGAGCAGGAGGCGCTGAAGAAGGAAAAGGATGCCGGCTCGAAGGAACGTCTGAGCCGTCTGGAAAAGGAACTGGCCGATCTCGACGAGCGCTCTGCAGAACTGACCTCGCGCTGGAAGGCGGAGAAGGACAAGCTGGGCGCGGCGGCTGACCTCAAGACCAAGCTGGATCAGGCCCGCACCGATCTCGCCAACGCCCAGCGCCGCGGCGATTTCCAGAAGGCCGGCGAGCTGGCCTATGGCATCATTCCGGAGCTGGAAAAGAAGCTGAAGGAGACCGAAGGCAAGTCGGGCGGCATGCTGGAAGAGGCGGTGACGGCGGACCATGTGGCCCAGGTCGTCTCGCGCTGGACCGGTGTGCCCGTCGACAAGATGCTGGAGGGCGAGAAGGACAAGCTGCTGCGCATGGAAGACGAGCTCGCCAAGCGCGTCGTCGGTCAGGCGGAAGCGGTCAAGGCCGTCTCCACCGCGGTGCGCCGGGCCCGCGCCGGGTTGCAGGATCCGAACCGGCCGATCGGCTCGTTCATGTTCCTCGGCCCAACCGGCGTCGGCAAGACCGAGCTGACCAAGGCGCTGGCGAACTTCCTGTTCGACGACGAGACCGCGATGGTCCGCATGGACATGTCGGAGTACATGGAGAAGCACTCCGTGTCCCGGCTGATCGGTGCGCCTCCCGGCTATGTCGGCTACGAGGAAGGCGGCGCGCTGACGGAAGCCGTGCGCCGGCGGCCCTATCAGGTCGTGCTGTTCGACGAGATCGAGAAGGCCCATCCGGACGTCTTCAACGTGCTCCTGCAGGTTCTCGATGATGGTCGCCTGACCGACGGTCAGGGCCGCACCGTGGACTTCCGCAACACCCTCATCATCATGACCTCCAACCTCGGGGCGGAATTCCTCGCCGTGGATGGTGGCCAGACCGAGGGCGAGGCGCGCGACATGGTGATGGCGGCGGTGAAGTCCCATTTCCGGCCGGAATTCCTGAACCGGATCGACGACATCGTCATCTTCCACCGGCTCGCCCGCAGCGAGATGGATCGCATCGTCGAGATCCAGCTGAAGCGTCTGGAGAAGCTGCTGGAGGATCGCAAGATCACCCTGGCGCTCGATGCCGACGCCCGCCGCTGGCTGGCCGACAAGGGCTACGATCCCGCCTATGGCGCACGCCCGCTGAAGCGGGTGATCCAGCGCACCGTGCAGGATCCGCTGGCCGAGAAGATCCTCGGCGGCGAGGTTCTGGATGGCGACGTGGTCAAGGTGACGGCCGCTGCCGATCACCTGCTGTTCGAGCCCGAGCACGCCCGCACCGAGGCGCAGGCGGCGGAGTGATCGCGATCCGGGAGGGGATCCGTCCCCTCCTCCGCCCCCCCAAGCCGGGGCACGCCCTGAAATCCCGGAGGCTCCTGCCCGGCGCCTCCGGTCCCCTTCCGACCCGTCCGGGCCGGCCGCGCGGGACAGCCGTCCCCGCGACCGGCCCTTTTCCTGTCCGCCATGATCCGGTCTCGTCTTTCGGACGGGATCCGCCGCCGCTCCGTCCCAAACCGGCCACAGGCGGGGGCTAGCGTGAACATCGGCCGTTGCGGAAGGATTCGCCCGGACCATCCGCGACAGGCGCCCACCGGCGGGCGCCGATCGGCCCCAAGGACCTGCTGAGGAGAACTCATGTCGTTGTTCGAGAAGATCGCCACGCGGGTGGGTCTCCTCTTCATGGTGATCCTGGCCCCGCTGGACCCGGCCGCCGCCCAGACGAGCCCGCTCGCCCTCGACCCCGCCGCCCAGCAGACGCTGGCGGCCATCAACACGCGCTACAACTCCTTCCGCACCATGGAGGGCGATTTCATCCAGTTCGCCCCGGATGGCTCGCGCTCGGAAGGATCCTTCGTGATCTCGCGGCCGGGCAAGGTGCGGTTCCGCTATGATCCGCCGACCAAGCTCGACATCATCGCCGATGGCACCTCGGTCGCCGTGCGCGACACGCGCAACGCCACCCAGGATCTCTGGCCCCTCGGCAAGACCCCGCTGCGCTTCCTGCTCTCCGACAAGATCGACCTGCTGAAGGATGCCAAGGTCTCCGCCGTCGATGTCCAGCCCGATGAAGTGGCCATCGTCGTCTCGGAAAGCACGGTGTTCGGCAAGGGCCAGATCACCCTCTACTTCAATCCCCAGAATTATGAGCTCACCCGCTGGGTGGTGAAGGACGCTCAGGGGCAGGAAACCGCCGTCTCGATCTACAACATCGAGACCGACAAGCCGGCCGACCCGAAGCTGTTCGCCATCGACTACACCCGCATCCGCAAGTGAGCGCCGCCGGGGCCTGAACACGTCCGCCATGAAAAAGGGCCGGCTTCCCCTGTACACGGACAGGAGAGGCCGGCCTTTTTTGTGCCGGGTCGGTCGCAACGATCCCGGCGCCCCGGCATCACCGCCGGTCAACCGGAGTGCTCCGTCGTTCAGGGCGGATCCGCCCCCTCCTCCGGAACGACAATGACGGTGGCCGAGAGGCCCGAGGACAGCTCCACCCCCGGCGGCAGCTCGCCGAGGCGGATGCGCACGGGGATGCGCTGGGCAAGGCGGATCCACGAGAATTGCGGCGCCACCGATGCCAGCAGGCCGCGGCCGTCATCCGGGTTGGCGATCGCCCGCGACAGGCCCTCCACCACGCCGTCCAGCACCACGCCACCGGCCATCAGCTCCACCTTCGCTTTCGCGCCCGGGCGGATCAGCGGCAGCTTGGTCTCCATGAAGTAGCCGTAGACATAGAAGGAATCTGAATCGACCAAGGCCAGGACGCCCTCGCCGGTGTTGGCGTAGTCGCCGGTGACGGCGGTCAGGTTGGTGACATAACCATTGACCGAGGCATGGACCTGACTGCGGCGCATGTTGATTTCGGCCAGCGCCAGATTGGCCTCGGCCACGTTGAGGGCCGCCAGAGCTTCGGCCGCCAGAGTGTCGATCTGCTGGCCCATCTGGACGGAAAAGCCCGGACTGCGCTCCCGGCGCAGGCGGTCATAGCGGCTGGCATTTTCCCGGGCGAGCACGAGGGCCGCCTGCTTCATGTCCACTTCGGCGCGGGCATGATCGAGGGCGGCGCGATAGCGCTCCGGGTCGATCTCGAACAGCAGGTCGCCCTTCTTCACCTGCTGGTTATCGCGTACGTGGATGGCACTGACGAGGCCGGCCACATCCGGCGCCACCTCCACCACATTGGCCAGCACCCGGGCATCCCGGGTCCACGGAGACAGGGTGTAATAGACCCAGAGCTGCCAGCCGACGGCCAGCGCCGCCGCCGTCATCGCCAGCGTGAGCCCAACGCGCAGCACACCTTTCCCCGTCACGTCAAAGCCCCCACAAGCGGCGGCAGCCCGAACACCAGGGCGCCGAGAAGAACGACATAGAGCGCGGCATCGAACAGCGGCCGGTGCCAGACGAGATCATAGAGCCCAATCCGCGCCGCCAGCCGGGTGAGCAGCAGATAGGGCGCCAGCGCCAGAAGCGCCCAGGGCAGCACCGGCGGCAGATAGAAGCCGAAGAAATCCAGGGTGCGAAACAGCGGATGCGGATCCATGATGGCCCTTCAGTCTCCGGACACAGCCGTCCTGCAACGGGACGGCTGGAGCCTCGCTCCGCCCCGGCGGATGGCAGACAGCCGCTCCGCTGACCCGGACATGTCCCACTCCCCCCGGAGTCGCGGGGAGAGATGCTCTCCCCCGGGGAACCCCGATTTCATCACCTGCACCGTTCCTCACCTTGTCCGATCATGCGCATGAGCATGTCCCGTTCGCCCCCCAGCGGACGAAAAATGCTCCGGACCTCTGATAGTGCGTCTGTTCCTGACGCGAACCGGTATCCACTTCGCTCGAAAATGCTCTAGTCCCCAAAGGACTGGTCGAGAAAGGCCTGATCCAGCTCGAACCGGTCGGAGAGGAAGCGCAGGCTGGCGGCCGCGTCCAGCACGGTCCGGGCCTCCGCCGATCCCGGCGCCGCGGTGAGGACCGAGAGCGCCGCCCACATGTCCTGCACCGTCTCCCGCCCGTCGGCCAGGGCCGCATCCCGGGCGGGCCCCGGGGGCGGCAGGGTCGCAAGCAGTCCGGCCAGCCGGGCGAGCCCCGCCCCCAGCGCCGCGCGGCCGGCCTCGGGCAGGACCGGGTTGACGGCCAGATGCCGCAGCCGGCCCAATTCCAGCGCGCTGGAGGAGCAGGCGAGCATGCCGCGCAGGAAGGTGTCCTCGTCGGTGTGGACCAGCGACAGCCGCGGCAACAGGGCGGCGATGAGATCCAGCACGTCCCGGGCGATGCGGCGCTCCGGCCGGTGTCCGGTGGCCGCCTCGGGCAGCAGCTGATGCACCGTGCGCCGGTGGGCGGCGCGGCGCGAGGGATGGGAGGTCACCGGGATCAGGCGCGCCACGACGAGGCAGACCGCCATGCCGAACACCAGCCCGACGCAGAAATTGATGAAGGTGAGGGAATCAGGCGCAAACACGTTGGCGGTGGACGATGACGCCAGAAAATACACCGTGAAGGTGCCCGCGGTCTTGGCATAGCGCGGTGTTCCGATCAAAAGGCCAAGCGGAACGAGCACCACCAGCAGGAAGGCCGCCAGCATCTCGAAGCCTTCCAGCCGCGGATAGACGAAGATCATCACCAGGTAGGAACAGACACAGGCGGCCACGACGGCGCGGAAATAGGGCCAGCCGAGTTTGCCGGGATCGTTGGTGTTGACGCACTGATAGCTCATCAGGGCGAGGCCGGTGATGCCGGCCATGCCTTGCGTCCATTCGGTCGCCTGCCAGAACAGGCACAGCACCAGCACCGCCAGCCCGGCGCGCAGTCCCTGCAGCACGGCTTCATGATGATCGCTCGCCCCGACAGCCGCCCGGCGCTCCAGCCGCCAGCTGCCACCGGCACCGCGGCGGAACACGGCCTGCTCGGTCAGCGCCAGCAGGGACAGGCTGCGCAACAGCTTGATGGCGCGGCGCAGGATGAGGGCGGCATCGGCAAGCGGACCGAGGGGCTCGGCCCCGGCCAGGGCGGCAATCTCCCGGCTGAGCGCTGCCAGCCGCAGCCGGGCCCGGGTGAGATCGGCCCGCAATCGGGACAGGTCGGATGAAAGCGCGGGATTGCGGGCGAGACCATCGAGCAAAGCCACGGTTTCATCCAGCAGCGGCTGCAGGCGCGCCACCAGCGCACCGCCCTCCCCGCCGCGAAAGGCGGCGAGGCGGACATGGAGGGCACGGGCAATGGCAATCACGGTGAGGAATTCGCGCACGACCTCGCGCAGCGCCGCATCATTGGCGCGCAGCTCACGGGCCTCGAACACGGTGTAGGAGCGCAGGGCATCAAAGGTGACGACCTTCGCGAGGATGCCCCGGCGGAGCCCCATCACGGTTTCGGCCGGAACCCCGGGGGTGAGCGCCGTCGCGGCAAAGCCGGCAAGCGCCGAAAAGGTCTTGCCCAGAAGGCCGCGCAGCTGGTCGCCGGCATAGACCGGCATCACCAGCGAGGTCGCCAGCCCCGCACAGACGATGCCGATGCCGATTTCGCTGGCCCGGTCGGCCGCCAGCCGCCAGACATCATTGGGATCCGCCGCGCCCTGAAAGATGATGAGGAGGCCGGTGTAGCCGCCGAGCATGAAGCCATAGGCGGTGAAGTTGCGCAGCCGGGTCGCGGCATAATAGCAGCCGACCATCCACAGCGAGGCGCTGCCGACCAGCAGCACCGGGTCCTGGGAGAACAGCTTGACGATGATGACGCCGCAGATGGCCGCGCCGACGGTGCCGAGAAAGCGGAACACCCCCTTGGCAATGGCCGCGCCGGCCGCCGGCTGGGTGAGCAGATAGACGGTCAGGATCGCCCATTGCGGGCTCTGCAGCTCCAGCCAGTAGGCGAGCGCGAGAGCGGTGATCGCGGCAACCGCGAGACGGATGGAGACAACGAAATTGCGGCCGCCGAGATCGACGGGAAAGGCCGGAAGCGTGCGGGCCGGCATCCCGTCGGCGGCGTGGGTCACTGCCCCCCTCCCTGCTACGCGCGAATGGTAGCGGAGAGCGCAAAGGTTGTTCAAGCGCGCGCGACCGTCTCCGGGGCGGGGCGAACCGGGTGCGGGGCGCCGCGGCAACAGGCGCCGCACCCGCACAGCCTTGCGCAGACGCGCACAGGCGCGCCATCATGTGGGTGACGTCCCTCCCCTCCCGAAGCGTCGGAGATCGCCCTGACCTGGCCCACCCGCCGCGAATTCGCCATGCTGGACCTCGTCAACCGGGCCCGTCAGGATCCGCTGGCCGAAGCCGCCCGGCTAGGCATTCCTCTGGATGACGGCCTTGCTCCGGGAAGCATCGACCCGCGCCCGATGCCGCCGCTGGCGATCAATCCGTTCCTGATGGAGGCTGCCCGGGCGCACAGCCGCTGGATGCTGGCGACCGGCCAGTTCGGCCATTGCGGCGTGGGCGGCAGCGATTCGACCGCCCGCATCCGCGCCGCCGGCTATCCCATCGGACGGAGCTGGCGCACCGGCGAGAATATCTCGTGGAGCGGCAACACCGGCCCCCTCGATCTCGTCGCCGCCATCCAGCAGCATCATGACAGCCTGATGCGCAGCCCCGGCCACCGGATCAATATCCTGACGCCGCAATTCCGGGAAATCGGCATCGGTCAGGCGGCCGGACACTATGTCTTCGGCGGCGTTGTCTATGCGGCGTCCATGATCACCCAGGATTTTGCCATGTCCTCGGCGAGCATGCCGAACTTTCTGCCCGTGCCGATCGACCCGATGGATGGCGGCGACATCTGCTATCCCTGAGGCTAGCGCGGCGGGACACGGCGGAACTGGCGGGGTTGCCCTTGCATCCGGGGCAGCGCGCGGGTATAAGAGGCTCAACAAATTCTCGTGCTGCCTGTCGGGGCAGGTGAGAGTGGGCTCCCCCGGGACCCCGCTCTTTTTTGTTTGCCCGACACTCTGCCGGGTGATTCCCGACGGGCCGCACCGATGATCCGGACCAACGCGACCATGGCCGATACCCCCGAGACCCCGGCGACCGACGCCAACCCGATCGTGACGGCGCCCGCTTCTGCGGAAACCGAGGCGTTCGATCTGGCGGAACCGCGCCTTGTGCAGGAGCGCGGGCTGGAAGCGCGCATTGCCGCGCTCGTCGAGCCGGTGGCGCTGGATCTCGGCTACCGTCTGGTGCGCATCAAGGTATCGAACCAGAACGGCCTGACCCTGCAGGTGATGGCCGAGCGGCCCGATGGCTACATGGGCGTCGATGACTGCGAGGCCCTGTCGCGGGCACTCTCGCCGGTGCTCGATGTCGAGGATCCCATCGACCGCGAGTACAATCTGGAAATCTCGTCCCCCGGCATCGACCGGCCGCTGGTGCGCCGCTCGGACTTCGTGCGCTGGGCCGGCTATGTGGCCAAGGTCGAGATGTCCGTGATGGTGGACAACCGCAAGCGCTTCCGCGGCACGCTCACCGGCGTCTCGGGCAATGACGCGATCCTGCATCTGCCGGATGCCCCCAAGGACAAGCCGGACAGCATTCATCTCCCCATCGAGGACATCGCCGAAGCGCGACTGGTCTTGACGGACGAGCTCATCACCGCTTCCCTGCGCGCAGCCAAGAAGGCCGCGGGCGAGGATGCAAGCGACGACGCCTGAGACAGCCCCCGCCCGAACGGGCCGCCGCTGCCGGCAGGGCGCGGATGCCCGGGCGGAAAGGCCCCGGTGAACTGGCGACCGGTTCCGGCCGGCCGCAACGGAGAGTGACGAACGATGGCCATCAGCGCGAATCGACTTGAGCTGTTGCAGATCGCCGACGCGGTCGCCCGCGAGAAGGTGATCGACCGGCAGATCGTGCTTGCCGCCATGGAAGACGCGATCCAGAAGGCGGCCCGTTCGCGCTTCGGGTCCGAAACCGAGGTCAAGGCCGAGATCAACCCGAAGACGGGCGAGATCCGGCTGCAGCGCCTGCTGCTGGTCGTCGAGAAGCTGGAAAATCCGGCCACCGAGATCGAGCTGGAGGATGCGCGCCGCCGCAACCCGGCCGCCCAGATCGGCGACTACATCTCCGAGCCCCTGCCCCCGCTGGATTTCGGCCGCATCGCCGCCCAGTCGGCCAAGCAGGTCATCGTGCAGAAGGTGCGCGAGGCCGAGCGGGACCGGCAGTATGAAGAATTCAAGGACCGCATCGGCGAGATCGTCAACGGCTCGGTCAAGCGCGTCGAATATGGCAACGTGATCGTGGATCTCGGTCGCGGCGAAGGCATGCTGCGCCGCGACGAGCTGATCCCGCGCGAGTTGTTCAAGACCGGCGACCGCATCCGCGCCTATGTGTTCGACGTACGCCGCGAGCAGCGCGGGCCGCAGATCTTCCTGTCGCGCACCCATCCGCAGTTCATGGCGAAGCTGTTCGCCCAGGAAGTGCCGGAAATCTATGACGGCGTGATCGAGGTGAAGGCGGTCGCCCGCGACCCCGGCTCGCGCGCCAAGATCGCCGTGCACTCGCGGGATTCCGCCATTGATCCGGTCGGCGCCTGCGTCGGCATGCGCGGCAGCCGCGTGCAGGCTGTCGTCGCCGAGCTGCAGGGCGAGAAGATCGACATCATCCCGTGGTCGCAGGACGCGGCCACCTTCATCGTCAACGCGCTGCAGCCGGCGGAAGTGGCCAAGGTGGTCCTCGACGAGGACGCCCGCCGCATCGAGGTGGTGGTGCCCGACGATCAGCTGTCGCTGGCCATCGGCCGGCGCGGCCAGAATGTGCGGCTGGCCTCCCAGCTCACCAGCTGGGACATCGACATCCTGACCGAGCAGGAAGAGAGCGAGCGGCGCCAGAAGGAATTTGCCGAGCGCACCACCCTGTTCGTGGACGCCCTCAACGTCGACGAGATGGTCGGCCAGCTGCTGGCCGCCGAAGGCTTCGGCTCGGTGGAGGAAGTTGCCTTCGTCGACGCCTCCGAAGTTGCCGGCATCGAGGGCTTCGACGAGGAGACCGCCCAGGAAATCCAGGAGCGCGCCCGGGAATATCTGGACGAGATCGAGCGGCAGCAGGACGAGGAGCGCATTGCCCTCGGCGTTGCCGACGAGCTGAAGGAGATCCCCGGCATCACCACCGCCATGCTGGCGGCGCTCGGCCGCGACGGCATCAAGACCGTCGACGATCTGGCCGGCTGCGCCACCGACGACCTGTGCGGCTGGAGCGAGCGCAAGGACGGCGAGACCAAGCGGTTCCCGGGTGCTCTCAGCGAGCACGAGGTGTCGCGGGCCGATGCCGAGGCGATGATCATGGCCGCCCGCGTGAAGGCCGGCTGGGTCGAAGCCGAGGAAGAGGCTCTGGACGAAGACATGGAAGCCGAAGAGGAGGGCGCAGTGACGCCGGCGGCCCAGTGATGGGCGCCCGGGCACTTACGCCCCTCCCCTTCTTCCTGATCCCCTCCTGATCGCGCGGCCGGTCGGGAGGCGGTGACACACACGCCGCCAACGGACCGGATGCCGAGAAAGAACGAGCCCACGGAGCGCCAGTGTATCGTCACGCGGACGGTCGAACCGATCGACTGTCTCGTGCGGTTCGTGCGCGCGCCTGACGGGTCGGTGGTTGCCGACCTCAAGGGCAATCTGCCCGGACGCGGGGTCTGGGTGACGGCTGCGCGCGACGTGATCGCTGCCGCTGTTGCCCGGCGCCTCTTCGCCCGCGGCTTCAAGGAAGATGTGCAGGTGGATCCCGATCTGCCCGCACGGGTCGAATCGCTGCTCGTGCAGGCAGCGCTCGGCGCCCTGTCTCTCGCCCGCAAGGCAGGACAGGCCGTCTTCGGTCACACGGCCGTGACGGACGCCATCGCCCAGGGGACCGTTCTGGCCAGAATCGAGGCCACGGACGGTGCCGCAGACGGGCGACGCAAGATCGATCAGGCCGTGACGCGCCGCTATGGCCGTCCGGATGCACTTTCTGTTGTCGAAATTTTTGATTCTCCCCAATTGGATTTGGCATTGGGGCGGTCACATGTGATACATGCAGCCCTGCTGACCGGACCGGCCGGCCAGGGCGTGCTCGAACGCGCGGAGCGCATCGTGCGCTTCCGCCAATCGTCCGGCACCGGACTTTCCAAGCCGACGACGGTTGCGACGAGGATGGCACCGGTCACCGATCTGCCCGACGGGCAGGACGGGACGGTCCCATCGGACACGGGGATTTCCGGACAAGACCGGCTGTCCCGAATGGCGGGCAACGCGGAGGGCAGTCCTCCGCAGGACTGAAGACGGTATGAACGACACGAACAATCCCGGCGACAAGACCCTCGGCGTCGATCGCAAGAAGGCGACGCTGTCCCTGCGCGCGAAGATCGAGCAGGGCACCGTGCGCCAGAGCTTCAGCCACGGGCGCACGAAGGCGGTCGTCGTGGAGAAGGTGAAGCGGCGCCCGGTGACCGGGCCCGAGGGGACCAATCCCCCCGCCGCCGCGCCCGCCGCCTCCACTCCGGCGCCCCGTCCGGCCCCGGCAGCTCCCGCCCCGCGTGCGGCCGAGCCGTCGGCCACCGTGGTGCGCCCGGCCGCTCCGGCCCCTGCCGCACCGGCGGCTCCCGTTGCCGCGGCCCCTGCTCCGGCTCCCGAGCCGGCGCCCGCTCCTGTCGCGGCGGCCCCCGCTGCTCCGGCCCCGGCTCCCGAGCCGGTGGTTGATGTGGCGTCGACGGTGCCCGGCATGACGCCGATGGCCAACACCCGCGTGCCCGTGCCGCCTCCGGTGCATCAGCGCCCGATCGGTGGTGCACCGCGTGCCGGCCAGCCGGCTGGTGGTCGCACCGGCCAGGGTCAGGGCCAGAACCAGAACCGCAATGCCGGCGCCCCCGGCGGCAACCGTCCGGGCCAGCCCGGCCGGGATGGCCGCCCCGAGCGTCCGCGTCCGGGTCAGGACCATCAGCGCGGCCGCGTCGTGCACCGCACCCTCTCCGAGGAGGAGATGGGCGCCCGCACCCGTGCGCTCGCCGAAGCCCGCGTCCGCGAGGCCGAGGAGCGCAAGCGCGCCGAGGAAGACGCCAAGCGTCGCGCCGAGGAGGAGGTCCGGCTCGCCAAGGAGCGTGCCGAGGCTGAGGTCCGTCGCGCCGAGGAAGAGGCCCGCCGCAAGGTCGAGGAAGAAGCCCGGCTGAAGGCCGAGGCCGAGGCCCGTCGCCGCGAGGCGGCGAACCCTGCTCCGCGCGCCGAGTTCCGGCGTCCGGCCCCGGCGGCGCCTGCCGCCGAGCCCGGCCCGGCCGGTCGTGCCGTTCCCGGCGAGGTTCCGGTCGCCCGGCGCCCGGCTCCGGGCACCGCAGCCCCGGCGGACGACGATGATGACGGCAAGAAGCGCGGCGGCGCCAAGCGCCCGGGTGCGAAGACGGTGGTTCCTGCCCGTCCGACCCCGAAGCCGGAAGACCGCCGTCGTGGCAAGCTGACGCTTTCCACCGCGTCGCTGGCGGGCGATGACGAGGCCCGTGGCCGGTCGCTGGCCGCCATGCGCCGTCGCGTGGAGAAGCAGAAGCGTGGCGCCCAGCAGACGGGTCCGCGCGAGAAGATCTCCCGCGAGGTCACCCTGCCGGAGACGATCTCCATCCAGGAGCTCGCCAACCGCATGGCCGAGCGCGGCGTGGATGTCATCAAGTTCCTGATGCGTCAGGGGCAGATGCACAAGATCACCGACGTGATCGACGCCGACACCGCCGAGCTGATCGCCACCGAGATGGGTCACACCGTCAAGCGCGTGTCGGATGCGGACGTCGAGGAAGGCCTGTTCACGGCTGTCGATACCGAGGGCGAGCTCATCAACCGCCCGCCGGTCGTCACCATCATGGGTCATGTCGACCACGGCAAGACCTCGCTGCTTGACGCGATCCGCCATGCGAACGTGGTGTCCGGCGAAGCCGGCGGCATCACCCAGCACATCGGCGCCTATCAGGTCGAGCACAACGGGCAGAAGATCACCTTCATCGACACCCCCGGCCACGCGGCGTTCACCGCCATGCGTGCCCGCGGCGCCAAGGCGACGGATATCGTCATCCTGGTGGTGGCGGCCGATGACGGCGTGATGCCCCAGACCATCGAGGCGATCCATCACGCCAAGGCGGCCGGCGTGCCGATCGTGGTTGCGATCAACAAGATCGACAAGCACGACGCTAAGCCGGAGCGCGTCCGCACCGAACTCCTCCAGCATGAAATCCTGGTGGAAGAGATGGGCGGCGAGACCCTGGACGTGGAAGTCTCGGCCAAGTCGAAGATCGGTCTCGACAAGCTGCTGGACGCGATCCTGCTGCAGTCGGAAGTGCTGGATCTCCGGGCCAACCCGGACCGTCCGGCCGAAGGCAGCGTGATCGAAGCCAAGCTCGACAAGGGCCGTGGTCCGGTTGCCTCCGTTCTGGTGCAGCGCGGCACGCTCCGGGTCGGCGAGATCCTGATTGCCGGGTCCGAGTGGGGTCGCGTGCGCGCCCTCATCAACGACCGCGGCGAGCAGGTGAAGGAGGCTCCGCCCTCCATGCCGGTCGAAGTGCTCGGCTTCCAGGCCACTCCCGAGGCGGGCGACCGCTTCTCGGTGGTCGAGAACGAGACCCGCGCCCGTGAAATTGCCGATTATCGCCAGCGCCTGAAGCGCGAGAAGAACTTCCGTCCGTCCGGCCGGGGTTCGCTCGAGGCGATGATGAAGCAGATGAAGGAGAGCGGCCGCAAGGAGTTCCCGCTGGTCATCAAGGCCGACGTGCAGGGTTCTCTGGAAGCGATCGTCGGCTCTCTCGACAAGCTGGGCACCTCGGAAGTGGCCGCCCGCCTGCTGCACACCGGCGTCGGTGCCATCACCGAGTCCGACGTGACGCTGGCCCAGGCCTCCGACGCGATCATCATCGGCTTCAACGTCCGGGCCAACAAGCAGGCCCGCGATGCGGCTGACCGCGATGGCGTGGAAGTGCGCTACTACAACATCATCTACGACCTCGTGGATGACGTGAAGTCGGCGCTGTCCGGCCTGCTGCCGCCCGAGCGGCGCGAGACCTTCCTCGGCAATGCCGAGATCCGCCAGGTGTTCAACATCACCAAGGTGGGCAAGGTCGCGGGCTGTCTGGTCACGGACGGCTATGTCGAGCGTGGGTCGGGCGTCCGCCTCATCCGCGACGGCGTGGTCATCCACGAAGGCAAGCTGTCGACGCTCAAGCGCTTCAAGGACGAGGTCAAGGAAGTCCAGAGCGGCCAGGAGTGCGGCATGGCCTTCGAGCGCTACGAGGATATTCGCGAAGGCGACATCATCGAGTGCTTCCGCGTCGAGGAAATCGCGCGCTCGCTCTGATCGCCTCCGGCGACCGAACGATCACCATCGGAACGGCGGGGACTGGCAACGGTCCCCGCCGTTTCTCTTTTCCGGGCTGCGCGCGACTGCCTCCGGGAGGGGCGGAAGCCGCGGTCTGCCTGCATTTTCGCCTTGACGCGACCGGCCCTTCGGATCATGAAGACGCAACTTTCTTGAGGTGCTTCCGACGGTTCGACCCCGGCCGGAATGCGCGGACCGACAGTCGGACCAGGTTCCGGGCGCGGGTTGATCCCGCCGGGGCCGGCCCACCAGACAGACGAGATCAGATGACCCTCCGGACTCAGCGGAGCGCCGATGCCGGTGCCCCGTCCCAACGCCAGCTTCGCGTCGCCGAACTCGTGCGCCATGCCCTGGCGGAGCTCTTCGCGCGCGGCGACACCCGGGAACCGGAACTGGACGGCGTGATCCTGACGATTCCCGAAGTGCGGATGAGCCCGGATCTGAAGGTCGCCACGGCCCTCGTGATGCCGCTTGGCGGCCGCGACATCCAGAAGACCCTGAAGGCCCTTGACCGGGCCCGCGGCTGGCTGCGCATGCGCATCGCCCGCCAGGTCCAGCTCAAGTCGGTGCCGGAGCTGCGCTTCCGGCTCGATACCCGCTATGACGACGACGCCCGGGTGGAGGACATCCTCAACTCCGAGCCCGTGAAGCGGGACCTTTCCGAAGAGCCCGAGCGCGACGCCTGAGGCGCCCCGCTCCCCCGGGGCACGGGAACCTTCCCGCCCCGTCAAACGTTTCCGGAAACCGGTCGTCCGGTTTCCGCTGCGTCAGCGGATCCCGACACCCATGATCCGCCCCGCCGGCCGGAGACCACCCCGGCCGACAAGGACAGACGGACAGCCTGAAGGACGGGGAACCCCCATGTCGAAGACCCAGTTTGCGGACCGCCGCTTCTTTGCGCCGGTCGAGGAAGAGACGATCGCCCCGATGACGGCACTGGCCGGCAAGCCCGGTGGCGTCGCCATGCTGTGGCGCTGCGGCGTGGTGCGCATGCCCGACGGCCGCTTCTTCCACGACCTCACCGCCGGCAACGATTCGATCATCGACCCGGCCGAGGAAGAGAGCCCCCGCCTTCGTCTCGCCCGCATCGGCGGCCACTGAGACCACGGCTCCTTCAGGCCTACCACCGGCAGATGTCTCCGCGGCTCTTCCAACAGGGGCAGCCGGACAAGGTTCTGCCGGCCGGTTCTCCGGGCTGATGCCCGCCCCGTCCGGGCGCGGGTGTCCTTGATGTCTGCGGGAACCCGGGCCCGGTCTGCCATCCGGCCGACCTCCAGAGCCTTCGCCGGGGAGTGCGGGACGTCTGTCCCCTCCCCGTCCTGCCGCCCCGGCCGGGTCGCTCCGTCCGCCCGGTGTTGCGGTCTTCCGTTTCCGGAGCCCGAGTTCCCTGATGACGTCAGAGACCGAAACCGCCGCTCCCCGCCCGCCGAAGCCGAAGGGCCCGCGTGCCCCCCAGCGTCGCCGGCCGCGCAAGGAGATCAATGGCTGGCTGATCCTCGACAAGCCCGTCGGGATCACCTCGACGGAAGCCCTGTCGGCGGTGAAGCGCGTCTATCAGGCGGCCAAGGCCGGCCATGCCGGCACCCTGGATCCGCTGGCCTCGGGCATGCTGCCGATCGCCTTCGGCGAGGCCACCAAGACGGTTCCCTATGTGGTGGACGGCCGCAAGATCTATCAGTTCACCGTGGAATGGGGCGTCGAGACCGACACCGACGATTCGGAAGGCAAGGTCATCAACCGCTCCGAGCTGATCCCCACCACCGAGGCGATCCAGGCGATTCTGCCGCGCTTCATCGGTGAAATCAGCCAGGTGCCGCCGAAATTCTCGGCCATCAAGATCGACGGCGAGCGCGCCTATGACCTCGCCCGCGATGGCGAGGAAGTCGTGCTGGACGCCCGCACCATCGAAGTGCACCGGCTCGACCTCGTGTCCCAGCCCGACGCCAGCCATGCGGTGTTTGAAGCCGAATGCGGCAAGGGCACCTATGTGCGGGCGCTGGCCCGCGACATGGGCCGGGCGCTGGACACCTTCGGCCATGTCACGGCGCTGCGGCGCCAGCTCGTCGGACCTTTCGACGAGGAAGATATGGTGACCCTGTCGGAAATCCGCGAAAGCGGTGATATAGAGACCCCGGTCGAGCGCGACGCCGCGCTCGGCAACCTGCTCCTTCCCGTCTCGACCGCGCTGGACGACATCCCGGCGCTGGCCGTTTCGCGGGGAGACGCGGCCCGCCTCCGTCGGGGGCAGTCCGTGATGCTGCGTGGTCGGGATGCCCCGGCAAACCTCGATCTCGTCTGCGTGACGAGCGGCGAAGACCTCGTCGCGATCGGCGCCGTCGAGCGGGGCGAGCTGCTTCCCCGCCGCGTTTTCTCGCCGTCCCGCCCCGAGGAGGCTCCGGCCGCCGTGGTGGTGGAGACGGTCCGGCGCGGGGCCGAACGGCCCCGGCGCCCATTCACCGAGGACTGACGGCCGGATCGATCCGCCCCGTCGCAAGAGAACAGGACACACACGATGTCGATCACTGCCGAGCGCAAGCAGGCCCTGATTGCCGAATACGCCACCGCCGCTGCCGACACCGGTTCGCCGGAAGTCCAGGTCGCGATCCTGTCGGAGCGTATCTCCAACCTGACCGAGCACTTCAAGACCCACGCGAAGGACAACCATTCCCGTCGTGGTCTGCTGAAGCTCGTCAGCCAGCGCCGCACCCTTCTCGACTATCTGAAGAAGAAGGATGTCAGCCGCTACCAGACCCTGATCGCCCGCCTCGGCCTGCGCCGCTGACGGGTTCTCTTGCCGCGGCGGGCCTCGTGCCCGCCGCGGTTGCTTTGACGGCCGCGTGATTTGCCCCTACCCTCCGGCCTCGGAGGGGGCAGACGCCAGACCGTGAGGTGTCCCCGATCGCCTCGCCCTTCGCGGGCGTGCGCGGGACCTCCCTCCTTCCCTGGGCCATGGGGCAGGATTGCCGGATGCGCAGGCCCGACGCGACCCCGATGGTCGCCGCCGCTGCGCCTCCCGCCGTCTTGCCCGTGGCTCGCAGATCCGACCCGGACCGGCTCCGGACGCCCCGTCAAGGAGGCGTCGCCCCGGTCCGCCGGCCGTCCCGGTGCCGTCCTCCCCGTCAGGGGAGAGCGCCGGGGTGGCCCGCCACAACACGAAGGCGAAGGCAACACATGTTCGACATCCAGCGCGAAACCATCGAGTGGGGTGGCCGCACCCTGACCCTGGAAACGGGCAAGATCGCCCGCCAGGCCGATGGCGCCGTGCTCGCCACCTATGGCGAGACCACCGTGCTTGCGACCGTCGTCGCCGCTCATGAGCCGAAGCCCGGCCAGGACTTCTTCCCGCTGACCGTGAACTACCAGGAAAAGGCGTTCGCGGCGGGCAAGATCCCCGGCGGCTATTTCAAGCGCGAAGGCCGTCCGAGCGAGCACGAGACCCTCGTGTCGCGTCTCATCGACCGCCCGATCCGTCCGCTGTTCGCCGACGGCTTCAAGTGCGACACCCAGGTGATCATCACCGTGCTGGCCCATGACCTGGAGACCCAGCCGGACGTGGTTGCCATGGTGGCCGCCTCTGCCGCGCTGTGCCTCTCGGGCGTGCCCTTCATGGGCCCGATCGGTGGCGCCCGCGTCGGCCTGATCGAAGGCGCGTTCGTGCTGAACCCGACCGTCGACCAGATGGAAGCCTCCAAGCTGGACCTCGTCGTCGCCGGCACCACCGACGCCGTGCTGATGGTCGAGTCCGAGGCCAAGGAGCTGTCGGAAGCCGACATGCTCGGCGCGGTGATGTTCGGTCACAAGGGCTTCCAGCCGGTGATCGAGGCCATCATCCGTCTGGCCGAGCGCGCTGCCCGCGAGCCGCGCGCCCTGCCCCAGGGCCCGTCCGCCGAGCTCTACGCCCGGGTCAAGGAAATCGCCGGCGACCGCCTGCGCGATGCCTACCAGATCCGCGCCAAGGCCGCCCGTCGTGACGCCGTCGGCGCCGTGAAGTCCGAGGTTCTGGCCGCCCTGTCGGGCCCGGATGCCGAGACCCCGGTGCCCACCAACACCGTTGGCGAGCTGTTCAAGAAGGCCGAGGCGGACATCGTCCGCAACACCATCCTGGACGACAAGGTGCGCATCGACGGCCGCGATCTCGTGACCGTGCGCCCGATCGTGGCGGAAGCCGGCATCCTGCCGCGCGCCCACGGCTCGGCCCTGTTCACCCGCGGCGAGACCCAGGCGCTGGTGGTCTCCACCCTCGGCACCGGTGACGACGAGCAGTTCGTCGACGCCCTGGAAGGCACCTACAAGCAGACCTTCCTGCTGCACTACAACTTCCCGCCCTATTCCGTGGGCGAGACCGGCCGCATGGGCTCCCCCGGCCGCCGCGAAATCGGCCATGGCAAGCTCGCCTGGCGCGCCATCCATCCGATGCTGCCGGTGCACCACGAGTTCCCCTACACCATCCGCGTGGTGTCGGAGATCACCGAGTCCAACGGTTCGTCCTCCATGGCGACCGTGTGCGGCACCTCGCTTGCCCTCATGGACGCCGGCGTTCCGCTGAAGCGCCCGGTGGCCGGTATCGCCATGGGCCTCATCAAGGAAGGCGAGCGCTTTGCCGTGCTCTCCGATATCCTGGGTGACGAGGACCATCTCGGCGACATGGACTTCAAGGTGGCCGGTACCGCCGAAGGCGTGACCGCCCTCCAGATGGACATCAAGATCGACGGCATCACCGAGGAGATCATGCGGGTCGCCCTCGATCAGGCCAAGGGCGGTCGCCTGCACATCCTGGGCGAGATGGCCAAGGCCCTGACCGAGGCCCGCTCGGAGCTCGGCGAGCACGCCCCGCGCATCGAGGTCATCAAGATCCCGGTGGACAAGATCCGCGAAGTGATCGGTTCCGGCGGCAAGGTGATCCGCGAGATCGTCGAGAAGACCGGCGCCAAGATCAACATCGAGGACGACGGCACCGTGAAGATCGCCTCGGCCGACGGCAAGGCGATCAAGGCTGCCATCAACTGGATCAAGGGCATCGCCGCCGAGCCGGAAGTGGGCGCCATCTATGAGGGCACCGTGGTGAAGTGCGTCGAGTTCGGCGCCTTCGTGAACTTCTTCGGTTCCCGCGATGGCCTCGTCCACATCTCCCAGCTCTCCAACGGTCGCCCGGCCAAGGTGTCGGACGTCGTCAAGGAAGGCGACAAGGTGTGGGTGAAGCTGATGGGCCTGGACGAGCGCGGCAAGGTCCGCCTGTCCATGAAGGTCGTCGACCAGACCACCGGCAAGGAAATCACCGGCGAAGCCGCCTGATTTCTGCCTGACCGGCTGAATTGAGAAAGCCCCCGGGTGGTCCGCCATCCGGGGGCTTTTTTTGCTTCGCAACGGGCTCCGGCCCGAACCCGGCCGCGGACCCGGGGGTCTCCGGACCGCATCTTTTTGCCTCAGGCGCCGGCGGGCTCGCTGCGCGCCGACGTCCGTCGACCTCGGACATCTCGCCTGAAAGACAAAAAGCTGAAGGGTCCGGGAGGCTGGTCCTCCCGGACGGGGGCTTCGGGGGCAGTCGCCCCCGAAATCACATGTCCCCAAGAGCCGCCGTCAGCCCGTCGCTCGCCCGGACACTGCCAACGGTCCAGCCATTGCGGTTGCGGATTTCCGCGTCGGCCCAGCGGGAGAGCACCTTGCGGGAGGCGTCGCCCAGCATGCGTTCGGCGACTGCGGCCATCACCGCCTCGGAGGCGCGGGTGCCACCATCGTCGATCTTGAGGGCGACGCCGAAGCCGGACTCCGGGAAGGTGGCGCAGAATACGCCCTCGGCGCCGGTCTTGACGAAGGCGCGCTCGCCAAAGGCGGACATGACATCGGTGCAGAAGCGATGGGTGCCGGCGACCAGAAACGGGTTGGCGGCGACGGCCCGGCGGATGCGGCGAGCGGCCTTCGCACGCTCCGGCGCCAGCCCCGCCCCGGTGCCGAATTTCGCGAAGCCAAAGGCGAGGTTCTTCAGCGGGATCGCAAAAGTGGGGATGGAGCAGCCGTCGATGCCGCGGTTATCGGCATCCAGCGGCGTCGCGGTGACATCGGAGAGGGCCTGCCGAACCGCCTCCTGCACCGGATGGGCGGCGGCCACATAGCCGCGCGGCTCCACGCCCAGGCCACAGGCGAGGCAGACGAAGCCGGCGTGCTTGCCGGAACAGTTGTTGTGGATCGCGCCCGGCCCCTGACCGGCCCGGTCAAGGGCGGCGACATCGGCCCGCCGCTCCGGCCACTGGGGGCCGCATTCCAGCACGCTCTCGTCCTGCCCCGCCTTGGCCAGCATGCCCCGGGCCGTCGCCACATGGGCGGCCTCGCCATTATGGGAGGCGCAGGCAAGCGCGATTTCCGCCGGAGTCAGGCCGAGACGGTCGGCAATGCCCGATTCGACGAGAGGCAGCGCCTGCAGCGCCTTCACGGCGGAGCGGCCGAAAACCGGCGCCTCCACATCCCCGAGCGCCAGCACCAGCCGGCCATCGGCATCGACGATGGCGAGGCGCCCGCAATGCCGGCTCTCCACCAGCGCCCCGCGCCGCACCTCCACCAGAACCGGATTATCCATTGTCTGCCCTCATGCCCGGCGCATGAAATGCTGCCCGCACCATGCGCCGGAAGAACAGCGGATTTCTCATCTGTCCCAGGGACATGAGAAATCCGCATCGGAATGCCAAAGTATCCTTTTCAAGGACCTTTGGCATCACTTCGAACGCGGCCGAACCCGGCCGCGCGCGGATCCGGAAGGCAGGGTGGCCCTCTCGCCGCCTCCCGGCAAGCCCCGTCCCCACAACCCTTCCGGGCCGGGACCCTGCACCAAAACCGAGCGCCATACGCTTGCCTTTATTGCACTGCAAAAAATGCGGGTCGGCATTGCAGGGATTGCCGGAAATCGGGGCTTTTCCCGATCCCCGGAAGCCTGCTATCAGTCGCGGTCCGGACGGCTCTGCGCTGCCCGGAACGGGTCTTTGTTGCCTGCCTGTCTCTCTCTGCCGAAGGACTGCGCCCCATGCGCCGCGCCGAGATCGAGCGCACCACCAAGGAAACCGCGATCCGCGTCGCCGTCGATCTCGACGGCAGCGGGCGCTACCAGGTCTCGACCGGGATCGGTTTCTTTGACCACATGCTCGAGCAGCTCTCCCGCCATTCCGCCATCGACATCACCGTCGAGGCCAAGGGGGACCTGCATATCGACTTCCATCATACGGTGGAGGACGTGGGCATTGCGCTGGGTCTGGCGGTGAAGCAGGCTCTGGGCGACCGGCGCGGCATCGTGCGCTATGCCGATGTGCACCTGCCCATGGACGAGACGCTGACGCGCGCGGCCATCGATGTGTCCGGCCGCCCGTTTCTGGTGTTCAAGGTGGAATTCCCGCGCCCGAAGATCGGCGAGTTCGATACCGAGCTGGTCGAGGAGTTCTTCCGGGCCTTTGCCTTTAACGCCGGTGTGACGCTGCACGTGGAAAATCTCTACGGCGTGAATGCGCATCACATCTGCGAATCGAGCTTCAAGGCGCTGGCCCGCGCACTGCGGACGGCAACCGAGATCGACCGCCGGCTGGCGGACCAGATTCCTTCCACCAAGGGACGGCTCGGCGACTGAGCCCTTCCTTTCGCGGCCGGCCCCGGGGATGCCCCCTCCCCTGAACCGGCCTCAGGAGACATGAGCGATGGCGATCTACACGGTCATGGAACCGCCCGTCACGAACGACGATCTCGGCGATGCCGGGCGCGTGGCCTTCGTGCATGACGGCTTCTCGTGGCTGGCGCTGATTCTGCCGCCGCTCTTTCTGGTGCTGAACGGCATGTGGCTGGTGCTGGCCGGATGGCTGGCGGTGGCCACCCTTCTGCCGTTTGGCGCCGGTCTCGTCATCGACGGGGCGGGCATGCCGGTCGCGATCGTCATCGCGATCCTGTTCGCCTTTGAAGCCAACGGCCTGCGGATGCGCACCCTTGCGCGCCGGGGCTACCGGTTCGCCGGCGTCGTCGCCGGCCCCAATCTGGATGAATGCGAGCGGCGCTTCTTTGCGCGCTGGACGCTGGACCGGGCGCTGGCCCGGGGCGAAGTGCCCCTTCGCCCGGCGCGTCCTGCCCGCCCGGCCCCCGGGCCCGGCCTGGACGACCGCCTGCAAATCGACGGAACGGAACGCGGAGCATGATCGTCGCTCTCATCGACTACGGCTCGGGCAACCTGCGCTCGGCTGCCAAGGCCTTCGAACGCGCCGCCGCCGAAGCGGGCGTCGCCGCCGACATTCACGTCACCACCCGCCCCGAGGTGGTGGCCGCTGCCGACCGCATCGTGCTGCCGGGCGTCGGCGCCTTCGCCGACTGCCACCGCGGCCTGAAGCTGGTGGATGGCGTCGAGGATGCGCTGATCGAGGCGGTGACCCGCAAGGGCCGTCCCTTCCTCGGCATCTGCGTGGGCATGCAGCTGATGGCCTCGCGCGGTCTCGAATATGAGACCTCCGACGGCTTCGGCTGGATCCCGGGCGATGTCGTGCGCATCGAGCCGTCGGAGCCCAGCTGCAAGATCCCGCACATGGGCTGGAACACCCTGGAGCTCGCCCGCTCCCATCCGGTGTTCGACGGCATCGAGACCGGCGAGCATGGTCTGCACGCTTATTTCGTCCATTCCTTCCACCTTCAGGCGGAGAATGACGATCATGTGGTGGCGCGCACCGAGCATGGCGGCCCGGTGACCGCCGTCGTCGCCCGCGATAACCTGATCGGCACCCAGTTCCACCCCGAAAAGAGCCAGCGCCTCGGCCTGACCCTCATCGGCAACTTCCTGAAGTGGAAGCCCTGAGCGACTGCGGCGCGCGCGGCCCGTCCGGGCGCGTCGACGCGGAGAGACACAGAAAAGGCCGCGCCGGAGATCCGGACGCGGCCTTTTTCATGTCGTGGGGCTTTGGATTGCCCGGCGGTCAGTCCTCGTTCGGCCCGGCGGCGGGCACGGCGCCGGCTTCCTCGGCCTTCCAGGCGGCGAGCCGGCGGCGATAGAGGCGGAAGCCGAGGGGCAGCGTCAGCAGATAGAGGGCGGCGCCGACGGTGAGCACCTCGAACGGGTAGCTGACGAGCAGCGCGATCACCAGCACCAGCACCACCGAGATCGGCAGCACCATGTCGCGCGGGATCCGGAGGCCCAGCTTCTTGCCCGAGAGGGTGGGCAGCTTGGAGACCATCAGGAAGCCGATGATGAGGGTGTAGATCGCCACCACCATGGCCGTGCCCTTCTGGTCGGGCTCGATGAGGCCGAGCTGCCAGAGATAGACCGGCAGCAGCACCGTGAGGGCGCCGGCGGGGGCGGGGATGCCGACGAAGAAGGCCGAAGTCCAGGCCGGCCGGTTGGGGTCCTCCAGCGTCGCATTGAAGCGGGCGAGCCGCAGCGCGCCGGAAATGGCCAGCACCAGGGCGACGATCCAGCCGAAGGAGCGCAGCTGGTCGAGCACGAAGGCATAGAGAATCAGCGCCGGCGCCACGCCGAAGTTCACGAAGTCCGCCAGCGAATCGAGCTCGGCGCCGAACTTGGACGTGGACTTCAGCAGCCGGGCGACGCGGCCGTCGATGCCGTCCAGAATAGCGGCCAGCACCACCGCGCCGATGGCGAAGTCGTAGCGCCCCTCGATGGACATGCGGATGGCGGTCAGCCCGGAGCAGATGGCCAGCAGGGTGACGAGGCTGGGCAGCATCAAACGCAGCGGAAGCCGCGGCAACCGGGGCCGGCGGCCGGTGATTTCCGCGTCGTCGAAGGACGGTTCGGGGTCGGTCATCCACGGATCTCCTGGGCGCGCGGGGGCCCTGCCCGAGCGGGGGCCTGCCGGGGTCCAGAGGGTGGAATCGCACTCGCGGGCGGCCTTGTCCAGCCCTCGGGCGCGCGGCCTTGCGGCGCCCTGTCATGCTCCTGTCGCGAAAGCAGGCTTGCAAAGGGGCGCGGGGACATGTACCCCCGCGCCCGCGTATTGGGCGAACTGCGTCCGGTGCGCAGCACTGAGGCGAATCCACAGGATGGGGTTCCCGCGCCCGCATGCCGGGCGTCTTGCCTGTCCATCGTTAGAGCAACGTTCAGGGCGTTCCATGGCCAAAGAGAAA
>JBOGCN010000011.1:0-126003 GCA_050689115.1 Segnochrobactraceae bacterium EtOH-i3 | reverse complement strand
TGACACAACCGGGCAGCGTCAAAGGCGACCGGGGTCTTTGACAGGACCGCCGCCGGTACCTGCGACGTGCAAACCGGATGCGGCGGTGCGCGAAGGTCCGCAGTTTTCCCCATCCCCGGACGCTGCTCAAATTCGCCTCCTCTGCGGCCCCGGCGTCGGGCGCAGCCGCCAGAAAATGCCCCCGCGCCCCCGGCCTCTCCCCTGCCCATCCGTATTCGCCCGGCCCCTGCCCGCGATTGACTCGACCCGGGCGGCGGCGCCATAGACATGCATATTCGAATTTTCGATGGTTTCCTCAGAGGGCTTCGATGAGCAAGGACTACAAGGAAGTCATCGCCGACATCTCCCGCTACACCGGCGAGCTGCGCAAGGAAGCGCCGGATGCGATGGCCGGCTTCTATGCCATGGCCAAGGCGGCTTCGGCCAACGGCGCTCTCGACAAGAAGACCAAGGAATTCATTGCCCTTGGCATCGGCGTGACGCAGCGCTGCGATGGCTGCATCGGCTTCCACGTCAAGGCGCTGAAGGATCTCGGCGCCACGCGGGCGGAAGTGGCCGAAGTGCTGGCCATGTGCGTCTATATGGGCGGTGGCCCGGCGCTGATGTATGCCGCCGACGCTCTGCGCGCCTACGATCAGTTCTCGGCCTGATACCAGAGATCCTTGAAAAGCATTGTTTGGTCGTTCGATGCAGAATTTCCATGCCACTGGGGCATATGGGAAATCTGCTGATCTTCAGGCGCGCGATGCGGTCAGCACTTCGTGCGCCTGGTATAAGATGCGAACGCCTCCCCGGCGGGGTTCCGGGGAGGCGTTTTTATTTGCTGCTGCTCCGCGGCAGAGGCCGGGGGCAACGGCCTCTGCGCAATGAGATCCTGACACGTCCGGCCGAAGGGCCTGCTGGTCCGGCGGTCGGCAGGGATGCCTGCCCGCTACACCGGACGGGACACCGGCCCCATATCCGGACTGTGACAATCCGCGTCAGACCGCCGGATACCGGAAACCGATTGTCCGGCGGATCAATTTCTGCCCGCTCACGATCCGATACCTCGGACCCGCAAGTGGGCAGCCTTCTCGTCTCCGGATCGGGGACCGGGGCGGCGCCGGCGGTGGGGGGAGCCACGTCGCTCGATGCCCGCAAAGTCTCGTTATGATCCGAAGTTGCGGGGTCTCCTGTCAGGACAGGAAGGCCCGGACGATCTTCACCACCTTGCCGCGCTCTTCCGGCGTCAGCTTCGGCATGAGGCGCACGACCTGGGCCGTGTCGGGATCGGCAACCGAGGGGCTTTCCAGAGAGCGCCCGTCCTCGCCGACAATCGAGCTGACGCTGACGCCCAGGCAGGCGGCAATCGCCATCAGGCGGGAGCCGGAAATCCGGTTCGTGCCCTTCTCGTACTTCTGCACCTGCTGGAACGTAATCCCGAGAGCCTCGCCCAGCTTCTCCTGGCTGAGGCCCAGAGACGTCCGGATGGTGCGCACCCGCTGGCCGATGGCGATGTCATCAGCGTTCGGCGCCTTCTTGCTGTTTGTCATAAGGCATTCTCCTTTCTAGGTAATCTCTCCATTGGGGCCCGTCTGCCGTCTGTCGCGGCCCCGATCGAAGATAGAAATGACGGCGCAACCTGTCGTGCCCCTGTCGGTGACGGCGTGAATCTGCGCGCGGGCTGTTCCAGCCCTCTCCGCCACGATCCCGCCCGCCCGGGTTTGCACGCTCCGGGCGACGATCAGTCAGACTGGAATGCAATTGCGACGACGGCGCGGCCACGCGGAGAAATTTATGACTTCCCGTGCCGGGCGCAGGCAGCCGTTGCATCCGGCAGCCACCGGAAGGCCCCAGCCCCCTGCAACGTCTGCGCTTTTCCGGCGGGACTGCGGCGTCAGGCAGGACCGGGCGAGGGAAACGGCAGACCACAATCACAGATGGCAAAGGGGGGCCGAGCGAACGGGAAGGACGGACAATCGGTCCAAAAAGGGAGAGCCCCCGATCCGCGGCACCAGCGCCCGCGCCGCCGGCGATGGCGCTTCGCCCCCGGGGACCATCGCCGCACTCCCGGGAAGGCGCATGTCCCGCGCGATTCTCGATAGCGCAAGAGACAGCGTGGCGATGCCGCAAGCAGCGCTGTCTCTTGATTCAGAATGCCAAAATCTGAAATTTGGTGGGCCCGGCAGGACTCGAACCTGCAACCAAGCCGTTATGAGCGGCCGGCTCTGACCATTGAGCTACAGGCCCCTCCGTCGCGGGCGACGGGCCTGAAAGGCATGCGCCGCGCGATGTGGGTCATCCGGGACATGCCACAGCTCTCGCCTGGGCGCAATGTGGTCCGGGTGTCGCGCCCCCTGACGCGCCTGCTGGCGGGACAAGGCAGGCCCGGGCCGGGACGGGGTGTCGCCGGCGGGGCGGATTGCATCGGCGCGCGGAAGACCCGATACTCCCCGCGACTACGCATTTCCCCCGGCGAGGAGGACTGGATTCCCATGGCGATGGATGCCGGAGAGATCGAACGCCTGATCCGCGATGCCCTTCCCGATGCGACCGTCGAGATCCGCGATCTTGCCGGCGACGGGGATCATTATGCCGCCGTCGTGATTTCGCCGTCCTTCCGCGGCAAAAGCCGGGTGCAGCAGCATCAGATGGTCTATGCCGCGCTGAAGGGCTCCATGGGCGGCGCGCTTCATGCGCTCGCCCTGCAGACCGGCGTTCCCGCGGCCTGAGCTCCCCTTTCCGCTTAACTCCTTAGTCCCTGACCCGCCGGCCTTGACCCGGCGGAAGAGAGGTTCCGATGACGAGCATCCACGATCAGATCGACACCAAGGTGAAGGGCACCGATGTGGTTCTCTTCATGAAGGGCACGCCCTCCTTCCCCCAGTGCGGCTTTTCCGGCCAGGTCGTGCAGATTCTCGATTATCTCGGCGTGCCCTATGAGGGCGTGAACGTGCTGGCCGACATGGCGCTGCGCGAGGGCATCAAGGCCTACAGCAACTGGCCGACCATCCCGCAGCTCTATGTGAAGGGCGAGTTCGTCGGCGGCTGCGATATCGTGCGCGAGATGTTCCAGGCCGGCGAGCTGCAGACGCTGTTCAAGGACTCCGGCATCGAGATGCGCGACGCGGCCTGACCCCGCCCGCAGCACCGGCCTTCCGGCAGGCGGAGGATCCCCGGATCCCCCGCCTTTTTTCGTGCCCGCCCCGCCCTCTCCCGCGCCGGGCGCAGCCCCCTGCGACGCTTGCGCTTTCGGCGCCCGCTGCCGCACCTTTGCGCTTTTCCGGGTCGCAACCGCCGCCTAGACTTCCCGCCAGTCGATCAGGACGATGGCGGTCGGACCCTGTTGCCGGATGACGGAAGCGGGTCGATCTGCCTGTCCCCCAGGTGGAGGATGACGATGGCGGCGGTTGTGATCCGGGGCGGCACGGTGGTGACGGCCGACAGCATGGCGCGGGCCGATGTGCTGGCCGTCGACGGCAAGGTGACGGCCGTCGGGCCGGATCTCGACGCGCCGGCCGGCGCCCGCGTGATCGACGCCGGCGGCTGTTTCGTCATGCCCGGCGGCATCGACCCGCACACCCACATGGAACTGCCCTTCATGGGCACGGTGGCGAGCGAGGACTTCTTCACCGGCACCGCCGCGGGCTTTGCCGGCGGCACCACCATGATCCTTGATTTCGTGATGCCGAAGATCGGCCAGTCGCTGCTGGAAGCCTTCGACACCTGGAGCGAATGGGCGACCAAGGCCGCCGGCGACTATTCCTTCCATGTCGCCATCACCTGGTGGTCGGATCAGGTGGCGCGCGAGATGGAGGTGCTGACCACCGAGCGCGGCGTCAATTCCTTCAAGCATTTCATGGCCTACAAGGGCGCCATCATGGTGCCCGACGAGAATCTGGTGAAGAGCTTCACCCGCTGCCGGGAGCTGGGCGCCATGCCCACGGTGCATGCGGAAAATGGCGAGCTGGTCTGGCACCTGCAGAACGAGATTTTCGCCCGCGGCATCACCGGCCCCGAGGGGCATCCGCTCTCCCGCCCGCCGGCCGTGGAGGGCGAGGCCGCCAACCGCGCCATCCGCGTCGCCGAGATTCTCGATGTGCCGGTCTATCTCGTGCACAATTCCTGTTCGGACTCGCTGGATGCCATCATCCGCGCCCGCGGCGAGGGTCAGCGGGTCTATGGCGAGGTGCTGGCCGGCCACCTGCTGGTGGATGACAGCGTCTATCGCCATCCCGACTGGGACACGGCGGCGGCCTATGTGATGAGCCCGCCCTTCCGGCCCAAGGGCCATCAGGAAGCGCTGTGGCGCGGCCTCCAGTCCGGCCAGCTGCAGACCACGGCCACCGATCACTGCTGCTTCTGCGCGCCGCAGAAGCGCATGGGCCTGAAGGATTTCCGCTCGATCCCGAACGGCACCGGCGGCGTCGAGGACCGCATGACGGCGCTGTGGACCCATGGCGTCAACACCGGCCGGCTCACCCCGTCGGAGTTCGTGGCCGTCACCTCGGCCAATGCGGCCAAGATCTTCAACATCTACCCGAAGAAGGGCACCATCGCGCCCGGCGCCGATGCCGACATCGTGGTGTGGGATCCGGCGGCAACCAAGACGATCTCGGCGAAGACCCATCATCAGAATGTCGATTTCAACATCTTCGAGGGGATGCAGGTGACCGGCCTGCCGGTGGTGACGCTGTCGCGCGGCGCCGTGGTCTATGAGCAGGGCGAGCTGAAGGCCGTGCGCGGCGCCGGCCGCTATGTGCCGCGGCCGACCTTCGGCCAGATCTCGGCCGCCGCCGCCCGCCGGCATCTGCTGAAGGAGCCGGTTGCGGTGGACCGGCCGGCCGCCGCCGGGTAACGCCGCGGGGTAACGCCGCGGGCGACTGACCGCGCGCGACCGCTGGTCCAAAGGAAAATGCCAGCCCTCCCGCCCCGGCCCTGCGGCCCGCTCTCGCCTGCCGCCTGGGGGGCCCGGTTGCTGCCCGGGGATCCGGCCAGCCGGCGGGTGGTTGCCTTCTGGCCGCGGGCAGCGTGAAATGCCGGTCCGCGCCATCCCGGCGCCCCTTCCTCGCGACGGATCCTCCCCCCATGAAGCTGTTCTATTCGCCGACCTCTCCCTTCGTGCGCAAGGTGTCGATCGCCGCGCTGGAGCTGGGCCTTGCCGACCGGATCGAGCGGGTGCCGGTTTCCGCCCATCCGATCAACCGGTCGGAGGTGCTGGTAGCCGCCAACCCCGTCGGCAAGGTGCCCACCCTCGTCACCGACACCGGCACCGTGCTCTATGACAGCGCGGTGATCCTCGCCTATCTCGACTGGCTGGCCGGCACCGGCCGGCTGATCCCGGTGGAGGGCATCGCCCGCTTCGAGGTGATGCGCGACGAGGCGCTGGCCGACGGGCTGACCGATGCCGGTCTTCTGATCCGCTACGAGCAGACCGCCCGGCCCGAGGACAGGCAGTTCGCCCCGTGGGTCGACGGCCAGCTCGCCAAGATGGACACCTGCCTTGCCGGTATCGAGGCCCGCGCGGCCGCCTTCGCTGACCGGGTGGATGTCGGCACCATCGCCATTGCCTGCGCGCTGGGCTGGGTCGATTTCCGCATGCCCGCCCTCAACTGGCGCGCCCGCGCTCCGGAAACCGCGGCCTGGTACGCCACCTTCAGCGAGCGGCCGAGCCTGAAGGCGACGGCGCCGGTGGGCTGAGCGGCCTCCGGCCCGTTCCGGGCGCTCCCGATCTCCTCCGGCCTCCGGCGGCAGCGCTGCCGGGGGCCGAGACCAAAGGGGATCCCGCACTGTCGCGGTGCGGATGTCCCATGTCTGCGCTATCGGGTCTGCGCTATAGGAGAAATCCGCCCGTTTTCAGGGACCTCGGGGGCCATGGCCCGTCCGGATCCCGAAAAGGCGGGCCGGTCCCGGTCTGCCTGTCCGATCGCCTGCTCAAGACGCCGGAGTCGTCCATGTCGTTCTCCCTCCGACCGGTCCTGCGCGGTCCGCGCGCCGTTCTCCTGTCGCTGGCGACGCTCCTGTGTCTGGTGCTGCTGGGCGCCGGGGTGATGCTGGTGGCGGATTCCGGCCGGGCCGAGGGGCCGGTGAACCGGGGCGCGCCGCGGGTGGCGGATATCCGCACCGACAGCCCGCGCGACACCTTTGCCAGCTTCCTGCGCCTCAAAGGCGAGCTGGAGGAAGCGGCCCGGGCCTATCTGGAAAAGCCGAGTTTCCGCGGCTCGGCGCGGCTGGGCCTGCTGTCGGACCAGATGTCGGCCCTGATCGATCTGGATCAGGTGCCCAGCGCCACCCGGCGCGACACGGGCATCCGCACCTATGTCTACCTGATGGACATTTTCGGCCGCATCCCGGTGCCGGATCCGGCAACCATGCCCGATGCCGATGCCTTCGAGGCCGAGAATGATGCGAGCTACCGCATTCCCGGCACGCCGATCCGCATCATCGAGATCAACGACGGCGCCCGGGAGGGCGAATTCCTGTTTGCGCCCTCCACGGTGCAGGTGGCGCCGCGCTTCTTCCGCGCGGTGCAGGACCAGCCCCTGCGCGGACCGCTGGAGGTGGACAGCTACACCGATTTCCTGCCCCAGATGACCGGGCCGATGATCCCCGGCTGGCTGGTGCGGGCGATCCCGCCGGCCTTCACCACCCTCTGGCTGGAAACCCCGGTGTGGAAGGCGGTGCCGCTCGTCGGCCTCATCGTGCTGGTGATGTTTCTCCTCGGCCGGCTGCAGCGGGTGCTGTCAGCCCATGCGCCATCCGGGCGCATCCCGGCGCTGATCGTGCAGGCGATCCTGCCCGGGGCCGTGGTGGCCGCGGCGCTGCTGGTCATCCCCGAGGCCGCCTCGCAGCTGCGCATTTCCGGCCGCTTCGCCATGCTGGTGCAGATGGTGGAAACGGTGGCCGCCTATCTGGCCTATGGCTGGCTGTTCTGGATCGCCGTGCGGCTGCTGTTCGAATGGATCCTGCGGGCGCCCCACATCAAGGAAGAGAGCTTCGACGCCAATCTGCTGCGGCTCGTCTCGGGCATCATCGGCATCATCGGCGTCGCCGTCATCCTCGCCTTTGGCGGACAGGCGATCGGCCTGCCGATCCTCAGCGTGCTGGCCGGCCTCGGCATCGGCGGTCTGGCGGTGGCGCTGGCGCTGCGGCCGACGCTGGAAAATTTCGTCGGCGGCGTCATGCTCTATGTCGACCGTCCGGTGCGGGTGGGCGATCTCTGCACCTTTGGCGAGCACATGGGCAATGTGGAGGCGATCGGCATCCGCTCCACCAAGATCCGCTCCGTGGACCGCAGCATCATCGCCGTGCCCAATGCCCAGTTCGCCGACATGCAGATCATCAACTGGACGCGCTGCGACAGCATGATGATCCTGGAAAATCTGAACCTGCGCCCGGAGACCACGCCGGACCAGCTGCGCTTCGTGCTGGCGGAAATGCGCCGGCTGGCCCATGCCCACCCGCGCGTCATTCAGGACGACACCATCCGCATCCGCTTCATCGGCCCCGGCGAGCGCGGCCCGCGCCTCCTGATGCGCGTCTATGTCAACACCCGCGAGTGGAACGACTTCTTCGCCATCCGCGAGGATATCCTGCTGCGGGTCATCGAGATTGCCCGGGATGCGGGCACCGGCATGTCGCTCGCCTCCCACACCGTCTACATGGCGCGCGATCCGGGCGTGGACAGCGACCGCGGCCGCAGCGCCGCGGAAAGCGTGGACGACTGGCGCCGCAGCGGCCGCCTGCCCTTCCCCGCCCTCAGCGAGGACGAACGCGCCATCCTGCGCAACAGCCTCGATTATCCCCCCGCCGGCAGCCCCCACGCCCGCCCGGCCGCGGAAGACAGGCGGGGCTGACCATCCGCCCGAGACCAGCCCCCGCAACCCGCGCACGGGGGACACCATTGCCCCCTGCCGCTCCGGAAGGCGGGAGGTGTCAGTTCAGCCCCACGTGCGTGGGGAACACTTGTCCGTGCACATCTCCAGGAACGACCCGTACGGTTCAGCCCCACGTGCGTGGGGAACACTCCACTCGCAGATCTGCATTGGTCCCCGTGAACGGTTCAGCCCCACGTGCGTGGGGAACACTGGCCGGGCGCCACGTAGACGCCGCCCGCGTTCGGTTCAGCCCCACGTGCGTGGGGAACACTCGCTCGGGCGGCTGGCCTTGGAGACGGCGCTCGGTTCAGCCCCACGTGCGTGGGGAACACGAAGGCGGGCCCGAGATAGCCACCGTTGTCGGCGGTTCAGCCCCACGTGCGTGGGGAACACCCTTCCGGAAAGCCATTGATTGCGCATCCCTTTTTTGATGTCAATCTTGCTACCGATGGACACTGTTTGTTCTCGCTCATCCGACACCCCCGAAAGGGCACCTTTTTCGCCCCCTGCCGGGCGCGCCGGAGAGGGTGACAGGGGCCCGTCCGCGCCCTAAGGTTGCTGGCATGACCGATGCTCTCCTTTCCTTCTGGGGCAAGGCGCGGCCGGGGGAGGAGGATGGGCCGGGCTTCCATCCCCTGCTCTGGCACAGCCTGGATGTGGCCGCCGTGTGCGCGGCGCTGCTGGCGCTGGATGACCGGCCGGCGCGGCGGCTGGCCCGTGTCACCGGCGGATCGGTGGACGCGGCGCGGCTGCTGCTGGTGCGCCTTGCCGCCCTGCATGATCTGGGCAAGGTCGCCCTGGGCTTTCAGGCCAAGGTGCCGGCCCTGCTGCCCGCTGTCTTCGGGCCGCTGCCGGCGCGGCTGCCCCGGGGGGATCATCCGGCCATCGGCCTTGCCCTGCTGCTCGGGCCCCTGCGCCCGCTGCTGACGGCGATGGCCCCCGCTTTCGAGCGGGCCGACTGGGCGGCGCTGCTGCCGGCGGTTTCAGGCCATCATGGCCGCCCGGTGGAAGCCGCCGACATGTCCGAACGCGAGATCGGCGCCGCCGGCATTGCCGCTGCCCGGGCGCTGATGGAAGCAGTGCACACGGTCTTTCCCGGCTCGGGCTTCGGCGGCGTCTTCGATGATCCCCTGCCGGGCCGGCCCGATCCCCGGGCCCTTCTCTCCTGGGAGATCGCCGGGCTGATGACGCTGGCCGACTGGATCGGCTCCAGCCGCGCGGCCTTTCCCTATGTCGGGCCCGATCAGGACCCGGCCGCCTATCTGGCGACCGTCGCCCGTCCCCGGGCGGCGCGAGCGGTGGCGCAGGCGGGCCTTGGCCCCAAGCCGGTGCGGCCGGCCGGTGGCCTTGCCGCGCTGACCGGCGCGCGCTGGCAGCCGAGCCCGCTGCAGGCGGAAGCCGAGCGCCTGCCGCTGCCGGCCGATGGCCCGGCGCTGCTCATCGTCGAGGACATGACCGGCGCCGGCAAGACCGAGGCCGCCCTCATCCTCGCCCACCGGCTGATGCACGCCGGCGCGGCGCACGGCCTCTATTGCGCGCTGCCCACCATGGCCACCGCCAATGCGCTGTGGGCGCGGCTGGGGGCCTGCTATCGCCGGCTCTACGAACCGGACGCCCGGCCCTCGCTGGTGCTGGCCCATGGCGGGCGCGCCCTGCACCCGGGCTTTCGCGCCAGCGTGCTGGACCTTGGCACCGACGAGGCCCCGCTGGGGCCCGATGACGACGAGCTGACCGCCTCGGCGGCGTGCGCCCGCTGGATTGCCGATGACAGCAGACGCAGCCTCTTTGCCGATGTCGGCGCCGGCACCGTGGATCAGGCCATTCTGGCGGTGCTGCCGGCAAAGTTTGCCCCGCTGCGGCTGGCCGGCCTTGCCGGCAAGGTGCTGGTTCTCGACGAGATCCACAGCTACGACCCCTATGTGACGACCGAGCTGGCGCGGCTGGTGGAGTTTCACGCCGCCCTCGGTGGTCCGGTCATCGCGCTCTCGGCCACCCTGTCGGCCGCCACCCGGGCGGCGCTGGTGCAGGCCTTCCGCCGGGGCCGCGGTCTGGCCGCCGGCGCCGGCTGCGTCACTGGCGACCTCACCGCCTATCCCGCCCTCACCCTGGTCGGTCCCGATGGCGCCGCCAGCGCGCGCAAGATTGATCCGCGGCCGGATCTGGTGCGGCAGGTGGCCCTCACCCGCCTGCCCGATGCGACTGCGGCGCGCGCCGCCGTGATGGACGCCGCCCGGGCCGGCGCCTGCGTGGTGTGGATCCGCAACACCGTCGATGATGTGCTGGAAGCTCAGGCAGCGCTTGCCGCCGAGGGCCACGCCGCCACCGCCTTTCACGCCCGCTTCGCCCCCATAGACCGCCAGCGCATCGAGACCGACGTGCTCGCCCGCTTCGGCCGGGACAGCGGACCGGAGGCGCGGCGCGGCCAGATTCTGGTGGCCTCCCAGGTGGTGGAGCAGAGCCTGGATCTCGATTTCGATCTGCTGGTGACCGACCTTGCGCCGATCGACCTCGTGATCCAGCGCGCCGGCCGGCTGTGGCGCCATGCCCGCGGCCCGCGCCCGCCGCTTGCCCCCGGCGCCCCGCCGCCAGTGGGGCCGCGGATGCTGATCGTCTCGCCGGAGCCTGTCGCCGATGCCCCGGCCGACTGGTATTGGGCCGCCTTCGGCCGGGCGGGCAAGGTCTATCCCGATCACGCCGCGCTCTGGCGCACGGCGCAGGTGCTGTTCGCCGCCGGCCATCTGGATGCGCCGAAAGCTGTCCGCGGGCTGGTGGAATCGGTCTTCGGCCCCGGTGGTCTGGATGCCGTGCCGGAGGCGCTGATGCGGGCCCGCGACACCGCCGATGGCGAACGCAAGGCGGAGGCCGGCAGCGCCCGGGGCACCCTGCTAGTACTCGGCGACGGCTATCGCGCCGGGCCGATCTGGACCAGCGACACCCGCCCGCCGACCCGGCTGTCCGAAGCGCGCACCCTCCTCCGCCTCGCCCGCATCGACGGCCCGGCGGAGCGGCCGCAGCTTGCGCCCTTTGCCGTCATCGAGACCGACCCCGGCGAGCCCGCGGACTGGGCGCTGCGGCGGGCGTGGTCCCGGTCGGAACTGGCCGTGCGCGCCGCCCGCATCACCGGCCGCCCGCCCCTGCCGGATGCCCTCGAAGCCGCCGCCCGGCGTCTGGAGGCCGACTGGCGCCGCGTCGGCGATTTCGCCGTGGTGCTGCCGCTCGCCCCCGACGGCCCCGGCTGGGTGACCCGTGCCACCTCCCCGCGCGGCGAGGTGGTTTCCCTCCGCTATGACCGGACGCAAGGGCTGGTTTTTTCCGGGGGATGATGGCGCAACCCGACATGGATGTGCCACACGGCGCGATAGTCAAAATCCACGATTGCGCGCACCACCGGCGGGCGCAACCCTCCTCTCCGTCCCGATGCGCCTCCCGGTTACCCGGGAGCCGGAGAGCGAAAGACCGTCCGCCGTGCCTTCCCTTCACCTTCTCCACGATGCGTGGATCCCGGTACGCACCCTGTCCGGGCGCCGGATCCGCATCCGGCCCTGTGATCTGACGGCGGATCTCGCCACGGATCCCGTCGTCGATATCGACTGGCCGCGGCCGGATCTGCGCATGGGCCAGATCGAATTCCTCATCGGCCTTCTGGCCACTCTGGCAGCCCCCGCCGGCGAGCGGGCGTGGCGGCGCTGGTGGCAGAGCCCGCCGGATCCGGAGGCTCTGGCCGCCCTGTTCGCCCTGGCCGACGCCGCCTTTTCCCTCAGCGGGCCGGGGCCGTGTTTCCTGCAGGATCAGGCGGATCTGGGACAGGAGGATGTGCCGGCCAGCGCCCTCTTCATCGACCAGTGCGGCGCCGCCACCATTTCCAACAACACCGACCTGTTCGTGAAGCGCGGGCAGATCCGGGTGCTGGGCGCGCGCACCGCGGCCATTGCGCTCTTCAGCCTGCAGGCCTTTTCGCCGGCCGGCGGCGCCGGCCACCGCACCTCGCTGCGCGGTGGCGGGCCGCTGACCAGCCTGGCGCTTGCGCCGGACGCCCCGGCGCTGTGGCATTTTCTGTGGCTGAACGTGCCGCCGGTCGCGGTGGATGATCAGGGCCGCACGGCGGCGGAGTGTCTGGCGGCAGGCGATGGCGCCCGGGTGTTTCCGTGGCTGGGCCCCACCCGCATTTCCGACAAGACCGGCCGGGCCACCGGCCCCGAGGACATGCACCCGGATCAGGCCTTCTGGGGCATGCCCCGGCGCATCCGTCTTCTCGTGGAGGACAATCCCGAGGGCCGCCCGTGCGACATCACCGGCGCCGTGGAGCCCCGGATCGTGCGGGCCTATCGCACCCGGCCCTGGGGGGTGAACTATGTCGGCGTGCGCCACCCGCTGACGCCCCATTACCGGCTGAAGAAGGATGCGCCCGAGCTGCTGCCGGTGCACCCCCAGCCGGGGGGCCTCACTTATCGCCACTGGCCGTCGCTGGTGCGGCCCGGCGACACCCGGGAGCCCGCCCGCGCCGTGCTGATCGCCGAACAGCGGCTGGCCGATCTGGCCGACCGCCCCGGCGTGCACGCCCGGCTGCTGGCCGCCGGCTACGACATGGACAACATGAAGGCCCGCGGCTTCCTGGAAACCGAGCAGCCGCTGCTGTTTGCCTCGGATGTGGCCAAGGATGGCCCGCGGCAGGCCGCCTTCCAGCGCCTTGTCGACCGGCTGGTGACGGGTGCCAGCGAGACCGCCAGCCTGGCCATCCACGCGGCGCGCAAGGCGCTGGGCACTTGTGCCGGCTCCGGTCTGGATCTCGCCCGGGAGCGCTTCTTTGTCGACACCGAGGCGGCCTTCTTTGCCCGGGTGAGCGACGGCCTTGCCGCCATCGAGCAGGACCCGGACGCCGATCTGCAGGCGCTGGCCGGCGGCTGGCTGGAGGGCGTGCTGAAGCCCGCCGCCTTCGCCCTGTTCGATGCCGAGGTGCCGGCCGAGGCGCTGACGGCCAATGGCGATCTCAAGGCCATCACCCGGGCCGTCGCGGAACGCCGCCTCCTCGGCATCGCCCTCTCGGGCCATGGCCCGGTGGGCCAGAAGCTCTTCACCGCCCTTGGCCTCGGCACCCCCGAAAAGCGCGCCCGCGCGCCCCGCCGCGCCAGGGCCGGCAGCTGATCTCCGGAGATCCCGTCATGACCGATCCCGTTGCCGCCGCGCCGCCGGAAAACGCGGCCGCCCCAAAGAAGCCGGCGCCCGCCACCACCCTGCTCGGGCGACAGGCGAACGCGGCCTTTCGCTGGTGGGCCAGCCTGCAGGATGACAGCCCGCTGGCCGACCGCCGCGCCCGCGCCGTGCTGCGCCGGGCCGATCCGGCCGGCGCCATCGAGGAAGAGAGCGTGATCAGGCTCTATCGCGCTCTGGTGCAGGCCATCCCCGCGCCCGGCCAACCGCCCGTGACCCTGCGGGACGCCGACCGCAGCCGCCTGATCGACCGGGCAATGCGGCTGGCGCTGGTGCTGCCCCATGTGCGCGCAAATGACGGAATGCTGCTGGCGCGCAAGCTGGGCGGGCACGACGCGAAGGAGGCGAAGCTCTCGCCCCTCCGGCTGCGCGCCCTGCTGGAAGCCCGCAGCACCGAGGACATCGTGCGCAGCTTCCGCCGGGCAGTGACGCTGGCCGACCGCTCGGTGAAGGTCAGCGATCTCGCCCGCCTGCTGCTCGACTGGGAAAGCGACCGCACCCGCACGAACTTCGTGTTCGCCTTCCATGCCGCCGACGATTTCTCCCCGGCTCGCTCCGACGATGACTGATGCCAGGCGCACGATGTGCTGACCGCACCATGAGCCTGAGGAACAGCGGATTTCTCATATGCTCCAGAGGCATGAGAAATCCGCACCGGACTGCCGGAGGATCCTTTTCAAGGACCTTTGGCAGGACCGCCGGCCCGCGTTCCCCTTTTCCCCAGCCGGCCGTGCCTGCCCCTTCGGGCGGCGGCGGAGGCCTGCCGACAAGCCTTTCAGGGATCCACAATGACCACCTTCGTGCAGCTCCACGCCCTCACCTTCGTGCCGCCGGCCAATCTCAACCGCGATGACATGGGCCGGCCGAAGACCGCCGTGCTCGGCGGCCAGACCCGGCTGCGGCTCTCCTCCCAGTCGCTGAAGCGGGCGTGGCGGGAATCCGACGTGTTCGCCACCGAACTGGCCGGCCATCTCGGCCACCGCACCCAGCGTTTCGGCACGCGGATCCAGGATCATCTCCTTGGCCTCGGCATCCCCGAGGCGAAGGCCACGGAAATCACCCGGGAGGTGATCGCCGCCTTCGGCAAGCCGAAGAGCGAGAAGGACGACAGCCCGCTCTATACCGAGCAGCTCGCCTTCCTCTCCCCCGAGGAGCAGCAGGCCGCCCTGGACTTTGCCGCCGCCCGCGCCCGGGGCGAGGCGGAAAAGCTGGACCCGAAGAAGACCGCCCAGCGCCTGCTGCGTGGCGCCGACACCGCCGCCGACATCGCCATGTTCGGCCGCATGTTCGCCGACAACGCCGATTTCAACCGCGAGGCCGCGGTGCAGGTGGCTCATGCCGTCACCACCCATCAGGCCGCCGGCGAGGATGATTTCTATACCGCCGTGGATGATCTGAAGAAGAAGGCCGAGGATGCCGGCGCCGGTTTTGTCGGCGATGCCGGTTTCGGCTCCGGCGTGTTCTATTTCTATCTCTGCATCGACACCGATCTTCTCATCGCCAATCTCGGCGGCGACCGGGCGCTGGCCCGGGCGGCTGTCGGCGCGCTGGTGCGGGCGGCAACCACGGTGCTGCCCGGCGGCAAGCAGAAGAGCTTTGCCGCCCTCGGCCGCGCCTCCTATGCCCGCGTGGAAAAGGGCACCGCCCAGCCCCGCACCCTGGCCGCCGCCTTCGCCCGCGGCGTGACGCTGCACGACGACGGGACCGAGACCGGCGACCTGCTTGCCGCCTCCATCCACCGTCTGGAGCACACCGCCGCCGCCTTCGATGCCGTCTATGGCGCCGGCGACGTGACCCACACCGCGTTCGACGTCACGAAGGCGCTCTCCGGCGGGGAAGCCGGCAGTCTGGATGCGCTGGTGGCCTTTGCCACCGGCTTCGGAGGCGCCGATGCCTGAGGTCGTCGTTTTCCGGCTGGCCGCGCCCCTCGGCGCCTTCGGCGAGATTGCGGTGGGCGAGCGCCGCGGCAGCGCCCGGCGGCCGTCCCATTCCCTCGTCACCGGGCTGATCGCCGGCGCCCTCGGGCTGCCGCGCGCAGACGACGGCCACGAGGCGATTGCCGCCGGCTTTCATCTGGCGGTGCGGGTGGAGGCGCCCGGCACGGCGCTGGCCGACTATCACACCGCCCAGACGCCGCCCACCCGGCGCGGCCTGCGCTATGCCACCCGCCGGGCGGAGCTGGCCAACCGGCATGCCCTCGGCACCGTCATCTCCCGGCGGGACTATCGCGCCGATTGCGCCTTCACCCTCGCGCTCTGGCCAACCGGCGCCCCGGGAGCGCCGGCGCCCGGGCGGATCGTGGCGGCGCTGGCGGCCCCCGCCTTCATCCCCTTTGCCGGCCGGCGCGCCTGCCCGCTGGGGGAGCCGATGCGGCCGGCCCTGATCGACGCCGACAGCGTGGTGGAGGCCCTGGAGCTCTATGACCGTGAGACCCGGCCCGCCCGCGACCGGCTGGCCGAGGCAGCATGGTGGCTGCGCGCGCCCCGCCACCGCCGGTCCCAGCCGCGCGAACTCGCCTTCGATGCGGCGCTGGCCACGGTTGCCGGCGTGTCCGCCAGCCACAGCGAAATCCGCCGCGACCAGCTCGTCAACCGCGCCCGCTGGCAGTTCGACCGGCGCACCGAGCTTGTCGCCACTCTGGATGATCCGGGAGCCACGCCATGACCGCGCCGCTGCATCTCTCCCGCATCCGGCTGAACGCCGCGGCCGGCTTCGACCGGCTGGCGCCGATCCTGCTGCCGGATGATCCCGGCGCCCGGGCCGGCACCACCCACCGGCTGGTGTGGACGCTGTTTCCTGCCGATCTGTCGCGCCGGCCCTTCCTCTATCGCGAGATGGCGCCAACCGACGCCCGCGGGCGGGCGACCCAGGGGGAGATCCTCGTCCTCTCCGACCGGGTGCCCGAGGACCGGCTGGGGCTGTTCCGGGTCGAGACCCGCCCGTTCGAGCCGGCACTGTCCGCCGGCGACCGGCTGACCTTCGCGCTGCGGGCCAATCCTGCCCGCAACCGGCGCGATGCCAGCGGCCGGGCCACCCGCTCGGATGTGGTGATGGACGCGCTTTATCGCTGGAAGGCGGCCAATCCCGATGCCGCCGCCGGCGAGGTGGCGGCCATGCGCGCGGTGCTCGTCCGCCGGGCGGGGCTGGAGTGGCTGTCGGCCCAGGCCGAGGGCGCCGGCTTCCGCCTGCCGGATGAAGAGCGGGTGAACGTGGAAGGCTATGAGCGCATCCCGCTGGCCCGCCGCAGCCCCGGCGGCCCGGGGGCGGACCGGGCCGGGCATCACCGGCTGGAATTCGCCGGCCTTCTGGAGGTGACGGACCCCGCCCGTTTCCTCACCCGCCTGGCGGAAGGCTTCGGCCGGGCCCGGGCCTTCGGCCATGGTCTGATGCTGATCCGCCGGGCCTGAGCCGGGATAAGGGAGACCGCCCATGTCCGCCCTGCCCGGCCTGCTGCCGCCCAGGCCCATTCCGCTGAAGGACCGCGCGTCGATCCTGTTCGTGGAATTCGGCCAGATCGACGTGCTCGACGGCGCCTTCGTGGTCGTCGACGAGCGCGGCGTGCGCACGCACATTCCCGTGGGCGGCTTCGTCTGCCTGATGCTGGAGCCGGGCACGCGCATCAGCCACGCCGCCGTCGCGCTGGCTGCCCGGGCGGGCACGCTGATCGTGTGGGTGGGCGAGGCCGGCGTACGCCTCTATGCCTCCGGCCAGCCCGGCGGCGCCCGGGCGGACCGGCTGCTGCATCAGGCCCGGCTGGCGCTGGACGAGGAGCGGCGGCTGAAAGTCGTGCGCCGCATGTTCTCCCTGCGCTTTGGCGAGGAAGCGCCGGAGCACCGCTCGGTCGACCAGCTGCGCGGCATCGAGGGCAGCCGGGTGCGCCATGCCTATGAGCTGCTGGCCACCCGCCACGGCGTGCGCTGGCAGCGGCGCGCCTATGATGTCGGCGACTGGGATGCCGCCGACATTCCCAACCGCTGCCTGTCGGCCGCCACCGCCTGCCTGCACGGGCTGTCGGAAGCCGCAGTGCTGGCGGCGGGCTATGCCCCGGCCATCGGCTTCCTGCATGTCGGCCGGCCGCTCTCCTTCGTCTATGACGTGGCGGACCTGTTCAAGGTGGACACCGTGGTGCCGGTGGCCTTCGAGATCGCCGGCCGGGCCGCCCGCGGCCAGCTGGAGGAGGCGCCGGAACGCGCGGTGCGCCGGGCCTGCCGGGATGTCTTCCGCCGCTCCGGCCTGCTGGAACGCATCATCCCCGCCATCGACGACGTGCTGGCCGCCGGCGGCCTTGCCGCCCCCGAGCCCGATGCCGACGTGCAGCCGCCGGGCCTGACCGAGGCCGACCCGAGCGGCGATGCCGGCCACCGCGGCGCGCCGCTCCGCCGCATTGGCGCCGCCCCCGCGTCCCCCGTCCCCACGCGGCCCGAAGACGATCCGGACGTCGGACGGGAGGCGGAGCGATGATCGTCGTCATCGTGGAAAATGCGCCCCCGCGCCTGCGCGGCCGGCTGGCGGTGTGGCTGCTGGAAATCCGGGCCGGGGTCTATGTCGGCGCCTATGGCCGCCGCACCCGCGAACGCATCTGGACCGAAGTGGTCGATGCGATCGGCCCCGGCAGCGGCGTGATGGCCTGGAGCGCCCCCACCGAGGCCGGCTTCGCCTTCGCCACCTGCGGCCCCAACCGCCGCATCCCCGTCGATTTCGACGGCTTCCCCCTCGTCAGCTTCCTCCCGCCGCCTCCGGGCGACGACGGGACAAAACAAGAACATCGGTAGCTCCGGGAGGCCAGAAAAAGCACAGATCCATCAAGACCTTCCAGGAAGAGTGTTCCCCACGCACGTGGGACTGAACCGGCCGCCGTCGCCCCCCGGCTCGATCCCGAGCGGTGTTCCCCACGCACGTGGGGCTGAACCGATCATCGAGGGCTGACCATGAGCGACCACATGGTGTTCCCCACGCACGTGGGGCTGAACCGCTGTGGACCCAATGCGGGTGGCACTGCTACTCGTGTTCCCCACGCACGTGGGGCTGAACCGAAATATGTCGACACCCGGATCGCCGGAGGTGGGTGTTCCCCACGCACGTGGGGCTGAACCGCCGGGGTCCTGCACCCGGTCCACAGCAATTGTGTGTTCCCCACGCACGTGGGGCTGAACCGGCGACGGTCACGCGGGCGCGCACCATGGGCGAGTGTTCCCCACGCACGTGGGGCTGAACCGTTCCAGGAGAGCGTTCGCAAGGGTGCCCCAGAGTGTTCCCCACGCACGTGGGGCTGAACCGGTAGCAGAGGCCCGCCGGCAGGCGCTGGAAGAGTGTTCCCCACGCACGTGGGGCTGAACCGCCGGCGTCACCATCGACCGTGCCAAACGCGTGGTGTTCCCCACGCACGTGGGGCTGAACCGGGGTGGTGCTGTCGCCCGCCGATTATGAGGCCGTGTTCCCCACGCACGTGGGGCTGAACCGTCGTCGATCTGGGAAATCGCGCTGTCATAGACGTGTTCCCCACGCACGTGGGGCTGAACCGAGGTCGTGGCCGGCGCCTCGGCCGGACAGGGCGTGTTCCCCACACGCGTGGGGCTGAACCGGATATCGTGCTCCATAAGCACGTCAACGTGATGTGTTCCCCCACGTGAGGTCTGAGCCTCGATCCGATCGTCGCAAACGCGCCCCGCCCCGCGCATTCCTCTGCGATTGCAGGTGCAGCGGGATCCTTTCCCTGGTCGGTGCTGGTGCGGGCAACCCGGGCGATCTATCCAGTCTCTGCGCGCCCTGCGCCCGGAAACTCATGGCCATGACCTGGGTCGTCGAACTTGCCGAAGGCAGCATTCTCCTGTTCGGTTGCGCGCTCTTTGTCGCGCTGATCTGTGTTCACGGCGTTGGCCTCGCCCTCGGGCGGCGCGACCAGATGCGGAACAGGCACTCCGATTCCGTTGGCATCATCGTGGGGGGCATGCTGGGGCTGCTCGCCTTCGTGCTCGCCCTCACGCTGTCCTTTGCCAACAGCCGGTTCACCGATCACCAGAGTTCCAGTCTGGCGGAGGCCAACGCGATCGGCACGGCATGGCTGCGCGCCAAGGCCATCGGCACGCCCCATGGCGAGGCCATCGCCAGCCTGCTGGAAACCTACACCCGCGTGCGCACGGACTTCGTCCGCGCCGGCCGGGATCCGGCAACAATCGGCGCCATCAACGACCGGACCTCGGCGCTGCAGTCGGAAATCTGGGGGCATCTCGCGGTGCTGGTGCGGGCCCGGCCGGATCCGGTCACCAGCTCCCTGATGGCCGCGCTGAACGACACCTTCGATGCCAGCACCAAGGAGCGCTTTGCCTATCACCTCACCCTGCCGCCACAGCTGTTCTGGCTGCTGATCGGCATGACCCTGGTGAGCATCGGCAGCCTCGGCTACCAGTTCGGCCTCAAGAAGAACCCGTCCCTGATCCTCGCCATCCTGCTGACGCTGATGTGGACCTGGGTCATTCTGGAAATTCTTGATCTGGCCTCCGGACGGCTCGGCTATATCCGTACAGGCACCGCGGTCTATGAGTGGACGCTTCAGGGCTTCCAGGGCGGCCTTCCCCTGCCACCCTCAGACTGATACCGAAGATCCCGGAAAGGGATTTTGGTGATCTGACGCAGAGCTCTCATGTCTTTTTTGGAAGAATAGTGCGGACGACGAAGTGACCGGGCGCTGGTCGCGCCCCTCGCCCTGGCGACCTCGCCTCCAAGGCAGCCGGACACGCGGCCCGGACGATCGGCAAGAACACCATGGGATGCCGCGTGGCGCGGACGGATTATTTCGTCGGCGAGGCCCTGAGGGCGGCTGGATTGGTGGACTGACCTGGGAGCATCGACACCAGCGTTCCCCGGACTCATAGAGAGTACATTATACCAGACGCACGAAGTGCTGACCGCACCGCGCGCCTGAAGAACAGCGGATTTCTCATATACTCCAGAGGCATGAGAAATCCGCACCGGAATACAAAACAATACTTTTCAATTAACTTTGGTACTATAGGTTCATATACCAAAAAAGGCCGGGAGACCCAGCCTTTTTCTTCCATATCTGATGACAAACTCCAGTACATCCGTGGATGTCGATCATCAGACACAAATTCAAGCGATCTGGAGATTTTCCGCCGCGACCTTACCGTTCCGTTGATCCTTCACGGCATCGAAGGAAACCTTCTGGCCTTCGGAAAGACTCTGCATACCGGAGCGCTCCACCGCGGAGATGTGGACGAAAATATCCGGCTCACCATTATCCGGCTGAATGAAGCCATAGCCACGGGTGTGGTTGAAAAACTTGACCGTTCCGATTGTCATGAAATTCCCCTCCAAATCTGTCACAGAAATAGCTTGCGCATAAATATTAATTTGCAAGCCGATGGATCGATTTTGAAAGAGGAATATCGTCTTTCGCACCAGAAGTGCATAAAAAATTTTTCAATCACATCATCGATTTTTCTATCCTACCCTTAAATTAAATTTGCCACAAGGCCATTTGTGGCAGGAAGGACAAAAGGGAATATTTCGGCTGCCGGCAGGCGCTGCCGTCGTGCGCCGCCTCAGGGAAAGGGCGCCTCGTAGGTCCATACCCGGAAAGACTTCAGGAGGTGGGGACCGAAGGTGTTGACCAGCGGAATGTCGGCGGCATCCCGACCACGGGCGACCACAATCCTTCCGATCCGCGGGACATTGTTGCGGGGATCGAAGGTGTGCCAAGCACCATCCAGATAGACTTCGATCCAGGCGCTGAAGTCCATCGGATCCACCACCGGCACGCCGATGTCGCCCAGATGGCCGTTCACATAACGGGCGGGGATATTCAGGCAGCGGCAGAGAGCAACGGCCAGATGGGCGAAGTCGCGACAGACGCCGACCCGCTCCAGAAAGGCCTCGTAAGCCGAGCGCGTCGCGCGGGCCTGCATGTAGTCGAAGCGGATATGATGGTGCACGAAGTCGCAGACAGCCTGCACCCGCCCCCAGCCCGGGGCAACCGTACCGAAGAGATCCCAGGCGATCTGACTGAGCCGGTCCGTCTCGCAGTAGCGGCTCCCGAGGAGAAAGACGAGACAGTCATCTGGCAGGTCCTGCACGGGCATTTCCCGGGCCTCGGGAATGACCTTGTCCGGCCGGCCATCATCCCAGATAACGGCATCGCCCCAGATCGTGAAATCTCCGGCCGGCGCGACCATGCGGCGACATTGATTGCCGAACAGATCCAGATATACCGTCTTCGGAACTGATGGTGTCAGGGCGATCACTTCCGGAGCCCGAAGATCGGAAGCACGATCCGCGTGGACGGACAGAAGACAGACAAGGGCCGTCGGCTTCTGGAACGTCAGGGTAATCTCATATCCATAGCGGATCAGCATCCGGGACCATTTCTCGGCAACAGGGCGGACAGATAAGGGAGGGGCGGCAGCCGTCACTCTGCTGGCGGTGGGGTATCAGGCAGGACGCTTGCCGTTCCTGTCGCCCTTGCCGGCCGTCGCCGCGATCCCCTTGCTGAAGGGGACGGCCGCAGCGGCCGCAGCGACTGGCTTCGCCTGCTTGGGTTTGCGGACTTCGCGGTTGCCGCGCTTCTTTTCATTGGCCATGGCCGAATGTCCTTTCGATGAGAGTCGCATTCTCGTCCGGCAGAGGGATCTGGGCGAAAAGCTCAAGACTTTCCTGCAGCGCCACCCGCTCATACCGCTCTCCGTCCCTGCGAATACGGTATTGGGGAGAGCGATCCTGAGACGGAAGCTGTGCAGTGATCCGGTAGACCCCCGTGGCCTCCGACGAACGGCCGAAACCGCCCTTCAGCCGGACCTTCTGCCCGACCGTAAATCTATGGTCTGTAGCGGCATCCTGCGCCCATCGGGCGCCCGCCGGACGGGTGGTTCTGGAGTGCATTGAGATCATGATCCTTGTTCAGGGAGCGAAATCTGCCCGTCCCTTGATCCCGACGGGCCAGGCGCGGACGGGCCGGCGGGCCGGAGAAAAATGGTTGACCGGTATCTTATTGGCTCTTGTCCAGCCCGGAGCACGGCGGTCGTAGCGCGCAGACGCCTGGCCCGGCAGGCTCATGTCTGCGGTGGACTGCACATCGCGGGAAAGCCGAGGCAAAGAAATATTCTCGCAATCGCCAAGAATGCAGCTTTTTACCTGCAATTCCGATCACCCCATCGACATGATGAGAGTGTGCGGGGAGCGTGTCGCCAGGCGGTTCTTGATGCGAAAAATTGCCCGAAAACAGACAACGACGGGCCTGTTTCTTTTTATGCACCCAAAATAATTTTCGGGCAAGGTGTTGGTGCCGACTAAATTACCGATCGGGCAATCGCACCCAGACATGAATAGAGCATTCTTCCGGGGGGTAGCATGCGGACGCCGCGGCGCGCGGCGCTGTTCCCGGGCGGGACGTTGCAGGTTCGCGGGCGGACTTCAGGCCCCATGCGCGCGGCAGCAGAGGCGAAAGCCGGCAGGGATGCATAGCCCCCCTGTCTGTTGAGACTGTGCGAGAGCGAAGGTGCGGAACGGCGACCTACGCGACGGGGCAGGCATTTTTATTTTCTTTAACTACCTGATGTTTATCAGAAAATTGAAATATATGGTGCGGACGACGGGACTCGAACCCGTACTCTCTAAGAGAAGCAGATTTTAAGTCTGCTGCGGCTACCGGTTTCGCCACGTCCGCCCCCTCGGGCCCCGGTGCCGGATATCCCGGCCGGTGCGCCCGCAGGCCGGGGACCGGATGATTCCCCGTCGCTCTTGGTTGCCACACTCGTCCGGGGATGGCGAGCCCCGAAAGCGGCGACGGGACGCCGCCCCCCCCTCCCGAATGCCATCCGTCATGTGCGGGTGGCAGGCGTCCACCCGCCCCCCCGCCTTGGCAAGGATCTCAGATCCGCCCGGCGCCGGCGCCCGCAGGCGCGGCTGCCAGCGGCCGCAGGGTCTTCAGCGCGGGATAGAAGGTATAGGACAGCGCCAGCCCCGAGACCGGGCGCAGCGCCTCGGCAGCCTCGATGGCCGGATCAATATAGAACACCACCGGCAGCTCGCGGCGCTCGCCGGGTGCAAGGGTCTGTTCGCTCAGGCAGAAGCATTGCAGGCGGGAAAAATAGGGCAGCGCCGCCGTCGGGGAGATGCCGAACACGGCGGCGACCGTGATCGGCTCGGCGCCGCGATTCTCCATGACATAATCGAGCATGCTCACCGCCCCGACCTGCACCCGGGCCAGCTGAAGCGCCGGCGAGACCACCAGCGGCAAGCTCTCGTCCACGCGCGCGCTGAAGCTCACCCCCATCTGCCGGTCGATCGGGGTGACGGCCCGGGATTCCAGCCGGGTGGTGGCAGCCGTAGTCCAGGCAAACAGATCCCAGAACGCCGGCGCCGCCACCGCCAGACCCGTCAGCACAGCCAGCCCGCCCCCCGCCAGAAGCGCGGGCAGAAGCCGGAAGCGGCGGCTGGATTCAGGCATGACGGCTCCTTCGGTCCGGGTGGCCGGCGCACCGCGCCCTCTCCGCCTCGGGTCAGCGGTCTGTTTTTCTAGGGGATTTCGCCCCCGCCCGGCAACTCCCCCGGCGGGGAGCTGTTGCGCCCGCCGTTCCCGGGTCCCCGGGCGCCTCCCACCGCCCGAAACACGCCCCACCGCGACCGAGCCGTCGTGTTTTCCCCTGCCCAGAGCTGTTCCGGGCGTTCTTTTGCCGGAATTTCCCGTTCCACATCGATCCCGCGGATGCCGGTCGCGCCGTTCTTCTGTTGACGGGAGGCGCGCCGCCGGGCAACTCCATTGCGACATCCCGCGCCGGATCTGATTCGTCGGAGGACCCCGAAGTTGCGTCGCCTGACCGCCCCGCCTGCCCGGCGCTCCCGAGCCCGCCTTGCCGCCCTTCTCGCTGCCCTTCTGGGTGGCGCATCGGTTGCCGCCCCCCTGCCCGCCCTCGCCCAGGGCGAGGTGAAGGCCGTGCACGGCGACTGGCAGATCCGCTGCGACACGCCGCCCGGCGCGGCCAACGAGCAGTGCGCCCTGATCCAGAACGTGACCGCCGAGGACCGCGACAATGTCGGCCTCACCGTGATCGTGCTGCGCACCGCCGATGGCAAGGTGCGCATCCTGCGCGTGCTCGCCCCCCTTGGCGTGCTGCTGCCCTCGGGCCTCGGCCTCAAGGTGACGCTGGCCGGCCCCGGCAAGACCGCCGTGAAGGTGGATCACCCCTCCGGCGGCGAGGTCACCGCCAAGCTCACCCTGCCCGACAGCCTCAAGGTCCAGCCCGGCGACACGCTGATCTCCAAGGGCGGCGGCCCCGATGGCGCCGACCGGATGCTGGAAGTGATTGCGGTGGCCGGCCATGACGCCACCGTGCGCTGGCAGGGGGCGGATGCCGCCGAGCTGGACATCACCGAGGCCGACGTGAACATCGGCCGTGCCGGTTTCGTGCGCTGTCTGCCCAATGGCTGCATCGCCGAAGTCATTCTTCAGACGGATCTGGTGGAGCGGCTGCGCAAGGGGCTCTACGCCACCTTCATCGTGTTCCAGACCCCGGAAGAAGGCATCGGCATCCCGATCTCCCTGAAGGGCTTCAACGACGGCTTCGACGCCCTGCCCTGATCTGTCGACCCCGGGCCGGGCACGCTCCAGTCCCGGTCCCCTGACCCCGTGGAGGCCCCATGGCCCGGATCACCGATGCGACGGCCCTGCGGGCGCTCTATGGCGCGGTCAATCCGCGCTCGGCGAAAAAGGTGATGCCGGCCCTGGATGGCCACTGCCGGCGCATCATCGCGCTCTCGCCGTTTGCGGTGCTGGCGACGATCGGGCCCGATGGCCTGCCGGATCTCTCGCCCCGGGGGGATGCCCCGGGGTTCATCCGGGTGACGGAGGACGGCGCCCTGCTGGTTCCGGACCGGCGCGGCAACAACCGGCTCGATTCCCTCCTGAACATCCTCGGCCATCCCGAGGTGGCGCTGCTCTTCCTCGTGCCCGGCCTCGACGAGACCCTCAGGGTGGCGGGCGAGGCCGAAATCCGCGACGATGCGGAGCTGTGCGCCAGCCTCGCCATGGATGGCAAGGCGCCGGCCACGGTGCTGCGCATCACCGTGCGGGAGGCCTTCCTGCAATGCGGCCGGGCGCCCATGCGCGGCCGGCTGTGGGACCCGGACGCTCGCATCGAGCGTGCGCTGCTGCCCTCCATGGCGGCGATGCTGAAGGACCAGATCGCCTTCGCAGAAGAAGCGGAAAGCCAGGATGCGGCCGAGGCGCGCTACCGCGCCTCGCTCTATTGAGCCATCTGCCCCTCCCATCGCTGCCCGATCGGCCTATATTCCAGGGCAGACACCTGCCTCCCCATGCGGGCGCCGGCCTTCTCCGCGCCTCAAGGAACGGAATCCCCATGTCCGAGACCCCTCCCGATCTTCTGGCCCTCTCCGGCGTCGGCGAGGCGCGCGCGACCAGCATTGTCGCCGACGCACTGACCGGCGCCGATGATGGCGAGCTCTATCTGGAATATCGCCAGTCCGAGAGCCTCGTGTTCGATTCCGGCCGGGTGAAGTCGGCCTCCTTCGACACCTCGCAGGGCTTCGGCCTGCGCTCGGTCGCCGGCGAAACCTCGGCCTATGCCCATGCCGGCGACATCTCCGAAGGCGCCCTGAAACGCGCCGCCGACACGGTGAAGATGGCCGCGCGCGGCTATGCCGGCACCTATGCCGAGGCGCCGCGGCCCACCAACGCCAAACTCTATGGCGATGAGAACCCGATCGCCGCCATGGAGTTCGCCGAAAAGGTGGCGCTTCTGGAGAAGATCGACGCCACGGCGCGGGCCCGCGACCCGCGGGTGCGGCAGGTGACGGCCTCCATCGCTTCGTCGTGGAGCGTGGTCGACATCCTGCGCGCTGATGGCCACCGGGTGCAGGATGTGCGGCCGCTGACGCGGCTCAACATTTCCGTCGTCGTCGGCGAGGGCGACCGCATCGAGACCGGCTCCCACGGCATCGGCGGGCGCACGGCCTTCGGCGATTTCGTTGCCGAGGACCGCTGGCAGCAGGCGCTGGATGCCGCGCTGCGGCAGGCCTTCGTCAACCTCACCGCGGTGCCGGCGCCGGCCGGCACCTTCGATGTGGTGCTGGGCCCCGGCTGGCCGGGCATCCTGCTGCACGAGGCCGTCGGCCACGGGCTGGAGGGCGACTTCAACCGCAAGAAGACCTCGGCCTTTGCCGGCCTCATCGGCCAGCGCGTCGCCGCCCCCGGCGTCACCGTCTATGATGACGGCACGCTTGCCGGCCGGCGCGGCTCTCTCACCATCGACGACGAGGGCACACCCACCCAGGCGACGCCGCTGATCGAGGACGGCATCCTCGTCGGCTTCATGCAGGACCGGCAGAATGCGCGGCTGATGGGGGTCGCCCCCACCGGCAACGGGCGGCGGGAATCCTATGCCCACACGCCGATGCCGCGCATGACCAACACCTACATGCTCGCCGGCCAGACCCCGCCGGAAGAGATCCTGGCAAGCGTCAAGGATGGCATCTATGCCGTCTCCTTCGGAGGCGGACAGGTGGACATCACCTCGGGCAAGTTCGTGTTCGGCTGCACGGAAGCCTACCGCATCCGCGACGGCAAGGTGGGCGAGGCCCTCAAGGGCGCCATGCTCATCGGCAACGGTCCCGATGCCCTCACCCGGGTGAAGATGATCGGCAACGATCTCCAACTCGATCCGGGCATCGGCACCTGCGGCAAGGCCGGTCAGGGCGTGCCGGTGGGCGTCGGCCAGCCGACGCTTCGGATCGATGCCCTCACCATCGGCGGCACCCAGACGGCGTGACGCCCCGGAGGGGCAGCCTCGCCCCTCCACCCCCGCGCGCCTCCGCGCCCCCCTCGTCCTCAAAGCCGGGGCGCGACATTCATCCGCGCTTGCGTTCGCCGGCCGGAGGGCGGACCCTTCCGGGCAGACGATCCTTTGCCCGGAGATCCGCCCCGTGCCAGCCCCGACCGCCCCGTCCTACCGGCTCGTCATCTTCGACATCGACGATGTGCTCTATGATTACAGCCGCGACAAGCGCGTCGCCGCGCTGCGGCGCATCACCGGGCTGACGGACGAGGCGATCCGGGAGGCGCTCTGGGGCGGCGATTTCGAGGACCGGGCGGAAGCCGGCGACCCCGGCGACGGCGAGACCTATCTGGCCCGCCTCGTGACCCGTCTCGGCGTTCCCCTCTCCCGGGAGGCGTGGACGGCGGCCCGGGTGGCGGCAATGACGCCGTGGACCGATGCCATCGCGCTGGCTGCTGCCGTCAGCCGCCGGGCGACGATCGCGACGCTGACCAACAATCCGTGGCTGCATCTGGAAGAGATGCCGCGCATCACGCCGGAGATCTATCCGGTGTTCGAGCCGAACGTGCATGCGAGCTGCGAGTTCGGCGCGCGCAAGCCGGATGCCGCCGTCTATCTACGCCTCTGCGCCAAATGCGGCGTGCCGCCGGCGGAAGCCGTGTTCATCGACGACAAGGAAGCCAACGTCGCCGGCGCCCGCGCCGCCGGCCTCCTCGGCCTGCACTTCACCGGCGTGCCCACCCTGAAGAGCGACCTCGCCCAGCTCGGCCTGCTGCCGGCGGGGTTCTGAGAGGGCGGGCGCCCTCCTTCCTTGTTCCGGACGCGGCTGGTGCTATATCTCTCCCGACAGGGCACGCGGGCGGGATGCCGGCGGCCAGACCCATCGACGAACCCGAAGGACCGGCCTCCAGTGCGGCGGGCCGGCTGTGACAGCTTTCATGAACCGTTTTGAATTTTCCCGCTCCGGCGGCGAGGCCACCGTCCGCTATCTCGATGGCGACTACTCGATCCTCTCGCCGGGCACCTATGTGCGCTGCGCCGTGACCGGCAAGCACATCGATCTGGACGAGCTGCGCTACTGGAATGTCGATCTCCAGGAAGCCTACTACGACGCCCACGTCGCCAATGCCCGCTTCCGCGAGCTGGGCGGCTACGGCCCGAAGGCCTGATCCTTTTCCCGGCCGGGCCTCACGCCCGGCCGAAAAGCGCTGCCAGCCGCAGGCGCAGGGTCTCCGGCTCGGCCGGGCGCAGACGCACCGGCAAGGTGCGGAGACGGGCCAGCAGCGCCCGGCGCGCCTCCCCCTCCGCCCCGATCAGACGGGCGCGATCCTTTTCCGTCGTCACCGGCACCGCCCCCAGCGCCTCGGCCTCGGCCAACAGGGCCGCCGCCTCCGCCTCGCTGAACGGGTGATGATCGGCGAAGGACCTGCGACCGACGATCTCGGCGCCGGCCTCGCCAAGCGAGCGGTGGAATTTTGCGGGATCGCCGATGCCGGAAAAGGCCAGCGCCCGCACGCCGGTGAAATCCGCCGCCGGCTCCAGCCAGCCATGATGCACCGGCAGGCCGCGAGCGGCTGCCGCCAGAACCACCGGATCCGCGCCGGTGCCCTCGCCGATGACCATCAGGGCGCCGGCGCGGGCAAGCTGGGGGGCGAGCGCCAGCCGCAGCGGGCCGGCCGGCAGCACCCGGCCATTGCCGATGCCGCGCCGGGCATCCAGCACCAGCAGCGACAGGTCCTTGTAAAGACCGGGATTCTGGAAGCCGTCGTCCATCAGGATCAGCTCGGCGCCCTGCGCCACCGCCAGCCGGGCCCCGGCCGGACGATCCCGCGAGATCACCACCGGCGCATCGGCGGAGAGAAGCAGCGGCTCGTCGCCGACATCCGCCGCGGTGTGGCGGGCCGGATCCACCACCACCGGCCCCGTCAGCCGGCCGCCATGACCGCGGCTCAGCACCATGGGCCGGCGGCCAAGTTCCCGCACGATCCGGATCAGCAGCTGCACCGTCGGCGTCTTGCCGGCGCCGCCCACCGTGGGATTGCCGACGCAGAGCACCGGCACCGGCGCGCGATAGAGCGGCGGCCGGGCGAAGCGCCGCCCGGCAACCGCCCCCACCACCGCCGCCACCGGCGCCAGAAGCGCGCTCTGCCAGCCGGGCGGGCGAAACCAGAACTCCGGGGTCTGCATCAGACCGGCGCCCCCGCATCCGGATCGGCCAGCCACGGCATGTGCGCCCGAAGCGTCGACAGCACCCGGTTGACCGCCCCCGCCCCCTCGTCCGCCACGCTGCGGGCGGCATCGGCCACCTTGCGGGCGTGCACGGGATCGCCGAAGAGCGCCACCACGGCGCGGGCGACGCCATCGCCATCGGCCACCCGGATCAGGCCACCGCGCTCGGACAGGCGGGCGACGATCTCGGCGAAATTTTCCATGTGGGGGCCGGTGATGATGGGCAGGCCGAGGCGGGCCGGCTCCAGCGGGTTCTGTCCGCCATGGGGGATGAGGGAGCCGCCGACGAAGGCCACATCGGCCAGCCGGTAGAACAGCCCCATCTCGCCGATGGTGTCGGCCACATAGACACCGGTGCCGGGCTGGATGCGCTCGCCGGCAGAGCGCCGGGCGACCGTGAAGCCTGCCGTCCACGCCAGATCCACCAGCGCCGCCCCGCGCTCGGGATGGCGCGGCACCAGAATGGTCATCAGCCCCGGTACATGCTCTTCCGCCAGCCGGGCGGCGGAGAGAATCTGCTCGTCCTCCCCCGGGTGGGTGCTGGCGGCGACCAGCACCGGGCGACCGCCGATCGCCGCGGTCAGATCGTCCAGCGCCGCCGGATCCACCGGCAGCGGGGCGGCGTCGAGCTTCAGGTCGCCGGAGCGGATCACGGCGGGGCTGCCCAGCGCCTCGAAGCGGGCGCCATCCTCGGGCGAGCGGGCGAACACCAGATCGACACGGGAAAAGAGCTGCCGGGCCGTGCGCGGAAAGCGCCGCCAGCCGCGGAAGGAGCGATCGGACATGCGGGCGTTGACGACGCAGAAGCGGATGCGGCGCGCCAGCGTCTCGCCGATCAGGGTCGGCCAGAGATCGGATTCCACGAACAGGGCAAGGTCCGGCCGCCAGTGATCGAGAAAGGCAGCCGCCGGCCCCGGCGCATCCAGCGGCACGAACTGGTGGATGGCCCCCGGCGGCAGGCGACGGGCGGCAAGCTCGGCGGAGGTCAATGTGCCCGAGGTGAACAGCACGGAATGGCCGGGGCCGACCAGGCCACGGATGAGGGGCAGCACCGAGAGGGTTTCGCCGACGCTTGCCGCATGCACCCAGGTGAGGCGCCCAAGCGGGCGCGGCCTTGAGGCCTGCCCGAATCGCTCGCCGAGCCGGGAGGGATCTTCCTTGCCCCGGCGCACCCGCTTCTGCAGCCACAGGCCGAGAAAGGGCGTCAGCAGCCGGCCAAGGCCGCGCCACAGGCCGAACACGCCACCGGGACGGCGGCGGGGATCGGGAACGGGCGGTGCGGAATCCAGCGGCGAGGCGGCAGTCATGGGGTCATCTTCCGGACGCGGGCGGCAGCCGGCCGCACCAGACGGGGGCAGCCCGGGCGCACCCGGACGGCAATCCTCACCCGCCGCTCCCTGCCCGCGGGTTAACCGAGGCCGGCCGCCGGCTGCACCGGCAGGGCCTCGCGCCCGTCCACGATGGCATAGGCCCGGGCGGTCGCCGTATCGAGAGCGGCCTGAACCGCCAGCCGGGCGGCCTCCAGCGCATCGGCGTCGGCGTCGGCCGGCACATAGATCGGCTCGCCGACCACGGTGGCGCCATAGCTGAAGGGCAGATTGACGGCCGACTTGTCCCAGCTGTTCTTCATGTCCAGTCGCCGCGAGGTGGCGACGGCAACCGGCAGGATCGGCCGGCCCGAGGCCCGGGCGATCATGACGATGCCGGAGCCGGCCACCCGGGACACCTTGGGCACATCGGCAGTCAGCGCGAGGGAATAGCCGTCGCGCAGGGCATGCAGCGCCTCCAGAAAGCCGCGCACGCCACCGCGCTTGCGCACCTGGGCGCCGGTGGTGCCACCGGAAGCGCGGATGAGGCCGATATCGAAGCGCGCGCAGGCCACCGCATTCAGCTCGCCATCGCGCGAGCGCGAGATCATCACCTTGGAGGCCCAGCGCCGCGGCTTGATGACCGGCACCATGAAGTGCTGGCCATGCCACATGGCGAAGATCACCGGCAGATCCGCCTCGACGCGGGCCGCATAGTCGGCGGGCTCATAGACCCACCGGCTGGTGCGGCCGACCAGCATCAGATAATCGGCCATCCGGTTGCCGATGAACCGCTGGACGCGGGGCGACCGCATGAACTCCTTGAACATCCCCCGCCCCTGTCGTCCGTCGCGTCATCCGGCGGCACGGGCCCCGCAGAGCCCGCCCATTTCCTTGAAGATCAGGCCTTGGCCTCGGTCGGCTCCAGCAGGCGATGCAGGTGCACGATGAAATAGCGCATGTGCGCGTTGTCGACGGTCTGCTGCGCCTTCGACTTCCACGCGGCATAGGCCGCGGCATAATTGGGGAAGATGCCGACCAGATCGAGCTTGGAGGTGTCACGGAAATCAACTCCGTGCAGATCCTCCAGCTCGCCGCCGAACACCAGATGCAGCTTCTGCCCGCCGTCGCTCATCGCCCTGAACCCTGTCCGCCCTGATCCGTCTGCCAGTTTTCGCCCGCGGCCTTCCCGCCGGAGCGACCTTTCAAGGACACCGGATCCCGATCCGGCGCAACCTCGACCTTGGTTCGACGTCGGCCCTCCGCTTGTCCCGTGCCGGGAGGAGGCGAAAAAGGACGGCGCCGGAAAAGCTGTTAGCCCTTTTGTGCCAGCCGGTCGAGAAGAACCGGCAGCAGACGGTCACCGGCGGCCACCAGAGCCGGATGCACCGGGGCCGGACGGTTATAAAGCGCGGGCACGCCGGCATGATCGGTCAGCCGGGCGCCGGCCTCGGCCACGATCAGGTCGGCGGCAGCCAGATCCCAGTCCTTGGCCTTTTCCCGGGCGATCGCCACGTCGATCCGGCCTTCCGCCACATAGGCAAGCCGCAGCGCCAGCGACGGCACGAACGGCACCGGATGCACCCCGGCCAGCCCCGCGTCGCGCGCCATCTGGCGCGGGCCCGACAGGGTTGCGCCCTCCAGGGATGCCCGCTCGCCGGCCCGGATCACCCGGCCATCCAGCGCCGCGCCGCCGCCCAGCCGGGCGGTGTAGAGAGCGCCGGTCACCGGGCGGAAGAGCACGCCCGCCACCGGCCGGCCCGCTTCCACGATGGCGACACTGACCACCCATTCATCACCACCGGCAATGAAGGCCCGGGTGCCGTCGATGGGATCGACCACGAACACCCGGTCGCGGCCGAGCCGCGCGTCGCTGTCGGCGGTTTCCTCGGACAGCCAGCCATGATCTGGCCGGGCGGCCTGCAGGGTTTCGCGCAGATAGGCATCCACCGCCAGATCGGCTTCCGTCACCGGCGACTGGTCGGTCTTGGTGTAGACCTTGGGGTCGCGGCGGAAGAAGCCGAGGGCGATGTCGCCGGCGGCCTTGGCGGCCTCGACGAGAAGCGGCAGATCGGAAGCGGAGGTGTCAGCGTCCGGCAACTGTGAGACCCTCCACGATCACCGAGGGGGCCGCAATCGAGAACCGGTCGTCGAGATCATCGGCCGGCTGCATCCCGGCGAAAATCTGCTCCAGGGTGCCGGCAATCGTCACTTCGCTGACCGGGAAGGCGATTTCGCCATTCTCGATCCAGAAGCCCGAGGCGCCGCGGCTATAATCGCCGGTGACGAGGTTCGCCCCCTGCCCGATCAGGTCGGTGACGAGGAAGCCCGTGCCGATGGTCTTCGCCAGATCCGCCGCCGACAGGCTGCCGGGGGCGAGCGTCACATTGGTGGAGCCCGGCGACGGGCCGCCGATGCCGCGGGACGCCCGACCATTGGTGGCAAGCCCCAGCTCGCGGGCTGTCGCCGAATCCAGCAGCCACGAGCGCAGCACGCCGTCTTCCACCAGGGTCAGCGGCCGCGAGGCCACGCCCTCGCCATCGAACGGGCGCGAGCCGAGGCCGCGGGCCTTCAAGGGATCGTCGACGATGTGGATGCCATCGCGGAACAGCTTGTGGCCCATGCGGTTGCGCAGGAAGGAGGTGCCGCGGGCAATCGACGCGCCATTGATGGCGCCGAGCAGATGGCCGACCAGACCGGCGGCGGCCCGGGGCTCATACCACACGGTGGTGCGGGTGGTGGGCACCTGGCGCGGGTTCAGGCGGCGCACGGCGCGCTCGCCGGCGATGCGGCCGATTTCGGCCAGATCCGGCAGGTCGCCGGCATGGGTCTTGGAGGCGCCCCAGAAATCCCGCTCCATGCCCGTGCCGCTGCCGGCAATGGCGGTGGCATAGCGGGTGTGGCGCGTCACCGTCATGGTGCCACGGAAGCCGGTGGAGGTGGCCAGCACGAAGCCGGTGAGGCCATGGGAGGCCGAGGCCCCGCCGGGGGTGGTCACCCCGGGCACGGCAAGGGCGGCCTCTTCCAGTGCAAGCGCCTCTTCCACCAGCGCCTCGGCCGTGGGCTCGCCGGGATCACAGAGGTCGAGATCGGGAAATTCGGTGGCGAGCAACGCCGGATCGGCAAGGCCGGCAAAGGCATCCTCCGGCGACACCCGCGCCATGGCGACGGCGCGCTCGGCGAGGCGGTCGGGATCGAGAATCGCGTTGCCGGATACGGTCGCGGTGCGCCGGCCGACGAACACCCGCAGGCCCAGATCATCGCCCTCGGAGCGTTCGGTATCCTCCACCCGGCCGGCGCGCACCTCGACACCGGAGGAAATGCCACGCACGACCACCGTATCGGCCGCATCGGCGCCAGCCCGGCGGGCGGCAGCCAGAAGGGTCTCGGCCCGGGCGAGAAGAGGATCCAGTTCCACGATCGACGTCATCGGCGCCCTTTCTTCCGGGTCCCCCGTCCGGGAGAGCGCCGGGTCCCAAAGGATTGGTCCGGAGACGGGCAGCCGCTGCGGCCGACGCGCCTTCGTCCGCGCCTCCCCCGGCAGGCGGGAGGAAACCCGCGGGGAGAGCGGGCCGGCGGCACGGCGGAAACTCAAAGGGGGCGGCCCGGTCTTTCCCCCCCGGCGCCCGGACCGATGTAGGTCGCCCGGGCGCCGGATACAAGCGTCTGCGCACTGAGCGCGCACGCGACTGCCGGGGCCCAAGCCCGGTCGGTCCGTCGCAAGGCGCAACTGCATCGGAAAATACCGGACCCCCGAAGATTCGGAATGGGGAATCTTTTCCCCGTCCACAGCCTTGGCGAGACCAGGGCAAAAGCCGCGCTGCGGGCGGGTGTTGCCACCCGCAGGCGTCAGGGCTCCGGCCCCGGGCACAGCACCCCGGTGATGGCAGAGCGCAGCCACTGGATACCCGGATCCTTGCGGAAATTGGCGTGCCCGTGCAGTGCAATATCGATTTCCGGCAGATCCAGGGGCAGATCGAGCAGCGCGACGCCGCCATCGGCCACGATCTGGCGGGCGGCCGACAGAGGGAACAGCGCCGCATAGCCGGTCTGGCGCACGATGGCCGGGATCACGGTAACGTGTTCCAGCCGCGCGACCACCTGACGCTCGATGCCGCGGCGGGCAAGCTCCGCCTCCACCCGGCGATAGCCGGTGGCGCGCATGGCGACGTCGATGAAGGTGAGCCGGGAAAACAGGTCCGGCGTCAGCGCCTGCCCGGCCAGCGGGTGGCGGCTGGAGACGACGCAGACGAAGCGGTCGGTCAGGAGCGGGCTCGGCAGGGTCTCGCCGGCCACCAGATCCGGCAGATAGCCGAGGGCCAGATCCACCTGCCCCGTGCGCAGCTCGCCCACGATGGTTTCGGCGACGAGCTGGACGGAGACCATCCGCACCCCCGGCGCCACCTGCTCCAGAAAGGCCAGCACCGGCGGCAGGCAGAACATCTCCGACACATCCGACATCGCCACCCGGAAGGTGCGCCGGGACGAGGCGGGATCGAAGCCATCATGATCGAGCACCGACTGGCCGAGAATGTGCAACACCCGGTCGAAGGGCTCGTGCAGCCGGGTGGCGGCGTCGGTCGGCTCCATCAGGTTGCCGACGCGCAGGAACAGCGGATCGGAAAACTGTTCGCGCAGACGCTTGAGGGCGTGGCTGACGGCCGGCTGGGTGAGGCCCAGCCGCTCGCCGGCCAGGGTCAGGCTGCGGGTGTCCCAGATCGCCAGGAACACCTTCACCAGATTGAGATCGAAGCCGTTGAGGCTGCGGGCGCTCATGCCGCCCGGCCCCGCCCTGCCCGCCTGCCCATTGCCACTCTCCTCGCCGTTGCCGGGGAGACCATAGCGCGCGCCGCGGCCGGCGGGCATCCCCGGGCGATCCGGGACGCCCGGGGCGAGGGTCAATCAGGGCCGCATCAGCACCGACTTCGACGGATAGTCGGACGCCCAGCCCGCCGGCAGCGGCGCCACGAACACGTTCTCGGTGCGGGTGCGGGTAAAGCGCCAGACACCATCGGCCTCCTTGCGGAAGGCGTTGTTCAGCCGGGACGAGCGCAGCAGCGCCTTGCCATCGGAGAAGATCCACGGCTGCATGTGCACCCACTGGCCCGTGGCAGTGTCGCCGGTCACGTGGATCTGCTCGGAGGTCAGATAATGACAGTTGAGCAGCAGCAGCGGGTCCTGCTTCTCGCCCCAGAACTTCTGGAAATGCTTGCGGATGGCGTCCTTGCCGATCACCTGACCGAACTGGTTGTCATAATACTCGCCCACGCCCTCCCAGATCCCATCCTCGGTGTAGAGCTCCATGATGAGCTCGATGCGATGGGCGTCGTCCCGCACGCCAAATTCCGGGCACGGCGTGTCGCACAGGAACATGTAGCGGCTTTCGAGACGGCGGATCGCGGCCTCGGCTTCCAGCACCTCGATGCGCCGGACGAGGGCGGCAACGTCGGGCGTCGACGGGTTGGTCATGGAACGTGCCTTTCCTTGAAACATGATCGGGCGCGCCTCGGGGGGAATGCGCCGGCCCGGCCGGAGACCCTGTGTGAAGAGCCATCCGGAATAATCCCTATCAAAGGAAACACACGGCTGATTATTCAAATTCATTCTCGGAATAATGAGAATGAATCATTTGGATCCGCTCGGCGCCCCCCCTGCCCGGCCGCGCCGACGGGACGGGCACCGCGCACCCGGCCGGCATGATCCATGCTTGCCGTGCCGGCAAGATGATCCACGCCGGGAGCCTCCCATGGACACCGCCACCCTCGCCGCCTTTGCACTGGCCTTTCTGGTCTTCGCCGCGAGCCCCGGGCCGGACAACATGACGATCGTCGCCCGCACCCTTTCCCATGGCGCGGCGGCCGGGGTCGCCTATGGTCTCGGCACGGTCACTGGCATCCTGATCTTCCTGGTGCTGGCGGCCATCGGCCTGTCGGCGCTGGCCGCCACGATGGGCGGGTTGATGACGGCGCTGCGCTGGCTTGGGGCGGCGTGGCTGGTGTGGACGGGCATCCGGATGTGGCGTGCGCCGGCAACCCTGCCCACCGGGCGGGCGGAAATCGGCCGTGGCGGCCTCATCGGCACCTGGGCGACCGGCGTCGCCCTCAATCTCGGCAATCCCAAGATGCCGCTGTTCTATGTGGCGCTGCTGCCCGCAGTCGTCGGCGCAAACCTCACCGCCGGTGATGTGGCGGAACTGGCCGGCGTGATCCTGATCGTGGAGGCGCTGGTGATCGCCGGCCATGTGCTTCTGGCCGGCCGGGCCCGTCGCCTCCTGCGCACGCCGGCAGCGGTCCGGCGGATGAACCGGACGGCCGGCGGCGTGATGATCGGCACCGGCGTCGCCGTCGCGGTCACACGCTGAGCCCCGCCGGACACACGAAAACACCGCGCCTGAAGTCTTCAGGGGCGGTGGGCGGCCAGATGGCAAGAATCAGATGGGATGGGGATTTAATGGTCGGAGCGAGAGGATTTGAACCTCCGACCCCCTGCACCCCATGCAGGTGCGCTACCAGACTGCGCTACGCTCCGAACGAGGGGTTACCTATCCGCTCCGACGGCGAAGAGCAAGCGGAAAGACAGGGCGCCGCCGGCATTCTCTTGCCGGCCGGAACGGGAAGCCGCGGAAACCGGGGCCTCCCGTCATCTCCGGACGGAGCGCACCCGGCGCCCCGCCCCTGTGGACAACCGGGAATCAGCCGCCCGTGGGCTTGCCGGCCGGGATGGCCGCCGGGGCAGCAGCCGCCGGTGCGGGGACGGACTCGGGGGCTTCGGGGCTGACGGGCGCCGGCGCCGGCTTCGGCGGGGCAAGCCAGCGATAGGTCCAGCTCTCGGAGACCGCATTGCCGGCGGCGTCCGTCAGCCGGGCGCGCAGCTCCACCACATCCGAACCCTCCGGTGCCAGCCGGAAGCTCATGCGCTGGCCGCCCGCCTCCTGATTGGCGTGGACGACGATATCGCGCACCGCCCCCGAGGACGAGGTGACGACCGCCGAGAGCGGCCCCGCGGCCAGCGCCTTTTCCAGCGGCGCGCCCTCGAACTCGATGACGAACAGCCGGTCGGTCGTGCCGAAAATGCCGCCGGTGCGGGTGCTGCGCACGGTCGCCACATCGGTGACGGGCAGGCGCGAGAGCCAGGTCATGCGGTAGGTGGCATCATGGGGCTCCTTGGCCGGCAGGGGCTTTTCCGGCCGCCAGAAGGCGACGATGTTGTCCTCATATTCGCTGCGGGTGGGGATCTCGACCAGATGCACGGCGCCGCGGCCCCAGGAGCCCACGGGCTCCACCCACGCGCTCGGCCGCCGTTCGTAGGCCGCTTCCAGATCGAGAAAATCGCGATAGCCGCGCTCGCGCTGCATCAGGCCGAAGCCCAGCGGATTCTCGTCGAGAAAGGCGCTCACCTGCACGGCAGCCGGGTTGGTCAGCGGCCGCCAGATCGCCTCGCCGCGGCCGGTGCGGATGGCCAGACCATTGGAATCATGCACCGCCGGTCGATAGTCGTCGACGGTGCGCTGGTCGGCGGCACCGAAGAAGAACATGCTGGTCAGCGGCGCGATGCCGACGGTCGCCAGCTCGACCCGGGGAAAGAGGGTCGATTCCACATCCACCTGGGTCTCGGCACCGGGCCGGATGGTGAAGCGGAAAGCGCCGGTGGTGCTCGGCCCGTCCAGCAGGCCATAGACCACGATGTCGGTCGCCCCCGGCTGGGGCTTCTCGATCCAGAAGGAGCGGAAGGCCGGGAATTCCTCGCCCATGGGCGCGGCCGTGCCGATGGCCAGCCCGCGCCCCGAGAGACCATAGACATGGCCCCGGGCGACGGCGCGGAAATAACTGGCGCCGAGGAAAACGGCAGCCTCGTCATAATAATCCGGCCGGTTGAGCGGCGCATGAATGCGGAAGCCGGCAAAGCCGAATTTCGCATCCGTCGGCGGCTGGGGCAGCCCGGCATCGAAGGTGAAGAGCGCCGGATCATAGGCGACCGGCGTCGCCACGCCGTTGTCGACGATGAAGATCTCCACCGGGTCCTCGAACAGGAAGCCACGGTGGAAGAGCTGGATCTCGAAGCCGAGATTCTCGCCCCGCCACAGCGCCCGCTCCGGCCGAAACCGAATGCCGCGATAGGCATCATAGCCCATATGGGAGAAGCCGTCAGGCATCGGCGCCTTCGGCGGCTGATAGGGCTTGGCCATGCGAGCCCGCGCCATCTGGCGCACCGAATCACGGCGGAACGCCTCCGTCTTCTCCTTCGCCGCCAGCGCCGGCCCACCGGCCGCCGCAAGCAGCGAAAGGGTGAGGGCTCCCGTCATGAACTCCCGACGCCGCATGCCGCTGTCTCCTTCCGCAGTCGTTCAGCCGGGGGCCCGCCACGCGCCATCCGTGCAGCGCCTCCCCCGGGACTGGTATTGAGTACCCTCACCACGCCCTCGGGTCCATTCCGTGACCAAAGCACGACGGCCCGATGGCGCCCGCGCTGGGCACCCGTCAGGGTGGAACACCGCAGCCCGGCCCCGGTTCCCGCCCCGCGGATGGACCGGTGCTGACCGGCACCTGTCGCACGCGGATGTGCACGGCGTGCCACCCCATCCCCAAATGGATCGCAAACGGTTATGATATGCGGACCGACCACCCGCGGAGACCCCGATGTCCACGGACGACACCTTCCGCAATCCGCCCGATGACGAGATGCGGGCGATTCTCGCCGCCACCCGCGTGATCGCGGTGGTGGGCGCCAGCCCCAAGCCGGAGCGGCCTTCCTATGATGTGATGCGGTTCCTGCTGTCCCGCGGCTACCGGGTGATTCCGGTGAACCCGGGCCAGGCGGGCAAGGAGATTCTCGGCTGCCCGGTGGTGGCCGCCCTTGCCGATATCGGCGAGCCCATCGACATGGTCGACGTGTTCCGCACCCCGGATCAGGTCGACGGAATCGTGACGGAACTCCTCGCCCTCGAGCCGCGCCCGAAGACCCTGTGGCTGCAGATCGACGTGATCGCGCCAGACGCGGCCGCACGCGCCTTGGCTGCCGGCGTCGATGTAGTGATGGACCGCTGCCCGAAGATCGAGCTGATGCGGCGCGTGCGCAGCCCGAACGACGCCCAGGCCTGAGCCAGGGGGCGCGGCCCGAACACGCGGCACCGTCTTTCTGCCGCCCGGCGGTTCCGGGCGGCAGGCTGCTCGGCCTGCGCGTCTAGCGCGCCATCGACGGACCAACCGCCGCACCCTGCAGGATCTGGGTGACGAACCCATAGTCGGAGCCACCGGTCCGGGTCCGGCGGGTGATGTAATCGAACACCTTGCCGTCCTTCATGCCGTAGTTTCCGATCTCGGTCACACGGCCTTCCTTGTCGAAATAGACAGCCAGCACCCGCTGATCGACCAGCTTCGGCTTCATGAAGCGGGCCTGCTGAACCATGGTCTGGGAAATATAATAAAATACTTCGCCGCCGAGGGTGCCGACGGTGGACGGCGTGCCAAGGGCAAGCAGCACCTGCTCGCGGCTGGAGCCGACCGGGATCTGCGCCAGCAGCTCGTCCGTCACCACATAGCCATGGGTGAAGGTCTCGCTGGTGCAGGCGGCGAGGCCGCCCGCAAGCAGGATGGCCACGGTTCCCGTGATCATGGCCCGCCGCAATGCTCCGCGGACAGGACGCACGGGGGAAATGCTATCGCCTTCGAGCCGCACCTTGGTTCATCCTCCGGCTTGCGCTACTGGTCGGGTCCTGCTCCCCTATCCCCCGGCCAGGGGGCCGAGTTCAAGGGTGTCTCATGATCGTTCGCCTGTTCCGCCGCAAAAGCGATGGCCAAGCCTTTGCCCTGTATGGCGCGATCGTGGCACAGGCACGGCAGCCTGCCTTCTACGCCCGGATGTCCGTGCCGGATACCGTCGAAGGCCGATTCGACATGATCGTCCTTCATATGGTGCTGATTTTCCATCGCCTGAAGGATGAAGGCCCCGCCGTCGCCGAGGAAGCGCAGATCCTGTTCGACCTGTTCATGTCGGATATGGACCGCTCCCTGCGGGAAATGGGCGTCGGCGACCTCACGGTCCCGAAGAAGATGAAGAAGCTCGCCGCCGCCTTTTATGGCCGGCTGGCCGGCTACACCACAGCCCTGGACGCCGGCGACATCCCGTCGCTGTCGGAAACTCTCGGCCGGGTGCTCCATGACGGCAAGCCGCCGGAGGAAGGGCACACGGGCCAGCTGGCCCGCTACATGGTTGCCGCCTTCGCCGAACTTGTCACCCAGAGCCCGGCCGAAATTCTGGCGGGGCAGCCCCGCTGGCCCGATGCGGACAGCTTCACCGGCGCCTGAGCGCCTCCCTTTTCTCGCGACCGGAAGGCTTGGCCCGATGATCGACGACCCCCACGGCTTTCCCCTCTCCCGTCCCTTCCGCACCGCCGATGCGGCCCCCGACGGCACCATGGCGCGCCTCACCACGACCGAGGAAGAGCGGGCGGCCATCGCCCGATTCCTGCGCATCCCCGCGGTGAAATCACTGTCGGCGGAGCTCATCGTGCGCCCGTGGCGCGGCAAGGGCTTTGCCGTCAGCGGCACGATCACGGCCTCCGTGGATCAGGCCTGTGTCGTCACGCTGGCGCCGGTACCCGAGGAGATCGCGGAAGAGGTCGACATGCGCTTCCTGCCGCCCGACGCCATGCCCGGGCCGGCCTTTGATCTGGAAGTGGAGATCGACCCGGAAGCCGAGGATCTGCCGGATCCCCTGACCGGCGATACCATCGACCTCGGCGCCATCGTGGTGGAGCATCTGGCCCTCGGTCTCGATCCCTACCCGCGCGCCGACGGCGCGGTGTTCGATGTGGCGGAGGACGAGCCCGAGACGGTCGAGGATCGCCCGTCGCCATTCGCGGTCCTCGGCAAGCTCAGGGATCCCGAGTCCCGAGGCTAATCCGGGCCACACGGGCGCGCGGGATGCACCTTCAGGCCACAAAGCCGGTTGCGGGACGGGTGGAAACCGGTATGTTCCAGCCGCCCGGACCGAGGCCGGGTGACCCGCCGTCCGGCCCGTCCCGGCCGCCTCCCGAGTCTGCTGCGGCATCCTGCCCGCACTGTCCGGTTGCAGGTCCCGCCCCGGCCACCCCCGGGTTTGCGCGCCTGTCCGGCCGGATCGGGTGCGTTTGATCCTGCGCCGGCCGCCTAGAAAGTCTCACGTCCGGGGAGCCACGGAACCATCAGATGTCGAAGGCCGTCACCCTCTCGCTCGACGCCATGGGCGGCGATCGTGGACCGGAAACCGTGCTGGGCGGTGCCGAGCTTGCCCTCCAGCGCTGTCCCGAGCTGCATTTCCTGCTGCATGGCGATCAGGCGACGCTGACCGGCCTTCTGGCCCAGCGGCCAAAGCTGGCGGCCGTCTCCCGGGTCGTCCATGCGGACGTCGCCATCCGCATGGACGAGAAGCCGAGTCAGGCGCTGCGCTCCGGCCGCGGCAAGTCGTCCATGTGGCATGCCCTGGACTCGGTGAAGACAGGTGAGGCCGCAGCGGCGGTTTCGGCCGGCAACACCGGCGCGCTGATGGCCATGGCCAAGTTCTGCCTGCGCACGCTCGCCACCATCGAGCGCCCGGCAATTGCCGCCATCTGGCCGACCATCCGGGGCGAGTCCATCGTTCTGGACGTGGGCGCCACCATCGGCGCGGATTCCCAGCAGCTCATCGACTTCGCCGTGCTCGGCGGCGCCATGGCCCGGGTGGTACTCGACATCGAGCGTCCCACTGTCGGCCTGCTCAATATCGGCGTCGAGGACGTCAAGGGCATGGAAGAAGTGCGCACGGCCGGCCGGCTGCTGCGCGAGGCCGATTTCCCCGCCTTCTCCTACACCGGCTTCGTCGAGGGCGACGACCTCGGCCGTGGCTCTGTCGATGTGGTGGTGACTGAAGGCTTTGCCGGCAACATCGCCCTGAAGACCGCCGAAGGCACGGCCAAACAGATTGCCGCCTATCTGAAGGCGGCCATGACGCGCACCTGGCGCGCCAAGCTCGGCTATCTCCTCGCCAAGCCGGCCTTTGACCGGCTGCGCGAGAAGATGGATCCCCGCAAGGTCAATGGCGGCGTGTTCCTGGGTCTCAACGGCCTTGTCATCAAGAGCCATGGCGGCGCGGACGCGGAAGGGTTCGCCAGCGCCGTCGAACTGGCCTATGACATGGTGCGCAACGATCTTCAGGCCAAGATCGCCGCCGACCTTTCTGCCTTCCATCGTGGCCGTCAGCCTTCCGAGGCGGCGACCCCCACCGCAGGTGCCCCTTGAGCGAGTTCCGGTCCGTCATTCTCGGGTGCGGTGCCCATCTGCCCGCCCGCGCCGTCTCCAATGCCGATCTGGCCGCCATGGTCGATACCAGCGATGACTGGATCGTCCAGCGGACCGGCATCCGCCAGCGCCATGTGGCCGCCGAGGGCGAAACGACCTCCGACCTCGGCCTGGCCGCCGCCCGCAAGGCGCTCGCCGCTGCCGGCCTCACCGCCGATGACATCGACCTCATCATCCTCGGCACCGCCACCCCGGACTACACCTTCCCGGCCTCGGCGGTGCAGATCCAGGCCGGCCTCGGCATGACCCATGGCGCCGCCTTTGATCTTCAGGCGGTGTGCTCCGGCTTTGTCTTCGCGCTGACCACGGCCGACGCCTATATCCGCGCCGGCAACGCCAAGCGCGTGCTGGTCATCGGCGCCGAGACCTTCTCGCGCATTCTCGACTGGGAAGACCGCACCACCTGCGTGCTGTTCGGCGATGGCGCCGGCGCCGTGGTGGTGGAGGGCCAGCCTGGCACGGGCAGCATTGCCGATCGCGGCCTGCTCGCCGCCAAGCTGCGCTCCGACGGCCGGCATCGCGAGAAGCTGTTCGTCGATGGCGGCCCGTCGGCCACCCAGACCACCGGCCATCTGCGCATGCAGGGTCGGGAGGTGTTCAAGCACGCGGTCGGCATGGTCATCGACGTGATCGAGGACGTGTTTGCCCGCACCGGCGTGACGGCAGCCGATATCGACTGGTTCGTGCCCCATCAGGCCAACCAGCGCATCATCGACGCCAGCGCGAAGAAGCTCGGCATCCCCCCGGAGAAGGTGGTGATGACCGTGGCCGAACACGGCAACACGTCCGCCGCCTCGATCCCGCTCGCCCTGGACGTGGCGGTGCGCGATGGCCGGATCAAGCCGGGTGATCTCGTGCTTCTGGAGGCCATGGGCGGCGGCTTCACCTGGGGGGCAGCGCTGGTCCGCTGGTGAGCCCATCCGCAGATTCGCGGAGGGGCTTGGCAGCCGTTGACGTGCCGCAGCACTCAGCCTAGCTTAACAGGTGGAAAAGACGCCTGATTTTAGCTACCCGTCCCGGGACGGGAGGATTCGCCTCCCCACCCAAGCGGGAGTGATCGGTGCTCCGGACCAGCGGCCTGCTACGGCGGGAGAGATGTTTCCGGACGGACGGGTGTGCGGGAAGCCGCGGCCCGGCAGGACGTGGGGGAGCGCGGAACCTTCTCCGCGACAGGGATAACGGCTCCGAAGATGGGGACGGACGGCCATCGCAAGTGGCTTGACGGCTTCGGGACGGGATCCTCAACCGAGGCAGGACCATTTTGCCGGCTCCGTTGTCGCATTGGACACGGAAAAAGCGGAATTGCACCTGCCCATGCACGCAGCCGGTGCGCCGGCTGGCGGCTCACATGAAGTCCATGGCGCGAATGAGGGGGATCATGACAGGACGTACGGTTACCCGCGCAGATCTCTGTGAAGCAGTTTACCAGAAAGTCGGGCTGTCGCGGACAGAGTCCGCCGAGCTGGTGGAAATGGTCCTGCAGGAAATTTCCGACAGTCTGACGCGGGGCGAATCGGTGAAGCTGTCGTCCTTCGGCTCCTTCGTCGTCCGCTCCAAGGGCGAGCGCGTCGGCCGCAACCCGAAGACCGGCGAGGAAGTGCCGATCGCGCCGCGCCGGGTGATGGTCTTCAAGCCGTCCAACGTCTTGAAGCAGAAGATGAACGAGGCGGAAGCCGTCGACTGATCCGGCCTTCCCGCAAGGGGAACGGATCCAGGCGGCGTCGGCCGGTCGGGGCGGCAGTCGCTTCTCCATGATCCGCGGGCAGATCCTGCCCGCGGGCGCATCCGTTTCCTCTCGCGGCCCAGCCGGGCCGGACATGCCGGACAGCACCCATGGACAAGGCCCCGGACGCCTTTCGCACCATCAGTGAAGTAGCGGCAGATCTCGACCTGCCGCAGCATGTACTGCGCTTCTGGGAGAGCAAATTTCCCCAGGTGCGCCCGCTGAAGCGGGCCGGCGGCCGGCGCTATTATCGCCCTGATGATGTGGAGCTGCTGCGCGCCATCCAGCGTCTGCTCTACAAGGACGGCTACACTATCCGCGGCGTCCAGCGCATCCTGCGCGAGCAGGGCGTGCGCGGCATGATCGCCCTTGCCCTCGGCGACGAGAGCGCCGCTGCCCATTTCCAGGGCGATGAGCGCGAGGATTATGACTTCGACGATGGCGAGGACGGCCCGCCCGAGGAGCCCGCACCGCGGGTGCTGAGCACCCGGCGCGATCCGGTGCGCGCGCGCGCGGAACCGTCAGTGCTCACCCCCGAACCGGCCCCCTCTGCCCTCGCGCGGGAGAAAAAGGACCGGGTGCCGCGAGATGTCCGCGTCGATGACGAAGGCTCCGGCCGGGCCAGCGCCTTCCGCTTTCTTGAGCGCCTGCGTGGCGATGGCCCTCCGCGCCCGGCCGGCGATCCCTCGGCCGACAGCCACCTCTCGCGCGAAGATATCCGCGCCCTCCAGGCGACCCTGTTCGAGCTGCTCGAGTGCAAGCGCCTTCTCGACCAGACCCGGTGAGAGGGGCCATGCCAATCTGGTATTGCGAAAATCGCATGGACCGGCTACCATGTTCTTGCGGTTGAGAGGTCTGCCGATGTAGACCGTTGAGGTTGCATCCTCACTCGGCCGCCTTTTATGTATCTCCTTTATCTTGACGATTCCGGATCAGTCAAAAACCCGAACGAGAGCCATATTTTTCTCGCGGGGTTGGCTGTCTTTGAACGAGAGCCTTATTGGCTTTCGAATAAGCTTGATCGGATTGCCCAGAATTTGTGGCCAGACGATCCGCATGCTCTGGAATTTCACAGCACCGAGATTTTCTCTGGCAAGCGTCATTGGCGCGGCCTGGAAAAGTCCGTCCGTCTGGATGCGTTCAAGGAGGCTCTTGCCCTCCTTTCAGCAACCCACCGTATCAGCCTGTTCGGTGCAGCCATCCACAAGGCGTCCGTCTCTCCGGAAGACCCGCTCGAATATGCCTTCGAGCAGCTCTGCAACAGGTTCGATCGCTATCTTGGGCGTAGACATAAGAAAAATCAGGACACCCAACGCGGCCTGATCGTTCTGGATGAATCGACCTATGAGACATCCTTGCAGGCTCTCGCCAGCCAGTTCCGCCAGAATGGACATCGCTGGGGACAATTGCGCAATCTGATCGCGGTTCCGCTCTTCGTAAACTCGAAAGCAACCCGCATGATTCAGTTTGCTGACATGGTCGCCTATGCGATGCGACGTTATTATGTAAATGGCGAAGCAACCTACTTCGACATTATTTCGGATCTCTTCGACAGGGATGGCGGCGTCGTCCACGGGCTGGTGCACCGCGTTCCGACCGACGCCAGCTGCAATTGTATCGCCTGCCGTCAGCGTCGGGCCTGACGCCCCCTGCCCTCAGTCTGCTGCGAGGGACACGCCGAGGCGGCCGGCGAGGTCGGTGACATATTGCCAGGCGACCCGGCCGGAGCGGGAGCCTCGGGTGGTGGCCCACTCCAGCGCCTCCCGGCGCAGCTCGTCATCGGCAATCACCAGGCCGAAGCGCGCCGCATAGCCGCGCACCATCGCCAGATATTCATCCTGGCTGCACTTGTGGAAGCCCAGCCACAGGCCGAAGCGATCCGACAGCGACACCTTCTCTTCCACGGCCTCGCCAGGGTTGATGGCGGTCGAGCGTTCATTCTCCACCATGTCGCGCGGCAGCAGGTGGCGCCGGTTGGAGGTGGCATAGAACACCACATTGTCCGGCCGCCCCTCGATGCCGCCGTCCAGCACCGCCTTCAGGGACTTGTAGGAGGTGTCGCCGGCATCGAAGGAGAGGTCGTCGCAGAACACCACGAAGCGGATCTGCGCCGCGGCGCGCATGTGGGTGAGAAGCGCCGGCAGGGTCTCGATGTCCTCGCGCTGGATTTCCACCAGCTTCAGCCGGGCCGCACTGCCGGCTTCCGCCGCGGCGCGGTTGACCTCGGCGTGGGCCGCCTTCACCAGCGACGACTTGCCCATGCCGCGGGCGCCCCACAGGAGCACATTGTTGGCCGGCAGGCCGGCGGCGAACCGGCGGGTGTTTTCCAGCAGCAGCCCGCGCGCCTGATCAATGCCCTGCAACAGCTCCATGGCCACCCGGTTGACCCGCGGCACCGGGGTGAGACGCAGGGGCTCGGTCTGCCACAGGAAGGCATCGGCAGCGGCAAAATCCGGCTCGGAGACCGCCGGCGGCACCGCCCGCGCAATGAGACCGGTCAGCCGGTCAAGGGCGGCGGTCAAAAGGGCGAGGTCGGAGGTCGCGTCGGTCACGGGATGTCTCTCTCAGGGCTAGGGATCGGCCGGAGCCTGCCGCGGAGGCGTCGGCGCCGAGCCGCCGAGCTCACGCGCGTCCCTCAAGCCGCAAGGTGGGCCGAACGGGACACCACCGGACAGGGCCGCTGGCTCCCGCAGGAAGGAAAGTCCGGGCCCCGACGTCGGCAACGCCCTGTTGGGGATTGGGGCCTAGACTGGCGCCGGCCCCCACGGGCCGGCCGGTTGCCATAGCACGACCGGTGCGCAAAGGCGACGCCCCGCCGCTCTCCCGGAGATTGTTCATGACCCAGCCGGCTCCCCGCACCCTGCTCGTTCTCGGCGGAGCCCGATCGGGCAAGAGCGCCTTTGCCGAGCGGCTGGTGCGCGGCAGTGGTCACCAGCCCGTCATCATTGCCACCGCCGAGGCGGGCGACGCCGAGATGGCCCAGCGCATCGCCCGCCACCGCCGCATCCGCGGCCCCGGCTGGATCGTGCTGGAGGAAACTCTGAACCTCACCGGCGCGCTGGAGACCGCCAGCCGCACCGGCCGCGCCGTGCTGGTCGACTGCCTGACCCTGTGGCTGTCCAACCTGATGATGGCCGATCGCGATCCGGCCGCCGAGGGCGCTGCGCTCGCCGGGCTGCTGCCCCACCTGCCGGGGCCGGTGGTGCTGGTGTCCAACGAAATCGGCCTCGGGCTGGTGCCGGAAACCAGCCTCGGCCGGCGCTTCCGCGACGCCCAGGGCGCGCTCAACCAGACCATCGCCGCGGCCAGCGATCAGGTGGTGTTCGTCGCCGCCGGCCAGCCGCTGGTGCTGAAGCCGGCCCCGGAGATCCGGCTATAACCTGTCAGCGCGGCCCGGACAGGGCAGACCATGCCCGCGCGCCCCAGCGCCGTTCCAGATCCTGCAGGAAGCTGGGACCGCCGATTTCCTGCACCAGCTTGCGGCGGATGGCGTGGGGCAGGCTCGGCCGGTCCGGCGCCATCGCGACGAAGGAATCCCAGCCGCCCGCCACCTCCTGCTGATAATTGCGCACCAGCGCCGTGCCCGACAGCTCCGAGCGGCCCGGTCGATTGACGGCAAGCGCGTTGATGGTGATGCCGCGCTGGATCGTGCGATCGCGCACGGTGCGCGCATCCCGGGCCGCCCTGTTAGGGCCATCGCCGGAGAGGTCGATCACCCGGCGGCGCCCGGCAAAAGCGTTGCTGTCGATGAGAAGCGCCGCCCGCTCTACGGCCGGCGCCAGCCCGCCGCTGCCCGTCGCCACCCGCGGCATCCGCCGCAGCGCCGCCGCGAAAGCCGAGGTCGAAGCCGGCCCTTCAAGCACCATCCAGTCGACAATGACCGGCTGGGACGCCGGTCCCGCCCACTCCATGTAAAGCACCGCGATGCGCCGGTGGAGGCCGGAGGCAATCGCCGCCTGTACTTCCGGGCTCTCGATGGCCATGGCATAGCTGGCGCGCTGGATGCGGATTTCGTCGTCGGTGAGGAGGTCATGGGCGCCGGCCACCAGCGCCAGCTCGACATCGACCGGCTGCAGCCCCTGTGCTGCCACGGATCCGACGCCCAGCAGTCCGGCCAGCACCCAGCCAGCCAGCCGCGCCGCGATCCCTTTTCCACGCCGCATCAGGGCTTTCCTCAGCATTCCCGACAATCCGGATGATGACCGGTGGCGATCCTAGCCTGCTCAGGCCCGGTTGCGGAACCAAGCGGGACGGGAACCCGACACCCCGCCCCATTTTCAACGCCCCCTCTTCAGACGAGCGGCTCCAGCAGGCGCTGATAATCACCGGCCACGCGATCGACGATGATGTCGCGGCCCATCAGCGGGCGGGAGAGGGTCAGCCCCTCCAGGGTGCGGGCGCGGGACAGACCGACATAGGTCTGGCCCGGGGCAAAGGCACCGCGGCCGAGATCCAGATGCACCCGGTCCAGGGTCATGCCCTGGGCCTTGTGGATGGTCAGCGCCCAGGCCAGCCGCAGCGGGAACTGGGCGAAGCGGCCGACCAGCTCCTCGCGGATCTTGCCGGTCTTGGGATCGGAGGAATAGCGCACGCTATCCCAGGTCTCGGGCTTCAGCTCATGCTCCAGCCCGCGGATTTCCACGAACACCGAGCCGCCGGCAATGCGGGTGACGGTGGCCAGCGTACCATTGACCCAGCGCCGCGCCGGATCATTCCTGAGGATGACAACCTTGGCGCCGATCTTCAGCCGGAGCACGGCATCCGTCGGCATGGCGCTTTCCTCGAAGCGCCCCTCGATTTCGGCCTTCAGGCTGTGCTCGCGCCCGGGCAGCGCCTCCAGCGCCGCCTCGTTGACGGCAAAGGCGGTCTGGTTGGTGGAGGTCAGCACCACCGTCTCGGCCCGATCCTCGCGCGCCTCCAGCGGCAAGACACGGCCGGCCAGAAGGGAAAAGTCCTCCTGGGTCGGCCGGCCGAGGCGCATGCGGGTGAGCAGGTCGACGAAGGTCTGGTCCGACTGGCGGAACACCTGGGACAGCTCCAGCACCTGGAACGCCCCCTCCTCGCGCACCACCGGCGCGTGGAAGAAATGCACGCCACCATAGCGGTCATGCAGGATGTTGGCCTCGGCGCCGCGCACCACCGGCGGCAGCTGCCAGGGATCGCCGAACACCGCCAGCGTGGCGCCGCCAAAGGGCTTGTCAAGGAAACCGCGGCCGACGCGCAGCGCCCGGTCGATGGCATCCATCAGGTCGACCCGCACCATGGACACCTCGTCGATGACGAGAATGTCGAGCTTGGCGATGATGCCCTGATTGCGGCTGGCCTTCATGGCCGTCGGCTCAATGAGGCGCGGCGGAAAGCCGAAGAAGGAATGGATGGTCTGCCCGCGCACGCCGACGGCGGCCATGCCGGTGGGGGCCAGCACCACGACGGAGCCGCGGTTCTCGTCGCGCAGGCGCTTCAGCAGGGTCGACTTGCCCGTGCCCGCCCGGCCGGTGACGAACAGGTTGCCCTGCCCGCGGCCGACATGATCGAGGGCGGCGGAAAATTCGGGCGTGAGCGTCTGCGGTTTGCGCACGGGCGGAACACCTCGTCGGGACAGGCCGGGGAATCGGCCGGACAGTGGCCGTGGTCGGCTCCCCTTGTGGCTTATTTCGCCGCCCGGGCCAACCTTTTCTGTTCCCGTTTCGATCCGCCGACGGGAGGATCCGGGCATATCATCCGGCGCCGTCCCCGAAAAAGCAGAACGGGCGCGGCCAGCGACCGCGCCCGTCCGGAATGCCGAAAGATGGCTGGATCAATCGACGTCGCCGACGTCGCCGGCCGTCGTGCCGTAGACGCGATGGGCGAGCGAGGCTTCCATGAAGTCGTCGAGATCGCCATCCAGCACGTCGCTCGGGCTGGTGCTCGCCTTGCCGGTCCGCAGGTCCTTCACCAGCTGATAGGGCTGGAGGACATAGGATCGGATCTGGTGGCCCCAGCCGATATCGGTCTTGGAGGCGGCCTCGGCGGCGGCCTTGGCCTCGCGCTTCTCCAGCTCGGCCTCATAGAGGCGGGCGCGCAGCATGGACCAGGCGGTGGCCCGGTTCTTGTGCTGGGAGCGCTCGCCCTGACACGCCACCACGATCCCGGTGGGGATATGGGTGATGCGCACGGCCGAGTCGGTGGTGTTGACGTGCTGGCCACCGGCGCCCGACGACCGGTAGGTATCGATGCGGCAGTCGGATTCGTTGATGTCGATCTGGATCGAGTCGTCGACCACCGGATAGACCCAGACGCTGGCAAACGAGGTCTGGCGCCGGGCATTGGCGTCGAAGGGCGAGATGCGCACGAGGCGATGCACGCCGGACTCGGTCTTCATCCAGCCATAGGCATTGTGGCCCTTGAGCAGGATGGTCGCCGACTTGATGCCCGCCTGTTCACCATACTGATGCTCGATCACCTCGACCTTGCAGCCATGGCGTTCGGCCCAGCGCGTGTACATGCGCAGCAGCATTTCGGCCCAGTCCTGGCTTTCCGTGCCACCGGCGCCCGGATGGATTTCGACATAGGTGTCGTTGCCGTCGGCATCGCCGGAGAGCAGCGTCTCCACCTGACGACGGCGCACCTCGGCCTGGATCTCCTTGAGGGAGTTCTCGGCCTCGGTCACGATGTCTTCCTCGCCTTCCGCCTCGCCCATCTCGATGAGCCCGATGGCATCATCCAGCGACGCGGTCAGCTTGTTCACGGCCGTGATCTGGTCATCCAGCTGCTGGCGCTCGCGCAGCAGCTTCTGGGCCCGGTCGGAGTCCTCCCACAAGGTGGGATCCTCGGCCATGCGGTTCAGTTCGATCAGGCGGGCGTTTGCGTGATCCCAGTCAAAGATGCCTCCTCAGCAGGCTTATGGCCTGCTTGATCTCGTCCACCATCGCCTGTGCTTCGGCTTTCATCGTCCGTCGCGCTTCTCTGTCTTGAGGGTCCGTCGGCGGCCCCATGCACCATGGGTCCGCAGGCGGCCGGGAGAGGCCCGGCGCCATCGGCGGCGGACAATAGCGGAGCCCGCCCGCCGGCGCAAACCGGGGGCGGGCCCGAAGACACCCCGATAGGCCCGAAGAGACCCCCGGGAAAAAGAAATCAGTCCGCCGCCACCACGGTGAAGCGCCGGGCCGGGAAGGCATGGTTGACCGCCTCGTCGACGAGGGCCACCGCCAGATCCTCCAGCGAGATGCGGCTCTGGCCATCGCTGGCCACCAGCAGCTGGTCGCCGCCGGTGCGGTACTTTCCGGTGCGTTCCCCCGGAGCGATCATCGCCGGCGGCGACAGGAAGGTCCAGTCGAGGCCGGTCTCGCCCTTGAGCGTGTTCAGCACGTCGCGCGCGCCCTCGGCGCCGGCGCGATAGGCGGCCGGGAAGTCCGGCGTGTCGAGCACCTGCACCCCCGGCGCCACCTCCAGGCTGCCGGCGCCGCCCACCGCGATGACGCGGACCCGGGTCGCCCTGGCCGCCGTGATGATGGCGGCATAGGCCGCGTTCATGATCGAGCGGATTTCCGGCTCGCCCCAGCCGGGATTATAGGCACTGATGAGCACGTCGACATCGGCCAGCGCCTCGGCAAGCGCCGCGGGATCCCGGGCATCGACCGCCACCGCGGTAACGCCGGGCAGCGCCGGCACCTTCCCGGCAGTGCGCACCAGCGCCTTCACCGGCCAGCCGCGGCCGGCGATTTCCGCCAGCACCCGCGACCCGACAAGGCCCGTGGCCCCAAGCACCGCCAGACGGGGCAGCTTCTGTTCGCTTCCGGTCATGATCGTGTCTCTCCCTCGGGGACATGCACGACGCCCCCAGGCTGGTTACGAATGGTAACCTGATGCCCGACCTTGCCCCTGAGCGGAAGAACGCACTATTTTCTCATCAGGGCACCCGGAGGATACCGCCTCCCGCGCGTGCCGCCCGTTTCCCTGTTCCGGAGGCTTTGCCGGATGCCTGCCTCGGCCCCGCTGCGCACATCCCCGCCCGCCCGCCTGACGGAGCCCGCCGTGCCCGTTGCTCCCGACGCCAGCCCCTGCCCGGTGCGCACGGTGCTGGACCGGCTGGGGGATGCGTGGAGCGTGCTGGTGGTACTCAATCTCGATGCCGGCCCGATGCGCTTCAACGCGCTGAAGCGGGCCGTCGCCGGCATTTCCCAGCGCATGCTGACGGTGACGCTGCGCAGTCTGGAGCGGGACGGACTGGTGATCCGCACCGTCGTTCCCACCACGCCGCCCCAGGTGGACTATCGCCTGACGGAACTCGGGGTGTCGCTGACCGGGCCGATCCGCATCCTGAACGACTGGGCCATCGCCCATCGCGACGAAATCGCCACCGCCCGCGCCGCCTATGATGCGCGGCCGCCGGTCTGATCACCCCTCATCTGTCCGCTGTTCGGCACCCGCCGGGAGAAATCGCATGGCCGAGATCATCAATCTGCGCCGCGCCCGCAAGGACCGCGCCCGGGCGGAAAAAGAGCAGACCGCCGCGGACAACCGCGTCCGCTTCGGCCGCACCAAGGCAGAAAAGGAAAAGGCCGCGCTGGAAAGCGATCTGGCCAGCCGCCGGCTTGAGGGCCATCGCCGGGAGAGCGACAGCCCGGACGAGGCCGCACCCGAGGGCCCCGGCGGCAAGGCGTGACGCGCCGCTGTCTCCGGAGCGCACGCTCCGAGAGAACAGGATCGAAACCGTCGGACGGACAGGCAAGAGCCCGTCATCGCGGCAGGCTCCGGCGGCCTCCCCTGTTCCGGCCCTTCCAAGCGCGAGAGCCCTTGATCCCGATGCACCCCCGCCGCGGGGTCAGGATCCCGGCCCCGCCCAGCATCCGGCACACGCACTCCGTTCGCCCGGACAACCGGTCGCAGCATTTTTCCCCGGCCGGAATGCCCTTCCCTCTTGATCCGGCAGGCCGGATCGGAGAGAAGGCGGGCGTCCCGTCTGGCAGCCTTGATCTGCCGGGGCCGACCTGCCGGAGCGCGCCGTCTTCATCTGCCCTCCGCTCAGGCGTCCTGAACACCGGCCCCCGCCCGCGCCGGACACAGGAACGGTCCCGCCCGATTGCGCCGACAGGACCCGTCGCCCCCGCCACATGACGGGAGCGCGAGACCGCAAGATGTGCCGGAGACCCGCACGCCGGAAGAGCGGACTGCCCCTGATCGGGACAGCCGATCCCGGCGACAGACTGCCGGTCTGGCATCTGCCGTGTGCAGGCCTCTGGAAAGGTCAGGCTGGACCGACGCCCGGACGGGGTCGGATCAGGGAAAGATGTGCCCGTGAACCCGAGCGGTCAGCGCTTGGCCACGGCCGCGAACCCGTAGGCGACCTTGTTGTAGCTATCCTCGCCGATGCGCTCGACGCTCTTGCCGACTGCCTTGCCGCCAATGCGTGAATAGAAGCCGCAGGCCGGTTCGTTATCGGCCAGGGACCAGACGACGACAGAGCGCCGTCCCTCACGCGTCAGCTCGCCACGAACAGCGGAAAAGAGCTGTCGCCCGAAGCCAAGACCTTGATATTCCGGCTTCAGGTAGAGTTCGTAGATCTCCCCGCGATAAGGGAGACTGCGCGCCCGGCTGGAGCCGAACGTCGCATAGCCGGTGATGGTGTCGCCCATCTCCAGAACGAGCATGGACACCCGCCTTTTCAGGGCTCGTTCCCACCAGTCGGGGCCCCGGCGCGCAATCATGCGCTCCAGCTCCGCTCCCGGAAGGATGCCGCGATAGGCGAGGCGCCAGGCCTCGTCGTGAACTTCGGTGATTGCCGCCGCATCACGCGGCGCCGCCCGCCGTATGCCGATTGCGCCCGTCTTCATGTCAGACAGATTACGGCCTGTGACGGCCGATACAAGCGTTTTGTGCGCTGCAAAAGCTGCGGTTGGCCTGCGTTACACGCAGGTCACACGCGCCAGTCGCCGAGGACCGCCTGCACCACGGCCAGCGCCGCCACGGCCGCCGTATCGGCCCGGAGAATGCGGGGGCCGAGGCCAATGGTCCGCACGAAGGGCAGACGGGTCAGAAGTGCCCGTTCTTCCGGATCAAATCCGCCTTCCGGCCCGATCAGCAGCGCCAGCGGCCCGGGTTTCAGCGCCGACAGCGGCGGGATCGGCCCCTCGCCCTCGCGGTCCTCGTCGCAGAAAATCAGGATGCGGCCGGGCTCCGACACCTCAAACTCGGCCAGAAGCGCGGCAAGGGGACGCGGGGGGCGGACCGACGGCACCGCCAGCACGCCGCACTGCTCGCACGCCTCCAGCACATTGGCTTCCATGCGCTCCAGGTTCACGCGGCTCGCCTGGGTGCGACGGGTGATGACCGGCACCAGTACCCCCGCCCCCATCTCCACGGCCTTCTGGACCATGTAGTCGAGCCGGGCGTGCTTCAGCGGCGCGAACAGATAGAGGAGATCCGGCACCGCGGTCTGGGCCCGGGCCTGCTCGGTCACCACCAGCACCGCATCCTTGCGGCCGGCCACTTCCACCTCGGCTCGCCACTCGCCATCGCGACCGTTGAACAGCAGCACCCGGTCGCCATTTCCCAGCCGCAGCACCGAGAGCAGATAGTTCGCCTGGGCGCGGTCCGGGCTGATGCGGACCCCGGCGGCAAGATCGGCGGCAACGTGGAGACGCTGGGCAGTGTGATCGAAGGAGGCGGCCATGACGGATGCGGCAGAGGAACCAGAGAGGGAAAATCGGGCGGGGCGGAGACTAGCCCCGTTCGCCGGCCAGCGAAAGCGCCCCTCTCCCCCGCGCGCTCCGCACGGGTGGGCGAGGGCGCCGACCTGATCGGCGCGCTGTCCCCTCTCCCCCGCGCGCTCCGCACGGGTGTGTCGGCGAAGTCGCGCCTCCCTGATCCGTCATGCGGGGATCGTACTCTTCCCATTGCCGAACCGGGGTGGTTGGCCCCATATGTGGCGCGCAATAAGGCAGCCCTGCCCGTCCCGAGGGCTGCAGCGAACAAGAGGCGGCCCCGGCCGACACGCGATCGATGGCTTCCCAGACGACCGGCCGGACCAGATCTTCCCGCCTAGCGGCGATCCTGGGCGGGCTTGCCATTCTTGTCGTGTTTGCCGCCGCCGTGGTCGCGCTCGTGGAGCTGGCCGGCGAAGTCACGCTGGCCCAGGTGGACGCCGCCATCCGGGCGACGCCCCTCAGCGCCATCCTGCTCGGCGCTCTCTTCGTCACCGGCAGCTATCTGACGCTGACCCTCTATGACCGGCTGGCGCTCGCCTTTCTCGGCAAGAACCTTCCCTATCGCCATGTCTGCTTTGCCAGCTTCACCAGTTATGCCTTCTCCAACACCATCGGCTTCGCGCCGCTGACCGGCGGCTCCATCCGCTACCGGCTCTATACCGCCCTGGGGCTGGATGCGGTGGCGATCGCCTCTCTGGTCGGCATCATCACCCTCACCTTCTCCCTCGGCATCGTGCTTGCCTCGGGGCTGGTACTGGTGGTCGAGCCGGACATGGTCGCGCGCATCCTGCGGCTGCCCACGGGCAGCGCGCTGGTCGTCGGCTGGCTGCTGATCGGCGCCATCGCGCTCTATCTGCTGTTTGCCCACCGCGCCCATATGGGCTTCCGCATCGGCGGCCGGATGCTGCGCCTGCCCGGGCCCGGCATGTCGCTGGCCCAGATTGCCGTGGCGGTGGTGGAGATGGGCTTCGCCTCCGTCGCCTTCATGATGCTGCTGCCCCCCGAGGCCCGGCCGGACTGGAGCGTCGTCGCCGGCGCCTTCGTGCTCGCCATGGGGCTCGGCTCCCTCAGCCATGTGCCGGGCGGCCTTGGCGTATTCGAGGCAACGCTGATCGCCTGCCTGCCCGGCCTGCCGGTGGATCTGCTCCTCGGCCGGCTGGTGCTGTTCCGCCTGCTCTATTATGTGCTGCCGCTGGTGCTGGCGGCCACCCTTCTGGCCGTGCGCGAATGCGCCGTCGGCCGGCGCTCCATGCTCGCATCCCTGCGCTCCGGCTGCCCGAAGCCCCCCGACGAGAGCCGCTCCGGCCAGTCATCCTGACGCCATCCGGCTGAAAGACGCTCTCGGGCGGAAAAGCACGGCCGGCCGCACGCCTTCAGGGGCAGGCGCAGTCCCGGGGCCTCATTCGGGAACGCCGAAATGGGGAACGCCAAAATCGCGGGTCCCGGGCCACAGGCGGCCGATCCCGCCCGTCCCGAAATGCATCGGGAGGGCCAGCCGGATGCCTCCGGCTCCCTCCCGCGCAGAACCCTGCGGCCCGGGCAACCCCGGACCTGCCCCGCCTCCTCCAGCGGGGATGGGCGCCCAGACCATGGACGCCCCCAAGACGCATTTTCAGACGGCGCAAAAACCGCTCCGCCCGAAGAAAATGCGCGACCCTGAGCCTGGCGTTTTCCGGATCCCCGAAGGGACGGGGAAAACGCTTAGCGGCTGCGGGCGGAGAACCAGCGGGTCAGGGTCTCGCCGATCGACGCGAACATCGAGCGGTTGCACGCAACCTCTCCGGCGCGATCGAGATCAATGCGATCCAGACCCAGATTGGCACGACCAACGATCAGTGCGCTCAGCATAGTGTTCTCCTTCCCAACGGGCCGACCGCGCCGGCCCGATCATGTCATGCGGTCTCATCCAGGTTCTGCTTTGCGGGAGATTCGGGAACGCCCGTCCGGGGTCGTCCTTCCGGCCCGCCTCCTCCCGTCGACCAGGGTCGACGAAACGCCACACCCCGGAAATTTCTTCTCCCCGCCTGACGGCGGGGAGCGTCGATCTCCGGTCCGCAACCAGAAGCACGATTTGCGCCAATCCGGTTCGCCAGCGAACTTTCTGCCGCCCGATTTCCGATCCGCGCAGAAAGCACCTGCCGGAACGGTCGGACTGGCACTGTGTGCGCCGGTCTGATAGAAGATGCGCACAGAATGCGCCGAATGCAAGGGCTCCTTTTGCACAAAAGGCGCATTCCTTGCGTCTGATTTTTCATCAGGAGAGCCCCCCGTGCCCCAGAGCGAAACCCCCGGAGCCGATCCGGAAGCAATGACGCCGGAGGCCTTCCGGACCTGGCGGAAGGAACTGGGACTGAAGCAGAAAGAGGCGGCTGAACGGCTTGGCCTCAAGAAGCGGATGATCCAGTACTATGAGAAGGGCCGCCGCGACGGGAAGGCGGTGGAGATCCCGCTGACGGTCCGGCTGGCCTGCTATGCCGTTTCTCTGGGCGCTGCCGACTTTGACGGCCGCGCGCCGATCGCTTTCGTGCCTGCCGCCGAGGACACCCCCGCCCCGGCCGACCTGACGGACGACGCCGGCGTGCCGGCCGTCGAAGGCCCCGAGGCACCCGAGACCACCGGCGCCTGAGCCTCCCGGACAGGGCCGGATCCGCATCTGGCCCAACGGGGAGATTGGAAAAGGCGCGCCGTCTCGTCTATAGTCCCGCCGTTTCCGGGTGCCGCTGGCTCCGGAGGCGGGCACGTGGACCGCGAGGCGCGCCTTTCCGGCGTCCTTTTGCGGCTTGCGGTTGCCCGGCTGATGCTGTTCAAGTCGTAGACGGTTCGCCAGAAGTTGTCCTCGTTCAACCCGCTCCCGACGGAAGCCCCGCGCGTGACCGAAGCCGTCCGCCTGCCGCAAGTGCTGTCGCTCGACCTGCCGGGCCGGCCGGAGGAGACGCGCGTCGTCGTCGCCATGTCCGGCGGGGTGGATTCCTCCGTCGTCGCGGCCCTGCTCAAGCAGGCCGGCTATGACGTCGTGGGCATGACCCTGCAGCTCTACGATCACGGCGCCGCCATCGAGCGCAAGGGCGCCTGCTGCGCCGGCCGGGATGTGGCGGATGCCCGCCGGGTGGCCGATGCCATCGGCATTCCCCATTATGTGCTGGATTTTGAAGAGCGTTTCCGCACCTCGGTGATCGAGACCTTCGCCGAGAGCTATGCGCTTGGCGAAACGCCGGTGCCGTGCATCGCCTGCAACCGCACCGTCAAGTTCACCGACCTGATGGAAACGGCCCGGGCGCTTGGCGCCGTGGCGCTGGCCACCGGCCACTATATCGAGACCCGCCAGACGCCGACGGGCCGGGCCATGTTCCGCCCGGCCGACGCCGAGCGCGACCAGAGCTATTTCCTCGCCGCCACCACCCGCGAGCAGCTGGAGTTCCTGCGCTTTCCCCTGGGCACCCTGACCAGCAAGAGCGAGACCCGGGCGCTGGCCCGCAGCTTCGGCCTGCCGGTGGCTGACAAGGCCGACAGCCAGGACATCTGCTTCGTGCCGAGCGGACGCTATGCCGACCTGATCGGCCGCATTCGCCCCGATGCCGTGCGCCCGGGCGAGATCGTCCACATCGACGGCCGGGTACTCGGCCGGCACGAAGGCATCATCCATTATACGGTCGGCCAGCGGCGCGGCCTCGGGCTGGCCGTTGGCGAACCGCTGTTCGTCATCCGGCTGGATGCCCGCTCGGGGCAGGTGATCGTTGGTCCGCGCTCGGCGCTGGAGACCAGCCGCATCACGCTACGCGAGGTCAACTGGATCGGCGACGAGCCGGTTGATGCCGCCTTCTCCTCCGGCCGGGAAGTCTATGCGCGGGTGCGCTCCACCCGGCCGCCGGTGCCGGCTTTCCTGTCCGGCGGTGCCGGGCAGTATCATGTCGACCTCGCCGCGCCCGAAACCGGGGTCGCTCCCGGTCAGGCCTGCGTGCTCTACGATTCGCCGGATGCGCGTGCGCGCGTCCTTGGCGGCGGCTTCATTGCCGGCGCCCCGTCCCTTGCGGCTGTTCCGGCCGGCCCCGCCGGCATCGTTGCGGCGGCTGAGTGATCCGAGAACCGCGTGACTGCACCCTCCCCGTCCGATGGCCCCGACTGGGCCGCCCGCCAGGCCCGTGACATTCCGGCCCCGTCCCGTGCGCCGGCCACCGCCGCGCCGGCGGCCGCCGAGGCCACGCTGACCGACAGCGACGTGAAGAACGCCTACCGGCGCTGGGCCCCGATCTACGACATGATCTTCGGCGCCCCCATGCACTGGGGCCGGTCGGCCGCCATCGAGCGGGCCAACCGCATCGGCGGCGACATTCTGGAAGCCGGCGTCGGCACCGGGCTGGCCCTGCCGCTCTACCGCCGCGACGCCAAGGTGACCGGCATCGACCTGTCGATCCCCATGCTGACGCGCGCCGCCGACAAGGTGCGCCGCCGCAGCCTGGACAATGTGCAGGGGCTGGCCGGCATGGACGCCGGCAAGCTCGCCTTTGCCGATGCCTCCTTCGATGTCGTCGTGGCCATGTTCGTCATCACCGTGGTGCCGGATCCGGACGCGGTGATGGACGAGATCGCCCGTGTGACGCGCCCCGGCGGCACCGTCATCTTCGTCAATCACTTCAAGTCGGAAGGCGGCGCCTGGGCGCCCATCGAAAAGGCGATCAAGCCGATTTCGGAAACCCTCGGCTGGAACCCGACCATGCCCATGAGCCGCATCATGGGCCGGCGGGATCTGGTGCTGAAGGAGAATATCCGGGTCGCCCCCTTCCGCCTGTTCACCCTTCTGCGCTTCGAGCGGGTCTGACCGCCCGCCGCCGCCGGTCCTGATTTCGTCGATGCCGCCCGGTGCCGCCCGCACCGGGCGTCCTGCTGTCAGGCCCGCCCTGTCCCTGCCAGAGCCCCCCCCTGAACGCCCCCTCTGGCAGCCCGATGCAGATTTCCCACCTCCCTGAGGCCGAGGAAAAATCTGCGCCTCTTCAGGCGCGCGGGTGCGCTCGGCACGGCGTGCGCCTGGTCCCAATTCCGGAGTGCCGGATGCTGCCGATCGACCGGGTCCTGCCGGATCTTCTCGCCGCCCTGGATGCCCATCCCGCCGCCGTGCTGGTCGCCCCGCCGGGCGCCGGCAAGACTACCGCCGTGCCGATCGCCCTTCTTGCCGCGGCGTGGCGGGGCGATGGTCGCATCCTCGTGGTGGAGCCGCGCCGCATCGCCACCCGGGCCGCCGCCAGCCGCATGGCGGAGCTTCTGGGCGAACCCGTCGGCCACCGGGTCGGCTACAGGGTGCGCATGGACGCCCGGGTGTCGGAGGCCACCCGCATCGAAGTGGTGACCGCCGGCGTGTTCACCCGCATGCTCACCGCCGATCCGGAACTCACCGGTGTCGCCGCGGTGCTGCTCGACGAATTCCACGAACGCGGGCTGGAGGCCGATCTGGCCCTTGCCCTGCTGCTCGACACCCAGGGCGCGCTGCGGCCGGATCTGCGGCTGCTCGCCATGTCGGCGACGCTGGATGGTGCCCGGGTCGCCCGGCTTTTCGGCGACGCCCCGGTGATCGAGAGCGCCGGCCGGGCCTTTCCCGTCGAGACCCGGCACATGCCCCGCGCGCCCGGCGGCCGCATCGAGGAGGCCGTGACCGAGGTTGCCCGCCGGCTGATGGCCAGCGAACCGGGCTCGGCGCTGGCCTTCCTGCCCGGTCAGGGCGAGATCGCCCGCACCGCCGAGCGCCTCGCCGGGCAGCTGCCGGACGATGTGGACGTGATCCCGCTGCATGGCGGTCTCGATGGCCGGACCCAGGATGCCGCCATCCGGCCGGCCCCGGCGGGCCGGCGCAAGCTGGTGCTGGCGACCTCCATTGCCGAGACCTCCATCACCATTGAGGGCGTCCGGCTGGTGATTGATTCGGGGCTGGCCCGCCGGCCGGCCTTCGATCCGGGCTCCGGCCTCACCCGGCTGGAAACCGTGCGGGTGTCGCGCGCCAGCGCCGACCAGCGCCGCGGCCGCGCCGGCCGCACGGAGCCGGGCCTGTGCATCCGGCTGTGGGAGGAAGGCCAGACGGCCGCGCTGAGCCCGTTCGACCGGCCGGAAATGCTGGATGCCGATCTCACCGGCCTCGTGCTCGATCTCGCCGGCTGGGGGGTGACGGAACCGGCCGCCCTCCTCTGGCTCGATCCGCCGCCGGCCCCGGCGTGGACGGAAGCCGTGGCGCTCGCCCGCGCCCTGGAGGCCATCGACGACCGCGGCCATCTGACAGCCGAGGGCACTGCGCTGCGCCGGCTGCCGCTGGAGCCGCGGCTGGCCCACATGATCCGGCGCGCCGCCGCCGAGGGTCAGGCCGGGCTTGCCGCCGAGCTGGCCGTTCTCCTCACCGAGCGCGGGCTTGGCGGCAATGACACCGATCTGCGCGAGCGGCTGCGGCGCTTCCGCAATGATCGCGGCCGGCGCGCCGAGGATGGCCGGGCGCTCGCCCGCCGCTTCGTGGCGCTGGCCGATGCCGAGGCCGGCGACCACGACCCCCAGGCGACCGGCCGGGTGCTGGCCGCCGCCTTCCCCGACCGCATCGCCCAGGCGCGCGGCCGGCCCGGCACCTTCCGGCTGGCCGCCGGCCGTGGCGGCGTACTGGATGTCGCCGATGCCCTTGCCCGGGAACCCTTTCTGGTCACCGCCGACCTGCAGGGCGGCGGGGCCGATGCCCGCATCCTCGCGGCCGCCCCCCTGTCCCGCGCCGACATCGACGACCTCGCCGGCGCGCGCATCCGCACCGCCACGGAGCTGCGCTTCGAGCGCGCCGCCGGCGCCGTGCGGGCCCGCCGCGTTACCCGGCTGGAGGCGCTGGTGCTGGCCGAAGAGACCCTGCCAGTGCCGGCCGGCGCCGACACCGCCCGGGCGCTGGCCGAGGGCATCCGGTCCATCGGCCCGACGGCCCTGCCGCTGGATGGCGCCGCCGGCCGGCTGATCACCCGGCTCGGCTTTCTGGCCGACGTGCTTGGCGGTCCCTGGCCGCAGATGGACATGGACACCCTGCTGGCGACCCTTGAGGACTGGCTGATGCCCTTCCTGCCCGGGGTCGACCGGCTGTCGGCCATCCGGCCGGAGGTGGTGCGCGAGGCGCTGCTGGCCCGCCCGCCGCCGGACGCCGCCCGCCAGCTCGACCGCCTGGCGCCGGACCGTCTGGAGACCCCAGGCGGACGCACCGCCCCCATCGACTATGGCCGGGCTGATGCCACGGCGAGCGTGCGGGTGCAGGACCTGTTCGGCCTGACGGTGCATCCGTCGGTGGCCGATGGCCGGGTGCCGCTGGTGCTGGAGCTGCTGTCGCCGGCCGACCGGCCGATCCAGATCACCCGGGACCTGCCGGGCTTCTGGCGCGGCAGCTGGGCGGTCGTGCGGGCGGAGCTGAGGGGGCGCTACCCGAAACATGCCTGGCCCGAGGACCCCGCCAGCGCCCCGCCGGTGCGGCTGAAGTCCCGCCTGACCTGACGGCGGCACTGCCTGCACGATCTGCTATTGCGGATCCGCACGGCAGGATCCCTTCCCTTTCTCTCCCGGACGGGCTCTTCTGCAGCCTGATCCTTCTACTCCCCCCCGAGAGGTTCTGCATGAGTCCCGTTCTGTCCGCGCTCCAGCCTGTGGAGCTTCTGGTGTGGCGCCACGACCTGCGCGTCGGTGTGCGCCGGGTCTACTGTGTCGGACGGAATTATGCCGACCACGCCCGGGAAATGGGCGGCGATCCCGACCGCGAGCCGCCCTTCTTCTTCACCAAATTCCCCGACACCGTGGTGCCTACCGGCAGCATCATCGCCTATCCGCCGGGCACGAACGACCTGCACCATGAAGTCGAGCTGGTGGTGGTCATCGGCAAGAGCGGCTTCAAGGTCAGCCCGGAAGAGGCGCCGGCACTGGTGCTCGGCTATGCCGTGGGTCTGGATCTCACCCGGCGCGATCTGCAGGCCGAAGCGAAGAAAGCCGGGCGACCGTGGGATGTGGCCAAGAATTTCGATCAGGCCGCCCCGATCGGGCCGATCATGCTGAAGGACGATATCGGCTGGCTGGAAAAGGGCCCGATCAGCCTGCAGGTCAACGGCGAGACGCGCCAGAGTGGCGATCTCTCCGACATGATCTGGTCGATTGCCGAGCTGGTCTCCACCCTCTCCCACCTCTATGCGCTGGAACCGGGCGACGTGATCTTCACCGGCACGCCCGCGGGCGTCGGGCCGGTGGTGCCGGGGGATCATCTGGTGGCGACCGTCGCCGGTCTGGCCCCGCTGGAAGTAGGCATCGGCCCGCGGCGCTGAGCGGCGCCCGGGGGGCAATATCATACCAGGCACGCAAATGCTGACCGCACTTCAGCGCCTGGAGAACAGCGGATTTCTCATATGCCCCAAGGACATGAGAAATCCGCACCGGACTGCCAGAGGATCCTATTCAAGGACCTTTGGCATCATCCGGCACAAAACAAAAGCGGCGGCCGAAGGGCCGCCGCCTGCACATTGGAACGGGCTGTTCGCCGTCTGGCGATCAGCGCTCTTCCTCGTCGCCGACTTCCCGGATGATGCCGGTCACGTCGTCGCCCTCATCCTCTTCCTCAAGGAAGACGTCCTCGTCGTCATCGTCACCGATCTCGGGGCCGATATCGCCGATTTCCTCGTCCTCGACATCGGGCACCTCGGTGCCACCGGCCTCGGCGTCCGCTTCCTCCAGGGGAACCAGATCGACGTCGGCGGCGTCCTCGGTCTCGACATCTTCCTCGACCACGACCTTGGCCACCCGTTCCGGACGGACGGAGCTGACCGTCACGACATCGAACACGGTGCCGCACTTCGGGCACAGGACCGGGTCGCGGTTGAGATCATAATATCTGGTACCGCAAGACGGGCAGTGCCGCTTGGTACCGAGTTCGGGTTTCGCCACTGTCCCCAAGGCCTCCGCATGAGAGACGGGAGATCCGCCACGGGATCTCCGCGCTTGTCGCCGGTCGTGTCCATGCCCTCGTGAGGCAGGCCCGCGGCCGGAACCGGTTTCCGGAGCAGGAAGGCTCCGAAGGAGAAAAATCCGCGCCCCCATAGCCGCGCCGCCCGGGTCTGTCAAAGCGGAAAAGCCCTGAGGCCGCGGAAAAAGACGCGCCCCGGCTATCACGCCCGTGCCGCAACGACCACTCCCGCGAACGCACGGGTGACGGATCCCCCCGGCGCATGCTAGAGACCGGCCGCAAAGTCGGCCGCGTCTCCGTCGCGGTCCGGGCCCGACCCACGCCGATCGGATATGTCTGCCATGAGCGCCGCAACTCGACCAGAACCTTTTGCCGGCCTTCCCTCCGGGCCCCTCAAGGGGCGGATCCGGGTGCCGGGCGACAAGTCGATCTCCCACCGGTCGCTGATGCTGTCAACGCTCGCCGTCGGGAAATCCACGGTTTCCGGCCTGCTGGAAGCCGCCGACGTGATGGCCACCGCCGAGGCCATGCGGGCGCTGGGCGCCACCATCACCCGCACGGGGGAAGGCGCGTGGACAATTTCCGGCGTCGGCCTCGGCACGCTGCTGGAGCCCGAGGCGCCGCTTGATTTCGGCAATGCCGGCACCGGCTCGCGACTCACCATGGGCCTCGTCGGCAGCCATCCCATCGCCGTCACCTTTGTCGGTGACGCCTCCCTGTCGCGCCGCCCCATGGGCCGGGTGCTGACGCCGCTCCGCCAGATGGGCGCCACCGTGATCGCGCGGGCCGGCGACCGGCTGCCGCTGTCGATCCGTGGCCCCGAGACCGCCCTGCCGATCACCTACCGCCTGCCGGTGCCCTCGGCCCAGGTGAAATCGTGCGTGCTGCTGGCCGGCCTCAACGCGCCGGGCGTCACCACGGTGATCGAACCGGAGGCCACCCGTGACCATACCGAGAAGATGCTGCAGGGCTTCGGCGCCGATCTCACGGTGACGGCCGACGAGGCCGGCGTGCGCACCATCCGCCTCACCGGCCGGCCGGAGCTGAAGCCGCAGGACATCGTTGTCCCCGGCGATCCGTCCTCGGCCGCCTTCCCCATCGTGGCGGCACTTCTGGTGCCGGGGTCCGATGTGGTGGTGGAGAATGTGCTCCTCAACCCAACCCGGACCGGTTTGTTGACGACGCTGCAGGAGATGGGCGCCGATCTCACCATCGAGAACGCGCGTCTGTCCGGCGGCGAGCGCGTCGGCGACGTGCGCGCCCGCGCCTCGCGTCTCACCGGCGTGCGGGTGCCGGCCGAGCGGGCGCCGTCGATGATCGACGAATATCCGGTGCTGGCCATTGCCGCCGCCTTCGCCGAGGGTGAGACGGTGATGGAGGGCCTGGCCGAACTGCGCGTGAAGGAATCGGATCGCCTGCAGGCAGTGTCCGATGGCCTGAGCGCCAACAATATCGACCATACCGCCGGCCCCGACAGCCTGGTGGTACACGGCCGGCGCACCCGGGTGGGCGGAGGCGAGGTTGCCACCCATCTGGATCATCGCATTGCCATGAGCTTCCTGGTGCTCGGGCTTGCGGCCGACACCGCGGTGACGGTGGATGACGTGGCCATGATCGCCACCTCGTTCCCGAACTTCCAGCCGCTGATGCGCTCCCTCGGGGCCACCTTCAACCCGGTCGAGACGGAGCAGCTTGCGGGATGATTATTGCCATCGACGGCCCGGCCGCATCGGGCAAGGGGACGCTTGCCCGTCGTCTGGCCGCGCACTACGGCCTTCCGCATCTGGATACGGGCCTCACCTTCCGGGCAGTTGCCGCCAGCCTGCTCGACTCCGGGGCCGATCTCGCCGACGCCGACGCCGCAACGGCTGCCGCCGGGCGGATCGATCTCTCGTCGCTCGACCCGGCGCGGCTGTCAGCCCATGACATCGGCGAGGCCGCGTCGCGCATTGCGGTCGTCCCGGCCGTGCGGACGGAGCTGCTGGCCGCCCAGCGACGCTTTGGCCGGACCGGCAAAGGCGCGGTGCTCGACGGGCGCGATATCGGCACGGTTGTGTTTCCGGACGCGGACGTGAAGCTCTATGTGCTCGCCACGCCGCAGGCCCGGGCCCGACGCCGGGCAGCCGAGATGGCTGCCAAGGGACAGTCGGCGGATGTGGATGCCATCGCCGCCGATCTGGCGCTGCGGGACGCGCGCGACGCCAACCGGCCGATCGCTCCGCTGAAACCCGCGGACGACGCGGTCTTGCTCGATACCACGGACCTCGATATAGAAGCGGCGTTCCGTGCGGCCGTGCGCATCATTGACAGCAAGCTGGCCGAACGGTCCTGACATCCCGGTGGCTCCCGCCTCCCCTGCCGGATCCGGCAGTCGGTGTGGAAGCCGCCAGCCATCCGGACGGTGTCCGCGCTTCCGGCCTCCGGGCCGACGCTCCCGGGCGCCCCCATCCGGTTTCCCCGACCTGCCGTCTCCGGCCCTAAGCCCTTGCCGTGCAGGTCTGCCTGAGGCCCGCTGAGTGCCGTCCGACCGGACGGGACACTGCGGGCATGTCGTCCCCCTGTTTCCGCCTCTCCTTCCGGACGAACCGGACCGGGCGGAGCTGGATAGGGCCTGCCGCAAGCGGGTCCGCGCCGGACCGCGGACAGGGACCACGCGGACGACCAGATCAACCCCAAACCCGCCGGCGGGCTTCGCCGGACCCGGTTCCACTGGAGCACACATGGCCGTTTCCACCCCAACCCGCGAAGATTTCGCCGCGCTTCTGGCCGAATCCTTCTCCCAGTCCGAGCAGTTCGAAGGCTCGGTGGTGAAGGGCAAGGTCATCGCGATCGAGAAAGATCTCGCGGTCATCGACGTCGGCATGAAGGTCGAGGGGCGCGTTCCCCTCAAGGAGTTCGGCGCGAAGGCCCGCGACGGACAGCTGAATGTCGGCGACGAAGTCGAAGTCTATCTGGAGCGCGTCGAGAACGCCCTCGGTGAAGCCGTGCTGTCGCGCGACAAGGCGCGGCGCGAGGAGAGCTGGGTCCGTCTCGAAGCTGCGTTCGAGAAGGGCGAGAAGGTCACCGGTCAGATCTTCAACCAGGTCAAGGGTGGCTACACCGTCGATCTGGATGGCGCCGTCGCCTTCCTGCCGCGCTCGCAGGTTGATATCCGCCCGGTGCGCGATGTCGGCCCGCTGATGCACACGCCCCAGCCCTTCCAGATCCTCAAGATGGACAAGCGCCGCGGCAACATCGTTGTCTCGCGCCGTGTCGTGCTGGAAGAGACCCGCGCCGAGCAGCGCTCCGAGCTCGTCCAGAGCCTGGAAGAGGGCCAGATCATCGAAGGCGTGGTCAAGAACATCACCGATTATGGTGCGTTCGTTGACCTCGGCGGCATCGACGGCCTGCTGCATGTCACCGACATGGCGTGGCGCCGCGTGAACCATCCGTCGGAGATCGTGACCATCGGCCAGACCGTCCGGGTCCAGATCATCCGCGTGAACCACGAGACGCACCGCATCTCGCTCGGCATGAAGCAGCTGCTGGCCGATCCGTGGGATGGCATCGAGGCCAAGTATCCGGTCAACGCCCGCTTCAAGGGCCGCGTGACCAACATCACCGACTACGGCGCCTTCGTGGAGCTGGAGCCGGGGATCGAAGGTCTGATCCACGTCTCCGAGATGTCGTGGACCAAGAAGAACGTCCATCCGGGCAAGATCGTTTCCACCTCGCAGGAAGTGGAAGTGATGATCCTGGAAGTGGATCCGGTGAAGCGCCGCATTTCGCTGGGTCTCAAGCAGACCCTGTCGAACCCGTGGGAAGTCTTCGTCGAGAAGTATCCGGCCGGTTCCGTGGTCGAAGGCGAAGTCAAGAACAAGACCGAGTTCGGTCTGTTCCTGGGCCTCGACGGCGACGTGGACGGCATGGTGCATCTGTCCGACCTCGACTGGAACCGTCCGGGCGAGCAGGTCATCGACGAGTTCCGCAAGGGCGAGATGGTCAAGGCCGTCGTGCTCGACGTGGACGTCGAGAAGGAGCGCATCTCGCTGGGCATCAAGCAGCTCGCGGGTGACCCCTTCGCCGACGCCGGCGACATCAAGAAGGGCCAGATCGTCACGTGCGAAATCACGGACGTGAAGGACGGCGGTCTGGAAGTGAAGCTGGTCGACACCGACCTCTCCACCTTCATCCGTCGCGCCGATCTCGCCCGCGACCGCGCCGACCAGCGCCCGGACCGCTTCGCCAAGGGCGAGCGGATCGACGCCCGCGTCATCCAGTTCGACCGTCGCGCCCGCCGGGTGCAGGTGTCGATCAAGGCGCTGGAGATCGCCGAGGAGAAGGAGGCCGTCGCCCAGTTCGGTTCGACCGACTCCGGCGCCTCGCTCGGCGACATCCTGGGTGCCGCTCTGCGCGCCCGCGAAGAGAACCGTCGCTGAGATCCCTTTCCGGGCGGAGTTTCTCCGCCCGGGACTGGTTCCCTGCACGGCTCTTCAAGGCGCTGACCGGCCCGTCCGGTCGCGATAACTGACATGCGCCCCGGGATCCGGCCCTGCTGACCGGGTTCCGGGGCGCAGTCCGTTCTGCCCTTCGCCAGACCGGCCTCGGCCGCTCCGGCCTTTTGCGGACTGCGCCGTCTCTCCCGCACCGGCAGGCAGGGCTTCACGTCCGCCTCCCCCCCCCCCGTGGTGCGACAGACAGCTAACCATCCGTGTTCTTTCGAGATTGGCCTGACCGGGGCGCCCCCGCTATTCTGGGCCCCGTTCCGCTGGCGGCGGCCCGGCCCCGCCATCCGGACAGGCGGATCCGATGAGCCGAGATCCAAGGATCGACGACGATGTCCCTTGATGCCGATACCATCGTCGAGCGCCGACGCACCCGCCGGGCCCTTGCCCTGTGGCGGGCGGCGGCGGTTATTGCCGTCGTCGTGATGGCAGGCGCGTGGTTCCTCGCCAGCAGCGACGTGCTCGGCAACCGTCATCAGCCCCACATCGCCCGCATCACCATTTCCGGCGTCATCGCCGAGAATCGCCGGCTGCAGACGATGATCCGCGAGATCCGCGATTCGCCTGAGGTCCGCGGCGTCGTCGTTGCCATCGACAGCCCGGGGGGCACCACCTCCGGTGGTGAAGCGTTGTATGATGCGCTGCGCGATCTTTCCGCCCACAAGCCGACCGTGGCGGTCGCCAGCACCATCGCCACCTCCGCCGGCTATCTGGTGGCGCTTGCCACCGACCGCATCGTCACCCGCCGCAACACAATCACCGGATCCATCGGTGTTCTTGTCCAGTTTGGCGAAATCAGCCGCCTTCTCGACATGATCGGCGTGAAGATGGAAGCTGTGAAAAGCGCTCCGCTCAAGGCGACGCCGAATCCGACCGAGCCAACCTCGGAGGCGACCCGGGAAATGCTGGCCAGCCTCGTGCAGGACTCCTACGACTGGTTCGTCGGTCTGGTCGCCGAGCGGCGCAAGATGAAGCCGGAGGTCGCGCGCAGCCTGGCCGACGGACGGATCGTGACCGGCCATCAGGCCCTGCAACTTGGACTGATCGACGCGATCGGTGGCGAGGAGACAGGGGTGACGTGGCTGGAAACGGAACGGGGCATTCCGCGTAACCTCCCGGTCATCGACTGGGCGCCGGCGCGGAAGTCTCTCACCGACAGTTGGATCGGCTCGGTGGTTGACCGGGCGATCGCCGGGGTGGCTCAGCATTTCGGGCTCACCGGCACGGAACTCGTCGGTTCGCGCGCGCTGCTCTCGGTTCTGCCGGGTGCGGCGTGGTCTTCTGATATCGAGGGCGTAGGGGTCGTCCGATGATCAAGTCCGAGCTCGTCCAGAAGCTGGCTGAGCGCAATCCGCATCTGTACCAGCGTGACGTCGAGAACATCGTCAATGCGATCCTCGATGAAATCACCCAGGCCCTCGTGAACGGGGATCGTGTCGAACTGAGGGGGTTCGGCGCATTTTCCGTGAAGAACCGCCCGGCCCGGGTGGGGCGCAATCCGCGCACCGGTGACAAGGTCGATGTCGGCGAGAAGTCCGTGCCCTTCTTCAAGACGGGCAAGGAACTGCGCGAACGCCTGAATGGCGGCACCGACCATGGCGAGGACGACGACGAGGACTGATCCGTCCCCGATTTCGGAAAGGGGCGCGCGATGTGCCCCTTTTCTTCCCGCCCCCGGTCTGGCAGCCGACCGGGTGTCGGCAAGGTTTGCGGGTGGGCGCTCACCCCAAGCATGGGTGCGTTCCATCCCGTACCCTTGACCTTTCCGGACGGGTATGTGCTCTAGCCGGTTCGATCTCGTGCGCTTCTGGAAGATCCGCGCCGGGCACAAGGGAGAGCCGCCAGCTGCGGCGAGGACGTGATGGACCGCATCCGGACAGCCAAGTTCACCATCGGCCAGGTCGTGCGGCATCGGCTCCACCCCTTCCGGGGCGTGGTCTTCGATGTGGATCCGACCTTCTCCAATACCCAGGAGTGGTGGGAATCCATCCCCGAGGATGCCCGTCCCGCCAAGGACCAGCCCTTCTACCATCTGCTCGCCGAGAACGCCGACAGCGAATATGTCGCCTATGTCTCGGAGCAGAACCTGATTGCCGATGAGACCGGAGAACCTGTCCGCCATCCGCAGGTGGACGAGATGTTCCGGCTGGCTGAAGACGGCAACTATCGCGCCCGGGCTCCCCGGTTCAACTGATCGAGCTGGAATAACTCGAAGTCATCGTTCAATTTTGCCGCCGATGACACAAGATCACCATTGACTGATGGCCGGATCGCCCTGAGGATCGCCGCGCTCCAGCCCGGGGGTTTGTCCTTCCGGGTGTTGTTGTCATGTCCGGACCGTCTCCGGCGTCGGCGCGGCGGCGAGCCCCATCGCGGGCGGGTCTGCCGTTCTGCCAGAGGCGTCGTGCCCTGCAACACTCGCCGGAGTGTCCCGTCACCGCCGCCGTGGCTGCGCTCCGGGACGCCCTTTTCAGCTCCGGCCCGCCGAATGGCGGCCCCACCCAGAAACGAGGTGACGGATCATGGCGCAGCCGAAAGCCGGGGAGCTTTCACGGGTCGGACGCGTGCTGGCCGCCTCGCGGTCAATGCTTCTCGGGATCGGTGTCTTCAGCTGCATTCTCAATGTGCTGATGCTCTCCGGCTCTCTCTATATGCTGCAGGTCTATGACCGGGTGCTGACCTCGCGCAGCGTGCCGACCCTCATCGCGCTCTCGACGCTGCTTCTGGGCATCTATGTTTTCCTCGGTGCCCTCGATCTTGTGCGCCAGCGTATCCTGACCCGGCTGGGCCACCGCTTTGACGAGGATGTCGGCCCCTCCGCCTTTGAGGCCCATGTGAGCCTCCGGGTGAAGGCGGGTCCCCGCGCCGATGCCACCCAGCCGATCCGGGATGTGGACAGCCTGCGCCAGTTCTTTGGCGGTCAGGGCGTGGCCGCCCTGTTCGACATGCCGTGGATGCCGGTCTATCTGCTGGTGGTCTATCTCATCCATCCGGTGCTCGGTCTGGTCGCCACGCTTGGCGCCCTGTTCCTGTTCCTGATGGCCTATCTGACCGACGTGACCACTCGGAGCGGCCTGAAGCAGGTGAACGAGATTGCCCTGAAGCGACAGGCTCTTGCCGATGCCGGCCGGCGCAATGCCGAAGCCGTCTATGGCATGGGCATGGTGTCGACGCTGGGCAAGGTCTGGACCGAGGTCAACACCCGCTTCATCACCGCCAATGCCGAGCTGAACGACAGGGCGGGCTTCTACAGCACCATTTCCAAGGTGTTCCGGCTGGGTCTGCAGTCGGCGATGCTGGGGGTCGGCGCCTATCTGGCGGTCAACGAGGCCGTCACCGGCGGCGCCATGATCGCCGCCTCCATCATCATGGGCCGGGCGCTGGCGCCGGTGGAAACGGCTGTCGGCAACTGGCGCTCGATCCTGCAGGCGCGCCAGGCCTACACCCGGCTGAACGCGACCCTGACGGCCGCCGATGACCGCCCGCGCATGGCTCTGCCGGCGCCGCGCCAGCGCCTCACCGTCGACCGCATCGCGGTTGCCCCGCCCGGCGGCACCACGCCCATCCTCGCCGACATCCGCTTCGAGCTGAAAGCTGGCGACGCGCTGGGCATTGCCGGCCCCACCGGCGGCGGCAAGTCCACCCTCGCCCGCGCCATTGTCGGGGTATGGCCGGTCGGCCGCGGCACCATCTCGCTGGATGGCGCGCCGCTGGACCAGTGGCCACCGGACGATCTCGGCCGCCATATCGGCTATCTGCCGCAGGATGTGGAGCTGTTCGACGGTACGGTTGAAGAGAACATCGCCCGCTTTGATGCCACCCGCACACCGGAAAAGGTGATCGCCGCGGCCCGGGCGGCCGGGGTGCACGACATGGTGCTGCGTCTGCCGGACGGCTATGCGACGCGCATCGGCGAGGGTGGTGCGGTGCTCTCCGGCGGCCAGCGCCAGCGCCTCGGTCTGGCGCGGGCGCTCTATGGCGAGCCCTTCCTGCTCGTCCTCGACGAACCCAACTCCAATCTCGATGGTGACGGCGACAACGCCCTCATCAACGCCATCCGCGGCGTGAAGGCGCGCGGCGGCATCGTGGTGATGATTGCCCATCGTCCCTCGGTGATGGTGGCGGTGGACCTCATGCTCGTCATCGAACAGGGCCGGCAGGTCGCCTTCGGGCCGCGTGATCAGGTCATTGCCAAGCTCATGAACCGTCCCCCGGTCCAGATCGTGGAGGGCGGGCGCCCGCCCGCGCCGGGCACGGGCAACCAGGGAGCCGCCAAATGAGCCGCCCGTCCGACCAGACCGGGACTGCCGGCACCGAACTGTCGGCCCCGTCCGAGAGCGTTCCCGCCGAGAAGCTGCCCCATGCGCCGCCCCCTGCCCCGGCACTCGCCCACCGGTCGGTCTCTCATGATATCCGCCGCTATCTGGTGATCGGCTTCGTGCTTGTCATCGCCATGGTCGGGGGTGTCGGCACCTGGGCCGCCTTTGCCAATGTGTCCAGCGCGGTGATTGCCCATGGCATCGTCGTGGTGGAAAGCCGGGTGAAACGGATCCAGCACCGGGATGGCGGCATCGTCGGCGAAATCCACGTGGAGGATGGCGACGAGGTGAAGGCCGGCGACCTGCTGGTCCGGCTCGACGAGACCCTGCTCAAGGCCAATCTCGGCGTCATCGTGCAGCAGCTCGTCACCTATGACGCCCGCATTGCCCGGCTGGAAGCCGAGCGCGACGGCGCGACCAGCATCACCTTCCCCAAATGGCTGGACGACCAGCGCGGCAATCCCGAGATCGCCAAGGTTCTGGTCGGCGAGACCACCCTGTTCACCGCCCGACAGCAGGCGCTGGATGGTCAGGTCGACCAGCTGAAGGAGCGCATCGGCCAGCTCGACGAGCAGATTCGCGGTCTCGACGTGCAGCAGCAGGCCAAGGAAGACGAAATCAGCCTCATCAATCAGGAGCTGGCCGGTCTGGAAGGGCTGCTGGCCAAGGGGCAGGTGCCGATCACCCGGGTGATCGCCAACAAGCGCGAGCGCACCCGGCTGGAGGGCGAGCGCGGCGCGCTCATTTCCCAGATCGCCATGACCCGCGGCCGCATCAGCGAGACCGAGCTGCAGGTGCTGCAGATCCAGCATTCCTTCCGCGAGGAGGTTCTGAAGGAGCTGCGCGACGCCCAGGCCCAGGTGGCCGGGCTGTCGGAGCGCCGCATTGCCGCCGAGGAGCAGCTTTCCCGCACCGAGATCCGCGCCCCCCAGGCCGGCTACATCCACGAGCTGGCCGTCCACACCCTCGGCGGTGTTGTCACTCCGGGCGAGACGCTGATGCAGATCGTGCCGGAAAAGGATGCGCTGGTGGTGGAGGCCCGCATCTCCCCCACCGACATCGACCAGGTGCATCTGGGGCAGGCCGCCATCATCACCTTCTCCGCCTTCAGCCAGCGCACCACCCCCCAGATTGACGGGCATGTGGTGGCCGTGTCGCCGGATCTCGTTCAGGATCCCAAGACCGGGGTCGCCTATTTCACCGCCCGGGTGGCGCCGGATCCCGGCCAGCTGCAGCGTCTGGGCGAACTCAAGCTGCTGCCGGGCATGCCGGCGGAAGTGTTCATCCGCACCGGCGACCGCACGGTGATGACCTTCCTGCTGAAGCCGCTGGCCGACCAGATCCGCCATACCTTCCGGGAGGGCTGAGCATGGCCCGCGCACCGGGCCGCCCGCGCGGCCCTGCGGACGGCACCAGAGCCCCGCGGACGGGACCGGATCCGGCCTTCGATGCCGCCGCCCGCAGGCGCACCGGCGGTCTTCTGGCCGGCATCGACGAGGCCGGCCGGGGGCCATGGGCCGGGCCGGTGGTAACCGCCGCCGTGATCCTGGACCCGGCAGCGATTCCCGACGGGCTCGATGATTCCAAGGCCCTGACGGAAGCCGCCCGCAACCGGCTGTTCGACGACATCCTGCGCACCGCCGATGTGGCGATCGCCCTGGGTGCCGTCGCCGAGATCGATTCCGTCGGCATCCGCCGGGCGACGCTGGCCGCCATGGCGCGGGCAGCCGGCGCACTGGCGCGCCGGCCGGGTCTTGCCCTCATCGACGGGCTGGACGTGCCACCTGCCCTGCCCTGCCCCGGCGAGGCCGTGGTGAAGGGAGATTCCCGCTCGCCCTCCATCGCCGCCGCCTCCATCATCGCCAAGGTCACCCGCGACCGGCTGATGGAGCGTCTGGACGGGGTTTATCCCGGCTACGGATTCGCCCGTCACAAGGGCTATGGCACCGCCGTGCATCAGGAAGCACTGGCCCGCCTTGGCCCCGCCCCGGTGCATCGCACGAGTTTCCGGCCGGTTCGCGTGCTTCTTGAGACGCGGGCGGCGGGAAATGCCGGCACCTGACTCTCCGGGCCCGGATGAATCTTGACTTTCGGCGGCGAATGACTAGGGTCCGCGGCCACGAGACAAGGATCAGGACCGGTCGGCCACGGGCAAGCCGGACATCCGCTCTCCCCGAGACTGTTGGACGGCATGTGCCGGGCCCGGTGCCGGGGATACAAGCTTTCTCCGAGGATTTGCCATGGCCAAGGCCACTACGATCAAGATCAAGCTGCTTTCCACCGCCGACACCGGCTTCTTCTATGTGACCAAGAAGAACTCCCGCACCATGACCGACAAGATGGTGAAGCGGAAGTACGACCCGGTCGCCAAGAAGCACGTCGAGTTCAAGGAAGCCAAGATCAAGTGAGTCGGTCCCGGGCGCAGCGCCCGGGGTCTCCGGCGGATCTCTTTCGCCGGTTCTATCTCACGGACTTGCCTGAAACGGGGGAGAATTCGCGCTGGCGGATTCTCCCCCGTTTCTCGTTCAGCCAGTGCTGCGGATCGTGCGGACGCCGGAATTTGCGCGTGTGGCGGATCGCGGACACGATCTTGTGTCGCACCGGACCATCGTCGGCTTTGCCGAAGCCGCCTCAGTTATGCGACGATTCGATGTCATCCGGAGACCGGTCGATTCCACTCCGACCGGACCCGCCGGGGGTCTCCTCCTGCCCCGGACAGGGAACCCGGACCAACTTCACGGATTGATATCGGGGATCCCGCATAAGGGGTCCCCGGGGCATTCCGGTGCAGATTTCTCATGCCCCTGGTGCCGATGAGAAATCCGCTGCTCTTCAGGCGCTTGGGTGCGGTCAGCACTTGCGTGCCTGGTCTGATATCTTGAGACCCGGATCCGGCCTCCCCCTCCCCGGCGAGGGACGGATCCCGAGAATGCCCGAGCCGACCCCGGAAGGGAGCCCGGCCGCACTGTGGAGGAATGGCGCGCGATGGCAGGATCGCCTGGCCCCGGACGGGATCTGAAGGTCGACTTCTGGCGCGGCGTTGCGCTGGTCATGATCTTCATCAATCATGTGCCCGGAAATCCGTTCGAGCATCTCACCAGCCGCAACTATGGCATCTCCGACAGTGCGGAGCTGTTCGTGTTTCTGGCTGGCCTGTCGGCGGCGCTGGCCTATCTGCCGCGCTTCGGGCCCGGCGAGGCGCTGGCCCAGTCGGTGCGCATCTGGCAGCGCTCCTGGTCGCTCTATCTCTTCCACCTGTCGACCACCATCATCGCGGTCGCCCTGCTGATGCTGGCGTGGCGCACCTTCCAGGATCCGTTCTGGCTGCGCACCAATGGCGTCGATATCCTGCTGCGCCAGCCGGTGGCGGGGCTGCTGGGTCTCGGCACGATGGGGTTCCAGCTCGGCTACTTCAACATCCTGCCGCTCTATATCGCGCTGTTCGCCGCCCTGCCGGTGATGCTGTTTCTGGCCAAGCGCGATCTCTCGCTGCTGCTGGCGGCGTCGCTGTCGATCTATATCGGCTTCCAGCTCACCCCGATCGCCACGCCGTCCTATCCCCAGGCCGGTGGCTGGTTCTTCGAGCCGCTGGCGTGGCAGCTGCTGTTCGTCATCGGCTTCCTTGTCGGCGCCCTGCGGCAGGAGGGGCTGACGATCCCCTATCACCCCGTCGCCTTCTCCATGGCCCTCGGCATTATGCTGCTGGGGGCGCTGGCGGCGCAGACAGGCTATGCCCCGGGCCCGGGGCTGCTGCCGCTGCCGGATTTCCTCTACCAGTTCAACAAGCAGGTGCTGTCGGTGCCGCGCCTCGTCCATGCGCTGGCGCTGTTCTATGTGGTGGCGACCCTGCGCATCCCCGCCCTGGATCGCCTGACGGCCAGCAACCCGCTGGCCCGCATCGGCCGCCACTCCCTCGCCGTGTTCGGCTTCGGCTCGGTGCTGGCCATCGCCGGCCAGATCGTGATGCGGGAAACCGAGGGCAGCCTCGTCATCGGCGCCCTGTTCATCCTGACGGGCCTTGGCGCCCTTCTCGGTCTCGCCACCCTCATGGACTTCGCCGCCGGCAGCCGCCGGCGCCGCGAGGCCCGGGAGCCCGCCCCGGCCCTCGCCTCCCGCCCGGCCTCCCTCGGCAGCTGACCGGGAGCCGGCATTGTCCTGACAGGTCCCGACCGCCCGCGGCCGGGGTCCCGGCTTCCGTTCAGGGCCATCCGATCGGGACCAAGCTACCAGCCTCGGGTTGATGGGCGATCGAGACCGGCCAGCGCGGGCGGGCGACACGGCCGCGGTGGCCTCGGACCACCTCAAATCAATAATCCCTGAATGAGCGTTGGCAGGTCCCGTGCGGATTCCCCATGTCCTCGGTGCCGATCGGAAATCCGCTGTCCTTCAGACGCGCGGTGCGGTCAGCACGTCGGGCGCCCGGCATCAGCCCCCCGGACACTCGCCCGACTGACATCCGCTGGCCGTCGCCGCCAACAGGCTCCATGCCTCTCGGAGAAAGGTCGGCATCCGGTCGCTGTACCGGATCGCACCGCCCCACGGGACGAAGCGAGGCACGGCCGCCGGAGGGTGCGCACGCGCGCCGCCTGACGACCGCGCCCGCCGGTGAGTGACACCGGCAAGCACACCCACGCACCCGTCAGAACTTCCCGCCCCGGAACGTCCCGCCAGAGACCGGCCAGCCCCCGCTCCCGCGCACCCTGCCCCCAAAATGACAAACGCCGCGAACCCCGGGGTCCGCGGCGTCATCCATTTCGGGGTCTGGCCACCATCCGGGGCCGATCGGCAGACGCCACCGCAGCGGCGCGCCACCCGTGTTCCCTCCTGCGGAGGCTTCAACGCCGGTCAACCGGCACCACCTCCCGGAGGCCTCGCGGGGGCAGCCGGCCTTGCGGCCGCCTGCCCGTCTCGGCCCGTCGCCACGAACGGAAGTCCCCTCGGGGATCCCCCTGTCCGCGCGCCCGACATCATCCCTGCGGGGGTCCCAAGTCCCGCGCCCGCAGGGCACCTCGGGTCCGGCCTGGACCCTCTTGCGGAGGAACAACCGCCTTCTCCGGTTGCTCCCCCAGTGAGGCAGAGAGAACCTTGTTCCCTCGCCTCGGGCCTCCAGCCTCGGCGCGCTGCGCCAGTCATGCCAGAGGAACCGTCAGTCCATCACTCCATCAATGGTGCGTCGGCGGGTCAAGCCGTACGATTTCTTCCTTGAGCTGGAGCTTCCGCCGCTTGAGGGCAGAGAGTTGGGTCGTATCGGTACTGGGGTGGAGCTTTGCCGCCGCAATCTCCCTTTCCAGGGCGGCATGGCGCTTCTTCAGTTCAACGATGCGCGACTCGATGGACATGGACTTCTTTCTCCCATGTTGCTCCGCGTTGACAAGAAGGAGCATGCCACAGATTCCCGCCGAACCAAAGCCGGCAAATGCTCATTCGGGCCGATTATGACAAATATTTTACGACACCGCTTCTGACTGGTGCAGCAAGTCTGACCTTCTTTTTGCACCTGCGAAGAGATCGACCAAGAAAAGATCAAGAAAAAACGCGCGGGGCATGGAACCCCGCGCGTGGTCTCCGCGTTTCAGCCGCCTGCGCCCCCGGGAGGGCTCCCGGGGCGCGGTATCACTTTGTGGCCGGGTGGGCCGGCGGGGTGCCGGGCTTGCCGTGTCCGTCGGTGGCCGGGTGCTCCTCCTTCGGGCCGATGAAGCGGCCGAACAGCCAGGCGGAGCCGCGGGCCATGTCGTCCATCACGGTGAAGAAGGACGGCACGAACACCAGCGACAGCACCGTGGAGACCAGCAGGCCGCCGATGACGGCGATGGCCATGGGGGCGCGGAACTCGCCGCCATCACCGGTGCCCAGCGCCGAGGGCAGCATGCCCGCGGCCATGGCGATGGTGGTCATGATGATCGGCCGGGCGCGCTTGCGGCCGGCATCCACGATGGCCTCGGTGCGGGGCATGCCGTGGGCCATGCGCTCGACGGCGAAGTCGACCAGCATGATGGCGTTCTTGGTCACGATGCCCATCAGCATGAGGATGCCGATGACCACCGGCATGGACACGGCATTGTTGGTGACCAGCAGCGCCGCGATGACACCGCCGATGGACAGCGGCAGGGAGAGCAGGATGGTGACGGGCTGGAACACGCTGGCAAACAGCAGGATCAGCACGCCCAGCACCATCAGGATGCCCGCCCCCATGGCCTGGGCGAAGCCGGAGAACACCTCGCCCATGATTTCCGCGTCGCCGCTTTCCTGCAGGCGCACGCCGGCCGGCAGGCTCTTCACTTCCGGCAGGGCGAAAATCTGCTCCAGCGCCTGCCCGAGGGTGAGGCCGCCGACCAGATCGGCGCCGATCACCACCCGCCGCTCGCGGTCATAGCGTTCGATGGAGGATGGTCCCTGCCCGAAGGCAATGTCGGCAACGGCCGCCAGCGGCACCAGCGTGCCGTTGCCGCCGGCCACCGGCATGGCGCGGACAAGGGCGAGGTCGGCGCGGGCCGCCTCGTCCAGTTGCACCCGGATCGGGATCAACCGGTCGCCGACATTATATTTCGGCAGCATCGCATCGGCGTCGCCGATGGTGGCGACGCGCACGGCTTCCGAGATCGCCGCGGTGGAGACGCCGAAGCGCGCCGCCTCGTCGGCCCGGGGCAGGATGAGGATTTCCGGCCGGTCGACACCGGCCGCCGCCGCCACATTGGAGAAGCCCGGCAGACGGCGCACCGCCGATTCCACCTGCCCCACGGCTTCCGCCAGCGCCACCGGATCATTGGAGAGCAGCGCCACCGACAGCTCCCGCTCGCCGCGGTCGTTCACATACCAGGCGCGGACATCGGGGATGGTGGCGACGCGGGCGCTGATTTCGCCCTCGATTTCCTTCTGGCTGCGGTCGCGATCGCCCTTGGGGACAAGGCTGACATAGACCGAGGCCTTGCGCAGCTCCCGGGTGCCGGTGGGCGTGGTGCCGCCCAGCACGAACACCTGTTCCACTTCCGGGATCTGGCGCAGCTCGCGCACGATGCGGTCGGTCTTCGCCCGGGTGTCATCGAGGGTGACACCCGGCGGCAGCTCGACGGAGACGACGACGCGGGCAATATCCTCCGGCGGCATGAAGCCGGTCGGCAAAAGGCTCGTCGCCATGATCGAGCCGAAGAAGATGGCGACACCGGCACCCAGCGTGAGGAAGCGGAAGCGCACCGTCCACGACAGCAGCCCGGTATAGGCCCGCATCACCGGGCCATCCTTTTCTTCCTCATGTTTCAGCGGCCGCATCAGATAGGCCGCCATCATCGGCGTGATGAGGCGGGCCACCAGCAGCGAGAACAGCACGGCGATGGCCACCGTCAGGCCGAACTGCTTGAAATATTGTCCGGCAATGCCGCCCATGAACGACACCGGCGCGAACACCGCGACGATGGTCATGGAGATGGCGATGACGGCGAGGCCGATCTCGTCGGCCGCCTCCATCGCGGCGCGATAGGGCGATTTGCCCATGCGCATGTGCCGGACGATGTTCTCGATTTCCACGATCGCATCGTCGACGAGAATGCCGGTGACGAGGGTGACGGCCAGCAGGCTGACGAGGTTGAGCGAGAAGCCCATCAGGCTCATCACCCAGAAGGCCGGGATGATGGAGAGCGGCAGCGCCACCGAGGCAATCAGCGTCGCCCGCCAATCGCGCAGGAACAGGAACACCACGACGACCGAGAGCAGTGCACCCTCGATCAGGGTGCTCATGGCCGCCTCATAGTTGCCGACGGTGTAGCTGACGGAGTCGTCGATGAGAGTGTAGGTGACATCCGGATGGGCGGCCGACAGGTCGGCCATCGCCTGATTGGTCACCCGGGCGACATCCACATCGCTCGCCCCCTTGGCCCGGAACACCGCAAAGGAGACCACCGGTGTCTCGCCGTCGAGACGGGCGAAGGAGCGCGGCTCCTCATAGGAATCCGTGACGGTGCCGAGATCCTTCAGCCGGATCTCCCGGTCGCCGGGCAGCACGATGCGGGTATCGGCCAGATCGGTCACGGTGCGGGCACCCGCCAGCGTGCGGATGGACTGCTCCTTGCCGCCCACCTCGCCGCGACCACCGGCCAGATCCACATTGGTGGCCTTGAGCTGGCGGCTGACTTCGGCCGAGGTGATGCCCAGCGCCATCAGCCGGTCGGGATCCAGCGCCACGCGGATTTCCCGGGTGACACCGCCCATGCGCTCGGCCCGGCCGACGCCCTTGAGGCCCTGCAGCTTGCGGATCACCACATCATCGACGAACCACGACACCTGCTCCTGGGTCATGGTCGGCGCGGTCACGGCGAAGGTCAGGATGGCCTGGGATTCCACGTCGATGCGCGAGATCACGGGCTCGTCGACATCGCTCGGCAGATCGGCCCGCACCTTGGCGACGGCATCCTTGACGTCGTTGAGGGCCCGGTCGGGATCCACCTCCAGCCGGAATTCCACCGCGGTGGTGGACTGGCCGTCGGTCAGCGTCGTCATCACGTGCTTCACGCCGGTGATGTTGGCAACCGCATCCTCGATCTTGCGCGCGACCTGGGTTTCCAGCTCCGCCGGCGCCGCCCCGGACTGGGTGACGGTGACGGAAATCAGCGGCACGTCGATATTGGGAAAGCGTGTCACCGGCAGCCGGGCGAAGGAGGCCAGGCCGAGCAGCATCAGCACCGTGAACAGCACCAGGGCCGGAACCGGCTTGCGGATCGACCAGGCCGAAATGTTCATGGACATAAGGGCGCCCCGGAAAAGGAAAAGGCGGCCCGCCCGCACCTCTGGCAACGGCAGGCCCGACAAGAAGTCCCGGCCATCGGCCGGTCAGAAACCCGGCGCGCCCGGAAATCCCGGGCGCGCGGACCTCACTGCGGGGGCGCCTCGGCGGCAACCGGCGTCACCCGGTCGCCATCCCTCAGGAAGGTGCCGGAGACCACGACCACGCTCTCGCCTTCCGTCACCCCGTCGGTCAGCAGCGCCTGCCCGGAGGACTGCAGCGCCACGCTGACAGGGCGGCTGTCGACCACACCGTCCTTCACCACCTGCACGCTGGTGCCGCCATGGCCATAGAGGATGGCCGAGAGCGGCACGACGATGCCCTGCCGGCGGGCGGTTTCCACCCGGGCGCGGCCAAAGGCGCCGATGGCGAGGCCGTCGGAGGAATCAAGGGCGATGCGCACCCGGCCGAGGCGGCTGGCCGCATTCACCTCCGGCGAGACCAGACGCACCCGGCCGCTCACCGGCGCGTCGCGCCCGGCCGGCAGCACCTCCGCCGGCTGGCCGGCCGCCAGCCGCGCCAGCACGGTTTCCGGCACGGCCGCTTCCAGCTCGATGGCGCCATCCTCGATGATGCGGAACAGCGGCTCGCTGGCCGTGCCCACCACGGCCCCCACCCGGGCGGTGCGCCGGCTGATGACGCCGGCCGTCGGCGCCTTGATCTCGGTGCGGGCGAGCTTCAGCAGCAGGTCGTCGCGCTGGGCCAGCGACAGGGCCTTGTCGGCCTTGGCCAGCCGCAGAGCCTCCTGGGAGGCATTCAGCCGGGCAAAGGCGGCCCGGGCCAGGGCCTGCCGCTGCTCATAGACATCGGCCGAGGTGACGCCGGACTTGTTGAGCTCGCGGGCGCGCTCGAAGGATTTCTGCGCCTGCTCATAATTGGCCTGATATTCCGGCAGCGCCGTTTCCGCCTGGGCGATGGCGGCATCGGCCTTCTGGATCTGAGCGTCGTTCTGGGTCAGCGCGATCTTCAGGCTGTCCTGGGACAGACGCGCCAGCACCTGACCGGCGGTCACCCGGTCGCCCTCCTCGGCCAGAATCTCCTGCACCGAGATGCCATCAATCTCGGGGATGACCAGCACCTCTTCCCGCGGCATCAGGGTGCCGGTGACCACCGCCGTCTCGATGACGGTGCCCGAGGCGGCCGGCGCCACGGTGATGGAGGGCGGGCGCGGCTGGGCCGGCGCGGCGGCATCGGCGGCAAAGGCAGCAGCACCGGGCACGCCGGCCAGACCGGCCACAAACGCGGTCGCCAGCAGACGGGCACGGAAAGCGGGACGCAGAACGGACATCGGATCCCTCATGGGTCGGCCCGCTCGGGAGGCGGCCGGAGAAAACGTTCGGCCAGAAGGCCAAGCACGGGGCCCACGCGATCCGGCGCCAACGCCGGATCCAGGGCCATGTGGGCGCACAGACCGTCGCCCATGGCATTGAGCAGCGCCGCGGCCACCTGGGGATCGAGACCCGGATCCACATGGCCGCTCGCCTGACCGCGGCGGATCGCGGCCTCCATCTCGCCGCGCACCTTGGCGACGTTGCGCTCGAACAGCGCTTTCACCGCCGGACTGCGGCGCGCCTCCGCCATCACATCGGCACACAGGTCCCCTTCCGCGCTCTGGGACACCGAGCGCAGATAATCGTCAGCCAGTTGCACGATACCGGCCACGGGATCGTCCGCCGCGTGCAGGCTGCGGAAAAAATCTCCGCCCTGCTCCAGCTCGATCTCGGCGATGGCGCCGATAATCTCGTCCTTGGAACGGAAATGCCGGTAGACACTGCCCGGGCTCATCTTCGCCTCGGCACAGATCATCTGCATGGACGCGGAATGAAAGCCGCTCCGGAGGAAGCAGCGGATGGCCGCCTCCAGAATGCGCCGGCGCGGATCCGGCCGCGGCGGAACGCCATCGGGCGTGGTGTCGCCGGTCGTGGGGAAACAGCCCATGCCGCCTCCGTTGCCCAGGGGGGTGCCCGCATCTGTCGTCGTCCCCGGCCAGACCGGGACCCGGCGAGACAAGAAGCAGGACGCGAGCGAATGTTCGTTCGCAAGATATGGAGCGCGCCATGAGGGGCGTCAAGATTGCGCTGCAGCATGACGCGCACGCTTGCGTGATCGGCCCTCGTCACCCCCGCGGATCGTCCCGCCGGCCGGCCTGAGAGGGCCCGAACCGGGACGGACGACCGGGAGATGGCATCTTCGGATGCACGGGTGCCGGCCGGCCAGCCCCCCGGCGGCAACCGGGTGCCGCGACCTCTGGTCCGGACGAGCAAGGCCGCCGGTCGCGCTGCCGCCACCGCCCTGCCCGGCCGTGGATTTTCTCTTCCCCGCCCGTTCTCCCTGCCTCCGGCGGCCCTGCGCGCGCCGATTACATTGGACCAACTCGACAACTCCAAGATTGACATCTGCCTCCATGTCCGGAAGACAGGATTATCTTGCAAGTGATATGCAATATCAATCTGGAGGGCCCGGGATGGCATCTGAACAGCGGAGCATCGATCCATCGGCGCGCGCCGGCGGGGCCATGATGCGGCGATCGCGGGGGCTGGCTTTTCTGGCGGCCATGGGGCCGGGACTGGTTGTCATGCTGGCCGACACCGATGCCGGCAGCCTCATCACCGCCGCCCAGAGCGGAGCGCAATGGGGCTATGCCCTGCTCTCGGCCCAGATCATCCTGATCCCCATCGTGTTCATGGTGCAGGAGCTGACGATCCGGCTGGGGGTGGTCACCGGCAAGGGCCATGGCGAGCTGATCGAGTCGCATTTCGGCCGCGGCTGGGCGTGGCTTTCGGTATCGACGCTCATCATCGCCTGTGTCGGCGCCATCGTGTGCGAAATGAGCGGCATTGCCGGCGTGGGCCTGATGTGGGGCATCCCGGTTTGGGCCTCCACCGGCGCGATGGCGCTGTTCCTGATCCTGGTGGCCGCCACCGGCTCCTATCGCCGGGTGGAGCGCATCGCCATTGCCGTCGGCCTGTTCGAGCTGGTGTTCCTCGCCACCATGATCCTGTCGGATCCCGACCCCGAACAGGTGGCCGCCGGCCTTGCCTCCTTCCCCGTGCAGGAATCCGGCTATCTGTTTCTGGTGGCTGCCAATATCGGCGCGGTGGTGATGCCGTGGATGATCTTCTACCAGCAGTCGGCAACCGTCGACAAAGGCCTGTCGATCCGCGACATGCAGAACTCCCGGCTGGATACCGCCGTCGGCTCCGTCGTCACCCAGCTCATCATGATCGCCATGCTGGTGACGACAGCCGCCACCCTGTGGGCCAACAACGAGGGCGGCGTCGATCTAAATACCGTCGAGCAGATCAGCGACGCCATCACCCCGCATCTCGGCTATGACGCCGGGCGCATCCTGTTTTCCCTCGGCATGAGCGGTGCGGCGCTGGTGGCGGCCATCGTTGTCAGCCTCACCGCCGCCTGGGGCCTCGGCGAGGTCACCGGCTACCGCCGCAGCCTGGGCGATGGCGTGAAGAGCGCGCCGTGGTTCTATGTCGTCTATGTGCTGGTGCTCGGCATCGGCATGGCCGTGGTGCTGTCCGGGGTCAACCTCATCGACGTGAACATCTTCGTTCAGGTCGTGAACGCCCTGCTGCTGCCGATCGTGCTGGGCTTTCTGGTGGTGCTGTCCATCCGCGCCCTGCCCGAGCCCTACCGGCTGAAGGGGCGCTACATGTGGCTGGTCGTGACGGTCTGCACCCTGATGTGCCTGCTCGGCGTCTATTCCGGCATCATGGGCATCTTCACCAGCTGAAGACGCAGCAGCTGCCGACGAGGACGGACCGGGGCCTGTCGCTCCGGTCCGCCCCGATCTCAGCCGAAGGCAGTGCCGCCGCCGGCTGCCGGCACGAACTGGGCGCCGAGCAGCGTGAGGCCGACCAGCAGCACGATCAGCGCGCCGATGCCCTCGATCACCCGGTGGACGACAATCGCCGTGGTGCCCTCGGGCCCCGCCAGCCGGCCGGCCACGCCCTTGACGCCGACGGCCATGAGGGCGAGCACGGCGACAGTTGCCGCCGTTCCCACCGACATCATCAGCGCCGCGGCAACGCCGGCCACGAACAGGCCCTGGGACAGCGCGAACACCAGCACCACCAGCGCGCCGGTGCAGGGCCGCACGCCGGCGGCAAGCGCGGTCGCAAGGCCCGCGCGCCAGCCGCCCGTGGTCGCCGCCGCCGCAAAGCCCGCCGGCGCACAGCCGCAGCCGTCAAAGTGGACGCTGTGGGCCGCAGGGCGCACAGGCGTGGCGGAGCCGGACGGCGGCGCAAAGGTGAGGCCGGAGAGCGCCGATCCGCCACCGGGCGGGCCGAAGGCCAGCCCCGAAGTCGCCACCGGCCGGGCCAGCCGCGCCTTCACCACGCCCGCCACCGGCATGACGATCTTGCGCCACACCAGCACGACGCCCAGCAGCACCACGAGGCCGATGGAGCCGGTCTCGAACCACAGCGTCGCCTGGCTCATGGCAAGCCCGGTGAGGCCGAGGGCGAGGCCGGCAACGCCGACGAGCCCGATCGCCACCAGCGCCTGAATGAGGGCCGAGAGCGCCGACACCGAGATCGCCCGGCCGATGCGGGCATCCTCGGTGAGAAGATAGCCGGCAATCACCGCCTTGCCATGGCCGGGGCCGGCAGCATGGAACACGCCATAGAGGAAGGAGAGCAGCCCCAGCCACAGCACGCCCGAGGGATCATCCTTCAGCGCCCGCACGGCAGTGGTCAGCTGGAGATAGAATTTCTGCTGATAAAGCGCGACCACGGCAAACATCTTGCCGAGGGGGCCATCGAGAGAGCCGCCCACCGAGGGCTCCGGCGGGGCGATGCCGAAGGGGCCCGCCGCCGCCACCTGCACCAGCCCGCCGCCAGACGGCGGCAGCAGCAGGCCGGTCTTGCCGCTGGCCGGGCATGAAAGCGTGCCGGTGTTGGCCAGATCCTGGGTGACCGAACGCAGGTTCTCCGGCAGATCCCGCTGGGACGACGGGATGATGGCCAGCGTCGCCGCCGTCATCGGGTCCAGGTCCGCCGGGCGCTTGATTTCCAGCGTACAGCCGGCCGGGGCATTCACCAGCGTCATCGGATCCTGTTCGACCATCTTGAAGGCGACGAAATATTCGGGATCGTAGACATCCAGCGTCACCGTCTGCCCGGCCACCGTCACCGGCTCTTTGAGCGGCAGGGTGAAGAACAGGGTCAGATAGCCATCCTGATAGGTTAGCCAGTATTCCTTCGGCGGATCGAAGCGATGACGCCGGCCATTGACCGTCAGGAAGGTGAAATAGCGATATTCCCGCAAGGACTCGACATTGATCTTGGCGAGTTCCGCCAGCTCGTCCGAGGAGAGATGCCCGTCATTGTTGGCATCCAGCCCTTGCGTGGCATAGGCCGAGAAGCCCTCGTCGAAGCGCCAGACATGGCGGATGGCACCGACACGGCCATCGGGCTCGAACACCACTTCCGAACGGGCATCGACGAAAACATGCGGGTGTGCCTCGGCCGGGGCACGGGCGAGAAGGCCGATGAACACCGACAGAAGGGCCACAATCAGCAGGCGGGCACGGGCGGGTGTCGGCAAGGGCATCGGCAATCCGGATCTCGAAGGGGCGGACGGCACGGCGTGCCGCAAACCAGCCCGCGGCCGGCCATATCCGACCGCTGCGGGCGTCTGAGGTTCTCACCATGCCGCGATGGCGGAAGGATGACCAGCCCCTCAGCGACGCCTGCGCACCAGCCGCTTCAGATCCGCCGGGCGAATGATGCCAAGGGCGACCACCAGCACGGCATAGACCACCAGCCCGACGCCGACGAGAATGGCGAGGCCCAGCGGCGCCGTCGGGTCACCCTCGATGAACCACGCCGCCAGCCACTGGCCGATGCCATAGAGCACGCCGCCGAAGATCGCCGAGGCGAGAACGATGCGCACGAGCACACTGCGCAGCCGCGCATCGCCCTGGAAGATGCCGGCCCGCTTGAGGGCAACAAACAGCATGACCACATTCAGCCACGAGGCAATGGTGGTGGCCAGCGCCACGCCGACATGGCCATAGATCGGGAACAGCGCGAAGGACAGCGCGACGTTGACGCCGACATTGATCGCCGAATACCACATCGGTGTCTTGGTATTCTCGCGGGCAAAGAAAGCCGGCTGGAACACCTTGAGCAGCACGAAGGCCGGCAGCCCCAGCCCATAGGCGGCCAGCGCCGACGCGGTCTCGATGGCATCGGCATGGCTGAAGGCGCCGCGCTGGAACAGGCCGACGGTCACCGGCAGGGCGGTGACCACCAGCGCGACAGCCGCCGGCAGGGTGAGGGCGAGAGCAAATTCCACCGAGCGGTTCTGGTTGTGCAGCACCGCCCCCATGTCGCCGGCCCGCACCCGGCGGGCGATATCGGGCAGAAGCACCGTGCCGATGGCGATGCCGACGATGCCAAGGGGCAGCTGATAGACCCGGTCGGCGAAATAGAGCCACGCCACCGCCCCCGGCTGGGCCGAGGCGATCATGGTGCCGACGATGATGTTGATCTGGATGACGCCGCCCGCCACCACGCTGGGACCGGCCAGCAGGCACAGCCGCTTCACCCCCACCGTCAGCCGCGGCCACAGCAGCGGCAGCGCCATGCCGCGATAGATGGCGACGCCCACCAGCATGGCGAGCTGGAGCACGCCGCCGATGGTGATGGCCCAGGACAGCGCAAAGCCCGCCGTCGCCGAGCCATCCCAGTGCAGCCAGAACACGGCGACCAGCGCCGAAATCAGCGCGACATTCAGCAGCGTCGGCGAGAAGGCAGCCGCGGCGAAACGGCCGAGGCCATTGAGCACGCCGGCATAAAGCGACTGCAGCGAGATCAGCCAGAGATAGGGAAAGGCGATGCGGGCAAGCTGGACCGTGAGCTCGAACTTCGCCGGCTCCTCCAGGAAGCCCGGCGCCAGCACCGCCACCACCTCGGGCATGAACACGAGAGCGACGATGGTCAGGAGGAACAGGAAGCCGCCCAGCGCCGCCTGAGCCTCGGCCGCAAACTGGCGAGCAACCTCCGGCCCCTCGCCTTCGAGCTGGCGGGCGAACATCGGCACGAAGGCCGAGGAGAAGGCGCCTTCGGCAAACAGCCGGCGGAACAGGTTGGGCAGGCGGAAGGCCACCACATAGGCATCCGCAACCGCCCCGGTGCCGAGCGCCGAGGCGATGAAGGTGTCGCGGATGAAGCCGAGAATGCGGCTGGACGCCGTGGCGCCGCCAACGGTGGCGAAATTCTTGAGAAGGCTCATCGGCTCCCGATCCCGCTCCGGTTCCTGCCCGGCCGGCGCGGGCCCACGGGATTTCCCCGCGCCCGGCGCTCCCGTCGCCCGGGGCCACGGTCTAGGACATTTCCGGACCCACGGGAACAGGCCGCGCCGTCAGGTCGCGGCCGCCGCCGGATTTCGCTGCCGGACAACCTCAGGCGGGTTCGGCCACCCGCCCGGCCTCGGTCCTGGGCACGCGGCCCTGCTCGAAGGCCAGCGTCAGCCGTCGCCGCACCGCCGCCTGCCGGCTGGGATGGACGATCTTCTGGCCGACAAGATCGGTCAGATAGAACACGTCCACCGCCCGCTCGCCAAAGGTGGCGATGTGGGCCGAGGTGACGTTGAGATTGAGATCGCCGATCGCCCGGGTGAGGTCATAGAGCAGACCCGGCCGGTCGAGACCGGAGACTTCCAGCACCGTGTAGCGGTCCGACCAGGCGTTGGAGACAAGCACTTCCGTTTCCAGATGGAACGCCCGCGGCGGCTTGGCCTGACCACGGCGCACGATGGCATCGGGCAGCGGCTCGGAATTGGCGAGCGCATTCTCGATGCGGGCGGCAATGCGGTTGGCACGCCGCATCTCGTCCTCGTCGTCGGAGAACTCGCGGCTCAGATAGATGGAGTCAAGGGCCAGCCCGTCGGAGGTGGTGAAGATCTGGGCGTCGACGATGTTGGCGCCGGCCGCCGCGCACGCGCCGAACACGATGCACAGGAGACGCGGATGGTCCGGCGCAATCAGCGTCAGCTCGGTGACACCGGCATTGGGCCGGATTTCCACACTGGCATCAATGCGCCGCTTGCTGCGGTCCATGGCGCGGATGAGATTGGCGTGGGCCACCTGCCGCTCCAGATCCACCCGCACCCAGTAGGCCGGATAGTGGCGGGCGAGATAGCGCTCCTTCTCCTTGTCGCTCCAGCCGGACAGCCGCTCCATGAGGGCCTTGCGGGCGCTTTCGACGCGCTCCTCGCGGCTTTCCTGGGAATGGCCGCCGGACAGCACCGGCTCGGTCTCGAAATAGAGGGTGCGCAGCAGCTGGGCCTTCCAGCCATTCCACACCCCCGGACCGACGGCGCGGATATCGGCCACCGTCAGCACGGTCAGCATCTTCAGCCGTTCCGGGCTCTGCACGATGGAGGCGAAGTCGGCAATGGTCTTGCGGTCGCCCAGATCGCGCGACTGGGCGGTCATGCTCATGGTCAGGTGGTGCTGCACCAGCCACGCCACCGTCTCGGTCTCGGCTGGTGTCAGCCCAAGCCGCGGGCACAATTTGCGCGCGATGCGGGCGCCACCGGCGGAATGATCCTCCGGCCGACCCTTGGCAATATCGTGCAGGAAGGTGGCGATGTAGAGCAGCTTGCGGTTCTGCACCGTGGACATAAGCTTGTGGGCGAGCATGTAGTCGGCGCTCTCCCCGCGCTCGATCTCGCCGAGCACGCCGATCGCCTGCATCAGATGCTCGTCCACCGTGTAATGGTGGTACATGTTGAACTGCATCAGCGCGACGATGCGGCCGAATTCCAGCACGAAGCGGCCGAGCACGCCGGCCTCGTTCATGCGCCGGAGTGTCAGCTCCGGCCGGGTGCGCGAGGACAGGATTTCCAGAAAGATCCGGTTCGCTTCCGGATCATCCCGCAGCTTCTGATTGATGAGACGCAGGGATCCCCGGATCAGGGTCATCAGATCCGGATGGAAGGCGATGTCATGCTTGTCGGCATAGTGGAACACGCGGATCAGGTTTACCGGATCGCGCTCGAACACGTCCGGATCGGCCATGGTGACCCGGTCATGATCGACGACGAAATCGTCGGTGCCCTTCAGCGCCAGCCGCTTCTTCTCGCCACCGCGGAACAGCCAGTGCAGCCGCGGCGTCTTCTTCACATTATGCTCTTCCAGATCGGCGCAGATGATGCGGGTGAGATCGCCCACATCCTTGGCCACCAGGAAATAATGCTTCATGAAGCGCTCGACATCCTGCATGCCCGGGTGATCCCGGTAGCCAAGACGGGTGCCGATCTCGCGCTGGATCTCGAAGGACAGACGCTCCTCCGGCCGCCCGGTCACAAAATGGATGTGACAGCGCACCGCCCAGAGGAAGTCCTCGCATTTGCGGAAGAGCTTCAGGTCGGCCCGGGTAATCGCGCCCTTGGACACCAGCTCCTCGCTGGTGTGGACGCGATAATAATATTTGGCGATCCAGAACAAGGTGTGCAGATCGCGCAGGCCGCCCTTGCCTTCCTTGACATTGGGCTCGACCAGATAGCGCGACTGGCCCTGGCGGCGGTGGCGCTCGTCGCGCTCGGCCAGCTTGGCGGAAATGAACTCGGCGGCGCTGTTGGCCTCCACCTCGTGCTCATAGCGCCGCATCAGCTCGTCGAAGAGCACCTTCTCGCCCCACAAGAGCCGGCTCTCCAGAATGGAGGTACGGATGGTGAGGTCGCCGCGGGACAGCCGGACGCACTCGTCGACGGTGCGGGTGGCGTGCCCCACCTTCAGGCGCATGTCCCAGAGGGCATAGAGGATCCACTCCACCACGCTCTCGGCCCAGGCGGTGGTCTTGTAGGGGCGGATGAACAGCAGGTCGATGTCGGAGCCCGGCGCCAGCGTGCCACGGCCATAGCCGCCGACGGCCAGCACCGCGATGTGCTCGGCCGAGGACGGATTGTCGGCCGGATAGACATAGCGCGCGGCCACCGTCGCCAGCGCCCGGATGATGGCATCCTGCACATGGGAGAGACGGGCCGCGGCCAGAAGGCCGGCGCGCTCCACCAGCAGCCATTCCTCGATGCGGGCAAGCGCCGCCTCGCGCACGGCCCGGAGCCGCGCCACAAAGGCATTGCGCGCCTTGGACGGCGAGCCGTCGGCAGCCTCCAGCATCTCCTCGAACGACGCCATGAGCGCGCGCTCGTCCACCAGCTCCTGGAACCGAGGCTCGACCTTGCGCATCTTCATCCCGTTCCTCCCCGGAGCCATCCGGCCGGCTCTCTCACCGCCGCGACGTCCCGCTTCGGCTGCGTCACTTTATCCAAATCGGCCGGGCGCACCAGCCAGTAGCCGTGCGCCGCACGCGCGGGTCTAGCACGACCCCCGTGAACATTCATTTACCACACGGCCATCCGCCAGCCGCAACCGCCGGGGCAATGAAGATCTTCCATTTGTGCCAGAGACATGGGCAATCCGCGACGGGAGCGTTGCCCCGCCTTGGGACTCCCGATTTTCAGCCTCAGGGCGCAATTTCCGCAATCAGAGCGTTCAGCACCATGCGCCCCTCTGCCGTCGCCGCCAGCCGTCCGCCGGGCAGCTCGGCGAGCAGGCCGTCGCCCACGAGGGCGGCAATGCGGGCGGTGTCGAAGCTCCGGCCGGAGAGCGCGGCGATCCGGTCGGGCCGGATGCCTTCCCGGAGCCGCAGCCCCATGAGGAGCACCTCGTCGGCCACTTCCGCCGTCTCCAGCGGTGTCCAGTCGATGAGACCGGAGCCGCTGTCCTCCACCCGGGCGAGCCAGCCTTCCGGACTGCGCTCGGTGGAGGTGGCGACGCGGACCGGGCCCACATCCAGCCGGCCATGGGCGCCGGCGCCGATGCCGACATAGGGTGCGCCGCGCCAGTAGACCAGATTGTGCCGGGATTCCGCCCCGGGCACCGCGTGATTGGAGACCTCGTAGGCAGGCAGCCCCGCGGCGGCCGTCACCTCCTGGGTGAGAAGATAGAGATCCGCCGAACGATCGCCATCGGGCACCACCAGCCGGCCGCGGGCGTGCAGGGCATGGAAGGGCGTGCCCTCCTCGATGGTGAGCTGGTAGAGGGAGAGATGATCGGCCGACAGCGCGATCGCCTCCTTCAGCTCCGCCTCCCACGCCGCCGGGGTCTGGTCGGGGCGGGCATAGATGAGATCGAAGGAAAGCCGCGGAAAGGTTTCCCGGGCCAGCGCAATCGCCCGCCGGGCCTCGGCGACATCATGGATGCGGCCGAGCCGTTTCAGGTCGGGATCATTGAGGGCCTGCACCCCGAGGGACACCCGGTTGACGCCGGCCGCGCGATAGCCGCGAAAGCGCGCCGCCTCCACGCTGGACGGGTTCGCCTCCAGCGTCACCTCGGCATCGGCCGCCACCGGCCAGTGCGCCGCGATCGCCTCCAGCACCCCGGCCACCGTCTCGGGCTCCATCAGCGAGGGCGTGCCGCCGCCGAAGAAGATGCTCGTCACCTGCCGGCCGGGCATATAAGCGGCAAAGGTCGCCAGCTCCCGCCGGTAGGCCGCCAGAAAGCGCGCCTGATCCACGGCAGCGTGGCGGACATGGCTGTTGAAGTCGCAATAGGGACACTTCGCGGCGCAGAACGGCCAGTGCACATAGATGCCGAACTGGTCCGGACAGAATTCGGCCGGGGTCAGGCGGGCGCCCGGGGCGGTGGAATGAGCGGCGACGGACGCGGATGCGGAGGACACGCGGGCTCCTGATACCCGAGGCCTGACGTGCTGACCGCACCCCAGGCCCCTGAAGGGCCGACAGCGCCGCCGCCAGCCTCCACAGGGAGGCCGGCCGCCAGAACGCACGGACCGGATGAGGGATCTGGTGTTCCCGACGCGATTCGAACGCGTGACCTACAGCTTAGGAGGCTGTCGCTCTATCCTGCTGAGCTACGGGAACCCGGTCGGCCTTATAGCAGGCCCGCGCAGCAATCTGAACCCGTCCGCGCCGGATTTTCCACGGCCCCCGCAATCCGCAGGGCGCCCCGGTTTTGGCGCTCCGGACACCCTGCCGGTCTCCGAAAGCACGGCGCCGTCTCGAACCACGCCCTCCCCGACCCGACAGCCGCCCCCCGCCGCCACCGCGCCTCTCCACGCCTCTTGCCGGATAAAAATGTAATGTTATAACATCACGAATTCGAGACGGGTCCGTCGGGCCCGCCTGTGTCCCTGTGAAAGGCCCTGCGATGCCCCTGCCCGCTGCGGATCCGCGCGTGCCCGTCACCGTGCTCTCCGGCTTTCTTGGCGCCGGCAAGACGACGCTGCTCAACCACATCCTCGCCAACCGCGAGGACCGCAAGGTCGCCGTCATCGTCAATGACATGAGCGAGGTGAACATCGACGCCGACCTCGTGCGCACCGGCGATGCCGACTTTACCCGCACCGAAGAGAATCTCGTCGAGCTGACCAATGGCTGCATCTGCTGCACCTTGCGCGAGGATCTTCTGACCGAGGTGCGGCGGCTGGCCACCTCCGGCCGCTTCGACCACATCGTGATCGAGGGCACCGGCATTGCCGAGCCCATGCCGGTGGCCGCCACCTTCTCCTTCCGCGACGAAGACGACCGGAGCCTGACCGACATCGCCCGGCTCGACACCCTCGTCACCGTGGTCGATGCCATCAACCTTCTGCGTGACTATGGCTCCGCCGCCTTCCTGCGCGATCGCGGCGAGACGGCCGGCGACGACGACACCCGCACCCTGGTTGACCTGCTGGTGGACCAGATCGAGTTCGCCGACGTGATCGTCATCAACAAGATCTCCGACATCGCCCCCGGCCAGCGCGATCTGGTGCGCGCCGTGGTCCGCGCCCTCAATGCCGGCGCCCGGGTGATCGAGACCGACCACGCCCAAGTGCCGCTGGATGCCGTCCTCGACACCGGCCTTTTCGACGAGGCCCGGGCCGCGACCCATCCGCGCTGGTTCCGCGAGCTGTTCGAGCCGGACAGCCACACCCCCGAGACCGAGGAATATGGCCTCTCCTCCTTCGTCTACCGGGCGCGCCGGCCGTTCGATCCCGTCGCCTTCGACCGCTTCACCGCCGCGCCGTGGCCGGGGCTGATCCGGGCCAAGGGCCATTTCTGGCTGGCGACCCGGCCGCGCTGGGTGGGCGAACTGTCGCTGGCCGGCGCCATCTGCCGGCTCTCCGGCCTTGGCTACTGGTGGGCGGCGGTGCCGAAATCCCGCTGGCCGGCGGGTGCCGAGCCGGTCGTCGGCAAGGTCTGGTCGCCGGTGTGGGGCGATCGGCGGCAGGAACTGGTCTTCATCGGCGCCGGCATGGATGAAGCGGCGATCCGGGCCGCGCTCGATGCCTGTCTGGTCGGCCCCGAGGACCGGCTCGACCCGGCGCTCTTCCGGGACCTTGCCGATCCGCTGCCAAAATGGGGCGCCGAAGATGCAGCCTGAGCTTGCCCTGCCCGGAACCGAGCCTCCCGGCCGCTGCGCCACCGCGCGGGCACTGGCCGGCGGTCCGATGACCCTGCTGCTGCGCGATCTGCCGGCCGACATCGCCGCGGCGCTGGACGCCGTGCCGCCGGACCGGCTGCCGAAACTGCGGCTGCGCGGCCGCCCCGGCGACATGACCGCCGGGCTCCGCCCGCATCTGGAGGCGGCCGGCCTTGGCCCAACGGAGCTGGTGCACTGGCTGGCCGAGGATGCCGGCCGGCTTGCCGCGCTCTTCTGCACCGTCAGTGGCGCGACCGAGGTGCTCCTGCGGCTGGAGGCAGTCCACACCAATGCGTGCTGCCGGTTTCACAGCGATGCGGTGACGCTCCGCCTGGTCTCCACCTATCGCGGACCGGGCACGGAATGGCTGTCGCCCCGGGCAGTCGCGCGGACACCGCCGGGCGTGCCGGTTCCCGACAGCGCGATCCGGCAGATGCCCCGCGGCGCCATCGGCCTGATGCGCGGCAGCCGGAATGCGGATGCCGAGACGCCGCCGGTGCTCCACCGCTCGCCGCCCATCGAGGGCAGCGGGGAAATCCGCCTGTTCCTCGCCATCGACGCTGCCCCGCCCGGCAACTGACCGCTGATGCCAAAGCGTCCTTGAAAAAGACCCTTTGGCAGGACGATGCAGAATTCTCATGCCCTTGAGGCATATGAGAATTCTGTTGCGCGCCAGGCTAAGGTGCGGTCAGCACGTGCGTGCATGGTATGAGAGAGCGGAAAAAGCAGTTCCACCGGAGGAGATGCCGGAGCCCCTTGGAAAAGGAACTCCGGCATTGCCATGCGGATTTCTGATGCCCTTGGCGCTGATGAGAAAACCCCCGCTCCCCAAGGGGGGGCGTTCGGCCCGTCGTGCATCTGATACCAGTCCGGCAGTCTCCGTCCCCGGATCCGCATGCCCCGCCCGAGCGAATTGCGGCCCGCGCCCGGACATCCGCGCCGGGCAACAACACCGCCGCCCTTGCGTCTTCAGATGAGGCCACCGCGTCGCACGCGACGTCAGCCCCCCATGCGCTTCTGGGACCACCAGACCGGGTTGCCATTGGGCACTTCGCCCTTGGCGCAGCCGATGCGATAGGTCCAGTCCGGCCATTCGGACTGCATCCAGTACAGCCAGTCGATGCACTCGCGCTCGCTGCGGAAGCAGCCTTGCACGGAGATGGTCTGGATCGCATCGAAGACATTCTGACGCCGGCCGGCGAACACGCCGAACCAGGTGTTCGCCTGCCCCAGCTCCGCCTTGGCCACGGAGCAGGCCATCAGCTGCGGTCGCGGACGAATGGTCTGGGCGCCTGCTGGCGTGGACGCCAGCGCAAAAAGCGCCACCAGCCCCCAGACGACCCTGCCCCATCCTGCGTCCGACATAACAGGCCTCCCCCGCTGCCACCGGTGCGTGCGCCATCCAGCCGACGACTCACGGTGCATCCTCCATAGCATGGACGTCCGGTGGAGGAATGGAGCCGGATCAAGCCACGGACACGGCCGCTGTCTTTCTGTCACCATGAAAGGGCCATGAAGGCGGGCCAGTCCGGCGCCCGCACCGGGTGCCGGCCTCATCCCCGCGCCCATCGGCGTGATTGCCGCGGGCCCCGGGCTCTGCTACCCGCTCCTCCACCGCTTCCGATCCGAAAGGGATTCGCCGATGCGCCGCTTCGTGTCGCCGGGCTTCAGGAAACGCGCCGCCGCCGGCCTCGCCGTCGCCGGTCTTGCCGCACTGGTTGCCGCCTGCACCAGCTCCGCGCCGCCCTCTGGCCGGCGCCCGGCTGCCTCCCAGGCCTCGCGCACCGCGAGCGTCGGCCAGATCACGGCATCGGCCGCCGGCCCCATCCGCCCGGGCACGACCTATTCGCTCGCCGGCCTCAAGGCCGCCGCCCCCGGCTTCACCGTCACCCCCATCGAGACCGCCGTAGAGAGCCGCACCACGGCAGCCTTCGGCCTGTTCTATGATGGCATGCAGACCTTCCAGGTGTTCAAGGGCGCCGATGGCAAGGTGGGCGATGTTCACGGCGTCGGCGATCGCGTCGTCGGTCCGGCCGGCGAGCGCATCGGCATGACCATGGCCGAGGCAGGCACCCAGCCGCGGGAATGCCGCATGGGCAAGGATCTGTGGATCGGCATGGCCATCTGCACCTCCCATGGCGCGCGCAACGTGCAGCTGGTCTATTCCATCCCGGGCTACATGGACTTCACCCATCTGCCCCCCGCAAACGAACTGCGCGAGGCGATGCTGCAGCGCATTGTCTGGCGGCCGAACTGACCTGATACCCGGGGCTCCTTTTCAGGAAGCTCTGGTATGAAGCGGGATCCTCTCCGCCCCCGGACGGGGCCCGGGCCCCGCCACATGAGCCGACGAAGGAGATCCGTCCATGACCGCCGAACCGGCGTCCCGCCGTCCCTCCTTCGATGTGGCCGAGCTTGCGGCCGGCGTGCGCGCCGGTCAGCGGGCGCTGGTTGCCCGGGCGATCACCCTGATCGAATCCCGCAGGGCCGAGCACCGGCGCATTGCCCGCGATCTGCTGCAGGAGCTTCTGCCGGATACCGGCCGGGCGCTGCGTGTCGGCATCACCGGCGTGCCCGGCGTCGGCAAGTCCACCACCATCGACGCCCTGGGCACGTTCCTCACCGAGCGCGGCCACAAGGTGGCGGTGCTGGCCGTCGATCCGTCGTCCACCCGCACCGGCGGCTCCATCCTCGGCGACAAGACGCGCATGGAGCGTCTGGCCACCGATCCCAACGCCTATGTCCGCCCCTCGCCATCGGCCGGCACCCTTGGCGGCGTTGCCGCGCGCACCCGCGAGACCATGCTGATCTGCGAGGCGGCCGGCTATGACGTGATCCTCGTCGAGACCGTCGGCATCGGCCAGTCGGAAACCACCGTCGCCGACATGGTCGACACCTTCCTCGTCCTCATGCTGCCCGGCGCCGGCGACGAGCTGCAGGGCATCAAGAAGGGCGTGCTGGAGATTGCCGACCTCATCGCCGTCAACAAGTCCGATGGCGACGGCGCCACCCGGGCCCGGGCGGCCGCGGCCGAATATCAGGCCGCCCTGCACATCCTCGCCCCGCGCGATCTCGCCTGGTCGCCGCCTGTCCTGACCATCTCGGGCCTCTCCGGCCTCGGTCTGGACACGCTCTGGGATGCGGTGGAGCGCCACCGCGCCGCCCTCACCAAGGCTGGCAGCTTCGCCGCCAAGCGCCAGCGCCAGCAGGTGACGTGGATGTGGGCCATGATCGAGGAGCGCCTGCATCTGGCGCTCATGGCCAATCCGCAGGTGAAGGCCCGCCTGCCTGAACTGGAAACCGGCGTGCGCGGCGGCACCCTCTCCCCCACCACCGCCGCCGACACCGTCGCCGAGCTGATGGGCTTCGGCAACATCTGAGGCACGCACGGGCCCGCGCCGAGCCACTCCGGAGCCCACGGGCCCCGCTTTTGCCGGGCCGGCCGTCAGTCTGCCCAGCCATCCGAAGGAGGCGCCCGATGGTGTCCGGTGCGTGCGCGCCGTACCCGGCCGATCCCCAAGACGCCTGAAACGGCCCCCGTATCCATCCGGGAACCGGCCTCCTCTCCGTGAGCGTAAAATCATGCTGGGCACACGAAGTACTGACCGCACCGTGCGCCTGAAGAGCTTCAGATTTCCCATATGCACCAAAGGCATGGAAAATCTGAATCGGAATACCAAAGAGTCCCTTTCACGGATCTTTGGTATCAGACGCGCAGTCGCGCCCCCCCCGGGGGGCGCGACGCAATCGGCATCATGTGCGGATGGAATCGGGACAGGCTCAGCACCGCGCCACCGGCAACGCCCTCCCCGAGGGCGCCGGGTGCCCCGCCAGGGAAGCCGTCCTCGCCAACCGGGACGCCCTTCCCCCTCGGCACGCCCGCCTGACCGGAATCCCGGAGAGCCAAAAAAAAGAAAATCCGGCGTCTCCCGAAGGAGCCCAGATCCAGATCAGTCGTCCTAGGTATAAAATTGAGTAGGTGGCGCGCCCTACGGGAGTCGAACCCGTCTTTTCAGATTGAAAATCTGACGTCCTAACCGATAGACGAAGGGCGCACAGGCGACTTGCGTCGCCGACTTCTCAACTCACCCCGTCCAAGACGGGATGAGAAACTCGTCTCCGGCCGGCTGGATGCCGATCCGGTCAGGCCTGAAGGAAAGGAATTCTCCTCTCCGGCCGACTTCAGCCCTGACGGGCCTTGAAGCGCGGGGCCTTCTTGTTGATGATGTACATCCGGCCACGACGGCGGACCAGACGGTTCTCACGATGACGCGTCAGGAGCGCCTTCAGCGAATTCTTGATCTTCATGGCAGTCACCGATTTCGGCGGCGATGCCGAAACCGGCCTCACCGATAGGGTTTCCGTTCGCGATCAAACTGGGTCCTGTCGCCGTTCGGGACCGGATCCAAGCTCCCGCCCCGCGGCGCCGGGCACCACCCCGTCGCTGTTGGGGCAGGTGATACGGAGTGCGCCCGCGCCTGTCAACGTGGGGCCTCCGCTTTTTTCAAACTTTGCCAGTTCACCCCGCCGCCAGACCAGCAAATCCCGCGCAAACAGTGTCTTTTGCCCGCTCCGCCCGCACCGCCCGGAAGCCCCGCCAGACACACCGAAGGGCCCCCGGCGGCCTCGTCCGGCACGAATCCACACGAAAAAGAAAGGCTGACCTGCGTCGACGGGATTCCCGCGCCCCTCACCCCTCCGGCGGACGCAGCCAGCCGGCGCCATCCAGCGGCCAGACGGGGTTGAAGGCGATTTCCCAGAGGTGCCCGTCGGGATCGGCCACCGTGCCGGAATAGCCGCCCCACGGGGCGAGCCGGGCCGGCCGGGTCAGGCGCGCACCGGCCGCCACCGCGTCCGCAATCACCCGATCGACGGAGGCCGCATCGGGCTGGTTGCAGGCAAGCGTCACGCCGCTGAACCCCTGCCCCTCCGGCGCGACACCGGCATCTTCCGCCAGCAGATCACGGGGGAACAGCGCCATGAGCGGCCCGCCCAGATCAAATACTGCCAGCTGCTCATAGGGCAGGGTCTCCCGCCGCCAGCCAAGCCGCGTATAAAAGGCAACCGCGGCTGCAAGATCCGCGACCCCGAGGGTGATCAGATTGACCCGCTGGTCCATGAGGCAACTCCCGAGAGGAATGAGCCCGAAGATCCCTTGAAAGAGACCCTTCTGTGCCAGCGCCCATTTCCGGAGGCCGGTGGCTCGGATGAGAAAGAAGCAGATCGTCAGAGGCCCGGAGCGGTCAGCATGTCGTTCGCCTGACATGCGCCTCCTGCCGCAGACCTGTCGGGGCCGACGGTGGGGCGGGGCTGCCAGGCGAACAGGACCGGCCGGATTTCAGAACAGGCTGAGCTGAACGCCGGCGCCGGAGGGCGGGCGGAACAGGTCGGTGCGCAGCTTCGCCCGGCGCTTGTTGAGGCCAAGCCGGCGGGCGGCGAGCTCGAACCGGCGGCCGATGGTCCAGGCATAGGGTCCGCTGCCGGTCATGCGCTTGCCGAAGGACGCTTCGTTCTCCGCCCCCTCGCGCATGGCCTTCACCAGGTTCATGACATGGCGGAAACGGTCCGGATGGTCGCGCACCAGCCAGTCCTTGAAGATGTCGGCCACCTCATGGGGCAGCCGCAGCATCACGAACCCGGCTTCCCGGGCGCCGGCTTCCGCCGCGGCATCCAGAATGCGCTCGATCTCGTGATCGGTCAGCGCCGGAATGATCGGCGCCACCATCACCCCCGTCGGCACCCCCGCCTCCGACAGCTGCCGGATCGCCTCCAGCCGCCGGCCGGGAGTGGCGGCCCGGGGCTCCATGCTGCGGGCGAGCTTTCCGTCCAGCGTGGTGACGGACAGCGCCACCTTGGCCAGCCCGCGCGCCGCCATGCGCGAGAGAATATCCAGATCCCGCAACACTCCGGCCGACTTGGTGACGATGGTCACCGGGTGGTTGGCCGCATCCAGCACCTCCAGCACCGCCCGGGTGAGGCCAAGCTGGCGCTCGACGGGCTGATAGGGATCGGTATTGGTGCCCATGGCGATCGCCTTGGGATGGTAGCCGGGGGCGGAGATTTCCCGCTCCAGCAGCCGGGCGGCATCGGGCTTGGAGAACAGCTTGGTCTCGAAATCCAGTCCCGGCGACAAGCCGAGATAGGAATGGCTCGGCCGGGCATAGCAATAGACGCAGCCATGCTCGCAGCCGCGATAGACATTGACCGAGCGATCGAAGGCAATATCGGGAGAGTCATTGCGGGTGATGATGCTGCGCGCCTTTTCCGGCGTCACCTCGGTGCGGATCGGCTGCGGCTCGTCCGCCCCGCCCCAGCCATCGTCCATCGCCTCCCGGGCATGGGGCTCGAAGCGGCCGCTGGGATTGATGCCGGCACCACGCCCCTTGCGGGCGCGCTCCGCCACCGCCGTGGGATCGCCGGGGCCCGGCCCCGCGCCCTCGCCCACCTCGTCGCCGCTCTCGGGCACGCTCACCTGTGACCGGCGCGCCGGCACGAACCGGGCAGCCCGCCGCGCTGCCGGCATCTCCACCTGACCGGCCTTCCCGGCCGGACTGATTTCCAGCGGCACGATCCCCATGGGCCCGACTCCTTCCGCTCCCCGCCCCGCCGGAGCACCTTTTCCCTGTCTTTGGAAACAGCGCGCCCGGTAGCTGGAACATTAACAGAACAATCGGAACACAACAAGAACCCACATCCCCCTTTCGGCAAGGCGGCGCGCCATTTTGTCCGTTCCGCACGGGAAGCGGGGGCGGCTGGCCGGCGCCCCCGTGGCATCCGCGGCGAGCGCTGCTATGACAGGCATCATGATCAGCATCATCATCGCGACCCGGGATCCGGGCGAGGAACTTCTGCACACCCTGTCCGCGCTGGTGCCGGCGGCGGCCGACGGAACGGTGCGCGATCTCGTCATCGTCGATGGCGGCACCACGCCGGATGCCGCGGCTTTTGCCGACGAGGCCGGCAGTGGCTTTCTCTCCCTGCCCGGGCGTTCGCGCGGCGCGCTGATTGCTGCCGGGATGGCAGAGACCCGCAAGGATCCGTGGCTGCTGGTGCTGACGGCCGGAACCGTGCTCGGCGCCGGCTGGCAGCGCGAGGCCGCCAGCTTCATCGAGCGGGTGGAGCGCGCCGGCGACCCGCGTGGCCGGGCCGGCACCTTCCGCTTCACGCTGGATGATCTGGGCACCGGCGCGCGCTTTGCCGAGGGCTGGCAACGGACGGCCGGCCGGCTGGCCGGTGCGCCCACGGCCAATGGCGGCCTGCTGGTCTCGCGCAGCGTGGCCGAGCGGCTCGGCGGCTTTGCCGATCTGCCCGCCCCCTTCGACCATGCGGATTTCCTCGCCCGCCTCGGCCGCGGCCGCCTGCACGGGCTGGCGACCCCCGCCGTGGTGATGCCGCCGGCGCGCACCGAGAACCGGGCCGGCCCCCTCGCCGCCGCCCTGCTCGGCCTGCGCCTGCCGCCCCGGCTGGTGGCGCGGATGGCAGGACGGCGATAGGCCCGGGGGCGCCGTTAAAGGCAGCTCAGGCGCCGCCGCGGCGCAGATGTTCGTCCAGCCGCGGCATGATCTCGACGAAATTGCACGGCCGGTAGCGATAATCGAGCTGGTGACAGAGGATGCCATCCCAGGCATCCCGGCAGGCGCCCGAGGATCCCGGCAGGCAGAACACGAAGGTGGTGCCGATCAGGCCGGCGGTCGCCCGCGACTGCAGGGTCGATGTGCCGATAAGATCATAGGAGATCCGGTGGAAGACCACCGAGAAGCCATCCATCCGCTTGTCGAACAGCGGCTCGATGGCCTCCGGCGTCACATCGCGGCCGGTGAAGCCGGTGCCGCCGGTGGTCAGCACCACATCCACACCGGGATCGGCGGCAAAGCCCGTCACCGCCGCGCGGATCGCCTCGACATCATCGGTGACGATCGCCCGCCCGGCGAGCCGGTGGCCAGCCTCCGTCAGGCGCTGGACGAGGGTGTCGCCGGACTTGTCATCGGCCAGCGTGCGGGTGTCGGACACGGTCACCACGGCGATCCCCATGGGGATGAAGGGGCGGCTGTCATCAAGACGCGGCATCAGGGCTCTCCGTCGGCGCGCGGGCGGGAGGCCGCGCCATCTTTCCCGGAGCCCCCAAGGTGAAGCGGCCGGCGGCCTGGCGCAAGCCGGTCCCCGAGACCCGGAATGCGCTCCGGATTTGCCCCGTCTGGCGCCGGCGGCCGGATTGGCGTAGAAGAGCTGCCCGCGACCGGCGGTCCCCGGTCCGCTCTCACGTCTTCGGTTTCCTTGTCCATGTCTGCGCTTTCCCCGCGTGTCCGGACGGTTTCGGTGCGCCCCGCCCGCGACTCCGATGGTCCGGCGGTCGCCGCCGTGATGACGGCCGTCTATGCCTTCTATCCCGGCTGCCTCTATGAGGAGGCCGAATATCCGGAACACCGGGCGCTGGCCTCCCATTATGAAGCCCGCGCCGGCGCGGCCTGGGTGGCGGAGCTGGACGGACGGCTGGTGGGCTCGCTCGCCATCGAGCGCACCCGGGATCCGCAAGTGTTCGAGCTGCACAAGGTTTATCTGCTGCCCGAGGCGCGCGGCACGGGTGCGGCCCGGCAGATGCTGGAGGCGGCGCTGGATCTGGCCCGGGCGGCGGGCGGCCGGCGGGTGCGGCTGTGGTCGGACACCCGCTTCCGGGAAGGCCACGCCTTCTATGACCGCAACGGCTTTGCCCGGATCGGAGCAGTGCGCTTTCTGGACGATGTCTCCCGGTCGTGGGAGTTCGCTTATGTCCGGGAGCTTGCCTGATGTCCGCTCTCGCCCGGTTCGCGCCCTTTCTCTACATGAACGGCTCGGTCGCCGCCTTTTCCACCATGGATGCGCTGGTGAAGGGCATCACCGGCGTCTATCCGACGTGGCAGATCGTGGCCATCCGCTTCCTCGTCAGCTTCGTGCTGCTGGGGCCGCCGGTGCTGTTCACCCTGCGCCATATTCCGCGCGGGCCGGTGCTGGCCGGCAATGCGCTGCGCGGCCTGTGCACGATGATCTCGGCGGCGGCCTTCTTTCAGGCCCTCAATTATGTCGCCCTGCCCTTTGCCACCTCGGTGTTCTTCACCGGGCCGCTGATGACGGCGGGGCTGGCGCGGCTGATGATCGGCGAGAAGGCCGGCGGCAAGCTGGTGGGCGCCATCATCGCCGGTTTCCTCGGCGTGCTCATCATCATGAGCGGCGAGCTTTTCGGCAATGCCTCGGGGCTGCTGGAGGCGGAAGCGGCCATCGGCATGGCGCTGGCGCTGCTGTCGGCCTTTGCCTATGCGGTCTCGGTGGTGCTGATCCGGGTGCATGCCGGCGAGGAATCCGCCCTTGTCTCGGGCTTCCAGCAGATCCTCGTCGCCTCCATCGTGGCGACGCCGCTGGCGGCCTCGGGCTGGACACCGCCGGCCGGGGGCGACATCTGGTGGCTTCTGACCATCGGCGTGCTCGGCACCATCGGCACGGTGTCGGTCTATGCCGCCTTTTCCCGGGCGCCGGCGGCGCGGCTGGCGCCGATGGAATATCTCTCCTTCGGCTGGGCCTGCCTGTGGAGCTTCCTGCTCTATGACGAGCTGCCGTCGCTGACGACGATTGCCGGCGGCGTGGTCATCGTCGCCGCCGCTCTGGTCGCCACCCGGGATGCCGGCGGTGGCGATGGCGGCGCGCCGGACCTCCTCCTCCCGGAAGACGAGCTGGACGCCGATCCGGCGATGCCGCTCGGGGCGTCATCCGCCCGGGAAGCATGAACCGGGCCGGACGCACGCGCCGTTCCGCAGCCTGCCACCTGTGGTTAACAGGGCTTTAACTCTTTCTGCGCAATCGTACTCTTCAGCCACCGGCACACCCGGCGGCTGAAGAACCCTTGAGCGGGGAGAGGCCCAAAGCCATGTCGATCAGCCCATCGGCGACCAGCCTTGCCAGCGCCATTCCGGATCTGCCCTTCAGCGTTGGCGCCCTTCCGTTCCAGGATGCCGAGCTGCGCAGCGAAGTCGAGCGCTCGCTTCTGGAAATTCTGGCCTATGCCGCCGGCACACCGGCCAGCCGGCACCGCAGCATCCTCGCCGAGATCCGCGCGGAAGCCGACCGCTGCCAGAACGAGACCGACGCGACGCTGCTCTATTTCATCTATTCCTGGCTCGCCCGGCAGTTTGCCTGAGCCGCGATCGCACTGAAGAGACCATGACGGCAGCCGATTTCTTTGCCGACCTGCGCCTCGGTGCCGGGTCCCGGTGGACGGACTATGTCACCCATCCCTTCACCACGGGACTTGGGGATGGCAGCCTGCCGGTGGAGAGCTTCCGGCATTATCTGGCCCAGGATTATCTGTTCCTCGCCCAGGTGGCGCGCGCCTATGCGCTGATGATCCTGAAGGCCGAGGATGTCGCCGACATGCGGGCGGCGGCCAGCGATGTCGACGCCCTCCTCAACCGCGAACTCGACCTGCACATCCGCCTCTCCGCCAGCTGGGGTGTGGACGAAGCGGCGCTGGCGGCGACAGAGGAATCCCGCGCCACCCTCGCCTATACCCGCTTCGTGCTGGATGTCGGCCACAGCGGCGACCTGCTCGATCTCCAGACCGTGCTTGCCCCCTGCGTCATCGGCTATGTCGAGATTGCCGAACGGCTGGCCGCCCTGCCCGGCGCCACCGCCCCGGCAAATCCCTATGCCGCCTGGATCACCGACTTTTCCGCCCCCGCCTACGTGGCCGTTGCCGAAAAGACCCGGGCGCGGCTGGCGGCCACCGCTGCCCGCCGCCTGACCCCGGCCCGGCGCCCGCGCCTGCAGGCCCTTTTCAATCAGGCGGTCCGGCTGGAAACGGATTTCTGGCAGATGGGCCTGAGCCGGAGCCTGTGAGCTTCCTCACCCGGTCTGAAACTCCGGTCGGCCCATAGCCGGACACTGCACCCACAGCGGGAAAATGCGGATCGACGCCGGCGACTGTCTGAGTCAGGATGGGGCCGGCTCTTTCATGCACGCCTCGCCCCCTCCATGCAGGAGACCAGTCTCCCGGGCAGCCCCCTCCGGACGGCCCGCCCGATTGTTGCAACCCCGCTTTTCTCCGCTCATCGTTCCGCGGAAATATCAATGCGGGTCAGGGATTTGGCTGCATGACCTCTGTTCTTGCGGATGCGGTGACCCACGGTCTCGGCGTCGCCCTCTCGCCGCTGGTCATCATCGTTCTGGTGATGATCCTGCTGTCGCCGCGCAGCCGGCCGAATGGCGCGGCCTTTCTGGTCGGCTGGCTGGCCGGGCTCGCGGGGCTCGGCGCCCTTATCTTCGCCCTTGGTGGCGCCGGCGACGGCGCGGGCCGGCCGCTGCTGGATAGCGCGCTCAATGTCGGCTTCGGCCTGCTGCTGCTCGGGCTGGCCGCGCGCAGCTGGATGCGCCGTCATCTGCCCCATGAGCGGCCGCGCTGGCTGACGGCCGTCGACACCCTGACGCTGCCGAAGGCGGCGGCGGCCGGTTGCTTCTTTGCCGCGATCTACCCGAAAAATCTGGCGCTGACCGCCACCGCGGCCTCGGGAATGGCCAGTGCCCTCGGCTCCGGCGGCGCGGCGGCCTATTTGCTGTTCGCGATCATCGCCAGCCTCACCATCGCCGGGCCGGTGCTCACCTGTCTCGTGCTGGGCGACCGCATCACCCCCGCCCTCACTTGGGTTCAGGGCTGGCTGTCCCGGCACGGGCCGGCGGTGCTGATCCTGCTTCTCGCCTTCTTCGGCGCCAAGCTGCTGCTGCGCGGCGGGGTCCAGCTCGCCGGGCTGGCGGGCTGAGGGACGCGGACGACCGGCGCCGGCGCATCTTTCATTGGCGTCGGCCCGTCGGGACGATCGGAGACGGACGGCCCGGACCCCGCCCTTTGCGCCGGCAGATCCGCGTCCGACGCGCCGCGCCGCCGTCCATCTCCCGCCACCGCTCGCCAGATCCGGGCCGGCCGACCCGGCGGGACGAAAGACCCGTCCGTCTTTCGCTACGTCCCCTCTTGCGGCGGTGCACCGTTCACCGCCATAATTCTGCTGCCCTGCGACTGTATCGATGCAGTCCCGCCCTTTCCGGGATACAGGGCCCGAAATCCTCCCTGACGCACCGGCGCCCCGCCATCTTCCTCCGGCCCGGGGCGCCGGTGGGTCTTCCGGGACCCGCCCCCGCTGCCTGTCCTATCCGGGCCTGCCCTCCCTTTTGCCCCCGGGGAGCGCCGCCCGCTTTCAGGGTCCGCCTGATGCGCCTGCCGCTATATGCCCTTTCCGCTGCCGCCTTCGGCATCGGCACCACGGAGTTCGTCATCATGGGGCTGCTGCCCGATGTGGCGGCGGATCTCCATGTCACCATTCCCCAGGCCGGGCTGCTGGTCTCGGGCTATGCCATCGGCGTCACCATCGGCGCGCCCATCGTGGCCATCGCGACCGCGCGGCTGAAGCGCCATGTGGCGCTCCTGTCGCTGATGGGCATCTTCATCCTCGGCAATCTGCTCTGCGCCCTCGCGCCGTCCTACTGGCCGCTGATGGTCGCCCGCATCATCACCGCCTTCTGCCATGGCGCCTTCTTCGGCGTCGGCGCGGTGGTGGCGGCCGATCTTTCGCCGCCGGGCAAGAAGGCGCAGGCCATCGCCATGATGTTTGCCGGGCTGACACTCGCCAACGTGCTCGGCGTGCCCTTCGGCACCGCGCTGGGGCAGGCCTTCGGCTGGCGCTCCACCTTCTGGGCGGTGGTCGCCATCGGCATCGTCGCGGCGCTCGCCCTCATCGCCTGGCTGCCGCGCACCCTTGGCCGGGCGGAAGGCAACATGCTGACCGAATTCGGCGTGCTCAAGCGTCCGCAGGTCATCCTCGCCATGCTGATTTCGGTGCTGGCGTCGGCGAGCCTGTTCTCGGTCTTCACCTACATCGCGCCGATCCTCACCGACGTGACCGGCGTTTCCGCCCATGGCGTCACCGGGGTGCTGCTGCTGTTCGGTGTCGGGCTGACCGCCGGCAACTTCGCCGGGGCCAAGTTTGCCGACTGGAAGCTGATGCCGGCCATGCTCGCCATCCTCGCGGCGATCATCGTGCTCCAGCTCGTCTTCAACCTGACGGCCGTCGCCTTCATTCCGGCGCTCATCACCATCGTGCTGTGGGGGGTGGCCGCCTTCGCGCTGGTCTCGCCGCTCCAGCTCCGGGTGGTGGCCGAGGCCCGCGGCGCGCCCAACCTCGCCTCCAGCCTCAACCAGGGCGCCTTCAATCTCGGCAACGCCATCGGCGCCTGGGCGGGCGGCGTCGCCATCACCGCCGGCGTCTCCTATGGCAGCCTGCCCTGGCTCGGCGCCGGTCTGGCCCTCGCCGCCTTCCTCACCACGCTGCTGGCGATGCTGCTGGAACAGCGGACCGGGGCAACTGTTCCCTGCGAATGATTGACGGGCTGCCGCCCGTACCCGCCTGGAGGCCCGTGGGCCTCCAGAGCCTCTTTTCATAGCCTCAGTCGCCGGCGGGCCCATCCGGGCCCTCAGGCTTCCGCTCCGCTATGCGTTGCAAGCGGCGACTATGCCGCTCGCAACCCGCTCCGCGCGGCGCCCGTCGGCGCCGGCAAGAAAGAGCAGAAAAAACTGGAGGGGTCCGGGAGGCTGCGCCTCCCGGTCGGGGGTTTCGGGGGCAGATGCCCCCGAAGACATCACCGCACGAGACAAGCCCGCGCGAACATCGCGAACGCCCGTGCCCGGTGGGAGAGGCCATCGCCGTCCGGGGTCAGGCCGTGCTTTTCCTCGGCGCTCATCTCGCCGAAGGTGCGGGCGTGGCCATCGGGCAGGAAGGCCGGATCGTAGCCGAAGCCGAGGCTGCCCCGGGGCGGCCAGACAAGGGTTCCCTCGACGATGCCCTCGAAGTCCTCGGTGTGGCCGTCGGGCCAGGCGAGCGAGAGGGCGGCGACGAAGCGGCCGGTGCGCTTGTCCGGGGTGGTGGCGCCGGCAAGCTGCAACTTTTCCTCGATGTTGCGCATCGCCCGGGCGAAATCCTTGTCCGGCCCGGCCCAGCGGGCGGAATAGATGCCGGGATCGCCGCCGAGGGCATCGACCACGAGGCCGGAATCATCGGCCAGCGCCGGCTTGCCGGTGGCAATCGCTGCCGCCAGCGACTTGATGCGGGCGTTGGCGATGAAAGTGGTGCCGGTCTCCTCGGGCTCGGCCAGCCCGGCCTCGCCGGCGGAGACCGTGCGGATGCCATAGGGGCCGACGAGATCGCGGATCTCGCGCACCTTGCCTTCGTTGTGGCTGGCGACGACGAGCACGTCGGTTTCAAGCAGGCGATGCGACATCGGGTGTCCTTGGACCAGAAAAACGGAACTCACCAGAAATCCGGCTCGGCCGGCGGCAGCTGGCCGCCGATCCGCACGGGGGCGATGCGGAGCGCATGGCCGGTGCGCTCGTCAATCTCGACGGCCACACCGGAAATCGTCGCCTCGCCCTCGGCGGGCTGGAACCGGCCGGAGGGGATCTTGCGCAGGAAGCGCGAGACCGGCTCCTCCTTGTCCATGCCGATCACGGAATCATAGTCGCCGCACATGCCGAGATCGGTGACGAAGGCCGTGCCGCCGGAGAGGATGCGGTGATCGGCCGTGGGCACATGGGTATGGGTGCCGACGACAAGGCTCGCCCGGCCGTCGACGAAATGACCCATGGCCTGCTTCTCGCTGGTGGTCTCGGCGTGCACATCCAGAATGATGGCGTCGGCCTGCTCGCCCAGCGGACAGGCATCCAGCTCCCGCGCGACAGCGGCAAAGGGATCGTCGAGAGGATCCATGAAGATCCGGCCCATGACGTTGACCACCAGCACCCGGGCGCCGTTGCGGGCCATGTAGAGATTGGCGCCGCGCCCCGGGGTGCCGGCCGGGTAATTGACAGGCCGCAGCAGCCGCGGCTGGCGCTCGATGAAGACGAGGGCCTCGCGCTGGTCCCAGGAATGGTTACCGCCGGTGATGACGTCAGCGCCGGCATCCAGCAGCGACTGCACGATCTCCTCGGTGACACCGAAACCACCGGCCGAATTCTCGCCATTGACGATGACGAAATCCAGCATCCAGCGGTCCACCAGCTCCGGCAACCGGTCGGTCACGGCCCGCCGGCCGGCGCGGCCGACGACGTCGCCGAGCATCAGAAGTCGCATCGTCAGTCTCCCTCAGGCACGAGCGGCCCGCGCTCGGTCAGAATCAGGTCAAGCCGGCGGTCATGGGGCTCGGCGGGAACGGCGGCCACCTGCTGGGCGGAAAAGGCCAGGCCGACCGTGCGGACGGGATGGCGCGCAAGCAGCCGGGCAATCGCCCGGTCATAATGCCCCTTGCCCCAACCGAGCCGGTTGCCAAAGACGTCGAAGCCGACCAGCGGCACGATCAGCCCGGCCGGATCCACTACGTCAGCGCCAGCTGCCGGCCCGCGGGTGCCGAACCCCGCCGGCACCAGCGCCTCGCCGGGAACATGGCGGCGGAATTCGATAGTCTCGGCGTCAATCAGCACCGGCAGGGCCAGCGCATGGCCGCGCCCGGCCAGCGCCGCAAGAAGCGGGCCGGGATCGATCTCGTCACCGATGGGAAAATAGCCGGCGATCAGCATGCCCGGCGCAAAAGGCAGCGCCGCCACATGGGCGGCAGCAGCCCGCGCCGCCTCTCCCCGCATCTCCGGCGCAAGCGCTGCCCGGCGCGCCAGAATGGCAGCGCGCAGCTCGGCCTTGGAAAGCGGCGGCGGACAGGCGGGATCGTCGGGAAAAGCAGGCACGGCAGCGCTGTGGCCGGGCGTCAGGGCGGGCTCACGTCCCGGTCGCCGCGGGGTCCGGGAGGCGAAGGCCCGGCGGCACCCCGGAGAACAGACGCGGACGGCAGACCCGGCAGCCGGGGCCGCCCTGCCCCGGATAACGGGCGGGCATACGAAAAGGCCCCGTGAGCGGATGCTTTCGGGGCCGGAGGTCTCCGCAAGGGAGACCCTGAAAAGGGTCGGCGAGCCGCCTCGGCCGTCGGAGGTGATCGATCCCGGGAACCTACAGCGTAGGTGGGCGCCATGTGACCAGGCCCACGGGCCCGGTCAGGGACAGCTCCCTGAGAGATCGATAAGGCCCCGGGGAATTTTGAGCCTCAGTCGCACCGCGCAGCGTCGCCTGCAGAGACATATAGAGCGCCGCTTCCCCCAAGGGAAGAGCGGCGCCCATCACGTTTTTTCGGGCGTCGCCTGCCCGGGGCGCAAGCCCGCGGAAAGGGCGGGATCCGGCCGGCTCAGCACTCGGTGCCGCACGCCCGGGCGTTGGAGATTTTCTGCTTCAGATTGTCAACCCCGACGGCACCGACGATGATTTCCGGGCCGACCACCCAGGACGGCGTGCCGGTGAGGCCGAGTCGGGTGGCGAGCCCATAGCTCTTCTGCAGCTCGGCATTGATGCCGGCGCTGTCGGCCAGCGCCTTGTCGAGGGCCTTGCGGTCAACACCGGCCTTTTCGGCCGCCGCAATCGCCGCGGCGCGGTTGGCCTGACCGGAGGAATGCAGCAGGGCATAATGGAACGGGCCGTAGCGCTCCGGCGCCACGCGGTTGACGGCCACCGCCACCTGCGCCGCTTCGACTGAGCCCTCGCCCAGCACCGGGAACTCCTTCAGCACCACGCGCAGATTCTTGTCGCTCTCGATCAGGCGGGCCAGATCGCCGCTCGCCTGCCGGCAATAGCCGCAGTTGTAATCGAAGAACTCGACCAGGGTGACGTCGCCATCGGGATTGCCGAGCACCACCTGCCCCGGGCCCTCGAACAGGGCCTGCTTTTCGGCGCGGATCAGGTTCCGGGCCTCGGCGGCCTCCTCGGCGGCGCGCTGGGCTTCCAGCTTCGTCGTCATTTCGATGAGGATTTCCGGATGGGCGAGCAGATAGTCCCGCACGATCCCTTCCACCTGAGCCTTGAGGGCCGGATCGGGCGCGGTCTCGGCCCGGGCAACCGGGGCGAACAGCAGGGCAGCCCCGACCAGGGCGGTGGCAGCGGAGGCGAAACGCATCGCAGGCTCTCCAGAAAGATTCAAGGCGCCGGGCGGACGCCCGGAGACAGGGGAACCGCGGCGTACTCGCGCCGCGCCCCGTCGGGAAAGGTCATATCAGCTCAGCCTGCCGTGACAGCATCACGTCAGCGCGAGAATGGCGAGCCGCGGAGCGCGTCACACGCAGCCCCGGGCTCTCCGCCTCAGCCCGGCCGCTTCTTCTGGCGCGGCCCGGGCTGGCTGACGATATCGGAGGCGCGCAGCCAGGACGGCGAGCCCGTCGGCAGATTGTCCCGGGCGCGGGCCGCATATTTACGCGCCGACTCGATGTCGCCGGCGCTCAGCAGCCCGCGGGCGGTTGCCAGATCGGCTTCGGCCACATTGCCGAGCTGGGCCTGGGCAACGGCGAGCTGACGCCAGCCGAGGCCGTTGTCGGGCTCGTCGGCCAGACCGCGGTTCAGCTCGCGCACCGCCTCGGGCAGCAGCGAGCGGTCGCCGGTGGCCACCAGCGCATAGCCGAGGGTCACCCGGGTGAGACCCGACCACGGCGCCAGCGACACCGCCTTGCGCAGGGGCGCCACCGCCTCCTTGGGCCGGCCGCCGGCAATCAGCGCCTCGCCTTCGGCCTCATAGAACCAGGGGTTGCCCGGCTGGGCCTTGGTGAGGGCCGCAAACTGGCGCTGGGCCCCGGCGGAATCCCCCAGACGTCCGGCGACGATCGCCCGGGCATAGCGGGCGGGCAGGCTGGCATCGGAATCGGGATAACGCTGGGCGACCGAGCGCGGATTGTTGGTGTAGGCGTCGAGCTTGGCGCGCACGAGGTCGTGGCGGGCCTGCAGGGCCGGCGCATCTGTCTTGTTGAAATAGGGGCTCTTCTCGGCCAGCACCTCAAGCTGGGCGATGCGGTCCCGCGCCATGGGATGGCTCTGGGCGTAGGGGTCGGCATATTGCGAGGCGATGAGCTGCTCGTTGGCGAAGCGCTCGAAGGTCGATAGCATGCCCTTGGCCGACTGCTGGGTCTTGTTCAGATAGGTGACGGCTGCCTGATCGGCTGCCATCTCCTCGCCGCGCTGATAGGAGAGCAGCGTGCGCTGGGCGATGCCCGGCCCCACACCGGCCGCCCCCGCCGCGCCCGGGCCAATGCCGCCGCCCGCAGCCGCCGCGCCGACGATGGCGCCGGCGCCAAGAAGCATGCCGATGGCGGCGATGATCTGGGCCTGGGCGATGGCATCGCGCTGGCGCAGCAGATGGCCGCCGGCCAGATGGCCGGTCTCATGGGCGAGAACGCCGATGACCTCGTTCGGCGTCCTGGAATCCATCAGCACGCCGGAATTGACGAAGATGCGCCGGCCATCGGCCACGAAGGCATTGAAGTCCCTGCGGTCGAGGATCACCACCTCGGTGCTGCCGGCAGGAATGCCGGCGACCTTGAAGATCGGCCGGGTATAATCACGCAGCAGCTGCTCGGTCTCGGCATCGCGCACCACCGGCAGGCTGCGGCCGCGCTGCTGCTGGGCGCTGGCCGGCACCAGCGATATCTGCAGCGCCATTGCCGTGCCGACGACAACCCCGGTGATCCGGCGCATCCACGCGCCCGCCGGAGCGGAGGCGCCGGCAACAGGGGACGCGGGGCGGGCAGTCGTCTTGGGCGCAAGTCTCATCGGCAGATCCCTCATCGGGCAGACGGCGGGCAACAGGACGGGGTGCGGCCGTTCCGGATCGGAACCGGCCCTGTCCGAGCGTTGCCCTGACACAAGCCGCCAATCAAGGCGGGAACAGGACAAAAGTGTCATTCCACCACTCATCCGTGTCGGAAAACACCGCCGGAACCGGTCACACGGCGCTTGTCGCCGCCCGGCTCCCGGGTCACAAGGGACGCCGATTCCCTTTGTGCCTGCCGTCTGGCGCCCTGCCAGCCCGAGGCGCGCCTTTCCGGAGCCGCCTGATGTCCTCCCGCCCTGCCCCGTCCGCCCGTTCCCGCGTCGATGCCTTCATCGCCATGGATGTCATGACCCGCGCGGTCGCCCATGAGCAGGCCGGCCGCCCGATCGTGCGGATGGAGGTGGGCCAGCCCGGCGCGCCGGCACCGCAGCCGGTGATTGCCGCCGCCCAGGCCGCACTTGCCTCCGGCCGGCTGGGTTATACCGAGGCGCTGGGCTTGAGGGAGCTGCGCGCCCGTATCGCCCGGCATTATCACGACACCTATGGCGTGGCCGTGCCGACGGACCGGGTGGCGGTCACCACGGGATCATCGGGCGCCTTCATCCTCGCCTTCCTCGCCGCCTTCGATGTCGGCGACCGCATCGCCCTGCCGTCGCCAGGCTATCCCGCCTATCGCAACATGCTGAAGGCCTTCGGCCTGATCCCGGTGGAAATCGAGACCGACGCCTCCACCCGCTATGCCCTGACACCGGACATGCTGGCGCGGGCCCATGCGGAGGCGCCGCTGAAGGGCGTGCTGATTGCCAGCCCCAACAATCCCACCGGCACCATCTACCAGCCCGAGGCCCTGAAGGCCCTGACGGCGGCAGCGCGGGATCTGGGGCTGTGGTTCATTTCCGACGAGATCTATCACGGCCTCGTCTATGAGGGTCAGGCCGAAACGGCACTTGCCTATGATGATGACGTGATCATCATCAATTCCTTCTCGAAATATTTCTGCATGACCGGCTGGCGGGTGGGCTGGGCGGTGCTGCCGGAGCGACTGGTGCGCCCGGTGGAACGGCTGGCCCAGAACCTGTTCATTTCCGTGCCGGAGCTGTCCCAGCGCGCCGCCGTCGCCGCCTTCGATGGCGTGGCCGAGGCAGAGGCCGTGAAGGCCGTCTATGCCGAAAACCGGGCGCTGCTGCTGGAAGCGCTGCCGCGGCTGGGCTTCACCGACATGCCGCCGGCGGATGGCGCCTTCTACATCTATGCCGACATCAGCCGGCTCTCGAACGACTCCGCCACCTTCGCCCGGCGCATGCTGGACGAGGCCGGCGTGGCCGCAACCCCGGGAGCCGATTTCGACACCACCCGCGGCCACCGCTTCATCCGCTTCTCCTTCGCCGGCACCCCGGACGACATGCGCGAAGCCATCCACCGGCTGGAAAACTGGCTGAGGTGATACGAGCAAGGCTTGATTCTTGCAAAAAGATCAAGCCCATTATAAAATATTCATCATTTCAATTTTCGGAAAATCTCAATGATTGTCTTGGCACCAAGAAATTACAACCAATAATAAGAATCAACATCATAATAGAAGCGCTCGACATGACGGATAAATTTCAAACTATATTTTCTCATCTTGAGAGTTTAATCATACATGATAGTGATTTTTCTAAAATACAAAATAATTTTAATCGCTTTTGCATTTTTGAAGCGACTGGAATCGTTCATAACGAAATCCGCCTCGGGAATTTTCTAGCCACCTTCCTTCAGCCATCTGGTTCACATGGCTATGGTTCGGCTGTCCTTCGCACGCTCCTGATGGAGGCATTGCGCCAGTCGCACCGCGCGAACGCTTTCGAGGGTGACATTCATGGCCTGCATCCCCTCAAAATTCACCTGATGGCATTGGAGAACGCCATTGTACTCCGAGAATATAAAAATATTGATATTCTTATAAAAATATCAACCGAAAATCTAGTTGTCGCGGTAGAGCTGAAAATTGAGAGCAAACAAGGCGAAAACCAGCTCTCTCGGTACAGGAAAATTCTAGATAATGAATTCAAGGACTGGAATAAAATATATATATTTTTGACCGTCCATAGTGAGGATCCAGATGATAATGCTTGGATTCCGCTCAGATATTCAAATCTCATTCCTGCACTGGAAAAAATTGAGGGCATCAGCGCAGATCCCCTCGCAAACGTAACGTTCCACGCCTTTCTCGACATGTTCAAGAGACATCACATGACGGATCCACAGCTTGATGAAATCGCCTCCGTCATATGGAGCAAGCATAAGGAAGCACTTGAATTTCTGATTGAACGGCGCCCCGATATTCAGGGGGCCATATTCAAGGACCTGCTCCACAATATCCCGCCCCTAGTCAATAGAATTAATAGCAACCCTGGATCTAAGTTCGAATTTGAAGCTTCAGAACCAAATAAACGCGACATAATTCGTTTTTCGTGCAGACAATGGGACGACTTGCCGGGTTTCAGGACGGGAGATGGGAGCTGGACTAAATCTTGTCGATTAATATTATTTGAATTAAAGAAACAAGAAAAAGGAATAAATGCCTTTGTCTACCTTGGTCCAGGGCCTCAAGTTCTACGGGACAAAATTGCCAGTGCCGTCCTGGGGAGAAATCTCCAAAACGTAAGCCACTGGAAAATCCTAGCTCAACAAGAAATTTTTACTGAAAATGATGATTGTGGAGAGGATGTCAGTTCGTACATCGCCGCTCGAATGGCTGGCTTCTGCCAACAAAAAGCCGCAGAACTAACTCTTCTTATTGCCCCGATATTTGAAAAATGGAAATCCCCAGAACAAAAGATGTAAGTAAAATTCGTATTTACAAAGAGTTATATTAAGTTGATCTGGCTGACGTGACGGATGGACAGCGGGGGCCGGTCAGGCCCCCGCCCTCCCGAAACTCACGCACCGACGGTCGCCTTCTGCAGCGCCACCAGCTCGCCGACGCCCTTGGCGGCCAGGTCCATCAGCGCGTCCAGCTCGGCGCGGCTGAAGGGGGCGCCCTCGGCGGTGCCCTGGATCTCGATCAGGCCACCGGCGCCGGTCATCACGAAGTTGGCGTCGGTCTCGGCGGTGGAATCCTCGGCATAATCGAGGTCCAGCACCGGCTCGCCCTTGATGATGCCGCAGGAAATCGCGGCGCAGTGATCCTTCAGCACCGGCAGACGGATCATGTCGCGGGCCTTCATCCAGGCGAGGCAGTCGTGCAGGGCCACCCACGCACCGGTGATGGAGGCGGTGCGGGTGCCGCCATCGGCCTGGATCACGTCGCAGTCGAGAGTGATCTGGCGCTCGCCGAGGGCCTGAAGATCGCACACGGCCCGGAGCGAGCGGCCGATGAGGCGCTGGATTTCCTGGGTGCGGCCGGACTGCTTGCCGGCGGCCGCCTCGCGCCGGGTGCGGTCATGGGTGGAGCGCGGCAGCATGCCATATTCCGCCGTCACCCAGCCGCGGCCGCCACCGCGCAGCCACGGCGGCACCCGCTCGTCGAGAGAGGCGGTGACCAGCACATGGGTGTGGCCGAACTTCACGAGGCAGGAGCCCTCGGCGTGCCGGGAGAAGCCGCGCTCGAGCGACACGGTGCGCAGTTCATCGGGCGCGCGCTTGGAAGGACGCATGGAAGGCCTCATCGTTCATCGGCCGCACGGCCGGGAAAATCTTAAGCGGCTCTTCCTTAGGTCGCGGGCCCCTGCCGGCGCAAGTCTCGCGCTCCACATCCCTCTCGGCCCGATGGACATCTTGCAGTGCGGCGACGGAAGCCCATTATGGGGGAATCGGGCATCGGGGCGAGGATGCGATGCGCAGGCGCGCTCACACGGACCATCCCGCGGATCGATTGCTGACGGAGCGGACCGGGGCCACCGGCTCCCCGCTCGTCGCCCTCGACGAACGGGCACGCGAAATCTTCCGGCGGATTGTCGAGGGCTATCTCGACACCGGCGAGCCCGTCGGCTCGCGCAATCTGTCGCGCCTGCTGCCGATGCAGCTCTCGCCGGCCTCGGTCCGCAACGTGATGGCGGATCTGGAGGCCCTCGGCCTGATCTTCTCTCCCCACACCTCCGCCGGCCGGCTGCCGACGGAACGCGGGCTGCGCTTCTTCGTCGATGCCATGCTGGAGGTGGGCGACCTCTCCACCGACGAACGCGCGAAAATCGACGCCCAGGTGCGCTCGGGCGGCATCGGCCGCACCTTCGAGGGCGTGCTGACGGAGGCGAGCCAGCTCCTCTCCGGCCTGTCGCGCGGGGCCGGCGTGGTGTTGACCCACAAGGCCGATCTGCGGCTGAAGCACATCGAGTTCGTGCGGCTGGAGCCGCTGCGCGCCCTCGTCGTGCTGGTCGGCGAGGATGGCACGGTGGAAAACCGGCTGATCGACCTGCCGCCGGGCCTGCCCTCCTCGGCCCTGACCGAGGCCGGCAACTATCTGAACGCCCACATCCGCAACCGCACCCTGTCGGAAGCCCGCGACGAGATCCGGCGGCTGCAGATCGTCCAGCAGGCCGAACTCGACGAACTCACCGGCCGCATCGTGGCGGCGGGGCTGGCCACCTGGGCCGGCGCCACCGCCGACCGGCCGGGCACCCTCATCGTGCGCGGCCAGTCCAACCTGCTGGACGACCTCAGGGCCGTGGATGATCTCGACCGCATCCGCCTGCTGTTCGACGATCTGGAAGCCAAGCGCGACCTGATCCAGCTGCTCGGCCTCACAGAGACCGGCGATGGCGTGCGCATCTTCATCGGCTCGGAAAACAAGCTGTTTTCGCTGTCCGGCTCGTCGCTGGTGGTCTCGCCCTATCGCGACAAGGAACAGCGCATCATCGGCGCCGTCGGCGTCATCGGCCCCACCCGGCTGAACTATGCCCGGGTGGTCCCCATGGTCGATTATACCGCCCGCCTCGTCACCCGGCTGATGGGCTGATCCGCCTCCGCCACAGTGGCCGGGACCGCCCGGCCACACCCGCCGGCCAATCCTGAGCGGCATGCGTGTTTTCACGGGGACGGTCTTGAGGAAGACACACTCGACCGGGATCCAGAGGCGCGCGATAAGCGTTGTGACGTCGAGCCCGACACAGGTGCGGCGGTCGATTCCCGGAAGGTTCGGGACGGCCGGCTGTGGCCGGGAGCGCGGGGCGCGCGCCGCGTCCGCCTCCGGCAGGCCTGCCGGGGACAATCCGTTCTGCAAGACCTTGAGGAGAAACCGATGGGGACCGGTTCTAAGAAGATCCTGATTGCCGTGATCGCGCTGGCCGCGCTGACGGGCGCCTGCACCCAGGAGCAGCGCCGCGTGGCGACGGGCGCCGGCATCGGCACGGCCGCCGGCGCCACCGTGGGCGCGATTGCCACCGGCACCGGTAGCGGCGCCCTGGTGGGCGGCGCCATCGGTGCGGCTGGCGGCGCCATGATCGCCTCGGCCACCGCGCCGAAGAAGAACAACACCTGCCAGGCCCGCGACCGCCATGGCCGCCCGGTGTTCGACCGCAATGGCAACCCGGTCTGGGTGAAGTGCTGATCGGCCTTCGGGCATGATACCAAAGATCCTCGAAGAGGTCTCTTTGGTATTCCGATGCGAATTTCTCATGCCCTTGGCGCATATGAGAAATTCGCTACTCTTCAGACGCACGGTGCAGTCGGCACTTCGTGCGTCTGGCATGAGAGGCCGGGGGATTTCAACACGCCCCCGGCTACCCGGCTGCACCGCCGCATGCTCTGATTGCAGATGACAGGGTCCGATCCTGCGGTGCCCGCGGTCTCCGCCGGCGGTGCCTCCGGACCGGATCGACCGGCCGCCCCCACAAGGGACGGCTGCCCCCCTTATCCGAAAGCGAGGATTCTCATGGCTTCGAGACAGATCACGATTGCCGCGGTGATCGCGCTTGCCGCTCTTTCGGCGGCCTGCACCCAGCATGAGCGCCGGGTCGCCACCGGCGCCGGCATCGGCACGGCGGCCGGCGCCACCGTGGGCGCGGTCGCCACCGGCACCGGCACCGGTGCCGTGGTGGGCGGCGCCATCGGCGCGGCCTCCGGCGCCCTCATCGCCAACGCCACCTCGCCGCACCGCTGATCCCGGGCCGTTTCAGGGGAAACGGCCCACGGGACACATGCGGACGTTCATTGCCGGCCCGGGCAACCGGGCCGGCTTTTTGTCGTCCGGAGGGATGCTCAGGCCAACGCCGCACCCCCGTCGGCGCGGGGATCGTGGGCGCCTTCCATCCGCCCGTCGGCCCGGCGGGTAATGGCCCCGGCGTGGCCCATGGTGTCGGACCAGCCCGCGTCGAGCACGATCACCGGATGCCCGGCCGAATCGAGCCGGTCGATCACCCCGGGGTCGAAGCGGTTTTCCAGCCGCAGCGCCGTGGTCTCGTCGCCCCAGGTGCGGCCGAGCAGCCAGCGCGGCGCGTCGATGGCCTTCCACAGGTCCTCGCGGAACAGCACATGCCGGGTGAACACGGCGGCCTGGGTCTGCGGCTGGCCCTCGCCGCCCATGGTGCCATAGACCATCAGCCGGCCATCATCGAGACGGGCCAGCGCCGGATTGAGGGTGTGGAAGGGCTTCGCGCCGGGCTTCAGCACGTTCAGCGCCTTCGGATCGAGGGAGAAGCTGGCGCCGCGGTTCTGCCACAGCACGCCGGTCGCCGGCAGCACGCAGCCGGAGCCGAACTCGAAGAAGATCGACTGGATATAGGACACCGCCACGCCATTGCGGTCGATGGCGCCCATCCAGATCGTGTCCCCGCCCGAGGGCGGCGCCGGCCACGGCGCGGCGCGACGGCGGTCGATTTTCTCCACCTCGCGATCGAGCCACGGGCCGGACAGGAAGGACTGGGGATCCGCCGGCAGCCGGTCAGGACAGGTGACGACCCGGTCGCGCAGCAGGAAGGCCCGCTTGGTCGCCTCCACGAGGCCGTGGACATGCTCGAAGCCCTCGGCACGCGCCACCTTCAACCGGTCGAACAGGCCGAGGATGACCAGCGACGCCAGCCCCTGGGTCGGCGGCGGGGCGTTGTAGACGGTGCCCACCGACAGCCGGGTGGAGAGCGGCGCACGGAACTCCGCCACCGTGCGCTCCAGATCGGCGCGCGTCACCGGGCTGCCGATGCGTTCCAGATCGGCCGCAATCTCGGCGCCGACATCGCCGCGATAGAAATCGCCGAGGCCGGTGCGGGCGAGATGGTCCAGGGTGTCGGCGAGCCGCGGAAAGGCCAACCGGCTGCCGGTCTCCGGCGCCTTGCCATCCGTCAGGAAGGTGGCGGCAAAGCCCGGACAGCCGGCGAGCTCGTCGAACTTCTCCCGCGTCAGCGCGGTCTGGGAACGGGTCACGCGGATGCCGTCCCGGGCAAAGCCGATGGCCGGCGCCAGCAGATCGCCAAGCGGCAGGCCACCGCCAATGGAGGCGGCAAAGCGATGGGCGAGGTCCCAGCCGGCGACCGCGCCTGCGGCCGTGAGGGCCGCCAGCGGCCCGCGGCGGGGAATCGTGTCGTGTTCCTGATCGCGATAGAAGGCCGGCGTCGCCCGGGCGCCTGCCCGGCCGGAGGCGTCGATGAAGCGCGGCGGCCGGTCGCCGGGCTCGGCAATCAGCCAGAAGCCGTCGCCGCCCAGATGGTTCATGTGGGGGTAGACGACGGCAATGGCCGCCGCCGCCGCGATCATGGCGTCGACGGCGCTGCCGCCGGCCTTCAGGATCTCGGCACCGGCCAGCGCCGCCGCGCTGTGGGGCGCCACCACCATCCCGCCATCGCCGACTGCCGTTTCCGTCATGAGAACCCTCCCCCAAGGTCACGCGCTCCCGCGAGGCCGCACGATCCCGAATCGCGTGGCCCCGCGCTCAGCCTAGAGGAGACCAATGCGGCCTCCCACCGCTGCCGTCGATCGTATACAGACATGTGACGACGGCAGTGAACCGGCGCCCCGCCGGCCCGATCCTTTCCCGGCCAAACGGGAACCGTCCCTGTCCCGATGGGGTTGACCCTCAAGAGGCGCGTGCCGCGAAATCCGTCGGCTCAAAAAAAATCGGCGGATCGGGGATTTCCCCTTGCATCGGGGGTCGGTTCTTCCTAAATCCCCGCTTGCCCAATTTCGCACGTGCCTGTGGTCGCGTGCCGGTCGGCGGGAAGCCCCCGCCAGGGCGACCGGTGACCGGAGAAAAACCGGGTCTAAGCCGCTTCTCAAGCGGCGGACGCGACTTGAAGCAACGACGTAGCAGGGCTTTTTTGGTCTCTGCCGGCTCTCCAAAGGCCGGGGTTACTGAAGAGGCGACTACTTCTTGCCGGGTGTGCGGATCGGGAACTCCCAGATCCAAGCGATGGCTGCACGACATCTCCTGTTTCCGGCGCGTGATGCCCGGTCCGGGGTGCCTTGTGGCCGACGGCTTTTCCGAAAGCGTCCGAAATTCCCTGACGGGATTTCGGGATGCCGGACAATCGTCATCGAACGGCCGTCTCCATCGCGGCCGGACGGGGGCGTGCGTCCGGTTGGTCAACCGTCTGATCTTCCGGGGAGGCCCCCATGACCGACCGTATCCGCGAATTCCTCCGCTCCCGACGTCCCGAGGGCCCGTGCCTGGTGCTCGACCTCGATGTCGTGCGCGAGAACTTCATGAAGTTCCGCCGCGCGCTGCCGGACAGCCGCGTGTTCTATGCCGTGAAGGCGAACCCGGATCCCCAGATCCTGTCGCTGCTCGCCGATCTCGGCTCCAATTTTGACTGCGCCTCGGTGCAGGAAATCGAGATGGCGCTGGCCGCCGGTGCCACGCCGTCGCGCATCTCCTTCGGCAACACGATCAAGAAGGAGCGCGACGTCGCCCGCGCTTTTCAGCTCGGCGTCCGTCTCTTCGCCGTCGACTGCGATGCGGAAGTGGGCAAGGTCGCCCGCGCCGCGCCGGGCTCCATGGTGTTCTGCCGCATCCTGTCGGACGGCGCCGGCGCCGAGTGGCCGCTGTCGCGCAAGTTCGGCTGCGAGCCGGAAATGGCGGCCGGCGTTCTGGAAGGCGCCCACCGTCTGGGTCTCGATGCCTATGGCATCTCGTTCCATGTCGGCTCGCAGCAGGGCAACACCGAAGCCTGGGACAGCGCGCTGAAGTCGGCCGCGGGCATCTTCCGCGACCTGTCGGAGCGCGGCATCCACCTGCGCATGGTCAACCTCGGCGGCGGGTTCCCGACCCGTTATCTGAAGGACATCCCGTCCACCGAGGCCTATGGCCACTCGATCCTGGAGGCGATCCGCCGGCATTTCGGCAACCGCACCCCGGAGACCATCATCGAGCCGGGCCGTGGCATGGTCGGCAACGCGGGCATCATCAAGACCGAAGTGGTCCTGATCTCCCGCAAGTCCGACGATGATCCGACCCGCTGGGTCTATCTCGACATCGGCAAGTTCGGCGGTCTCGCCGAAACCATGGACGAGTCCATCCGCTACCCGATCCGCACGCCCCATGACGGCGCGCGCACCGAGCCGGCGATCCTGGCGGGTCCCACCTGCGACTCGGCGGACGTTCTCTACGAGAAGACCCCCTACCCGCTGCCGATCACCCTGGAGATCGGCGACGAGCTGCTGATCGAAGGCTGCGGCGCCTACACCACCACCTATTCGGCGGTGGCGTTCAACGGCTTCCCGCCGCTGGCCAGCTACGTGATCTGATACCAGAGGTCCTTGAAAAGGATCCTTTGGTATGCCGATGCAGAATTCTCATACCCTTGAGGCATATGAGAATTCTGCTGCGCTTCAAGCGCTCGAGGTGCGGTCAGCACTTCGTGCGCTTGGTCTATACCGGGCGCGAACCCGCGCCGCCTGCCCTCTCCGGCCGGGACGCCCAGCGCCCGGCCCCTGTTCACCTCGCGCGCCGCGCTCCGGAGACCGCCGGAGCCCCCGGAAGATCCGTGTGGTTGCGGACTTCCGGGCGCGGATACTTGACGTCGGCTGAAGTCGATGGCAGGCATTCGGCGGCGGCGCGGGGTCCAGACGGTCCTCTCGCTGAACACTCGTACCCCGTCCCTTCAGTGACGGAAGGGGTTTTCCAAGATGGTGGTTCTCAGGGACGAACTCCCGGCGGATGTTGCTGCCCGGGAAGCGCTGCTCGACCGCGTGTTCGGGCCGGCCCGCTTTCTGAAGGCGTCTGCGCGCATCCGTGACGGGCGTCTGCCCGCCGAGGGCCTGGCGCTGACCGCCGAGGACGCCGAGGGCGTGCTCATCGGCACCGTCCGCCTGTGGCACATCTCGGCCGGTGGCCGCCCGGCCCTGCTGCTCGGGCCGCTCGCCGTCAATCCCGATCGCCAGTCTGCCGGCACCGGTGCCGCGCTGATGCGGCTGGCCATTGCGCGCGCCCGCGAGCTTGGCCACGACGCCATCATCCTGGTGGGCGATCCCGAATATTATGAGCGCTTCGGCTTCTCCGCCGCGCGCACCGCCGGCCTGACCATGCCCGGCCCGACCGAGCGGCGGCGCTTTCTGGCGCTGGAGCTGCAGCCCGGCCATCTGCTGGGCGCCCGCGGCCGCATCCGGCCGACCGGCGTCCGGGTCGTCGAGCCGGTTGCCATCGGTCAGGTTGCCGATGCGCCCTCCCTCATCGGCCCCGACCGGCCGGTGATCGAGCCGCGCCGGCCCGACCTGCCCAAGGCCGCCTGACGGCGCGCCTCTTCTGTTCGACCCGATGTCAAGGCCGTTCCGTCGGACTGACGGAGCGGCCTTTTTCATGCCGCGTCATTGACCTGTCACGTGCTTCCGGTCAAACACCATTGGGGCGAAAGGCCGGCGCTTTGCCGGCACGCCCCGGACATGAACCTTTTCCCTGTCCCCTTTTTCAAGGACTCACCTGTCGAGGAGTGTCGATAGAATGACTGACTGGCCCGTCTACGCCCACATCGACGGCCCCATCGTGTTGATCGGTTTCGGTTCGATCGGGCGCGGTACCCTGCCGCTGATCGAGCGCCATTTCACCTACGACAAGGCACGCTTCGTGGTGGTCGACCCGGATGCCAGCCATAAGGAGCTCGCCATCAAGCATGGCGTGGGCTTCGTCAACGAGGCGGTGACCGCCGAGAACTATCGCGCCCTGCTGACGCCGCTCCTCACCCTTGGCGGTGGCCGCGGCTTCTGCATCAACCTGACGGTGGACGTGTCCTCGGTCGCGCTGATGGAGCTGTGCCGCGAGCTCGGCTGCCTCTATGTCGACACCGTGGCCGAGCCCTGGGAAGGGTTCTATTTCGACGACACCAAGGGGCCGGGCGAGCGCTCGAACTACATGCTGCGCGAGGCCGTGCTTGAGGCGCGCCGGCGCAATCCGGGCGGGCTGACGGCGGTGTCCTGCTGTGGCGCCAATCCGGGCATGGTGTCCTGGTTCGTCAAGCAGGCCCTCATCAACCTCGCCAGGGATACCGGCCACACCTTCGAGCATCCCGCGTCGAAGGAGGACTGGGGGCGCCTTGCCCGCAATCTCGGCGTGAAGGGCATCCACATCGCCGAGCGCGACACCCAGCGCGCCCGCGATCCCAAGCCGATGAATGTCTTCGTCAACACCTGGTCGGTGGAAGGCTTCGTCTCGGAAGGACTGCAGCCGGCCGAGCTGGGCTGGGGCACCCACGAGACCTGGATGCCCGAGACCGGCCGCACCCATGAAGGCGGCTGCGGCGCGGCGATCTATCTGATGCAGGCCGGCGCCAACACCCGGGTGCGCTCCTGGTGTCCGACGCCGGGCGAGCAATATGGCTTCCTCGTTACCCATAACGAGGCCATCTCGATTGCCGACTATCTGACGGTGCGCGAGGGCGAGGAGGTCGTCTACCGGCCGACCTGTCATTATGCCTATCATCCCTGCAACGACGCGGTGCTGTCGCTGCACGAGATGTTCGGCGCCAATGGCCGCTTCCAGGGCGAGTGGAAGATTCTCGACGAGACCGAGATCGTCGACGGCGCCGACGAGCTGGGCGTGCTTCTCTATGGTCACGAGAAGAACGCCTACTGGTTCGGCTCCCAGCTGACCATCGAGGAAGCCCGGGAGCTGGCGCCCTATCAGAACGCCACCGGCCTGCAGGTGTCCTCGGCGGTGCTGGCCGGCATGGTGTGGGCGCTGGAAAATCCGGACCGCGGCATCGTGGAGGCCGACGAGCTCGACTATCGCCGCTGCCTGGAAGTCCAGCTGCCCTATCTGGGCCCGGTGAAGGGCTACTACACCGACTGGACCCCGCTCGATAACCGCCCGGGCCTGTTCCCGGAGGATCTGGACGTCAACGAGCCCTGGTCCTTCCGCAACATCCTCGTGCGCTG
>JBOGCN010000010.1:0-126922 GCA_050689115.1 Segnochrobactraceae bacterium EtOH-i3 | reverse complement strand
CTTTTCCTTCGCCATCGGCGTGGACTCCGTCGATCGAAAAAATCAAAACTTGCGTCGGTCAAGTTCAGGCGAACTTCGCCTGAACCTCCTGGGCCACCGCGGTGGGAACCTGCTCGTAGTGGTCGAACTGCATCGAGTAGCTCGCCCGACCCTGGCTCATGGAGCGCAGGGAATTCACATAACCGAACATGTTCGCCAGCGGCACGAAGGCGTTGACGATCTGCGCGTTGCCGCGCGTATCGGTGCCCTGGATCTGCCCGCGCCGAGAATTCACGTCGCCGATCACCGAACCGAGATAGTCCTCGGGGCTGGTGATCTCGACCTTCATGATCGGCTCCAGGAGAACCGGAGCAGCCTTCTGCAGCGCCTCACGGAAAGCAGCCCGCGACGCGATTTCGAAGGCGAGGGCCGAAGAGTCGACCTCGTGGTAGGCACCGTCGATCAGCTCGACCTTGACGTCGACCACGGGGAAGCCCGCGACCACGCCAGAACCGATGACCGAGTTCAGGCCCTTCTCGACGCCCGGGATATATTCCTTGGGCACCGAACCGCCGATGATCTTGGACTCGAACTGGAAGCCCTTGCCCACCTCGTTCGGCTCGACGACGAACTTCACCCGGGCAAACTGACCGGTACCACCGGTCTGCTTCTTGTGGGTGTAGTCCACCTCGACGCGCTTGGTGATCGTTTCGCGATAGGCAACCTGCGGGGCGCCCACGTTCACGTCCACCTTGTAGGTCCGCTTCAGGATGTCGACCTTGATGTCGAGATGAAGCTCGCCCATGCCCTTCAGGATCGTCTGACCAGATTCCTGGTCGGTCGACACCCGGAAGGACGGATCTTCTGCCGCCAGCTTGTAGAGGGCGACAGCCATCTTTTCCTGATCGGTCTTCGTCTTCGGCTCGACGGCGATCTCGATGACCGGATCCGGGAACTCCATCTTCTCCAGGATCACGGGGTTAGCCTGATCGCAGAGGGTGTCGCCCGTCCGGGTCTCCTTGAGGCCGGCCAGCGCGATGATATCGCCGGCGTGAGCCTCCTTGATGTCCTCACGCGAGTTCGCGTGCATCAGCAGCATGCGGCCAACCCGCTCCTTCTTCTCCCGCGGGGAGTTGAGGAGGGTCGTGCCAGCTTCCACCACACCCGAATAGATGCGGCAGAAGGTGAGCGAGCCCACGAAGGGATCGTCCATGATCTTGAAGGCGAGCATCGCAAGCGGCTCACCATCGGTCGAGTGACGAACGGTCTCCGTCTCGGTCTTGACGTCGATGCCCTTGATCGGGGGAACGTCGACCGGCGAGGGGAGATAGTCCACCACCGCGTCCAGGAGCGTCTGCACGCCCTTGTTCTTGAAGGCAGAGCCGCACAGCACCGGATAGAAGGCACCGGTGATGACAGCCTTGCGGATCAGGCCCTTCAGGATCTCTTCGGAGGGCTCGTTGCCCTCGAAGAAAGCAGCCATCACATCGTCATCGAGCTCGACAGCCGCCTCGATGAGGGCAGCCCGATACTCCTCGGCCTGCTCCAGCAGGTCGTCAGGGATCGCGATCTCGGTGAACTTGGCGCCCTTGTCCTCGTCGGACCAGACCACGCCAACCATGCGAACCAGGTCGATCAGGCCCTTGAAGTCGCTTTCAGCGCCGATCGGCAGCTGGATGGCGACCGGACGGGCACCGAGGCGAACCTTGATGTCATCCAGGCACTGAAAGAAGTTCGCGCCGGTCTTGTCCATCTTGTTGCAGAAGACAATGCGCGGAACGCGATACTTGTCGCCCTGACGCCACACCGTCTCGGTCTGCGGCTCGACGCCCTGGTTGGAGTCGAGAACGCACACCGCACCGTCGAGCACACGCAGCGAACGCTCGACTTCAATCGTGAAGTCCACGTGCCCGGGGGTGTCGATGATGTTCAGCCGCTTGCCATTCCACTGGGTGGTGGTGGCAGCCGACGTGATGGTGATGCCGCGCTCCTGCTCCTGCTCCATCCAGTCCATGGTGGCAGCGCCATCATGCACTTCGCCCAGCTTGTGGGACTTGCCGGAGTAGAAAAGGATACGCTCGGTCGTCGTCGTCTTGCCGGCATCAATGTGGGCCATGATGCCGAAGTTGCGGTAGTCCTCGATGGGATGGGTGCGGGCCATGACGGTCGCTCCTTTTTCCGGGGTCTACCGGGATTACCAGCGATAATGCGAGAAGGCGCGGTTCGCTTCCGCCATGCGGTGCGTGTCTTCGCGCTTCTTCACGGCGACGCCACGGTTGTTGGCGGCGTCGAGCAGCTCGCCCGACAGACGCTCCACCATGGTCTTCTCGTTGCGGCCACGGGCCGCCGAGATAAGCCAGCGGATGGCGAGAGCCTGCCGGCGTTCCGTCCGAACCTCGACCGGAACCTGGTAGGTCGCACCACCGACGCGCCGGGAGCGAACCTCGACGGACGGCATCACGTTGCCGAGCGCCTGGTGGAACAGCTCGATCGGCTCCTGCCGGCTCTTCGCCTTCACCACGTCGAAGGCACCGTAGACGATCGCCTCGGCGACCGACTTCTTGCCCTCGTACATCACGGAGTTCATGAACTTCGTGACGATGACATCACCGAACTTGGGATCCGGAAGGATCTCGCGCTTTTCAGCGCTGTGGCGGCGGGACATGCCTCGTCCTCTCCGTCTGGAAATTTGCTACTGCGCGAAAACTCACTTCGGCCGCTTGGCGCCGTACTTCGAACGGCGCTGCTTGCGGTCCTTGACACCCTGGGTGTCGAGCACGCCGCGCAGAATGTGATAACGCACGCCCGGAAGGTCCTTCACGCGGCCGCCGCGGATCATGACCACGGAGTGCTCCTGAAGGTTATGTCCCTCACCCGGGATATAGCCGATCACTTCGAAGCCATTGGTCAGTCGGACCTTGGCCACCTTACGAAGAGCCGAGTTCGGCTTCTTCGGAGTGGTCGTATAGACCCGGGTGCAGACACCCCGCTTCTGCGGGCAAGCTTCCATGGCCGGAACCTTGTTGCGCTGCGGCGGATCCTTCCGCGGCTTGCGGATCAGCTGGTTGATCGTCGGCATCGTTCCGTCCCGTCTTTCATCCGGTTATCCCGTGCGCGCTCTCCGCGCACACATTCGCACACAAGCGAACGGGCGCAGACCCATTGTCAGAGACAAGGGGAAGCGCCTGGACCGCCAGAGGATCACGAGCCCGGCGGCCCGCGATCATGCTATCAGCCTCAAAACACCCATGTGATTCCGGCAGCGTCTAAGCCATCTGGGGTGACAGGGCATTGGCGCCCCGCACGGAATTGGCTTACCGCCTGCCGCGAAGTGGCCGGAACCTACTCACTGGTTCCCGGGGAGTCAACCCCGATCCGCGCGATTTTAGCGGTTTCTGGCCGGTTTCGAAGCGAACCCGGCAAATCTTCCGGGGCGCTCTGCGCCGCAACAGATTTTGTCGCGACGCAATGATTCTATCAGGGACGATGACGATTTCCAGCCCCCTTTCCACATCTTCGCTCAGGCACCCGCCAGCGCCCTCAGATGAGCGAGGATGCCCGCCGTCGATGCACTGGCCTTTGCCGGCGCCTTGCCCTCCACGGCCGGCAGGAGGGCTGTGGCCAGCTCCTTGCCCAGCTCCACCCCCCACTGGTCGAACGGGTTGATCTCCCAGATGATTCCCTGCACGAACACCTTGTGCTCATAGGCCGCCAGCAGGCGCCCGAGGGTGCGGGGGTCGAGGGTGCGATAGGCAATGGTCGTCGACGGACGGTCGCCGGGGAACACCTTGTGCGGGGCGAGCGCATCGATCGCCGCCGCCGCCATCCCCTTCCTGGCGGCTTCCGCCCGCACCTCCGCCTCGCCCTTGCCGACCATCAGCGCCTCGCCCTGGGCGAGGCAGTTGGCGATCAGCTTGGCGTGATGATCGCCCAGCGCCTCGTGGGGCACCGCCGCAATCAGGAAATCCGCCGGCACGGGATCGGTGCCCTGATGAATCAGCTGGAAGAAGGCGTGCTGGCCATTGGTGCCGGGCTCGCCCCACACCACTGGCCCCGTGGGCATGTCGACGGGATCGCCGTCGCGGGTCACCCGCTTGCCGTTCGATTCCATGTCGAGCTGCTGCAGGTGGGCGGCAAAGCGGCTGAGGCGCTGGTCATAGGGCAGCACGGCATGGGTGGCATAGCCGAGCACGTCGCGGTGCCAGATGCCGAGCAGGGCCAGCACGACGGGAATGTTCTTGAGAAGCGGCGCCGTGCGGAAATGCACGTCCATCTCGTGGCCGCCTTCAAGGAAGGCGCGGAAATTGTCGAATCCGATCGAGAGCGCCACCGACAGGCCGATCGCCGACCACACGGAATAGCGCCCGCCCACCCAGTCCCAGAAGCCGAAGATCCGGTCCGGGGCGATACCAAAGGCGGCGCAGCGCTCCAGCGCCGTGGAGATGGCGGCGAAATGGGGCGTGACGGCTTCCTCGCCGAGGGCCGCCACGATCCACGCCCGGGCGCTCTGGGCGTTGGTCATCGTCTCCAGGGTGGTGAAGGTCTTGGAGGCGACCAGTACCAGGGTGCGGGCCGGATCGAGATCGGCCAGCGTGTCGGCGATGTGCGCGCCATCGACATTCGACACATAGTGCACGCGCGGACCGCCGCCCCGGTAGGGCGACAGCGCGATGGTGGCCATCGCCGGGCCCAGATCCGAGCCGCCAATGCCGATATTGACCACGTCGGTGAAAGGCTTGCCGTCGGCCGCGACGATGGCGCCGCCGCGCACGCCGTCGACGAAGACCTTCATTGCGTCCAGCACGGCGAACACGTCGGGCATCACGTCAGCGCCGTCGACCATCACCGGCAAGCCGGAGAAGTTGCGCAGGGCCGTATGCAGCACCGCCCGGCCCTCGGTCGCGTTGATGGCGACGCCCGAGAACATCTTCTCCCGCCAGCCCGCCAGATCCGCCGCCTCGGCGAGCTCCGCCAGCAGCGACCAGGTGTGGGCCGTCGTCAGCGAGCGGGACGGATCGACCAGCATGTCGTCGAGAGAGACGGAGAGCCCGGCGAATCGCTCGGGATCGGCCGCGAACAGATCGCCAATGCGGGTGCCGGCAAGGGTTTCGGCATGCGCCTTCAGCCGGGCCAGAACGGCCATCGTCGATGCGGACACGGGACGGTCTCCTCCTCGCCATGGGCGGACCGGCCGGACTGTCTCCCCGGGGAATGCCTCCCCCGCGTCCGGCGGCTCGGCCGCCGCCTGTTCTCCTTCCTGAAGCTAGCCGCACACGGGCCAGGAACCAATGCGGCCCCGCATCCTCTCGACACCCGCGAGACCGCCGCGATGCCGCACCTGCCGATCGGGGCAGAAGATCGGGGCCAATTGGAACCGTAGGGAGCAGACCGCCCCGTCGTTTCAGGGGTGTCGAGCGCCTGACAGCTTGCCCGCGCCCCCTTCCGGACGGAAGAGCGGTGTCGCGCGGGTTCCCTTTCGACCCCACCGGCTCCGTTCCGGACCTGATTCGAGGAGGTCTCTCGATGAACCGTCTTGCTCTTCTCAGCGCCGCTGCGCTCTTCACCTTCGGCGGCATTGCCATCGCCCAGACCCCGCCTGCACCCGATGAGTCCGAGGCGGTCACCATTGAGGTGGCGCCGGATGCCGGCCCAGCCGACGAGGCGACCCCGGGCATGCGCCCGATGCGTCCCGGCCGCCCCGGCATGGGCCCGGGGATGGGACAGGGCATGGGCCGCCCGGGTGGCCCGGGCATGGGCATGCACCGCCCGGGCATGATGCCCCCGCCGCCGGCCGAGCTGACGCTGCCCGAGACCAAGGGCGCGGTGTTCGTGTTTGAAGGCCCCGGCCGCGGCCGTATCGTCATCAAGTGTGCCGACGAGGACAGCACCCAGTCGTGCGCCGAGGCGGTGAAGCCGCTGCTCGACACCATCACCGCCGATCGTGGCCCCGGCCGCGGACCCGGCATGGGCATGGGCATGGGTCGTCCCGGTGGCCCGGGCAAGGGCCCGTGCATGATGGGCATGGGTGGCCCCGGTCAGGGGCAGGGTCGCGGCCCCTGCGGCGGCGGCATGGGCCCGGGCGGCCCGGGGGCAGCGCCGGCCCCGGCCGCGACGGACGCCCCGGCTCAGGCCCAGTGATCTGAAGTCCCGGTGATCTCTGGCGCGCCCGCCTGACGGGCACGCCTTCCCCCCGGGCAGATCCCCTCCCCTGCCGGGCACAGACAGAAAAAGGGCCGGCCCGGGATCTCCGGACCGGCCCTTTTCATATCCCGCGGCAATCTCTGCACCGGCCAGGCCCCTTGACGGAGATCAGCCCTTCAGCGGCTCCTGCCGTTCATCCCGGCGCCAGAGATACCAGAGCAGCGCGAGGCCCGGCAGGGCCAGCACGGTGCCGATGACATAGAAGGCGACCCAGCCCCAGGCCGCCACCACGAAGCCGGCCGGCGCCGACAGCATCACCCGGGCCTGACCGGCCAGCGACGACAGCAGCGCATATTGCGTCGCCGTGAAGGCGCGGTTGCCGCACAGCTTCGACAGATAGGCGATGAAGATGATGCCGCCGACGCCGGAGGCGAAATTCTCCACCACGATGGCGCCGGCCAGCGTCGCGGTCGCATGGAAGCCGGCCCAGCCGCCGGTGGCCAGCGCATCCAGCGTCAGCTGCGGCCGGCCGGCGATCATCACGCCGATCTCCTCGGTCAGCCCCGGCAGCACCAGCGTCGGCCAGAGGAAGACGAGATTGGTCAGCATCTGGGCGAGGCCGGCGATCCACAGCGCCTTCCACAGTCCGAGACGGGCGGCCAGCGCCCCGCCGGCAAAGCCGCCGATGAGGGTGCCGAAGAAGCCGAACGGCCAGAGAATCTGGCTGTAGGCCGCCTTCTCGAAGCCCATGGTGAGATAGAAATTGGTCCGCAGTTCCGAGGTGAAGGCGTCGCCGAGCTTGAAGGTGACGACGAACACCAGAATGAGGAACCACGCATCCTTCTGGATGAAGTCGCGGAACGGATCGACCACGGCCGCCTTCAGGCGCGGGCCCAGCGGCTCGGCCAGACGGGCCCGGTGCACGGCCCAGTCCTCCCGGGCCAGCAGGGCACCGAGGAGGCCGATGGCGACCAGACCGCCGGAAAACAGATAGCCGATATGCCACGCCTCGTTCATCGGCACGCCGGAGGCCTGCACGGCGGTGACGAGGCTGACGGTGCCGGTGAACGACACCAGCATGGCCGTGCGATAGGCGGCGATGAACAGGGCGGAGGCCGCCGCCTGCTCGTCCTCGGGCAGGGATTCGACGCGGAAGGCATCGACGACGATGTCCTGGGTCGCCGAGAGGAAGGCGACCACCACGGCAATCGCCGCCACCAGCCACGGCGCCGACACCGGATCGAAGATGCCGAGCGACATGATGGCGCCGGCGAGCAGCAGCTGCACCAGTACCATCCACGCGCGCCGGTGGCCGATGAGCCGCGACAGCCCGGGGATGGCGATGCCATCGACGGCCGGCGACCACACGAATTTCCAGCCATAGGCGATGCCGACGAGGCCGAAGAGGCCGATCGACTGGACCGAGACCCCGGATTCGGTGAGCCACGCCTGCAGGGTGGCCGCTGTCAGTTGCAGCGGCAGCCCCGAGGAGAAGCCCAGAAGCGCCATCACCAGCACCCGCCGCTGGAGATAGACGCCCAGCGAATCACGCCACGAGGCGCGGTGCGGGGCCGGTCCGGTCATTCGTCAGGCGACTCCTCGATGGGGTCGTAGACCGAGGCATCAAAGCCCAGAAGGTTCCACGACTGCTGCATGTGCTGCGGCAGCGGCGCGGAAACATCGAGGGTTCCGCCCGCCGGATGGGGGATGATGATGCGGCGGGCGTGAAGATGGAGTTTGTTCTGGATGCCTCCGGGCAGCTCCCAGTTCAAAATGTCGAAATATTTGGGGTCGCCGACGATCGGATGGCCGATATGGGCGGCGTGGGCGCGGAGCTGATGGGTGCGCCCGGTGACCGGCCGCATGGACAGCCACGACAGCTTCTGTCCGGCCTGGTCGATGACGGCATAAAAGGTCAGGGCGTGGGAGGCATCCTCCTCGCCATGGCGGGCAATGCGCATGCGCTCGCCCTCGGGGCCATCGCCCTCGCCGCGGGCGAGGAAGGTGGAGACGCGGCCCTGCCGCGGCTTCGGCACGCCGGCCACCAGAGCCCAGTAGACCTTCTTGGTCTGACGGGCGCGGAAGGATTCGGCCAGCTTGGAGGCCGCCAGCCGGGTGCGGGCGACCACGAGGATGCCCGAGGTGTCGCGGTCGATGCGGTGGACGAGGCGCGGCTTCTGGCCCTTGGAATCGCGGTAGCACTCCAGCAGGCCATCGACATGGCGCGTGAGGCCCGAGCCCCCCTGCACGGCCAGACCATGGGGCTTGTTCAGCACCATCACCTGGGCGTCCTTGTAGAGGGTGATCGAATCAAGGAAGGCGCGGTCCTCGGCCTCGCGGCTCTCGGATTTCACCCGCGGCAGCGCCGGATCCGGCGGATTCTCGCCGGCATGCACCGCCAGCGGCGGCACGCGCACCACCTGCCCGGGCTCGACCCGGGTGGAGGTCTTCACCCGGCCACCATCGACGCGCACCTGTCCGGTGCGGACGAGCTTCTGCAGATCGCCAAAGCCCAGACCCGGAAAATGGGTCTTGAACCAGCGATCCAGCCGCATCCCCGCCTCGTCGGGCTGAACGGTCCGGGTTTCGACAGCGGCCATGGCGCGTCTCACTTGTCGTCGGGAGGAAAAACAAAAATCCGGCCGGGAAAAACAAAAACGGCCCCGCGCATGAGCGGAGCCTGTCTTCATGTCCGCGTCCCCGGACCGGGGGAGGATCAGATGGCAGTCCGATCCTTCAGAAAGACGGTGGTGCGGTGAAGAAGACTCGAACTTCCACGGGTTGCCCCACAGCGACCTCAACGCTGCGCGTCTACCAGTTCCGCCACCACCGCATGGGCACCGGAGCACCGTCGGTTTCCCGGGGTGCGAGGGGCGTGTAGCAAATCGGCTGGGGGTGTTCAAGCCCCCTGCCGCACGATTTGCACCCGACCCGGTCGGTCGGCGCACCGGGGGCCCGGTCCGGGCCCCCGGATTTGCCGGCTCACTTGAGGAGCTTCAGGCACGCCGCGGCCGCTTCCGCCGCCGAACGGGCGTTGCCCATGGACACGGTGCCGGCCGTGATAAGGCTACGGGTGGTGTCCTTCAGCAGGCCGCGCGGATCGGTGCTCGCCGCGAACTGCGGCGCAGCAGCGGTGTAGATCGCCTTGGCATCGGGGGCGAGACCGGCGGCACATTTGCCGGCGGCCGCCTGATCGGCCAGCGCCGGGCTGGCGGCGAGCACGACAAGGCCAAGCGCGGAAAAGAAGCGCGTCATCGTCGGGAACACTCCGGACTGCCGGGACCGGGCGGACATCAGCGGACACCGATCCGGTTGACGGGGCCGCCCAGATTGGCCGGTGCCACCCCCGGGCCCCGCGCTCCGGCACCCGGAACACAGCCGACAGGGTAACCCGGACGGGTGCAATAAACCGCCGCGCGGGCAGCAGGGCGCCCGACGCAGCCGACGGGATAGCCCGGACGCGTGCAATAGACGACCGCACGGGCAGCCGGCGCCACCGGCCGCGCGACGCAGCCCTTGGGCACGCCTACCGTCTTGCAGTAGACTACGGCTTCCGCCGTCTGGGGCGTCGCCAGCGTCATGCCGCCGGCCATCAGCAGCAGGGCCGCCAGCCCCATCATCATCCGCCCGCCGGCAAAGCCGGTCCGTGTTGCAGGAACCATCGCCGTTCTCCCGTCACCAATCCTGCCGGCGAAGGTGAGCCCACACCTTCCGGCTGTCCATGGCGGAAAACGTCTCTAATGGCCACGGGCTTACGATCCGCGCGTGCATGTTCCGATCACGAACGCACTCGCCGGAGTCACGTCCCGGTGATGGGAGCAGACCCGCCCCGGACTCAGTGTCCGGTGCGGGCGGAGAGCTCGACCCCGGCGGCCTTGCCGGCCCGGTCGATGAGATATTTCACCACAAGGGTCACGAGGGCGAGGCCCGTCAGCACCGAGGCCGCCGCGAAGGCGCCGACGGCGTTGTAATCATGGTAGAGCAGCTCGATCTGCAAGGGGAGCGTGTTGGTTTCGCCGCGAATATTGCCCGAGACCACCGAGACGGCGCCGAATTCGCCCATTACCCGGGCGTTGCAGAGCACCACGCCGAAGATCAGCGCCCAGCGGATATTGGGCAGTGTCACCCGGAAGAAGGTCGTGAGGCCGGAGGCGCCGAGGGACAGGGCGGCTTCTTCGGTGTCGTTGCCCTGGCTTTCCATCAGCGACAGCACTTCCCGCGCCACCAGCGGCGCGGTGACGAACAGGCTGGCCAGCACGATGCCCGGCAGGGCGAACATGATCTTGATGTCGTGATCGCTGAGGAATTCGCCAAAGAGGCCGCGGGCGCCATAGACGAAGAGATAGGCGACACCGGCCACCACCGGCGAGACCGAGAACGGCACTTCCATGAGCGCGATGAGGAAGCGCCGGCCGGGAAAGCGGAACTTGCCCAGCGCCCACGCCGCCACCAGCCCGAACACGGTGTTCACCGGCACCACGATGAGGGCGACGATGACCGTCAGCTGCATGGCCTTCACGGTATCCGGCCGGGCCAGCTCGCTGAGGAAAGTGGGGATGCCGGCCGAAAAGGCGTGCACGAGAATCACCGCGATCGGCGCCACCAGCACGAGGAGCGACAGCACCAGCACGAAGCCCAGAATCATCCGCCGGGCGACCGCGCCATCCCCGATCCGTCTGCCACGCATGGAAAGTCCTCCGATCCGCGGCGCGTCAGCCGCCATGATGGCGCATCTGCCACGCCTGCAGGGCGTTGGTGAGGAGAAGGGTGAGGAAGGCGAACACCAGCATCATCGAGGCGATCGCCGCCGCGGCCGGATAATCGAACTCCTCCAGCTTGATGAAGGTGAGCAGTGCCATGATTTCCGTCCGCATCGGCTGGTTGCCGGCAATGAAGATGACGGCGCCAAACTCGCCCAGCGACCGGGCAAAGCCCAGCGACAGGCCGGCGAGCAGCGCCGGCGTCAGGGTCGGCAGGATCACCCGGCGGAAGGACACCCCGTCGCCGGCCCCAAGCGTCGCCGCGGCCTCCTCCACCTCGCGGTCGAGATCCTGCAGCACCGGCTGCACCGTGCGCACCACGAAGGGCAGGCTGGTGAAGGCCATGGCGATGAGGATGCCGAGGGGCGTGTAGACCACCGTCACCCCGATGGCCTGCAGGGGGGCGCCGAACCAGCCATTTTTCGCAAACAGCGCCGTCAGCGCGATGCCGGCCACCGCCGTCGGCAGGGCAAAGGGCACATCGACCAGAGAATCGAGCAGGCGACGGCCGGGGAACTCGTAGCGCACCAGTGCCCAGGCGAGCGCCAGCCCGAACACCGCATTGAACACGGTGGCCCCCAGAGCCGACAGGATGGTGACCCGATAGGCGGCCAGCGCCCGGGGCCCGAAGGCGACCGCGAGGAATTCATCCACCGGCATGGCCGCGGCCTTGGCCAAAAGCGCCCCCAGCGGCAGCAGGATGATGATGCCGAGATAGAAGAGCGTGAGCCCGATGGTGAGGCCGAAGCCCGGCAGCACACGACGTTTCATCACCGGCCTCCGGCATCATGCGAGGCACGCGCGGAACCGACCGCACCGCGCTCCTGAAGAACAGCGGATTTCCTCTCGACCCCGGGAAGCGACAGGATGCTCCGGGCGCAGGGGAACTCCGCATCGGACAACCGGAGGCGCCACCTGGAACCTCCGGCATCGGAACGCGTCGACGGGCGCCGTGATCCACGACGCCCGCTGACGGGTCCGGAAAAAGGGGGCCGCTCCGGCGGGAGGGCCGGCGCGGAACGGGGCTCAGCGCCCGGCGAGCAGCTTGTCGAGGGGGCCGCCGCTCTGGAATTCGGTCTTGCCGACCTTGTCCCAGCCGCCGAAGGCCGCATCCACGGTCACCAGCTCCACCGGCGGGAACTCCGCCTTGTGCTTCTCGATCACCGCGGCGTCATGCACGCGATTGCCGTGCTGCGCAAGGATCTCCTGCCCGTCCGGGGAGTAGAGGAACTCCAGATATTCGGTCGCGACCTTGCGCGAGCCGCGCTTGTCCACAACCTTGTCGACAACCGCCACCGGGAACTCGCCCAGCACCGAGATCGACGGCGTGACCGCCTCGAACTTGTCGGTGCCATACTGCTTGCGGATGGCGGTGGTCTCGGCCTCGAAGGTGATCAGCACGTCGCCGGTCTCGCGCTCCACGAAGGTGGTGGTGGCAGCGCGGCCGCCGGTGTCGAACACCGGGACATTGCCGAACAGCTTGGTCAGATATTCGGTGACCTTGGCCTCGTCGCCCTTGTACTCCTTCTCGGCCCACGCCTTGGCACCCAGATAGGTGTAGCGGGCGTTGCCGGAGGTCTTCGGGTTCGGGAAGATCACGGCCACATCGTCGCGAGCCAGATCGCCCCAGTCCTTGATGCCCTTGGGGTTGCCGGCGCGCACCAGGAAGGACGGGAAGGAATAATAGGGCGAGGCGCTGTTGGGGAACTTCTGCTGCCAGTCCTTGGCCACCAGCTCGTTCTTGGCCAGCACGTCGACATCGGTCACCTGATTGAAGGTGACGACATCGGCCTCCAGACCTTCCAGGATGGCGCGGGCCTGACGGGACGAGCCGCCATGGGACTGCTTCACCTCGACCGGCTTTTCGCCGACGGCCTCCTGCTTCTTGGCAAAGGCCGCATTCACGTCGGCATAAAGCTCGCGCGAGATGTCGTAGGAGACATTGAGGATGGAGGACGGGGCATCCGCGGCCAGCGCCGGGACGGAGACGAGGCCGGCGGCCAGAAGGCCGGCAAGAAGGAAACGCTTCATCGCGGAATTATCCCGGGCTGGGGATCGTCGGTGCCAGACACCGCCGACCGGAGAACCTTTGTTGTCCAGAGGATGCCCGCTGCGCCCCGCAAAGTCGGGGCATGAAATGCTCCGGCGCTGGCAGAATGAGAATTTCATTGCCGTGATCCCCGGGACCAATCGGCAATCTCATTCCATCCGCCGGCAGATTGCGGCCGCAGAAGGAAAATTCTTCCCCGCCCACCGATCCTGAGGCGCCGCCGCGAATCCGCTGCAATCGCGGCGCCCTCGGAAAGGCCCTGCCGACCTGACGGCCGCGCCCCCGCGGCCGGGAGAGACCATGTCCGCCCGCGTTTTCCCCCGCCCTGCCCTGCTCCGTTCTGCCCTGCTTGCCGCCCCGCTTCTCCTGTCCCTGCCGGCGCTGGCCGCGCCGCCGGCGGCGTGCTGGGCCCCCGAGACCCTGACCGTTCACCCGGGCGAGCGCGACAGCCGCCGCATCACCCCGGCCGAGCGCCGCTTTCCGCCCCAGCCTGCCGCCGCCACCGCCCCGGTGACCGGCACGCCGGCGGCCGGCGTGGTGCGCCGGGTGACGCCAGCCAATGGCGAGAAGATCGTCGCGCTGACCTTCGATCTCTGCGAAACCACCGGCCAGATTGCGGGCTATGACGGCGCCGTCATCGACGCGCTCAGGGCCGCCGACGCCCCGGCGACCTTCTTCCCCACCGGCCACTGGCTGCAGACCCATCCCGAGCGCGCCGCCCAGATGGCCGCCGATCCGCGCTTCGAGCTCGGCAATCATTCCTACGGCCACGCCAACATGCACGGCGTCGATGCGACCCGGCTGCAAACGGACCTGCTCGCCACCGAAGCCGTGCTTGCCGCCAACCGCACGGCGACGGCCGGCATGTGCCCCGCCGCCACCGCCCATGTGGAAAATCCGGGGCCGCGGCTTTACCGTTTCCCCTATGGCTCGTGCTCGGCGGAGAGCCTGAAGGCGGCCAACGACGCCGGCGCTGTCGTCATCCAGTGGGATGTGGTGTCCGGCGATCCCGGCGGCACCAGCGCCAAGGCGCTGACCAGCCGGGTGGTGTCCCAGGTGAAGCCGGGCTCCATCGTCGTCATGCACGCCAACGGCCATGGCGACCACACGGCAGAGGCCGTGCCGGCAATCGTCGCCGGTCTCAGGGCGAAGGGCTACCGGCTGGTGACGGTGGGCGAGCTTCTGGCCTCGGGCACGCCGGTGACGGTGCCGGAGTGCTACATCAACACCCCCGGCGACACCGCGGTCTATGACAGGGCGGCCGCCGCCAGGGATGCGCCGCAGCCCGCGAGCGTGAAGGCGACGCCGGCAAAGGCCACGGCGCCGGCTGCCGGCAATGGACAGCCGGCCGCGCCGACCCCACATTGAGGATCTGCCGGCCGGATCCCGATCCGGCCGGCCCCGTCCGTCTGTCGCGCCCGGAGGAGGCTTTCCGCGTGTCCGATCTGCCCTCGCGTCTTATCGGCGGTTCGCCCGGCCGCACCTTTCTCCAGCTTCTGGTGCTGTCGCTGGTGGTGGGCATGGTGCTGTCCGCCCTCGATCTGTCCCCGTGGGATCTGGTCGGCTGGGTGCGCGACAGCATCAGCCGCATCTGGCACTTCGGCTTTTCCGCCATCGACGGCCTGCTGCGCGACGTGCTGATCGGCGCCGCCGTGGTCATCCCGGTCTGGGTGGTGGTGCGGCTGCTCTCGGTGTTCGGGAAGAAGTGAGGGGAAAGCCCTCCCCTATTTCCCCACCCCCAGCACCATCAGCCACAGGGTGACGCTGAAGATCGCCAGCCCCGTCGACAGCGCCACCGAGGACGAGATGGTCTTGACGCCGACGCCGTAGCGGCTGGCGATCAGATAGCCGTTGATGCCCGAGGGCAGCGCGGCAAAGAGGGTCGCCACCCCGGCCCAGGCCGGCGGCATGGACAGCACATGGAAGGCCAGCACCCAGACGAGAAAGGGGTGCACGATGAGTTTCAGGACGGAAATCCCCAGCGCCGCGGTGAAATCCTGAAAGAAGCCGTGCCGGGCCAGCGCCAGCCCCATGGCGATGAGGGCGCAGGGCGAGGCGGTGGCCGAAATCTGCTTCATCAGGGTTTCCGGCAGCCCGGTCGGGTGGAGGCCGGACAGCTGCAGCACCAGGCCGATGACGAGGCCGACGACAATCGGATGGGTGAGAATCACCCGGCCGACCTTGGCCAGCCGCATCCACGCATTGCCGCCCTCGTTCGTCGCCCCGCTTTCCAGAAGCAGCGTCGCCACTCCCATCATCAGCGGCAGGTGGATGGCCAGCAGCAGGAACAGCGGGATCGCCCCCTCGCTGCCATAGGCCCTCAGAATCAGCGGCACGCCGATGAAGACGGTGTTGGACTGGGAGCAGGTGAAGCCGATCATCGAGGCTTCCTGCTTCGAGCGGCGGAAGAAATAGAACGCGCCGAGACCACCGGCGAGCCAGGTCAGCCCCGCGCCGACAAAATAGGCGACCCAGTAGCCCCACGGGTTCACCGGCGGCAGCTCGGCGCGCGCCAGCGTGTCGATGATGAGCACGGGCACCGCGACCTGAAACACATAATCCGTCAGCCCGTCGCCCACCCGCTGAGGCAGATAGCGCGTTTTGCCGCCGAGCCAGCCGAGAATGAGCAGGCCGAACACCGGCAGGACGGTATCGAGAAGATCTTGCATGGGCGCCGCACTCGGGGGGAGGACCGGAGAGGGGGGGAAGACCGGGCGCCAGCGGGGAAGGAGGCCACCCGCGCGCCTGCCAGAAAAAAAAGGTCATCCCTGCTTACGCTTCTCTCGCGGGTGCGAAAAGCCCTGTCCGTGCGGGATTCCGGCCCCCGGCCGGAAGATCATTCCCCCGGGCCGGGCGGTGCGGGCGACAGCATTGCCTGGGACAGGCCGGACGCGGCGACGGCATTGCGGGCGCGGTCCGGAGCAGGCCGGCCCGGCTCCGCGGTCGCGTGCGGCTGCCGACGGCGCAGACGGCACAACGGGGTTGATTTGTGCGCGGCCCGGCTGTTCCCTGTTGCGCCCGCGCGCCCTTCCCCCTTCGCGCGCGCCAGACGGGAAGATCTCCCCATGCAGACAAGACCGCTTGGCCACACCGGCCTTCAGGTCGGCGTGTTCACGCTCGGCACCATGACCTTCGGCGAGCAGAACACGGAGGCCGAAGGCCACGCCCAGCTCGACCGGGCCGTCGCCGCCGGCATCAACCTGATCGACGCCGCCGAACTCTACCCCATCGCCCCCAAGGCGGAGACCCAGGGCCGCACCGAGGAAATCATCGGCTCGTGGCTGAAGGCCCGCGGCGACCGGGACGACGTGCTGATCGCCACCAAGATCTGCGGCCGCAGCGACCGCACCTGGTTCCGCGATGGCGGCCGGGAATGCCGGCTGACGAAGGATCAGGTCGACGAGGCCGTGGAGAAGAGCCTGCGCCGGCTCGGCACCGACGTGATCGACCTCTATCAGGTCCACTGGCCCGACCGGAACGTCACCGGCTTCGGCTCCAACCCGACGATCTGGGTCACCCCCGAGGATGCCATCGACGAGACGGCCATCGACGATACCCTTGGCTATCTCTCCACCCATGTGGAGAAGGGCAACATCCGCTTCCTCGGGGTCTCCAACGAGAGCGCCTGGGGTGTCATGAAGTGGCTGGAGGCGTCGCGCCGCGCCGGTCTGCCGCGGATCGTCTCGATCCAGAATGCCTATAATCTCGTCAACCGGACCTATGATGTGGCGCTGGCCGAGGTGACGAAGCGGGAAGGCGTGGGCCTGCTCGCCTATTCCGCCCTCGGACAGGGCTATCTGACCGGCAAATATTCCGGCGGCGCGCTGCCGGAGGGCAGCCGCAAGAAGCTGTTCGACAGGCTCCAGCGCTATGAGGAGCCAGGCGCGGCGGACATCATCGACGCCTATGTCGCGCTCGCCCGTCAGGCCGGGCTCGATCCGGCCCAGATGGCCATCGCCTTTGCGGCCTCCCGGCCGTTCACCACCTCGGTGATTCTGGGCGCGACCAGCGTGGCCCAGCTGGAAACCGATCTGGCGGCGGCCGATCTCGTGCTTCCGGCCGATCTCCTCAAGGAGATCGACCTTCTCTACCGGCGCACCGGCAGCCCCTGCCCGTGACGCACCCGCGGGGGGCCGGACACCGGCACCCCGCACTTCCCGGACCGGCTTGCCGTGCGGCGGCGCCGGTCTTGCATCCGGGAGCGGATCAGGGACGACCCGGCCGGGGGGACCGGCGGGCAGGCGTCCCCGGATCCGCGCCCGACCAGCTGGAGGCAGCAAGAGCCATGTCCGTCCTTCCGCAGCGTCTTCTGTCCGGTTACGACGCCTTCCGCGCCGGCCGGCTGGCCGAGCAGAGCGAGCGTTATAGCAAGCTCGCCGAGGCCGGCCAGAAGCCGGAAATCCTCCTGATCGGCTGCTGCGACTCCCGCGTCGCCCCCGAGATCATCTTCGATGCCGGCCCGGGCGAGATGTTCGTGCTGCGCAACGTCGCCAATCTCGTGCCGCCCTATGCGCCGGACGGCGAATATCACGGCACCTCGGCCGCACTGGAATTCGCGGTGATGGGCCTCAAGGTAAAGCACATCGTCATCATGGGGCATGGCCGCTGTGGCGGCATCAATGCCTTCCGCAATCATGAAGGCGCCGAGCCGCTGTCGCCCGGCGACTTCATCGGCAAGTGGATCACCCTGCTGGAACCCGCCGCCAGGCGCCTGGAATCCAGCCACAGCGATCCCGAATCCGATCCCCAGACCGCGCTGGAGCGGGCGGCCATCCGCCAGTCCATCGACAATCTGCGCACCTTCCCGTGCATTTCCGCCCTGGAAAAGAAGGGCCGCATCGCCCTGCACGGCGCCTGGTTCGACATCGCCAACGGCACGCTGTGGGCTCTCGACAAGGAAAGCGACCGGTTCATGCCCATGGGCACGCCGATCGCCAATGGCGGCGATCTCATCCAGTGATTTTCCCGTCTGGCGGGCGCCTTTTCCGGGGGCCCGCCGGTCCGGACGACCCCACCCGTCCCGGGTGCGGCGATTGAGCTTTGGGCATGCCCCCTTTTCAGGCAGTGGGCCGGGGGCTAACCTGACAGACGGGGCTTCCGCCGACAGAGCCCGGGGCGCGAACCGATCCGCTCCCCCTCCTCCGGCGGACAGGACATATCGGGGCAGAACGGACAAGAGATGGCTATTCTCACCAGCCTGACGCATGTCACGCACTATAAATATGATCGGGAGGTCAACCTCGGTCCGCAGCTCATCCGCCTTCGTCCGGCGCCGCACTGCCGGACCAAGGTTCCGAGCTACTCGCTGAAGGTGACGCCCGAGAACCACTTCGTGAACTGGCAGCAGGATGCCTTCGGCAACTGGCTCGCCCGGTTCGTGTTTCCGGAGAAGACGACCGAATTCAAGATCGAGGTCGATCTTCTGGCCGAGATGGCTGTCTACAATCCGTTCGACTTCTTCGTCGAAGCCTATGCCGAAAATTATCCGTTCGAGTATGCGCCGGAGCTGAAGCCGGATCTGGCCGCCTACATGACACCGGCCGAGCCGATGACGGCGAAGATGGCGGCCTTCCTGGAAACGGTTCCCAAGGGCCCGACCAACACCGTCAACATGCTGGTCGACCTGAACGCCCGGCTCCAGCATGAGGTCAAATATCTGATCCGCATGGAGCCCGGCACCCAGACGCCGGACGAGACGCTGACGCTGTGCTCGGGCTCCTGCCGCGACACCGGCTGGCTGCTGGTGGAAACCCTGCGGCATATGGGCTTTGCCGCCCGCTTCGTCTCCGGCTACCTGATCCAGCTGCGCCATGACCTGAAGGCGCTGGACGGCCCGTCGGGCACCGATGTCGACTTCACCGACCTGCACGCCTGGTGCGAGGTCTATCTGCCGGGCGCCGGCTGGATCGGTCTCGACCCGACCTCGGGTCTCCTGACCGGCGAAGGCCACCTGCCGCTCTGCGCCACGCCGCATTATCGCTCGGCGGCGCCGATCGTCGGCATGTCCGACAAGGCCGAAGTCACCTTCGCCTTCGACATGCACATCCAGCGCATTGCCGAGCGCCCGCGGGTGACGTGGCCCTTCTCCGACGAGTCGTGGCAGTCCCTCTATGAGCTCGGCAAGGTGGTCGACACCGACCTCCAGCGTCAGGACGTGCGCCTGACCATGGGCGGCGAGCCGACCTTCGTCTCCATCGACGATTATCAGTCGGCCGAGTGGAACACCGCCGCCGTCGGCCCGACCAAGCGCTGGCGCGCCGACGAGCTGACCCGCCGACTGCAGGACCGCTTCGCCCCCGGCGCCCTGTTCCATTATGGCCAGGGCAAGTGGTACCCGGGCGAAAGCCTGCCGCGCTGGGCCTTTGCCCTCTACTGGCGCAAGGACGGCAAGCCGATCTGGCGCAACCCGGCACTGATCGCCCGGGAACGCCCGGTGAAGCCGGCCACCATCGATGATGCCCGGGTGCTGACCGAAGGCATTGCCGAGCGCATGGGCTTCGGACCGCACTATGCCGAGCCCGCCTATGAGGATCCGGCCCAGTGGATCCTCAAGGAGCAGGATCTGCCGACCAATGTGGACGCCCTCGACTCCAAGCTGGAGAATGCCGAGGACCGCGCCCGCATGGCCAAGGTGTTCGAACGCGGGCTGACGACGCCGTCGGGCTATGTGCTGCCGGTGCAGCACTGGAACGCGGTCGCCGGCACGGGCTGGGTGTCGGAGAAGTGGAGCTTCCGCCGCGGCAAGCTGTTCCTCGTCCCCGGTGACAGCCCGGTGGGCTATCGCCTGCCGCTGAACTCCCTGCCGTGGATCGCCCCGGCCGCCTACCCCTACATCCACGAGGCCGATCCGCTGATCGACCGGGATCCCCTGCCGGATCCCGACGACATGGCCCAGGCCTATGAGCGCACCGGCGTGGACGCCCGCCGTCCCGAGGTGCAGCAGCGCCTGACCTATGGCGCCAGCGTGCGCACGGCGCTGTCCATCGAGCCGCGCGACGGCAAGCTGTGCGTGTTCATGCCGCCGGTGGCGTGGCTGGAGGACTATCTCGACCTCCTCACCGCCATCGAGGTGACGGCGGAAGAAACCGGCCTGCCGGTGCACATCGAAGGCTATGCGCCGCCGTTCGACCCGCGCGTCAACGTCATCAAGGTCACCCCGGACCCGGGCGTGATCGAGGTGAACGTGCACCCGGCGGCGACGTGGGACGAGTGCGTCCACACCACCAAGGAACTCTATGAAGAGGCGCGCCTGTCGCGGCTCGGCACCGAGAAGTTCATGATCGACGGACGCCACACCGGCACCGGTGGCGGCAACCATGTGGTCGTGGGCGGCTCGACGCCGAATGACAGCCCGTTCCTGCGCCGGCCGGACCTTCTGAAGAGCCTGGTGCTCTACTGGCAGCGTCATCCGTCGCTGTCCTACATGTTCTCCGGCCTGTTCATCGGTCCGACGTCCCAGGCGCCGCGCATCGACGAGGCCAGGCATGACGGGCTGTACGAACTCGAAATCGCCATGGCCCAGGTGCCGCTGCCGGGTCAGGGCTATGCCCCCCTGCCGTGGCTGGTGGACCGGCTGTTCCGCAATCTGCTCGTTGACGTTTCCGGCAACACCCACCGCTCGGAAATCTGCATCGACAAGCTCTATTCGCCTGATGGTCCGACGGGCCGGCTGGGTCTCGTGGAGTTCCGCTCCTTCGAGATGCCGCCGGACTGGCGCATGAGCCTTGCCCAGCAGCTGCTGCTGCGCGCCATCATCGCGTGGCTGTGGCGCGAGCCGCAGGATGGTCCGTTCGCCCGCTGGGGCACGGATCTGGCCGACAAGTTCATGCTGCCGCATTTCGCCAAGGAGGACTTCAAGTCCGTCCTCAACGATCTGCGTCAGGCCGGCTATGCCTTCGACGACCTGTGGTTCGAGGCCCAGTACGAGTTCCGCTTCCCGTTCTACGGCCAGATCGAGGCCCAGGGCGTGCAGATGGAAATCCGTCAGGCCCTGGAGCCGTGGCATGTGCTGGGTGAAGAGGGCGCCATCGGCGGCACCGTCCGCTTCGTGGATTCCTCGGTGGAGCGCCTGCAGGTGAAGGTGGAAGGGTTCCAGAAGAACCGCCACATCGTCACCTGCAACGGCCGCCGGGTGCCCCTCGTGCCCACGGGTCGCAATGGCGAGTTCGTGGCCGGCGTGCGCTACAAGGCCTGGCAGCCGGCCTCGGGCCTGCACCCGACCATCCCGGTGCACACGCCGCTGGTGTTCGACATCGTCGACACCTGGAGCTCCCGGTCGCTGGGCGGCTGCGTCTACCATGTCGCCCATCCGGGCGGCCGCAACTACGAGACCTTCCCGGTCAATGCCTATGAGGCCGAGGCGCGGCGTCTGGCCCGCTTCGAGTCCATCGGCCACACCCCGGGCAAGGTCTGGATCGCCCCGGAAGAGCGCAACCACGAATTCCCGGCGACCCTCGACCTGCGCCGTCCCGCCAATATCTGGTGATACCAGAGGGCCTTGAAAAGGATCCTCTGATATTCCGATGCGGATTTCTCATGCCATTGGCACCTATGAGAAATCCGCTGCCCTTCAGACGCACGGTGCGGTCAGCACTTCGTGCGGCTGGCATGAGACCGGCCAGCAGGCAGATGCGATACCCGAAGGGGGGCTCCGGCCCCCCTTTTTCTTTGCCGGCAGCACGCGGCGGTTTCTTGCCCCCGGCCCGCGACCGGCCGATCGTCCGCGCTGATCCCCGCTCCGGACCCGGTGTCCGGGGCCCTCACTCCGGAGGACCCGAGCCCATGGCCCTTCTCATTTATGCCGGCCCGGCCAGCGACCGGAATCCCCGCGGCATGGCCGGGGCCGTCGCCCTAGGCACCGCCATCGGCGAGGCCCGGTCGCTGTCGCCTCAGATCATCGGCACGCCTGCCCCGGTGCTGGCCGGCGGCTGGGTAACCCAGCTTGCGGCCGCCACCCCGGCGCTGTCGGAGCTCGCCACCGCGCTGGCCGGTCCGGTTGCCGCGGGAGAGCCGCTGATCCTGACCATGGGCCGGTGCGCCGCCAGCATCGCCACCCTGCCGGTGATCGCCCGCCAGCATCCCGACGCCGCCCTCGTCTGGTTCGACGCCCATGGCGACATCAACGTTCCCCGCGGCCGCGATCCCGCCGACCCCGCTTATCTCGGCGGCATGGTCATCACCGGTGCGGCCGGGGAATGGGATACCGGCCTTGGCGACGGCTTCACGCTGGCGAACCTCATCCTTGTCGGCGCCCGGGATCTCGACCCGCCGGAACAGGCACGCATCGAGCAGGGCGACGTCACCCTCGTCCCCGTCGGCCCGGATCTGGCGGAGCGGCTGACGGCGGCCATCGCCGGCCGGCCGGTGCACATCCATCTCGACTGCGACGTGATGGAGCCCGGCCTCGTGACCACCGAATATCAGGTGCCCCACGGCCTGAGCCTTGCCGACCTCAAGGCAGCCTGCACGGCGCTGGCCCGTCATGAGGTGATCGGGCTTGAAATCACCGAGTTCGAGGCCCCGGCCGCGGACGCCCGCTCCGCCGTTCCCGCCGGGCTGATCGACGCCCTCCGGCCGGTGCTGGACCGGCTGGCGGCCCCGCGCTGAGGCCGCCGGCAAATGCCGGCCGGCCGCGGCAACGGGAGTGTTTCCATCTCCGGGGACCCCTGTTGCCGAAAGGCCGCGCCGGCGAGAAGCGCTGGCATCAGAATATATTGTCTGGCCCGCCAGACCGCTCGCCCCTGCCACGCGGGACAAAAGCCGGCTAGGATGAGTCGTGCATGGGCCCGCGTGCCATCTTGACCGGACGGTCGGGATCACGCCCACTGGCCCCCCATCACGACCCGGTTCGGGGGAGCCGGAGCGCGGCGGGCACGAAGCCTCCCTTGCTGGAGGCTCCCTCTTCTGTGCGGGGACCGGCGCGTGGCGCCCCCGCGCGTGACCGACGACAGGACGATGCCCATGGCCGCGGCCCGAGACCTGCCGAAGAAGACGGACCAGCGGGGGCTGGAAACCCTTCTTGCCGGCTACAGCCCGCTCCCCGGCGTGTTTGACGAGATGATGGACGAGGCGGGCACGGTCCGCCCCCATTGGGAAGCGCTGACCCAGCTTCTGGGCGATCTCGGCCCCGGCGGCGTGCGCCACCGCTTCGAGAGCGCCGACCGGCAGCTGCGGGATTCCGGCGTGTTCTACCGGGTCTATGACGACCCGAATGGCGGCGAGCGCCCGTGGCCGCTGGCCCATGTGCCGCTCATCATCGCCCAGGACGAATGGCGCGAGCTGGTGGCCGGCGTGGTGCAGCGCGCCGATCTGGTGGAAGCCGTGCTGGCGGACTCCTATGGCCCCGGCCATCTGGTCTCCGATGGCGCCCTGCCGGCGGCGGCGATTGCCGGCAACCCGGATTATCTGCGGCCGCTGGTGGGGGTCACCCCGCCGGGCGGGCGCTTCCTGCGCATCTATGCCGTCGATGTCGGCCGCGGTCCCGATGGCCGCTGGTGGGTGCTGGGCGACCGCACCCAGGCCCCCTCCGGCATGGGCTACGCGCTGGAAAACCGCATCGCGCTGGCCCGCTCCCTCACCGACATGTACCGCTCCATGAATGTGGAGCGGCTGGCGGATTTCTTCCGCACCCTGCGCGACGGGCTGGCCGCCCTCAACCGCTCGGAGGAGACCCGGGTGGGCCTGCTCAGCCCGGGCCCGCTGAACGAGACCTATTTCGAGCATTCCCTGCTGGCGCGCTATCTCGGCTTCCAGCTTGTCGAGGGCGAGGACCTGACGCTGCAGGGCGACGAGCTGATGCTGCGCACCGTCTCCGGCCTCCGGCGGATGAATGTGCTGCTGCGCCGGCTCGATTCCGATTTTACTGATCCGCTGGAGCTCAACATCTCCTCCCGCCTCGGCGTGCCCGGCCTGCTGCAGGCGGTGCGCTCGGGGGCGGTAACGATTGCCAACGCCATCGGCTCCGGTCTGGCGGAAGGCCGGGTGCTGCAGGCCTTCTGGCCCCAGCTCGGCCGCCATATCCAGGGCGACACGCCGCTTCTGCCCAACATCGCCACCTGGTGGTGCGGCCAGCCGCGCGAACGCGAGATCGTGCTGGCCAATCTCGACACCATGGTGATCGCCCCGGCCTTCGGGCCCCGGGTGCCCGGCGTGCTGGATGATGGCCCGGTGATCGGCGGCGAGCTGTCGGCGGAAAAGAAGGCCCGGCTGGTGGCGGCGATCCGCCGCCGCGGCGTGGATTTTGTCGGACAGGAAGTGGTGCGGCTCTCCACCATGCCGGTGTGGTCCAATGGCCGGCTGGAGCCGCGGCCCTTCATCCTGCGCCTGTTCCTCACCGCCACCGCCGATGGCTGGTCGGTGATGCCTGGCGGCTTCTGCCGGGTGTCGGAGCGGGTGGATGCCCGCGCCGTGACCATGCAGAGCGGTGGCCGTTCCGCCGACGCATGGGTCACCTCCACCGAGCCGGTGCACGAGACCTCGCTGCTGCCCTCGCCGGACCGGATCCAGATCCGCCGCGTCACCGGCTCCCTGCCCAGCCGGGCGGCCGACAACCTGTTCTGGATGGCACGCTATATCGAGCGGGCGGAAGCCACCGTGCGCGTGGCCCGGGCGCTGGCGGCCCGCCAGGCGGAAAGCGATCCCGAGACCGCGCCGGCCATCAGCCGGCTGCGCACTTTGCTCACCTCGGTCGGCGCCATGCCACCGCCCACCACCCGGGGCAAGCCGCCGAGCCTGCTGGCCATCCTGTCGCGGCAGGACCTGTTCGGCTCGCCGCTCTCCATCGTCAACAGCGCCAAGATGGCCGGCTCCGTCATCCGCGACCGGCTGTCGCCGGATGCCTGGCGGGCGCTGACCGACCTTGCCGCCCTGCTATCCACCCCGGCTCCCGCGATGGCGACCGCCGCCGACGCCCTTGACCGGTCGAACCAGGCGCTGCGGCTGCTGTCCGCCTTTGCCGGCCTGACCCAGGAAAACATGAACCGGCTGACCGGCTGGCGCTTCCAGGAACTCGGCCGCCGCATCGAGCGCTCGGTGTGGATGTGTCGCTATATCCGCGGCTTCGGCGGCATCGAGGCGCCGGCGAGCGCGCTGGACGTGCTGCTGGAACTGGCCGACAGCCAGCTCACCTACCGCTCGCGCTATGCCATGATTGCCGCGCGGGCGCCGGTGGTGGATCTGGTGCTGCTGGACGGCAACAACCCGCGCTCGGCCGCCTTCCAGCTCGACCGGCTCGATTCGATCCTCGGCAGCCTGCCGGGCTCGGGCACCGGTGGCCGACTGACCATGGCAGAAAAGATCTCGTCGCGACTGGGCACGGAGCTGCGCACCGCCGAGCCGGGCGACATGACGCCGGAAATGATCCAGTCCATTGAAAACCGGCTGTATCAGCTCTCCAACGAGATCTCGCTGCGCTACTTCACCCCGAAGGACCGGCCGACCGCGGAGATTCTCGGATGATCCAGTTTCGCGCTCCCGCCGCCCCCGAGGATGGGGGCACTGCCCCGCCGGCCGCCGCTGTCGACACGCCCGAGGCGCCGGTGAACCCACCGCGCGCGCCGCTGATGCGCTATGACATCGTGCAGGTGACGGCCTACGACTACGCCTCCCAGGTGCCGCTGGCCCGCCATGTCGTGCGCATGCTGCCGGTCAACCGGCCCGGGGTGACGGTGCTGTCCGCCGAGATCGAAGTGGAGCCGGTGCCCTCCGACCGCCATGACGGCACCGACTTCTTCGGCAACTCCATCACCTGGATCACCCACGACACCCCCCACGACCGGCTGGTGGTGACCGGCCGTCTGAGCGTGGAGGTGACCGAGCCCGAGCTGCCCGATCCCGAGCGCACGCCGGATTGGGAAATCGTGCGCGAGCTGGCCTTTGCCGACGAGCATCTGGGCGCGGATTCTCCCGTGCACCAGCTCTTCGCCAGCCGCCACATCGTGGAATCCGCCGATATCACCGCCTATGTGGCCGAGAGCTTCCCGGCCCACCGGCCGATTCTGGCCGGCGCCATCGAGCTGATGCGGCGCATCCACAAGGATTTCACCTACGATTCAACCGCCACCGACGTCTCGACCCCGGCGCGCGAGGCCTTCCGGCTGAAGAAGGGCGTGTGCCAGGATTTCGCCCACGTGATGATCGCGGGCCTCCGGGGCATCGGCCTGCCGGCCTCCTATGTCAGCGGCTTCCTGCGCACCGTGCCGCCGCCCGGCCAGCCGCGGCTGGTGGGGGCGGATGCCACCCATGCCTGGGTGCGGGTGTGGTGCGGCCCGGAAGATGGCTGGATCGGTCTCGACCCCACCAATGCGCTGGTGGAAAACACCGATCATGTCGTGCTCGGCATCGGCCGCGACTATGCCGATGTGGCCCCGGTGGATGGCGTGATCGTCGGCGCCGGCACCCACACCCTCCACACCTCCGTGGACGTGGTGCCCCACGAGACCCCCGCCGATCCCGAAGACCTGCCCGAGGACGACGGGCCGGAGGCCGAGGGCGACCCGCTCGCCCCTGCGCTGGCCGTGGTCGCCGCCGGGATGGCCGGGGAAACCGAGGCGGAAACGGCCGAAAGCGAGCCCGAAGACGACGACACCCGCGCCAGACCGGCCGACGAGGAACCGGTCAGCGAGTAAAGAAAACGGCGGCGTCCCGCGGGAGGCCGCCTTTCTCTTTTCCGGGGGGAGAAAAGGCGTTGCGGCCGAACCGGTGGGCGTGTCCGGACACGCTTAGGCCGCGCGACGGCCAAGCCGGACCGGCGCACGGCAGCAGACGGAGGACATCAGCCCAAAATCCGGGTGCCGCGCAGATCATTCTGAAGCGGAACGGTTTGTTCTGGAGGAACCACGACCTCTTGCGAGCGGGTCGTCAGCTCTGACCGGCTCCGGCGGAGGAGCGGGCCGATGGTGCGGTGGAGAAGACTCGAACTTCCACGGGTTGCCCCACAGCGACCTCAACGCTGCGCGTCTACCAGTTCCGCCACCACCGCATCGGTGCCGGGATCGCGGAAGACCTGAGCCAACCGCGGGCGCGCATCCTCTAGCAAATCGCCGGGGCGATGGGAAGGGGCGAAAGCAGACGGGCGCCGGCCTGTGGATAAGTCCGTCCCCGGGCTCACGATCAGCCCGGGCCTCACCAGTCGGCGGCCGGCGGGGCACCGCGGCGGAACTCGTCCAGCCGGCGCCGGGTGGCCGGCGTGGTGCCCTCCGGCAGCGCATCGAGGGAGAAGAAGCCGCTTTCGGCAATCTCGCGGTCCGGCGGGCGCGGCGCAGTCTGGTGCACCGGCAGGCGATAGAGCGCCACATGGTCCCGGCTGGCGAGAAAGCGGTTGAGGAACAGGCCGACCAGCACCGGCTCTCCCGCCGGCACGAGATTGCCTTCCTCGGTGAGCTCGCGCACCAGGGCCGCCGCGGCCGTCTCGCCGCGATCGACAGCGCCGCCGGGCAGATGCCAGCCGGACATGTAGGTGTGGCGCACCAGAAACACCCGGCCGTCGGCATCCAGCGCCAGCCCGCGCACCCCGAGGGTGACGGCCCGGGTCATCAGCGTAACCCCGTGAAAGACCCGGCGGCGGATCCGCTCGCCGAGGGAGACATTCGACATGCCGTGCTCCCGCCCTGTGGCCGGCTGATGCCGGAGATCCCGGCACCGTGCCCGCGCCTGCCGCGCGGATTTTTCCTGTCCCCGGAGGCAGATGAGCCCCCCGCTGCCCGACGGCCCCCGGGGAGGTCCGTCCGCCGGGCCTCCGGCATCAGCCGCCGCTTCGCCCGCCATCCTAGCCCGGCCGGGCCGCCTCGGCACCCCCGGCAAGCCTGCCGCGGTGCGGTAAGGACTTGACGTCGCGGCCGCCGGCCCCGACTGTCCGGCTGGATCAATCACCGGAGAGAAACAGCCATGACGGGCAAGGCCGGACAGACGTCGCCGGACGCCGCCGATGTGAGCGGACTGAGCTTCGAGGCGGCGCTTTCCGAACTGGAACAGATCGTCGACCGGCTGGAGCGGGGCGCGGTGCCCCTGGAAGAGTCGATTGCCATCTACGAGCGCGGCGCCGTGCTGCGCCGGCATTGCGAGGCGTTGCTGAAGCGCGCCGAGCTGCGGGTGGAAAAGATCCAGCTCGCCGCCGATGGCGCCCCGGATACCCGCCCGTTCGACGTCGAAGGCTGACGCTCCGCCGCGCCCCTGCCCCGCCTGCCGCCGTCCCCTTCCGCCGGTGCGGCGGGCCGGTTGCCGGACGGCAAAGCTCGATCGCGCCGACGCGCCCGGCTCGACGCCCGGCCCGCGGACAGGCATAGTTGCGGGGCTCCCGGGAACCGGACGGCGCGCGGACGGATTCTCCCCAGGACTAGGCGCACGAATTGCCGACCGCACCTCAGCGCTTCAAGGGCAGCAGATTTCTCATATGCCCCAAGGACATGAGAAATCCGCATCGTCATGCCAGAGGATCCTTTCGAGGATCTTTGGCATGACACGGGGCAGACCGGTCCTCGCGGACAATGACCGGACCGGCGCTCGGGCACGGCGCCCTGTTCCGGCATGCGGCCGGTCGGTCATGGACGGGCGCGACCCTCAACACCCGGAAGGCGGAGGCGGCAGACGGTGGACGAGACGCGGCAGGACACCCCGGCCCCCGACACCGCTGCGCCGGCCAGCCTGTGGCCCTGCCTGAAGGCGGCGCTTGCGCGTCTGCGGGCCCGGCTGCCATGGCCGCGCCCGGCGGGGGCGCCGCGGCCGGTGCTCACCCGGGGCCAGCGCATCCGGCGCTGGGCGCTGCAGGTGGGGGGCATCGCGCTGTTCCTTGCCCTGCTGCCCTTCCTGCTCACCCTCGTCTATGCCGTGGTGCCGCCGGTCTCGACCCTGATGATGGCCCGGGTGGTGACGCTGCAGCCGGCCAGCCGCTACTGGCTGCCGCTGGAGAAGATTTCGCCCACCCTGGTGCGCTCGGTGGTCACCTCCGAGGACGCGCGTTTCTGCACCCATAATGGTGTCGATTTCGTCGAGCTGAACAAGGTGCTGGCAGAAATCGGTGATGGTGGCCCGTCCCGCGGCGCCAGCACCATCACCATGCAGGTGGCGCGCAATCTGTTCCTGTGGCAGGGCCGGTCCTATATCCGCAAGGCCGTCGAAATTCCGATCGCCTTCTGGATCGACTTTGCCCTCAGCAAGCGCCGGGTGCTGGAGATCTATCTGAATACGGTGGAATGGGGCCCCGATGGCCAGTTCGGCGCCGAGGCCGGGGCGCGGGCCGCCTTCGGCCGCTCGGCCACCGATCTCACCCAGATCGAGGCAGCGCTGATGGCGACCGCCCTGCCGAACCCGATCCTGCGCGATCCTGCCAACCCCTCGGCCGGCCAGCGCCGGCTGGCGCGCAACCTGCTCGTCCGCGTGCGGCGGGAAGGCGACATTCTCGGCTGCGTCGGCCCCCTCGGCCGGCAGGCTTCAGATTCGCCTGCCCCGGCACCGGCCACCCCGGCGGCACCAGCCCCCGCCCCGACCGTCACGCCGCCGCTGCCGACCCCTGCCCCGGCTCCCGCTCCGCTGCCGCTCCTGCCGGCGCCGCGGCCTCCGGGCTGAACGGCGCGATGCGCACGTCCGAGCCGTCGGCGATCAGCACGGACCCGGCGGGAACTGGCGTCCACGCACCGGCCTCAAAGGAAAAAGGCTCCGAGGCCACGGCAATTCCGCCGCCCACCGAAGCCCAATAGAGGCTCGGCGGATGGGCATCGCTGGCCCAGCGGAAGGCATGCAGCCGGTCGCCATCACTCAGCAGGGCGGAAAAGCGCAGGGGCTGGGAGATGCCGGCCTCTGTCATGTGGCGGCAGCACAAAGCCAGCGTCTCGGCGATTGCCGCCACCGGACGCTCCGCCAGCCCGCGGCCGGCAGCGGCCAGAAAGATGGCCTCGCTGTCGCCGGTGCCGCGGCGGGCGGGATAGAGCCGGTCGGGAATGAGGGCGTCGATGTGCCGGCGCACCCGTTCATAGCCGCCGATCTGGCCATTGTGCATGAACAGGGTGCGGCCAAGCGCAAACGGATGGCAGTTCGCCCGGCTGACTTCGCCCGAGGTGGCCGAGCGCACATGGGCCAGGAACAGCCCCGAGCGGATCTGCCGGCACAGCGACGCCAGATTGGGATCCGACCACGCCGGATGGATGTCGCGGTAGAGCCCCGGCGCCTCGCGCTCGCCATACCAGCCGATGCCGCAGCCATCGCCGTTCACCACGGTCTTGGCCTCGCGCGCGGCCATGGACTGGCTGACGAGGGAGGACGACGGCTCGATCAGCAGACTGTCGAGCCAGACGGGAGCGCCGACATAGGCAAACATGCGACACATGGAACGGGCTTTGCTCGCAAGGGACGGACCGGATGGCAGGTCATGCCATCCTCCCGGGACAGGATTTGGGCAATCCGGCGCGGGTCAACCTGTCTGGCGCCTGACAGGCCGCCCCCCAGGGCCACGGCCGTCGCGCCCTGGCTTCAGGCCGCCTGCCGGCCGGCTTCCGCCCGGTCCAGCGCGAAGCGCACGGCGGCAGCGGCGTGGATCGCCGTCGAGTCATATCCCGGCAGCGGCAGCTGGTCCGGGTCAATCAGCAGCGAAATTTCCGTGCAGCCGAGGATCACCGAATCGACGCCGCTGGCGACCGCGCGGTCAATGATGGCAAGAAAGCGCGCCCGGGAGTCCGCCCGGATTTCGCCCCGGCACAGTTCATCGAAGATGACGTCGTGCACCGTGCCGCGGTCTTCGGCGCCCGGAACCGTCATGGCCAGACCATGGCGCGCCATGCGCTCGGCATAGAAGCCATGCTCCATGGTGTAGCGGGTGGCCAGCAGCAGCGGCTTCCTGCGCCCGTCGGCAATCAGCGCCTTTGCGGTCTCGTCGATGATGTGGATGAGCGGCACACCGGCCATCTTTTCCACGGTCTCGCTCACCAGATGCATGGTGTTGGTGCAGATGAGCACGCAGTCGGCGCCGGCGCCCGCCAGCCCGGCGCCGGCCCGGCCGAGCATCTCGCCGGCCAGATCCCAGCGGCCGGCCTTCTGCAGGGCCACCACATCGGCAAAGTTCAGCGAGTGCAGCAGCACATCCGCCGACGCCAGCCCGCCCACCTGATCCCGCACCGCCTCGTTGAGCAGGCGATAATAGGTGACCGTGGATTCCCAGCTCATGCCGCCGATCAGTCCGATGCGCTTCATGGCACCCGCTCCCGAATTCCTGATGCCGCCCAGAATGCCGCATCCTTCACGCAAGTGGCGCGCAATGTGAGGCGCCCTCTGCTGGCACTGGTGCACGTCACGTGCATAATCTGGCCCTATCACGCACGTCCGTTGCACGACGTCCCGAACCCGCCTATCCTGCCGCCATGCTGGATGATCGAGACCGCGCCCTTCTGGCCCTGTTGCAGGCCGATGCCGAGATGCCCGTGGCGGAGATGGCCGACCGGGTGGCGCTGTCGCCGTCCGCCTGTTCGCGCCGCATCGCCCGGCTGAAGGCCGACGGCTATGTGACTGGCACCATGGCGGTTCTGGACCGCCGCCGCCTCAATGTGCCCTCGACGATCTTCCTGCTGGTCCGCGTCGGCACCCATGCCGAGGACTGGCTGAGCCGCTTTCACCGCGCCGTTGCCGATATTCCGGAGATCGTCGAAGTCCATCGCCTCACCGGCAACTTCGATTACATCCTGAAACTTGTGCTGCCGAACGTCGAATATTATGACGTCGTCTATAAGGCGCTGCTGCGCCGGATCGAGCTGCACGACATGTCGGCCTATATCTCCATGGAGACGGTGAAGCTCAGCCCGGGCGTGCCCACCTGCCATGTGTGAGCGCCCCCGCTGAACCAAGCCGGCATCAGTCCTCGTTGATGTCCTTCGTCCAGATGCGGTTGCCCTTGGCGCGGCGGAAGATGCGGCTGAGCAGCAGCCACGACACCAGCGAGAAACCGGCAAAGATCAGTGGAATATAGGCGGGCGCCGCATCCAGAACCGGGCCGATGACATAAAGCAGGATCCCCGTGGCGATGCCGCCGATGGCAAAGCCCAGAAAGATGAAGCCGGGGGCCGCCACCTCGAAGGAGGCCAGCCCCAGCCCGACCAGCACCCAGATCCACCAGCCTTCCGAATTCATTTCTTTCCCCCGAGCAGCGTGAACGCATCGCGGAAGGCTTCCAGCGCATCCGCGGGCAACAGGATCGTCTGGCGGCCGTCGCCGGCGCCGATGGCGGCCAGCGCCTCCACCTGCTTCAGCGCCACCTGGTAGCGCGCAGCCTCCAGGCCATTGCGGGAAATGGCCTCGGCCACCACGCCGGTGGCATAGGCTTCGGCATCGGCGGTGACACGGCGGGCCTTGGCCGCCTGTTCGGCGGCGTAGAGATCGGCATCCGCCGCCAGCTCCACGGCGCGGCGCCGCCCCTCGGCCTCGGTCACCTGGGCGCGGCGGGCGCGCTCGGCGTTCAGCTGCTGCAACATCGCCGCCCGGGTCGCCTCGTCGAGATTGACGTCGAGAATTTCCGTCCGCGTCACCTCGATGCCCCAGTCATCGACCTCGTTGGAAAGCGAAGACCGGATGCGCTCGATCAGGCTGGCGCGGTTGCTCTGGACCCGATCCAGATCCAGCGCGCCGATTTCCGAGCGCACGATGCCGGCAACCGTGGTGGCGATAGCCGCATCCACATCACGAATGCGATAGACCGTCTTTTCCGGCTCGATGATGCGATAGAAGACGCTGGTTTCCACCTCGACGAGCACATTGTCGGCGGTGATGGCATCCTGATGCGCCGTCGGCAGCTGGCGCTCCAGAATGGACACCCGGTGGGCCACCCGGTCGAGAAAGGGCACGATGAGATTGAGCCCCGGCCCCAGCACCACCCGCAGCCGGCCGAAGCGCTCCACCACATGCTTTTCCGATTGCGGCACGATGCGCACGCCGAGGAACAGGCAGAGCAGCACGAACACGGCGAAGCCAAGCGACACTGCGCCGCCGCCGGAGAGTGCGCCGAGATCAACGTTCAGAAATTCCGTCCCCATGGCGCACCTCCCCTGTCGTCCGGTGCCGCCAGTATGGCGGGCGCCGAAGCGGGATCAACCGCAAAGCGGCCCGCCGCGTCCCGTCTCCCCTTTGGCCCCGGCCAGCGCGGCACCCCGGGGCGCCGACTGCGCCTTGCACCGGACACCGGCCGGCGCCATTCTCGGCCACCGATGATTCGCCTTTCCGTCTTCGTCTGTCGCGCCCGCCCTGGCGCCAGCAGGCGGAGGCCATCCCGGGGACCGTCCGTTGTCCGTGTTCAGGCTTGCCCATCTGTCCGACCCGCACATCGGCCCGCTGCCGGATCTGCGCATGCGCGATCTCGCCTCCAAGCGGATGCTCGGTTATGTGAACTGGCGCCGCAACCGCGCCTCCCGGCTGACCAGCGTGCCGCTGGAACAGCTGATGGACGATCTCGCCGACCATCCGCCTGACCATATCGCCGTCACCGGCGACATCACCAATCTGGCGCTGGACGCCGAGATTGCCGCCGCCGCCGAATGGCTGGCCGCTCTCGGCAAGCCACGCGATGTCTCGGTGGTGCCGGGCAATCATGACGCCTATGTGCCCGGCGCCGTCGCCAAGCTGCGCCGCGCCTGGGGCGCCTTCATGCGCGGCGATGATCAAGTCGGCCACGAGGCCGCCTCGCCCTTTCCCTTCGTGCGCAAGCGCGGGCCCGTCGCCATTGTCGGCGTGTCCTCGGCGCGCGCCTCCGGGCCGTTCTTCGCCACCGGCCATTTCGGTCCGTCGCAATCGGTGGATCTGGCTGATCGCCTGCATGCCCTTGGGCAGGAAGGCTATTTCCGGGTGGTGCTGATCCATCATCCGCCGAAGCGCGGCTCCACCTCCTGGCACAAGCGGCTGGTCGGCGGCTCGCGCTTCCGCTCCGCCATCCAGGGCGCCGGGGCCGAGCTGATCCTGCACGGCCACACCCACGATCCCGACCGCACCACCATTCCCGGCCGGGATGGCGCGGTGCCGGTCATCGGCGTGCCCTCGGCGTCCGCCGGCTTCAGCGACAAGCACCCGCCGGCGCGCTACAACCTGTTCTCGATTTCCGGCACCCCCGGCGCGTGGCGCTGCGAGCTCACCGAGCGCGGTCTCGATCCCGCCACCCGCGGCATCCACGATCTCTCGACGACCCCCGTCGCCTGCCCGGGCTCGGTCGCGGCCTGACCATCGCCCCCCCCGAAAAGCGCGGGCAGCGCCGGCAAAGCCGTCGCTTTTCGGGTCGAGACGGACCGGCCCGCGTGCTAGATCCGGGGCCCGTCCGCTGAAGGAGATGGCCCCGATGGAACTGTCCGCGCTTCTCGTCTTTGCCGCCGCTCTGGGGCTCGCCGCCGCAACCCCGGGGCCGGGCATGACGGCCATCGTGGCCCGCGCGCTGGGCGCCGGCTTCCTCGGCACCCTGCCGATGATCCTGGGGCTCGTGCTGGGCGATCTCCTCTATCTCTCGGCTGCCGCCTTCGGTCTGGCGGCGCTGGCCAGCAGCTTCGGCACGCTGTTCCTCATCGTGCGCTGGGCGGGCGCGGCCTATCTGGTCTATCTCGCCGTGAAGATGTGGCGCGCGCCGCTGCCCATGGGGCTGTCCGGCGATGCCCGGCCCACCCGGGGCGGCTCCGTCGGGCGCACTTTCTTCGCGGGGCTGTTCATCACCCTCGGCAATCCCAAGACCATGGTGTTCTATCTGGCCCTGCTGCCGACGCTGATCGACCTCGGCTCGATGACGCTCGTCGGCTTTGCCGAAATCGCCACGCTGGTGGTCGCCATTCTCATCGTCGTCGGCTCGGCCTATGCGCTGGCCGCCGACCGGGCGCGCACCCTGCTGCGCTCGCGCCGGGCCATCCAGACCCTCAACCGCTCCGCCGGCGCCCTCATGGCCGGCGCCGCCGCGGCCATCGTGACGCGCTGACAGCAAGCGAATCAATCGGCCAGAAAATAGTTATTCCGGATCAATTGCTTACAGAGACATCCGGCGGGGAGCAAAATCCCCGCCGCCGCCGCCTGTCAGGCTTGGACGACCGCTCCTGAAAAGAGCCGCGCGGGCCAAATTTTCTCCTTGTTTTTCAGATATTTGGGAGGCGAATTCCGGGGGTTGCCGGAAGTCGCGTGCCCGGCTAAGACGGGGGCAACAATAAAGCCCCGGCGCTGCCGCCCGGCACCGCCGGGGCTTTTCATTTTCTGCGCCGCTGGCCCGCGACGGCCCGGCGCGAACCGGATGCGGCAGCGCCCCATGGGCAGCCCCGCCGGCCGATAGATCCGCAGCCGACCGGCGCGCATGCGCGCTGCCGGGGCCGGCTGCCAGATAGTCCGCCCGCAACGGGGCCAGCCCGAACCTCTCCTCGGGGCCCCGCACGCGCGCAGGCGCCGACAGTGGATGGTCGAGACGCATGGATGAAGCCCTGAAGAGCAACCCGGACGACTATGGCGCCGATTCCATCAAGGTCCTCAAGGGACTGGATGCGGTGCGCAAGCGGCCGGGCATGTATATCGGCGACACCGACGATGGCTCCGGCCTGCATCACATGGTCTACGAAGTCGTGGACAACGCCATCGACGAGGCGCTCGCCGGCTGGGCCGACGAAGTCCGCGTGGTGCTGAATCCCGATGGGTCCGTCACCGTCACCGACAATGGCCGCGGCATCCCCACCGACATTCACCATGAAGAGGGTGTGTCGGCGGCTCAGGTCATCATGACCCAGCTGCATGCCGGCGGCAAGTTCGACCAAAATTCCTACAAGGTTTCCGGTGGTCTGCACGGCGTTGGCGTCTCGGTGGTCAATGCGCTGTCGGTGTGGCTGCGTCTTCGCATCCGCCGCCATGGCAAGGTCCACGAGATGACCTTCACGCATGGTGTCGCCGACGCGGATCTGCACGTCGTCAGCAACTATGACGAGGGTGGACGCTCGGGAACGGAAGTCACTTTCCTGCCCAGCCGGGACACCTTCAAGGGCGTGGTCGAATTCGACTATGCCACGCTGGAGCGGCGGCTGCGCGAGCTGGCCTTCCTCAATTCCGGCGTCAAGGTGATCCTGGAGGATCGCCGCGGGCCAGAGCCGCGCATCGACGAGATGCATTATGAGGGCGGTCTGGCGGCCTTCGTGCGCTGGCTGGACCGCACCAAGCATCCGCTGCTGCCCGAGCCGATCACGCTCGCGGCCGAGCGCGACGGCATCACCGTGGAAGTCGCGCTGTGGTGGAATGACAGCTACCACGAGAACGTGCTGTGCTTCACCAACAACATCCCCCAGCGGGATGGCGGCACCCATCTGGCCGGCTTCCGCGGCGCGCTGACCCGGCAGATCACCGGCTATGCCTCCACCTCGGGCCTCGGCAAGAAGGAAAAGGTGGATCTCTCCGGCGATGACTGCCGCGAGGGCCTCAGCTGCGTTCTCTCGGTGAAGGTGCCGGATCCGAAATTCTCGTCCCAGACCAAGGACAAGCTGGTTTCCTCGGAAGTCCGGCCGGTGGTCGAGAATGCCGTGTCCGAGGCGCTGGGCGCGTGGCTGGAAGAGCACCCGACGGAAGCCAAGCTGGTCGTCGGCAAGGTGGTGGAAGCCGCCGCCGCCCGCGAGGCCGCCCGGCGCGCCCGCGAGCTGACCCGGCGCAAGAGCGTGCTGGAGGTCGCCTCGCTCCCCGGCAAGCTCGCCGACTGTCAGGAACGCGACCCGGCCAAGTCCGAGCTGTTCATCGTCGAGGGTGACTCGGCCGGTGGCTCCGCCAAGCAGGGCCGGCACCGCGAGAACCAGGCCGTTCTGCCGCTGCGCGGCAAGATCCTCAATGTCGAGCGCGCCCGCTTCGACAAGATGCTGTCCTCGGAACAGGTCGGCACGCTGATCACGGCACTTGGCACCGGCATCGGCCGGGAAGAATTTGATGCCAACAAGCTGCGCTATCACAAGATCATCATCATGACGGACGCCGACGTCGACGGCGCCCATATCCGTACACTGCTGCTCACCTTCTTCTTCCGGCAAATGCCGGAGCTGATCGAACGCGGTCACATCTTCATCGCCCAGCCGCCGCTGTACAAGGTCCGGCGCGGAACCTCCGAGCAGTATCTGAAGGATGAGCGGGCGCTGGAAGATTATCTCATCGACGCCGGTCTGGACGACACCAGCCTGATGCTGGGCGATGGCGAGGTGCGGCGTGGCGCCGATCTGCGCGCCGTCGTCGATGATGCCCGCCGGGTGCGCGCCCTGCTGGACGGCCTGCATTCGCGCTATTCGCGCACCACCGTGGAGCAGGCGGTGATTGCCGGGGTGCTGACCCCGGAGGTGCTCGCCGATCCGGCCCGCGCAGCGGACGCCGCCGCCCGGGTGGCCGCCCGTCTCGACCTTCTGGCCGACGAGTTCGAGCGCGGCTGGACCGGCGAGGTGACCGAAGACGGTGCGCTGCAGTTCTGGCGCATCGTCCGCGGCGTGAAGGAAGTCACCCAGCTCGATGCCGGTCTCATCCACTCGGCCGATGCGCGCAAGTTGCACGAGCTGTCGGGTCATCTGGCCGGCATCTACGGCACCGAGGCGACGCTGGCCAAGCGCGACCAGCGCACCCGGGTGCTCGGGCCGCGGGCGCTGCTGGATGCCGTCTTCCTCGCCGGCCGCCGCGGCATCAGCCTGCAGCGTTATAAAGGTCTGGGCGAGATGAACGCCGAGCAGCTGTGGGAAACCACCCTTGATCCCAATGTTCGCTCGCTCCTGCAGGTGCGTGTGCGCGAAGCGGTCGACGCCGACGATATCTTCGCCAAGCTGATGGGCGATGATGTGGATCCGCGGCGCGAGTTCATTCAGGAAAATGCGCTCGCGGTGACCAATCTGGATATCTGAGACCTCAGGGAGCGCGCGTCGCAACCTGCAACGTGCTTCCTGAGAACATGCCCGTTGCGTCACGGCACCCCCGCCCCTCACCGGGAGGAGGAGGGCTTCCCGGACCTGATACCGGACACAAAAATGGGGCGCCCCGCCTGTTCGGGACGCCCCATTTTCATGTTCACCAGCCGGATCCGCGGGGAAAACCTGTCCTGCAACGCAGATCGGAGGTCATCCCCACGCCCACCGGCGCGGAAAATGCGCGCTCTCAGCCCTCACCTTTGCCCGGCCACTGACCGGAGGCGATGCGGGAAGCGACGATGACCGCCTGAGTTCGGCTCTCGACACCGAGCTTGGTGAGGATCGCCGAGACATGGGCCTTCACCGTCGCCTCGGAGACGCTGAGCTCATAGGCAATCTGCTTGTTGAGCAGCCCTTCGCTCAGCATCATCAGCACCCGCACCTGCTGCGGGGTGAGCGAGGCGAGGCGGGCGACCGAATCATCGGGCTCGGCATTTGCCGCAACATCGACTCCCGGCGGCGTCCAGACCCCACCCGCAAGAATACCCTCCAGCGCATCGCGGATGAGATCGACGCTGACCGATTTCGGAATGAAGCCAGAGGCGCCAAATTCCAGCGCCCGGCGGATGATGGCCGGCTCCTCGGTCGCGGAGACCACGGCAACCGGGATATCCGGGAACTGGGCGCGCAGATACATCAGGCCGGAGAAGCCCTTGACCCCGGGCATGGCGAGATCGAGCAGCACCAGATCCACATCCGGATGGCCGCCCAGGGTGCGGCCGACGGCATCGACCGAACCGGCTTCCTCAATCCGGACTCCGGGATAGAGCCCTTCCAGGGTCTGGCGCAGCGCCCCGCGGAACAGCGGATGATCGTCGGCGATCACGATGGTGGTAGGCGCAGCAAGGGCGCCCGGGACCGGAATCGCTCCGGCATCAGGCGCGATCGGTGACTTCGGCAGTGCGACCATGGCGGCGGGGTCCCCTTCCCTCTCCCGGTGCCGGCCCGGCCGAAGACCGGGGGCGGCCTGTTCTTGAGCCTCCCCTCTCACGACACGTCGGGAAGGCCGTCTGTCCTGAATGACGGGGGCTCGCGACAGCCCCTCATCATCCGGTGCCGGCTAGGAAGAAAGTAGAATTTTTCCGCGGATCAGAGCAAGTCGAACCTGATCCGAAGGAGACCGGATGAGGCGATTTTTCACAACTGTGCGCTGCACAACGCGCCACGCCCACACACAGGCGGTGGTTGGACGTCACCTGTCCAAAGCGGAAAAACCGGTCTGGCGGCCCGAGGGCGGGACACCGTGAGAAGCCTCACCGGAGCGTCACCTGCAGACGCACCATCGCCGTCCTGAGGAGACGCACCCCCGACATCGGCGGAAGACATCAGGCCTGGCATGGCGACCAGACCATCCAGACACATCGCATTCCAAAAAAGAAAAGGGCCCGGCGCGAGCCGGGCCCAATCCTTTAGGTCAGATAACCGAGATCAGAAGGTCTTCTGAACGCGGAAGATGCCGACCAGGCCGTTGACGTCCGACTGCCACTGGCGGTCAACGTACTTGTACTCGACTTCGCCGCCGAGCTCGAGACCGGCCACCGGCGAGTAGACCAGGTTACCAGCGACGTCGATGTTGGAGAAGTCGCCGATGAGGGTCGACTGCGAGCCATCAACCTGGGCGTCGAGGTAGGACGCGGTCAGGTTGGACTTCCACTGCGGGTTCCAGGCGTGGGTCACGCCACCCGAAATCGACCAAGCGGTGGTCAGGTTCAGGTTGTTGGAAGCAGCGTTGACGGTCGCATCAACGGCCGAGCCGTTGTAGAACACGTCGTTGTTGATGCCAACCGGAGCAACGGCGCCGCCGGAGATGTAGGACAGGGCACCCTGACCGAAGGCGCCCTGCAGGGCGACAGAGGTGCTCGGGCCAACCTGCGGGATGTTGAACTCAACACCGCCCTGGACCGCCCAACCGAGCGACGAGCCAACCTGCGGCGAGTCGCTGTAGACGTTGTGGATGGCGCCCGACAGCTGAGCGGAACCCCAACCCTGATCGACGCGAACCGCACCGACAACGTCCGGAGCGCGCACGCCACCGTAGTTGTACAGGTTGGTGCCCGGAGCAACCGGAACGCCAATGGCGGTCGAGTAGGTGGCGATGCCCTGGTTACGGAAGGTCGGGTCTTCGAGGGCCAGAGTGGCCGAGAAGCCCGAGCCGAAGCCGTAGGTGTAGCCCAGCAGGTTGGTCTTCTGATCCGAATACGAACCGCCGATACGAGCGGCGTAGTTGTAACCGGTGAAGAAGTCGTAGAAGGACTGGCCACGGCCGGCGGTCAGACCACCGAACTGGATGTAGGCGTTGTCCAGGGTCAGGGCGTTGGAGCCAGCGCCAGCAGCGTTGCTGTCGATGGTGGTGTACATTTCAGTGTACATGCGGAGCAGACCGAACTCGGTGTTGGTCCGGGAGTCCATGTACAGGTAGCCACGGGCGCGGGTCGAGATGCCGTTGGTCTCGCGGGTGCCCCAACCGTAGTTGCCGTCGTAGCCCTTGTCGCTGCCCCACACGTTGAAGTCGGCGCGGACGCGGCTGGAGATGCGCAGGCAGGTCTCGGTGCCGGGCACGTAGAAGTAGCCCATGCCATAAGCATCGCACACGCGGACGTAGTCGACCGGCTCCGGGGCACCGGGAAGGTCAGCAGCGAAGGCGGAAGACGCGGCCAGGAGGCCGGCGGCGCCAACGACGATGCTCTTGATCTGCATCGCGGGATCTCCGTTTTGATTGCCCGACGCGTCTTGGGCCCGCGACAGGCTGGAACAATCTTGTCCGAAGCTTCCCCCCACATCCCGAAGGACTTTCCGGAGGTGGGGTTTTGCGGTCCGGCTCTCGCGCTCGATTTCCAGAACCGAGCTTGAGGTGACCATACACGACCCCTCGGGGTGCTCAAGCGCGAACCGCCCTCCGGAGCCGGCGCCGGCCTCCTTTGGGGGGGAGTGTTGTCGGAAGGCAACAAATCGGGGCAGCACCCTCCGGCAAGGCTCTGACATTCTTAAGAAGTTATTAACGCACCCTCTCCGGGGGTGCCGCGATTAACCTCCGGGAGCGCAGAATCCGCGACTTTTGGAGGAGGTCGATCGCCATCCCGGCGACTCGGGGCTTTCCGCTTGCGGGGACCATGGCAAGAGCGGAAAAAGGGGCTGTCCTGCGCCGGAAGCCACTTTTTCCGTCGCTCGCGCGGCGCGGGGCCCCGTCGAACCTCCGCGGAGAGCACCCATGACCGCTGACGCCCGCCTCGCCGAACTCGGCATCACCCTTCCGACGCCTGCCGCCCCGGTGGCGAACTATGTTCCGGCCGTCCTGTCGGGCAGCACGCTCTATATATCCGGCCAGCTCCCCATGAGCCCGGACGGGCTGAAGGCCATCGGGCAGTGCAGGACGCCCGAGGATGTGCCGGCGGCGGCCGATGCGGCGCGGCTGTGCGCCATCAATCTGCTTGCCCAGGCGAAACTGGCGCTCGGCTCCCTCGACCGAATCACCCGCGTCGTCAAGCTCACGGGCTTCGTCAACGCCGCCCCGGGATTCGGCGACGTGCCGAAAGTCGTCAACGGCGCCTCGGATCTGTTCGTCGCCGTGCTTGGCGAGACCGGCCGGCATGCCCGCTCGGCGGTTGGCGTCTCCAGCCTGCCTCTCGGCGCCCTTGTCGAAGTCGAGGCCATTCTCGAAGTCGCCTGAGTGATCCCTGGCGGTCCGGCCTCGCGCCCGGACCGCTTTTTCTCTTCCCGGAGAGACCGATGCCCTGCCCCGACTGGCTTCTCGCCCGCCCGGTTGCCCATCGCGGGCTGCATGATCCGGCCCACGGCCCGCTGGAAAACACCCTTGCCGCGGCCGATCGCGCCGCCAGGCGTGGATTCGCCATCGAAGTGGATCTGGTGCTCTCCTCCGACGGCGAGGCCATGGTGTTCCATGATGGCACCCTTGACCGGCTCACCTTCGAGACCGGCCCGGTCGGCCGGCTGATGGCGAGCGAGCTGTCGGCGCTTCCGCTGCGCGGCAGCGACCAGCACATCCCGACCCTTGCTGAGCTTCTCGATGTCATCGACGACCGGGTGCCGCTGATTGCCGAGCTGAAGCCGGCCTGGGGCGGGCGCGCCGGCGGCTGGCTGGCCGAGCGGACAGCGCAGATTCTGGACGGCCGACCGGACCGGGTGGCGGTGATGTCCTTCGACCCCGACATTGTCGAAGCTCTCGCCCGCTTCGCCCCCGACCGGCCGCGGGGCGTCACCGTCGACGAGCGCTATGACGGCAAGGAGTATCCGGGGCTGAGCCTGATGGAGCGATTCGCGCTCGCCACCCTGCTGCATCTGCCGCGCACCCGGCCGGATTTCCTCGCCGTCGGCCTTGCCGCCCTCACCAGCCCGCCGGTGCGGCTGATGAAGAAGCTCCGCAGCCTGCCGGTGCTCGCCTGGACAGTCACAGCCGCCGACCGCGCCCGGGCCGCAGCCTTTGCCGACCAGATCATCTTCGAGAGCTTCGACCCCGACGCCGGCTGAGACCAGGCCCGGTCACAAAGGAAAAGGGGCCCGATCAGACGATCGAGCCCCTTTTTTCATGCGCGCGGACCGGTGCATCACAGACGCGACAGCAGATCCGCCTTCTTGGCCTCGAAATCGGCGCTGGTGATGATGCCGCGCTGCTGCAGTTCGGCCAGACGCTCCAGCTTGGCGAAGATGTCGTCCGTCGACATCGGCGCAGCGGAGGCAGACGTCGGAGCCGGAGCGGACGCTTCCGGAGCAGGCGGCGGGGGAGGAGGCGGTGCCGGCTGGAACACCGGATCCGGCGCCGGCGCGGTCCAGCTCGCCTGCACCGGCGGCGGGGGCGCCGCACCTGCACCGCTCACCACGGGGAGGTCGGCCACACGCACGGTGCCATACTGGCTGGTGAAGGTGAGCGACTGGTCGCCGCTCTGCTGCTGGGAGACACCGCCAATCTGGTGGTCCAGCGTGTCATAGACGGTGACGACCCCGCCATAATCCACCGCGAGCCGGCGGGTGGCCGGAAACACCGCATAGCGCAGATTGTTCTGGGACCCCGACGACGACGGGATACCCAGCTCGGCCGGCCAGCCGCTGCCCTGCATGCCGGAGAAGACGAGGCTTGCGCTGCCGGAATTCATCGGCACCGGCGCGGGCGGCGGCGCAAACAGCGGCGTGGAGCCGTAGAGCAGGGCCGACAGGTCGTTGCACAGGGCATCGACCCGATATTTCAGGCCCTGATTGAACATGTCGCCGACCATGATCATGCCGCCGCGCTGCCACTGGCCCATGCCGCCGAGTTCGGGAATGCTGAACTGGGCCTGGGTGCCGCCGCCGGCGGACAGGGCGAAGAGCAGGGACAGCGCCGCGTCATCACTGACGCCATGGCGCCGGGCGATGTCGCTGACGAGCGCGCGGCCTGCATCGGTCAGGGTGTTCATGGGGCGACTGGTCTCCGCTCGGGCTCCGGGCAGGGGGCCGGGAGATCCCTTCAAGGGTGTCCCCCGTGCCTAGCACATCCACCCGCGCGAACCCAAGGGAATGTCCGACTTTGCGCGGCTTCCCGGCAGTCCGGAGGTCGCAGTCGCTCACACCAGGCACGCAAGTGCTAACCGCACCGCGAGCCTGAAGGACTGCAGATGTCCCATAAGCAGCGGGGGCAAGGATAATCTGCGGCGGAATACCAGAGAGCCCATCGCAAGGATCTTTGCGATCAGTCTTCGGCGAGCGGATGGAAGCCCTCGGAACTGCAGCTCCGACAGGCGATGATCTCGTCCAGCGCCTCGGGTGCATCGACGGCATAGGTCTTGTCGTGGCCGGACGGGGTCAGGTCGGCCCGAGCCGCCTGGCGGAAAATGTCCAGCGGGACGATCCAGAACTGATAGATCGAAAAGGCGCTGGTCTGGCTGGTCCAGTTATCGAGCGGGCCACCGCCGGCTTTCAGCTCCTGGACGAGCTCGCGGCGGTCGTGGCCGGTGCCACCGGCGCGGAACAGCGGCACGCACAGCACACCGTCGTCTTCGATCGCCAGCACGAGAAAAGGACGCAGCTTGCCAGCAGCCCGATCCGAGCCGCGCAGATTGACCCGGATCGCCCGGGCATTCTCCGGCAAAGCAAGGGTCGCAGGATCAAGAAATGTCACGAGGCCCGGATAGGGCCCGTCGAGACCACCGGTCGGGGGAGACATGAGCAGGTCCATCGTGGGGGGAACGGGACGCCATTTCGGGGCGATCCGCTCTCCTGCAGGTCCCCCGCCAGGATCGCTCATAACATTCGCGTCGTCTTCCCGCACGACACTCTGGCGTGCCATGGGCGGAAAGCCTGCACCTGATCCGTGCGATCTGGCGCAGACGGCCCCCGGCCCGGCCGATCAGGGCGCGCTGACCGGCCAGCCGCCGGCGCGGATACCTTCGGAGAAATCGGCGCCCTCCGGCAGGGCGAGCGCCCGGCCGGAGATGGATGCACCGGCCCGCAGCTGCTCGCGCGAGAGATCCGCCGGCAGGGCGCCGATCTGTTGCAGATAGGACGGCAGCAGGCCGGAGAACAGGATGCGCGGATCCATCGGCACGGAGCCCCGCGGCAGCAGCGCCCGGGCCATGTCGAACACCACCGTGGTGCAGTTGGCGAAGATGGTGTCGTACCAGGCCGGCTCGTAGGCCAGATCATTCATGCGGTTGGCGTAGGAGATGAAGAGCGCCTGCATCACCGGCTTCGGCATGTCGATCGGATAGATGCGCACGTCCTCGCCGCGGGCATTGGTGCGCAGCCGCACGATGTCGCTTTCGCTTGAGGCCAGCAGCGACAGCTCATACTGCTTGAAGAAGCCGGCAATGGCCGAGAAGGCCTCGCCCTTTTCGCGACGGATCTCCGCCGAGAACACCACCCGCTGGCCATCGGAAAAACCGAAGCTGACGAGGGTGTGGGCAATCGTCTCGCCCGACCAGTAGGACAGGAACAGGTCCACGCTCTGGATCTTCTCCAGATCGACGGTCACCGTCTTCCAGTTTTCGGTGAAGTCGGTCTCGCTGGTCCAGGTGAAGTCGCGCACATCGCGCAGCGTCACTTCGCTGCCCTTGAGGGTGGCTATGGTCTGGCGAGCCACATCCGGCGCCCAATCGCGGTTGGCGCTGGGCTCGATGGTGTTCCACCACATGATCAGAAAGCCGAACGCCGTCATGAAGGCGAACAGTGACCACAGCCGCCGCCCTGATGGCAGCACCAGAAAGCCGACGGCCACCAGCACGCCGATCGCCCACACGCCAGCCACCGTGTAGCGCAGCGCCTCCGGCCCCGGCAGGCGGAAGGAGAGGGCCCCCGTTCCCCAGATGCCGATGAGCAGCATCGCCACGGCCAGAAGCAGCCGGACGACAACTCCGAGGACGGTGTAGGCGAGCTTCATCGGCCGACGACTCCGGACGGACAGGATCACGCTGCCGTTGGTAGCCGGCTCCGGCGGCGCGAGAAAGGCCAAAGCAGACGTCCCGCCCGCCGCACCGGTCTCTTTCCCGCGTCGCGTGGTCGCGGCCGGGGTGTTGCCTGATCGCCGCCGCCGGGCGACTGTGGCTCTCCTAGACGTCGTCCTTTTCGGGCGGGCCAGACTCGGGAAACACAATGGCCACCCTGGCGCCGCCCCCCGGCGCCCGCGCGATTTCCATTCGCCCGCCATGCAGCTCGGCGATGCGGCGGACGATGGCCAGTCCGATGCCGATGCCGCCCGGACGCTTGACATGGCCGATCGCGGTCTCCGTGGCATAGCCCTCGGGAAAGCCGGCGCCGGTGTCGAGAACGGCAATGCGCCGGCCCGGGCCGGTCTCGACCGTGATCGCGGTGCCGGGAGGCGTATGGGTGGTGGCGTTCTCGACCAGATTGCGCACCGCATCGAGCACCAGGGACCGATAGCCGAACACCGGCTCGGCTCCGGCATCGTGGAAATCAATGCTGCGGCCGCGGGCGTATACCAGCGGCGCCAGGGTCTCCACCACCTCCTGTCCGAGCCCGACGGGATCGAAGGTCCGGAAGACCCGGCGATCCACTCCTTCCAGCCGGGCCAGCGCCGTCATCTGGGCCACGACATGGGACAGCACCGCCACATCCTCTTCGGCCCGCCGGGCCCGGGGATCAGCGATACGCTCCAGTTCCAGCCGGAGCGCGGCCAGCGGCGTCCGGATTTCGTGAGCGATGGCCGCCGTGAACAGCTTCTGGGACCGCATCAGCGCCCCCACCCGGGAAAAGGCCCGGTTGACCGCCTCGGCCAGATGGGCAACCTCGGCCGGCATGCCTGACGTGTCGAGCCGGCTGGACGGCGCCAGCGGATCAAGCCGGTCGGCCCGGGCGGCCGCCTCGCGCACCGGCGCCAGCGCCCGCCGGATCGACCAGAGGGTGGCCCCGAACACGAACACCAGCATCAGCCCCATGGGAGCTGCCATATGGTCAATGATCACATCGACCAGGACCTGGCCCATCACGCTGGTGGGATCCCCGAGAATGGCAATCTCCACCATCACCCGCCCGGCCCGGGTGTCATAGGCATGGCCGCCGGCGACCGACAGGGGCTTGTCGGGCGACAGCATGCGCAGCCAGAAATCCGGCGGATTGACTTCCAGCGGCAACAGATGCGCGCGACAGACCGTGCCGCAATTGGAAAACAGCGTCGCCCCGGCCTCGGTCCGCACCCGGACATAATAGGCCCCGCTGCCATCGCCATAATGACGCATCCGCTCCGGCAGATCGAAGGTCAGGTGCCCCGCACCGTCAACGCTCACCCCCTGCCGGAGGCGCCGGGTTTCCATGTGGATGACGAGATCGCCGAGCTTTTCGTTGTCGAGCCAGTAGCCCGCAAACACCAGCCCGCCCTGCAGCAGCATGGCCACGAGGGCAAAAACCACCACGGGAACGCTGATCAGCGCGCGCAGGCTGGGACGCGAGGGAACCATCCTGCCGGGAGGCGTCACCGGTCGGCCTCGCGCAGGAGATAGCCCACGCCCCGGATCGTATCGAGCACAGCTCCGGTATCGTGCCCCTCCAGCGCCTTGCGCAACCGGGACACCGCCAGCTCCACGGCATTGGTGGAAATCTCGCTGCCGAAGGTGGACAGCGCCTCCTCCAGGGCTGCCTTGCGCACAACCCGGCCGGCGCGGCGCATCATCAGCTCCGCCAGCATCCGCTCGCGCGGCGCCAGCGCCACCGTCACGCCGCCGACCGAGACCACCTGGGTCGCAGGATCAAGGCTCAGCCGGCCCACCGTCAGCACCGCCGGACGCACGTCGGGAGCCCGCCGCGCCAGTGCCCGGCATCGGGCGAGAAGTTCTGCATTGTTGAAGGGCTTCACAAGATAGTCGTCCGCCCCGGCATCCAGTCCCGCCACCCGATCCTCGATGTCGCTGCGGGCGGTGAGAATCAGGATCGGCGCGCGGAATCCGCCGGTGCGCAGGCGGCGAATCAAATCGAGACCGTCACCATCGGGCAGGCCTAGATCAATCAGGGCAAGGTCATAGGCGACAGCGCGGACGGCGGCTTCTCCGGAATCGGCATCGCCACAGGCATCCAGCCGCCAGCCCGCCGTCTCGATGGTCTCCCGCAACAGATCCCTGAGGCGGGCGCTGTCCTCGACGAGCAGCAGTCGCATCGCGTCCAGCTCCGGTATCGTCTCGTGATCCGAACCGGACATGACGCCATTCCTCTGCGGGTTGCAATCCGGACCACGCCTGATCCGGCCCGACGGACGGGCAGAAAACACGGATGCCTTGCAGGGCGGGAAGCCACAGCTTCTGCGGGCGCGGCGCCGCGCGCGGGGACCGGGGGACAGCGCACCCGCGCGCGGCTCTCCGGCCGCCGGAATTCGGGGGACACCGGCCACCGGAGCGGGCGCAGACCCCAGGGTTGGGCCATGCACCCGAACCGACCCCCGGGCGGACACCACCCGGAAATCGAAGGTCTTCCCCCCGCCGCACGACGCCCGGACGCTCACCCGCCAATCTCGGCCTTCACCACATCGCCGGTGACCGGATTGAACAGAACGTCCGCCTTGCGATCATCCGGCGTCCGCGCCTGAATCTCGTAACAACTCTCCACGATCCGGACCGCACGGATGTCCCGGTAGCCGAGCTCGACGGCCCGGACCTTCATCTCCGCCACGGAAAGCCACTTGTCCGGGGGGTCGGACGTGCATTTCGGCGCGGCTCCGGCGGAACCGGGCACGAGGCTGGCCAAGGCCACTGCAGCGACGATCCGGACCGTGCGGATGGTCATTGCCGTGCGTCTCCATCGAGAGGCCCGGCGACGCTGCCGAGCTCTCGAACGTTGCACGCAGCAGCCTGTCGACAACCTGTCCGCCGGGCCAGCTTTCCCGGTCGTTCATTGCCAGACAGGCCACGGACACGAAAAAGGCCACGGTGCCGCACAGGGGACGCCGTGGCCGTCAGGGTATTTCTCAAGCGAAGGGGGGGACCGGATTACGTGAAGAAAAGACGTCAGGTCAGAGACCTGGAGTATTTTCTGCACGCCGGAGCCAACGAAAAACAGTCTCGCGACCAGACCGGAGCCCGGCGTCCCGTCCCGGCACGGATCGTGCCGGTCAGGCGGGCGGTCCCGGGGCTCAGGCACGCCTCCAGAAGCGTCCGCCATTCGACGGACGCGTCCGGGACGCAGCAATCACTGCGGGAACTTGTCGTCGATGCCCTTGACGTACCAGTTCATGCCGAGGATCTCCGGATCGGTCAGCGACTTGCCGGCTTCCACGGCGACCGAGCCATCCTGCTTGGTGATCGGGCCGGAGAACACGACATACTCGCCCGACTTGATCTTGTCGGCGGTGGCCTGGGCCAGAGCCTTCACGTCGTCGGGCATGTTGGTGAAGGGGGCGAGCTGCACCATGCCTTCCTTCATGCCGTCCCAGGTGTCATCCGGGGTCCACTTGCCCTCGAGCTTCAGCTTGGCGCGCTCGACATAATAGGGGCCCCAGTTGTTCACGATGGCCGACAGCTGGGCCTTCGGAGCGAACTGGATCATGTCGGAGTCCTGCCCGAAGGCGTAGACGCCGCGCTGCTCGGCAACCTGCAGGGCGGCCGGGCTGTCGGTGTGCTGGGTGATGATGTCAGCGCCCTGATCGATCAGCACCTTGGCCGCATCGGCTTCCTTGGCCGGATCATACCAGGAATTCACCCAGACGATCTTGAGCTTGAAATCCGGATTGACCGTCTGGGCGCCGAGCATGAAGGCATTGATGCCCTGCACGACTTCCGGGATCGGGAAGGAGCCGATATAGCCGGCGGTGCCCGACTTCGACATCTTGCCGGCGATCTGGCCGAGGACATAGCGGGCCTGATAGAAGCGGCCGGCATAGGTGCCGACATTCTTGGCGCGCTTGTAGCCGGTGGCGTGCTCGAAATCGACCTTCGGGAACTTCTGGGCGACCTTCAGCGTCGGGTTCATGTAACCGAAGGAGGTCGTGAAGATCAGGCCGTGGCCATCCCGCGCCAGACGCTCGATGGCCCGCTCGGCATCCGGGCCTTCCGGCACATTTTCCACGTAGGTGGTCTCGACCTGACCGCCCAGCTCCTTCTCCATCAGCTTGCGGCCCTGATCATGGGCATAGGTCCAGCCGAAGTCGCCGGGGGGACCGATGTAGATGAAGCCCACCTTCAGCTTGTCGGAGGCCATGGCCACCGTCGACGACAGACCGATGGCGATCGCGGCCGCCACACCGATCCACTTCTTCATGCTTCTCTCCTCGGAGACGATAACGGGGGGATCCACCCGGCCGGCGCATCCCGGGGTTCGGGGAGGCGCCAGGCCGGGCAAAATTCGGGTCTGCCCTTGGTGGGACAGACTAGCGCCTTCCTCACCGGTCGGGAACGAAAGGCTGTCCCAGACAGGCGGGCGTATTGGCGCGGGTGACAGTGCGGTTGCGCGAGATCAGCACCAGCACGATGACGGTGGCGAGATAGGGCGCCGCCGACATGGCCTGCGACGGGATGCCGATGCCGGCCGCCTGGGCGTGGAACTGGAGGATGAGCACGGCGCCGAACAGATAGGCGCCCGCAATCAGCCGGCCCGGCAGCCACGAGGCGAACACCACCAGCGCCAGCGCGATCCAGCCGCGGCCCGCCGTCATGCCTTCCACCCACTGGGGCGTATAGACCAGCGACAGATAGGCCCCGCCGAGCCCGGCGCAGGCGCCGCCGAACAGCACGGCCAGAAAGCGCACCTTCAGCACCGGATAGCCGAGCGAATGGGCCGAGACGTGGTTGTCGCCCACCGCCCGCAGCACCAGACCGCCGCGGGAGCGGAACAGGAACCACCATACTCCCGCCGTCAGCGCGAAGGCGAGATAGACGAGGGGATCCTGCCCGAACACCACCGGCCCGAGGAACGGGATGTCGGACAGCACGGGAATGTGGATCTGGCCGAGGCGCAGGCCCGGCTGGCCGACGAAACCCTCGCCCATCATACCGGAGAGGCCGAGGCCCAGAAGGGTCAGCGACAGGCCGGTCGCCACCTGATTGGTGGCGAGATAGAGGGTGAGCACCCCGAACAGGGCCGCCAGGATCATGCCGGCGATGATGGCCGAGACGACGCCGATGAACAGCGAGCCGGTCATGAGCGCGCCGCCGAAGCCGGCAACCGCCCCCATGATCATCATGCCCTCGACGCCGAGATTGAGCACGCCGGAGCGCTCCGCCACCAGCTCGCCGATGGCGGCCAGCAGCAGCGGCGTTGCCGCGGTGATGACGGTGAGAAGAATGGCCTCAAGCCCGCTCATTTGGCAGCCTCCCGGGCCGGGCCGCCAACGCGCAGGCGGATCTGATAGAGGATGAGAGTGTCGCAGGCGAGCACGAAGAACAGCAGCATGCCCTGGAACAGGCGCACCATCTTGTCGGAAATACCGAGGCTGACCTGGGCCGCCTCGCCGCCGAGGAAGGTGAGTGCCAGCACGAGGCCGGCCACCAGAATGCCGATCGGGTTCAGCCGGCCGAGGAAGGCCACGATGATGGCGGTGAAGCCATAGCCCGGCGAAATGGTCGGCAGCAGCTGGCCGATGGTGCCCGACACTTCCGAGATGCCGGCCAGCCCCGCCAGTCCACCCGACACGAGGAAGGTGAACATCATCATCCGCCCCTGGGAGAAGCCGGCAAAGCGGCCCGCCCGCGGCGCCTGACCGAGCACCTTGATCTCGAAGCCCTTCAGCGTCTTCGCCAGCATGACCGCCAGCGCCGCCACCGCGATGAGCGCAAACACCGCCCCCAGATGCAGCCGGCTGTCGCCCAGCGCCATCAGCCGCGCAGAATCGGAAAAGATCTGCGTTTCCGGAAAGTTGTAGCCCGCCGGATCCCGCCAGGGACCACGCACCAGCCAGTCGAGACCGAGCTGGGCGACATAGACCAGCATCAGCGAGGTGAGGATTTCGCTGGCGCCGAAGCGGATCTTGAGCAGGGCCGGGATCGACGCCCACAGCATGCCGCCGATCACGCCCATGACGAGCATCAGCGGCAGGGTCAGGGGCGTCTGGAAGTCCGGGAACATCACCGGCAGGATCGAGCCGACCACGGCACCGGCGACGAGCTGGCCTTCCGCGCCGATATTCCACGCGTTGGAGAGATAGCAGACCGCCAGACCGACACCGATGAGCACCAGCGGCGTCGCCTTCACCGCCAGCTCTTCCAGCGACCAGGAGCTGGTGAGCGGCTCGACGAAGAAGACATAGAGCGCGGCGCCGGGATCATAGCCCAGAAGCGCGAACAGCAGCGCGCCGAACACCACGGTGAGGCCGATGGCGATCAGCGGCGACAGCAGCGCCATCCGCTTCGACCGTTCCGGCCGCTTGATGAGCTCAAGCTGCAGCATGGTTGTCCTCCGCACCACCGGCCATCAGCAGGCCGATGCGTTCCCGGTTCATGTCTGCCGCAGGCTCCGCCGCCGACAGATGACCGCGCGAAATGACCGCGATCCGGTCGGCGATCTCGAAGATTTCGTCCAGGTCCTGGCTGATGACCAGCACCGCCGCGCCACCGCGCGCCATGTCGATGAGGGCCTGCCGGATGAGGGCGGCCGCGCCGGCATCCACGCCCCAGGTCGGCTGGTTGACGACGAGAATGCCCGGATTGCGGTCCATCTCGCGGCCGACCACGAATTTCTGCAGGTTGCCGCCCGACAGCGCCCGGGCCTCCGGATTGGGATGCAGGGAGCGCACGTCGAAGGCCTTGGCCACCCGCTGCTCGATCGCCTTGGCGTCCGCCTCGTTGACGAAACCCGAGCGCACCAGCCCCGGCGTCGCCGAGTGACGGGTAAGGATCACGTTGTCGGAGAGCTTCATGCCCGGCACGGCGCCGTGACCGAGGCGCTCTTCCGGCACGAACGCGGCATTCCGTCCGCGCCGGGCGGTGACGCCCAAATTGCCCACCGGCACATCATCAAAGGAGACGGCGCCGGGCTTCGTCGTGCGTTCGCCGGAAATCGCATCGAACAGCTCGCCCTGACCGTTGCCGGCGATGCCGGCGATGGCCACGACTTCCCCGGCCTTCACGTCCAGGGTCACGCCCTTCAGCGCCACCGCGAACGGGCCATCGGCGGCCAGCTCCAGCCGGTCGAGCGCGAGGCGGGTGCGGCCGGTGGACGGCTTGTGCTCGGCGGTGATGGCGTGGACATCGGCGCCCACCATCATGCGGGCGAGGCTGCCGGCGGTCTCCAGCGACGGATCGCAGGTGCCCACCACCTTGCCATGACGCAGGATGGTGGCCGCCTTGCACAGGCGCTTCACCTCCTCCAGCCGGTGGGAGATGTAGAGGATCGCACAGCCTTCCGCGACGAGGCGGTCAAGGGTGAGGAAAAGCTGGTCGGCTTCCTGGGGGGTGAGCACCGAGGTCGGCTCGTCCATGATGACGAGGCGCGGCTCCTGCAGCAGGCAGCGCACGATCTCGATGCGCTGGCGCTCGCCCACCGACAGGTCGGCCACGATGGCGCGGGGATCCAGCGGCAGGCCATAATCCGCCGACACCCGGGCGATGGTGTCCGGCAGGTCGCGCCCGGTGCGCGACTTCGGCAGGGCCAGCGAGATGTTGTCGGCGACCGACAGGGCCTCGAACAGCGAGAAATGCTGAAAGACCATGCCGATGCCGAGATCGCGGGCAGCCGAGGGGCTGGGGATCACCGTCTCCCGGCCCTTCCAGCAGATGGCGCCGCTGGTCGGCTGCAGCGCGCCATAGAGCATCTTCACCAGGGTCGACTTGCCGGCGCCATTTTCGCCCAGCAGCGCATGCACCTCGCCGGGTGCCACCCGCAGGTTCACCTGATCATTGGCCGTCGTCGTGCCGAATCGCTTGGTGAGACTGACCGCCTCCAGAAGGAGAGGACCGAAGTCCGCCTCGCCCGCCATCGCCTTCGCCATCCGGCCCGCCTCCCTGCCCCATGCATCGCCCGGCCGGACGCGGCCTCGCCCCCGACACCGGACCCGCGCCCGCTGTCATTGTCGCGGATCCCATCGTCCTCTGGATGCAATCCGTGGACCGTCCAACCCGCGGCGGACGGGCGCACCCTTTCCGCAGCCGGCATCACCGGAATGGACTGACGATAGGGCAGATCCCGCCCCCGGCGCGCCGCGACCGATCGCCCGTGGCTTGACCGAACAGGACAGAATTGAGGCATCCGCTGCCCGGGAAGGCAGGCAGCCGGCGCCCGGAGAGCCTCCCCGGGGGCAGACAGAAAAATGCGCTGCTCTTCAGGGGCGTGGGTGCGGTCCGGACTTCGGGCGTCGGGTATCAGTCGGGTATCAGATGTGCAGGGTGCCTTCGGCGACCACCACGGCCTGTCCGCCGATGCGGGCGGTCTGGATCTGGCCGCGCTGGATCTCGATTTCCAGCCGGATGAAGGACGGCCGGCCCATTTCCACTCCCTGCTCGACGGGCGTGGCGTGACGGCCATCGGGCAGGGCATCGAAGCGGTGGATCACCCCGGCAAAGGCCGCCGCCGCCGATCCGGTCGCCGGATCCTCGGTGATGCCGAATTCGGGGGCGAACATGCGGGCATGGAAGGCCGCATCATGGCGAACGGTCTCGCGGCAGTAGACGAAGGCCGACGGCGCATCCTCGGCAAAGGCCGCGCCCCAGAGCTGGGGCACCGGGCGGGCCCGCCGCACGGCATCAAGATCGCGCACCGGCACGAAGGCATAGGGCACCCCGGCCTCGAACACCGTGGGCACATGGTTCTCGCAGCCGATGTCGCGCGGATCGAGATCCAGCGCGGCGGCAATTGCCTCGGCCGGACCGCCGCCGCGGATGAAGCGCGGCTTCTTCGGCAGGTCGAACTCGGCCGAACCAACGGAGCCATCGGCGGCAAGTCGCACGCCGCAGCGCACCGGCCCGACCCCTTCGCCAAGCACGATGACGGCCTTGCAGTCGCCCCCCATCAGCTCGCAACGCGGCTTCGCGAGATAGATGGCGGTGCCCACGGTGGGATGACCGGCAAAGGGCAGCTCGCGGGCAGGCGTGAAGATGCGCACCTTCGCCGTCAGCCCGGGCTGGTCGGCGGGAAACACGAACACCGTCTCGGAGAGATTGAATTCCGCCGCGATGGCCTGCATCGCCCGCTCGTCGAGCCCCTCGGCGTCCAGAACGACGGCCAGCGGATTGCCGGCCAGCCGCCGGTCGGTGAACACGTCGAGGATGGCATAGCGGCGGGACATGATCGGCCTTCCCTCTTGAACCGGACCTTCTTGGCGGGTCCGCCGGTTATTGACGCACGGCGCTCCCGCGAGAGAGCGGATTTTCATAGTGTCCCGAGGGACCTGAAAAAATCCGCCCGCCGACGGCGGAAGGGAACCTACTGCCCTCCCGCCGAACGGGTCGAAGGGCGACGATGAGCCGATCCGGCGGCCCGCACAAGGGGGGCCCGGGACAGCCGCTTCAGGGTGGCAAAAGACGGTCGGCGATGATCTGGGTATAGGGCGGCACGCCGAGGGCGCGCGCCTCGGAGGCGGTTGCCACCGCCAGAACCTCGGACAGTTCCGGATCGGGATCTGCAGCGAGGAAGGCGGCCGCCCGGGCCAACATCGCCGCCGCCGGGTCGGGGAAGCGCAGCACCTGAAGCGCCGCGACGAAGGGGAAGTGGTCGACGAACAGGAAGTCCGGGTCCGGCCGGGCGCGGCGGGCATCAAGGCCGGTTTCCTCGGCCAGCTCACGGCCCATGGAGCCCACCAGATCGACCTGGCCATCGGCGCGCACATCGTCGAGATCCGGCGTGCCGGACGAGAGCTTCACCTCGCCGGCCCCGACCATACCGGCATTCATGCGGCCGAGGATCAGGCAGCCATCGGCAGACAGCGGAGCCGCAGCCCCGAACAGGTTGGCCAGCCCCGGATCCCGGTCTTCGCTGAACAGCCAGAAATGGAAGGCGGCAAAATCCACCGTCCGCGCGACCGAGCGCAGCACGCCGTCGACGATTTCCGGCCGGTCGAACAGCAGCACCCGGCCGTTGAAGAGCTTCGGGTTCACCGCTGTCGCCCGCGCCCAGTCCGCTGCAATCTCCCGCCCCCGCGCCGCGACGAAGGCCGGCGGATGCGGATCAAGACGCACATCGAAGGACCGGAAGGGAATGGCCGGGGCGCTGGCGGACGCCGACATGAGGCAGGCTCCTTCTCGCTGAAAACCGGGCCCTGCGACGCAAAAGGCCCCCCGCGCCGGAGGGCACGGGAGGCCGGAGGCCCCGAAGGGACTGTGGAACGGCCGGCGGACCGGCGCAAGGGCGCCCGCAAGGGGCGCCCGGCAGCCTGTCGGCTCAGTTCTTCGCCTTGTCGACCAGGGCCTTCGCCTTGATCCACGGCATCATGTCGCGCAGGCGCGCACCGACTTCCTCGATCTGGTGGGCGTTGTTGCGGGCGCGGATGGCCTTGAACGAGGTCTGGTTGACCTTGTTCTCCAGCATCCAGTTGCGGGTGAAGATGCCCGTCTGGATGTCGGTGAGCACGCGCTTCATCTCGGCCTTGGTCTCCGGCGTGATGATGCGCGGGCCGGTGACATACTCGCCATACTCGGCCGTGTTGGAGATCGAGTAGTTCATGTTGGCGATGCCGCCCTCATAGATGAGGTCGACGATGAGCTTCACTTCGTGCAGGCACTCGAAATAGGCCATCTCCGGGGCGTAGCCGCCCTCGACGAGGGTCTCGAAGCCGGCGCGGATCAGCTCCACGAGGCCGCCGCAGAGCACCACCTGCTCGCCGAACAGGTCGGTCTCGCACTCTTCCTTGAAGGTGGTCTCGATGACGCCGGCGCGGCCGCCGCCGATGGCGGAGGCGTAGGACAGGCCGAGGTCATGGGCGTTGCCCGAGGCGTCCTGGTGGACGGCGATGAGGCACGGCACGCCGCCGCCCTTCAGATACTCGCCGCGCACGGTGTGGCCCGGGCCCTTCGGGGCCACCATGAGGACGTCGATGTCCTTGCGCGGCTCGATCAGGTTGAAGTGCACGTTGAGGCCGTGGGCGAACAGGAGGGCAGCGCCTTCCTTGAGGTTCGGTGCGAGGCTCTCGGTGTAGATGTCGGCCTGGAGCTCGTCCGGGGTCAGCATCATCACCACGTCGGCCCACTTGGCGGCATCCGCCGGGGTCATCACGGTGAGGCCGGCGCCTTCCGCCTTCTTGGCCGAGGCAGAACCGGGACGCAGCGCGACCGCGAGCTCCTTCACGCCGGAGTCCTTCAGGTTCAGCGCATGGGCGTGGCCCTGGCTGCCATAACCGACGATGGCGACCTTCTTGCCCTTGATCAGGTTCAGGTCGGCGTCGCGATCATAATAAACGCGCATGGCGTCAAGTCCTTCCTTGGGGATCAGCACGAGGGATCCGGCGGCGCGGATCGGCCTCGAAGGGTGCCCCGGCGGGATCGGGCGGGGTGCGCGGCTGCGCACCGGACACCCGGAGCCGGGGAAGGCAGAAGCGGAGCGGAAGACGACGGAAACGGCCGGGGGGCACCCGGCCGTTGCTGTTTCTCCCGATCCGCGGTCAGAGGGCCTCGGGCCCGCGCACGATGGCGGCAACGCCGGTGCGCGCGGTCTCGACCAGACCCAGCGGCTTCATGAGAGCCACGAACTCGTCGATCTTCTCCGGCCGGCCGGTCAGCTCGAACACGAAGCTCTCCAGCGTCGTGTCGACCACCCGGGCGCGGAAGGCCTCGGCCACCTGGAGGGCTTCCACCCGCTCCTGGCCGCGGCCCTTCACCTTGATCAGCGCCAGCTCGCGCTCCAGCGCCCGGCCGGTGACCGTCAGGTCACTCACCCGGTGCACCGGCACCAGACGCTCCAGATGGAGGCGGATCTGGGCGATGATCTCCGGCGTGCCGGTGGTCACGATGGTGATGCGGGAAACCTGCTGTTCGTGCTCGGTCTCCGACACCGTGAGGGAGTCGATGTTGTAACCACGGCCGGAAAACAGGCCGATGACCCGGGCAAGAACGCCCGGCTCGTTATCGACCATCACGGACAGCGTATGGGTCTCGGTCGACTGGGTGGACATGGCCCTGATCGGTTGCATGAGCATTGGAAATTCTCCCCGCGACATGGCGGTGCGGCATGACATCTGGCGGAGAGGGAGGGATCCGAACCCCTCCCTCAGGCGTCGGCCAGCGTCACACCAGCGCCGCGCCCCCGGCGTCGATCGCCGAGCCGATCTCCTCGTCGGAGAGATCGGTGCCCAGCAGGATCTCGTTGTGGGCCTTGCCCGACGGGATCATCGGGAAGCAGTTGGCGAGATTGGCGACGCGGCAGTCGACAATCACCGGCCGCTTCACCGCGATCATCTCGTCGATGCCGCCCTCCAGCTCCGACGGCTTTTCGATGCGCAGGCCGACGGCACCATAGGCCTCGGCCAGCTTCACGAAGTCCGGCAGGGCCTCGGTGTAGGAATGGGACAGCCGGTTGCCATGCAGCAGCTGCTGCCACTGGCGCACCATGCCCATATACTGGTTGTTCAGGATGAAGATCTTCACCGGTGCATTATGCTGCACGGCAGTGGACATCTCCTGAATGGTCATCAGGATCGACGCGTCACCGGCAATGTCGATGACGAGGGCATCCGGATGGGCCATCTGCACGCCGATCGCCGCCGGCAGGCCATAGCCCATGGTGCCCAGACCACCCGAGGTCATCCAGCGGTTGGGCTGCTCGAAGCGGAAATACTGGGCGGCCCACATCTGATGCTGGCCGACTTCCGTGGTGATGTAGGTGTCCCGGTCCTTCGTCTTCTGCCACAGCGCCTCGATGGCCTGCTGGGGCATGATGACGTCGGTGCGGGTGCGATACTTCAGGGAGTCGACCGAGCGCCACTGCTCGATCTGCTTCCACCACGGAGCCAGAACGCTCTTGTCGGCGCGGGCCGACTGGGAGCGCCACAGCGCGATCATGTCTTCCAGCACATGGGCGACGTCGCCGATGATCGGAATGTCGACCTTCACCGTCTTGTTGATGGAGGACGGATCAATGTCGATGTGGACCTTCACCGAATTGGGCGAGAAGGCATCGAGACGGCCGGTGATGCGATCGTCAAAGCGGGCGCCGATGGCGATCATCAGATCGCAATCGTGCATCACCATGTTGGACTCGTAGGTGCCGTGCATGCCCAGCATGCCCAGCCACTGCTTGTCCGACGCCGGATAGGCGCCGAGACCCATCAGGGTGGAGGTGATCGGGAAGCCCGTCAGGCGCACCAGCTCGCGCAGCAGCTGGCTGGCCGCCGGGCCGGAATTGATGACGCCGCCGCCGGTGTAGAAGACCGGCCGCTTGGCCTTGGCCATGGCGGCAACCGCCATGCGGATCTGGTCGAGATCGCCCTTGACCTTCGGACGGTAGGTCTTGTGCGGCACGTCGCGCGGCGGGGTGTAGATACCCTTCGCCAGCTGGACGTCCTTCGGCACGTCGACAACCACCGGACCCGGACGGCCATGGGTGGCGACATAGAAGGCCAGATGCAGGATGCGCGAGAGATCGTCGATGGAGCGCACCAGCCAGTTGTGCTTGGTGCACGGCCGGGTGACGCCGACGGTGTCGCACTCCTGGAAGGCGTCCGACCCGATGAGGTGGGTGGCGACCTGACCGGAAATGCAGACGACCGGGATGGAGTCCATCAGCGCGTCGGCCAGCGGCGTCACCATGTTGGTGGCGCCCGGACCCGAGGTGACCAGCGCGACGCCGGGCTTGCCGGTGGAGCGGGCATAGCCTTCGGCCATGTGGCCGGCGCCCTGCTCATGCCGCACGAGAACGTGACGAACGCGATCCTGCTGATAGATCTCGTCATAGATGGGCAGAACGGCGCCGCCCGGATAACCGAAGATCGTATCGACCCCGTGATCCACCAGGGCCTGCAGGATCATCTCCGCGCCCGTCATCTCGCGTGTCATCTTGATTGTTCTCCTGGGGGCCCGGCTCTGCCGTCCGACGCGTGCGCACTTCCCGTCGCAACCGTCATGTCATGTCGTCGGAGAAGCCGGAATATTTGCCGAAGGGGAAATCCGGGGCGGACAAATCCATGTGCAACCCGGGGATCGGAACGAAAAAGGGGCCCGACAAGGCCCCCGTGCATCCGCGCGCTGTCGTGTCCGGACGGTGTCATACCGCCCCGGCAGCGCGCCCCATAAGTACGAGAATGATCCGGCCGTGCATTGTCCCGATCCTCAGGTGTTCCCTCAAGTTCCCCGGACGGCGGCGCCAGCCCCTTCAGCGGCGACGGCCTCTCACGTGCGATGAACCCGGCTCCCCCGCTGAGAAGACCTGTCAGGCTCCCGCGGGGCGCGTGAACGGGTAGACCGGGCGCAGCCATTCGTCAAGGTCGCATTTGCAGATATTGCGCGAAAAGATTGCCGTCCGTGCCGGAAATTTCGTCATTCGAGACCCTCCCCGGCCGCGATCGGCCCCCGATCAAGCTGCCCTACGTCGGCGATGCGCTTTCCGGTTGAACAAAGCCGGAACATCGACTATCCTTCTCTTCGTTATCCCGTTTCCGCTGCCAGCCCGTCCATCCGCCCTGACCGGAGGGAGCCATGCGCATTTCCGTGACCGAGGCCGCCGGCCGCCTGCCGGACCTGCTGCGCCGGGCCGAAGCCGGCGAGGAGATCGTGCTGACGGACGATGGCCGTCCGGTCGGCCGGCTGGCCGCCATCCCGCCCGTCGAGCCCGCCCCGTCCGGACGCGCCAGCCCGGAGGTGCAGGCCCGGCGCCGGGCGATCATCGAGGCGCTTCAGGACTCTGCGGCGCGGACAGCTCTCCCGGGACCTGACGCCGCCCGCAGTCAGGATTTCCTCTATGACGACGACGGCCTGCCGGGATGATCGTGCTCGACACCTCCGCCCTCATCGCGATCCTGCTGCGGGAGCCGCTGGGGGCTGCGTGCCGGGCCGTTCTGGAAGAAGAAGGCCGGATGCCGCTGATTTCCGCCGGCACCCTGGCGGAAGTGCTGATCGTCGCCGGGCAACGCGGCTTTGCCAGCCAGATGTCCGGTCTGCTCGCCGTGCTTGATGCCCGGACGGTTCCGGTCACCGCCCGCTTCGCCCATCAGGCGGCGCAGGCCTATGGCCGCTGGGGCAAGGGCGTTCACCCCGCCCGCCTGAACCTGGGCGACTGCTTCGCTTATGCTCTGGCGAAGGAAAATGCCTGCCCGCTGCTCTATGTCGGCAACGACTTCTGGCAGACGGATATCGTCAGCGCGCTTGCCGATCCGCGCACCGCGCCCTGACGCCCCGTCCGGACCGCCCCCGATCGGCCCGCGGGGGGACTGCGACGCGATGCCGGCGATCCGGAGACGATCCGTCCGCCATCCGCGCGCCCTCGCGTTCGCCTCGCGCAAGCGTGATCCCGCCGAAGCAGATTGGTCGAATGACGGCCGCAAAATTCCCATAGGAAAGACCGTGGTCATACGTATGCCTTAACATCTTCGCCGCAGCGGATCCGGCCCGCCTTCGGGGGCTCCGGGTCCGGCCGTCCTTGTCCGGGAGCTTCGATGCGCGCGTCCGTCCTTGCCCTCACCCTGATTGCCGCCGTCGGTGCGGGCGCCTGGGCCTATTCGTCCGGCAACCTGCCGCCCGCCCTCTCCGGTCCGATCGACGCCGGGCTTGCTGCCCTGGTGCGCGGCGAGAGCCGGACGGCCGCCACCGACCCGAAGCCGGCCCGCCCTCCGGCGGCCGGACAGGGGGGCGGTGCCAATGGGGGGGCCGCCGGCGCCGGTCCGCGCCGGCCGCCGCCGGTGGAGGCGGCAACGGCCAGCACAGAGAAGCCCAGCGTGCAGATCCGCTCCGTCGGCAGCCTGATGGCCGACGAGTCCGTGCAGATTGCCGCCGAGCAGTCCGGGCGCATCGTCGCCATCAATTTTTCCGAGGGGCAGGCGGTGACGAAGGGCGACGAGCTGGTGAAGCTCGATGATGCCCTGATTGCCGGCGAGCTTGGCCAGTTGAAGGCCCGGCTGGATCTGGCCAACGCCAATTATGCCCGGGCACAGTCGCTCTCGCGCACCGGCTCCGGCACGGCCAAGACCCTGGAAGAGGCCGCCGCCGAGCGGCTGACGGCCCAGTCCCTCATCAATCTCCTGCAGTCGCGCCTCGACAAGACCTCCATCCGCGCGCCCTTCGACGGCGTGACGGGGCTGCGCAAGATCTCGGTCGGCGCCTATGTGCAGCCGGGCGAGGCCATCGCCGGTCTTGAAAAGATCGACGTGCTGAAGGTCGAGTTCTCGGTGCCCGAGCGCAATCTGGCCGACATCAGCCTCGGCATGCCCGTGGTGCTGACCGTCGACGCCTATCCGAACCGCACCTTCGACGGCGAGATCTACGCCATCGACCCGCTGGTCGATGTCAACGGCCGGGCGCTGCGGGTGCGGGCGCGCCTTGCCAACCCCCAGGGCGAGCTGCGGCCGGGCCTGTTTGCCCGGGTGACCGTGGAAGGCAAGCCCCGCGGCGAGGTGGTGATGATCCCGGAAGGCGCGGTCGTGCCCCAGGGCACCGGCGCCGTCGTGTTCCGCATTGCCGACGGCAAGGCGCAGAAAGTGCCGGTCATCCTCGGCCAGCGCCGCAACGGGCGGGTGGAAGTCGCCTCCGGACTTTCAGCCGGCGATGTCGTGGTCGTGGCCGGCCAGATGCGGCTGCGCGGCGAGGGCGGCCCGGTGAGCGTCGTCACCCTGGATGGTGCGGCGGCTCCCGCGCCGGCCGGCGATGCCCCGGCGGCGGCTGCCGCCCCGGCTACCCCGCGCAGCTGATCCGCCCTGCCCTGCCGGCCGGCGGCCTCGGGCGGCCGGCTGATCCCATTTTCCGGTCCCCCGTCGCCCGCGGAGCCCGCATCCCATGCGTCTGTCCAATCTCTGCATCGACCGCCCGGTGTTCGCGACGGTGCTCAGCCTCGTCCTGCTGCTGGTCGGCGTCGTCTCCTATGAGCGGCTGACGGTGCGCGAATATCCGGCCATCGACGAGCCGACGGTGTCGGTCACCACCACCTACACCGGCGCCGCCGCCCGCATCGTCGAGAGCCAGGTGACCCAGGTGCTGGAGGGCTCGATTGCCGGCATCGCCGGCATCGACGTGATGGAGTCGTCCTCGCGCTCGGAGTCCTCGCGCATCACCGTCCGCTTCGAGCTGGGGGTGGATCCGGATGTCGCCGCCTCCGACGTGCGCGACCGGGTGAGCCGGGTGCGCGGCCGCCTGCCCGACGAGATTGACGAGCCGGTGATCGCCAAGGTGGAGGCCGACGCCCAGCCGGTGATGTTCCTTGCCTTCTCCTCGGACCGGCTGAACCAGCTGGAGCTGACCGATTTCGTCTCGCGCAACGTGGTCGACCGGCTGAAGACCCTGATGGGCGTCGCCGATGTCATCATCTTCGGCGAGCGGCGCTATGCCATGCGCATCTATGTCGATCGCGAACGGCTGGCGGCTTACAATCTCACGGTGCAGGATGTCGAGAATGCCATCCGCGCCCAGAATGTCGAGCTGCCGTCGGGGCGCATCGAGAGCGTGGACCGGGAATTCTCGGTGCTGTCGCGCACCGGCCTGACCACGCCGGAAGAGTTCCGCGCCATCGTCGTCAAGGTGGTGAACGGCATTCAGGTGCGCCTTGGCGATGTCGCCCAGGTGGACTGGGGCGCCCGGGACGAGCGCCGCGCCAGCCGCTGGAACGGCAATCCGGCGGTCGCCGTCGGCATCGTCAAGCAGTCGACGGCCAATCCGCTCGATGTCTCCAATGAAGTGACCGCCGAGCTGCCGGCCATCCGCGCCATGCTGCCGGAAGGGGTCGATGTCGCCGTCGGCAATGACTCGTCGATCTTCATCGCCCGCTCCATCGAGGCGGTCTACCACACCATTCTGGAAGCCGTGGCGCTGGTGGTGCTGGTCATCTTCTTCTTCCTGCGCACCGTGCGGGCCTCCATCATCCCGATCGTGACGATCCCGGTGTCGCTGATCGCCACCTTCACGCTGATGTATGCCCTCGGCTTCTCCATCAACACCCTGACCCTGCTCGCCATGGTGCTGGCCATCGGTCTGGTGGTGGATGATGCCATCGTGGTGCTGGAAAACATCTTCCGCCATGTGGAAGCCGGCATGAAGCCCATCGAGGCGGCCAAGAAGGGCACGTCCGAGATCGGCTTTGCCGTCATCGCCATGACGCTGACGCTGGCCGCCGTCTATGCGCCGGTGGCCTTCGCGCCGGGGCGCACCGGGCGGCTGTTCCTGGAATTCGCTCTGACGCTGGCCGGTGCGGTGCTGGTCTCGGGCTTCGTCGCCCTGACGCTGACGCCGATGATGTGCTCGCGGCTCCTGAAGCACGAGCCGAACCCGAACCTGTTCTTCCGGGTGCTGGAGCGCGGCTTCACCGCCTTCGAGGCCGGATATCGCCGGCTGGTGACGGCGGCGGTCGCCGCGCGCTGGCTGCTGGTGGTGCTGGCGATTGCGGTGGCGGCGGGCGGCGGCTGGGTGTTCACCCACCTGAAGACCGAGCTGTCGCCGGTGGAAGACCGCGGCACCGTGCAGGCCTTCGGCTCCTCGCCCGAGGGCGCCACCGTCGCCTACACCGAACGCTATGCCAGGGATCTGGAGGCAGCGCTGGCCTCCATCCCGGAGATGCGCGGCTATCTCGTCATCATCGGCTTCCCCCAGGTCACCAACCTCATGGGCTTCGGCAATCTGGAGGACTGGAGCGAGCGCAAGCGTCAGCAGCAGGATATCGTCACCTCGGTGGGCCCGAAGGTCGGCCGCATCCCCGGCACCCAGATTTTCGTCTCCAACCCGCCCTCCCTCGGCCAGAGCCGGTTCGGCAAGCCGGTGCAGCTGGTCGTGCAGACCTCCGGCACCTATGAAGAGCTGAATGGCTTTGTGAACAAGCTGATGGCCCGGGCAGCGGAAAATCCGGGGCTGGTCAATGTCGATTCCGATCTGAAGCTCAATACCCCCGAGATCACCATCGAGCTGGACCGGCAGAAGATCGCCGATCTTGGCCTTGATGTCTCGGTGGTGGGCCGCACCCTGGAGACGATGCTGGGCGGCCGGCAGGTCACCCGGGTGGAGCGCAATGGCGAACAGTATGATGTGGTCGTGCAGCTCGACCAGGCCGACCGCGCCTCGCCGGAGACGCTGAGCACCATCTATGTCCGCGCCCCCAATGGCGAGATGGTGCAGCTCGCCAACGTCGTGACCGTGCGCGAGACGGTTGCCCCGCGGGAGCTCAAGCGCTTCAACCAGCTGCGCTCGGCCACCATCGACGCCAACCTTGCCCCCGGCTACACCCAGGGCGAGGCGCTGACCTACATGGCCAGGATTGCCGCCGAGGAACTGCCGCGGGAAGTGCGCACCGACTATGCCGGTCCGTCGCGGGAGTTCATGAACTCCAACCAGAGCATTGCCTTCGTCTTCCTGCTGGCGCTGCTCTTCATCTATCTGGTGCTGGCGGCGCAGTTCGAGAGCTTCCTGGATCCGGTCATCATCCTGATCACCGTGCCGCTGTCCATGACCGGGGCGCTGGCAACCCTGTGGTGGGCCGGCGGCACCTTCAACGTCTATTCCCAGATCGGTCTGGTCACCCTGGTCGGCCTCATCACCAAGCACGGCATCCTCATCGTCGAGTTCTCCCGCCAGCTGGTGGACGAGGGCAAGCCGATTCGCGAGGCCGTGGTGGAGGCCGCCACCCTGCGTCTGCGGCCGATCCTGATGACCACCGGCGCCATGGTGCTGGGCGCCGTGCCGCTGGCCATTGCCGAAGGCGCCGGCGCTGAAAGCCGGCACCAGATCGGCTGGGTCATCGTCGGCGGCATGACCTTCGGCACCCTGTTGACCCTGTTCGTGGTGCCGGCCATCTACTCCTTCGTCGGCGGCCGCCATGCCGCCCGCGCCGCAAAGGAAGAGACCGCGACCAGCCATCACACGCCGGCCGCCCCCGCCACCCCGGCGGAATGACGGAACGCCCGGCCGCCGATCCGCGCGGCCGGGTCCCCGCACGGCACACCCGCGCCGGAGAGCGTCGGTTGTGCACTGCGCCATTGCCCAGAAATCCCCGCTTTTGGCGGGCATGAGAGGTCGAGAGACAGCCCGGTCCCGCCAGTGCGCGGCCGGGCGCACCGCTTTTTTCGACGCGGTCTTCCCGCAACTCCCCGGTGCTCCGGCACCGCCGACGACGAGGGCGAGACATCATCGACGCGACAGCCATGGTTGCCCGCTCTCCCGCCGCGGAGACGGACGCGGCCCCGCAGGACGCATCGGCGCTGCCGGTCCGGCTTGCGACCCTTGCCCGGCTCCGGGTGGTGCAGGTTCTGGAGGCGGTGTCCGGTGTCGTGGCGGTGATCGTCGCGGCGCTGGTCACCAATGTCGCCGGGCGGGCCATGGGGCTGGTGCCGGACGTCACCCTCGGCAGCCTGATGATCGGCTCCTCCTGCGCCGTGGCGGCAATCCTGCGCCTGCCGCCGGGCACGGTGGAAGACCGGGTGTGGCGGGTGCCCGTTGCCATTCTCGGCTTCTGGGCCGGCTTTGCCGGAGCGGCCTTCACCACGGATCTGGCCCTGCCCCAGTTCGACTGGCCGCTGGTGGCCGCCGTTCCGGCCGCCTTCCTCGCCCGGCGCCTGTCGCTGTTTTCCGGCACCATCGCCTTCCTGTCGGTGTTCGCCCTCATCACCGGCCGCCTCACCGGACTGACGCCAGAGGGCCTGCCCTACATGATGCTGGCCGCCGTCGTCGGCGTCATCGTCACCCAGTTTGCCAACTGGACCACCCGCTCCCTGCGCGGCCCGCTGCGCGAACGGGTCAGCATGGCCGCCGCCCTGGTGCTGGCAGGGCTGTTTCTCGATGCTGCCGAGCGCGGCTCCGATGGCAGCCGGCCGTGGCCGGAGGCCGAGATCGACCGGGTGCTGCACCTCTTCGGCAAGATCCGCGCGGTGCTTGACCGGCCTCAGGATTATGTGACGCCGGACCGGCAGACCCGCGACCACATTGCCGCCGCGGCCGCCGGTCTCGATTCCGCCGAACGCATTCTGGTGACCCTGCGCAGCCGGGGCGGCAGTCCGCTGGCCCCCGTTGCCCGCGCCCGGGTGGCCGAGGCCATGACCGCCTTCAACGCCGCCTGGCATCAGGTGGATCCGGCCGGCTGCCGCCGGGCGCTCGCCCATCTGGCCGACACCGGCATTCCCGTGCGCGCCGACACCGTGCCGGTGATCCGTCTGGTCGCCGGCCTGCGGGTGTCGCTGGAGGAGGCGCTGCCGCTGCTCGACCTCTGGGTCCGCCGGGAGGTCGCCTGATGCTTGCTCGCCTGCGCACCGTCTTCTCCGACCTGATGGCGGCGCCGGAAGTGCGCCTTGCCATCCAGGGCACCGTGGCGATTTCCGCCGCCCTCGTCACCGTGGAGATGCTGGACCTGCACCGGCCCTACTGGGTGGTGCTGACCGCCTATCTGCTGGTGGCCGGCAGTCTCGGCGAGTCCGCCATGAAGGCCATCGCCCGGGTCGCGGGCACGGTCGCCGGCATCATCGCCGGCCAGACCATCTATCTGATGCTTGGCGGCTGGAGCGACGGGCTGCTGATTGCCAGTGCCCTGTTCGTCTTCGGCGGCGTGCTGTTCATGCGCGCCGTCTCGGACCTGTGGACCGTGGTGCTGCACACCGCCGCCCTCACCCTGATGTTCCATGTCAACAGCATGCCGGCGGTGATCTTCTACGAGCGCGCAGCCAACACCCTCATCGGCGCGGTCATCGTGGTGCTCGTCACCCGGCTGGTGCTGCCCATCCGCACCGAGGAGCGGGTGTCGGAACAGCTCGCCGACCTCCTGCGGGCCGCCGCCGATCATGTCCGCGCCAGCGCCGACATCCTGTCGCCGACGCCCTCGCCGCGGCCATCCGAGCAGTTCGAGGAAGGTCGGGCGCTGCGCCAGCGCATGGACGAGCTGGCCACCACCGTGGAGGCGCTGGATCCGGCTTCCGCGCTGAAAGCCTTCGGCCGCATCGGCTTCAGCCAGCGCCGCAGCAAGGGCTCCGAGGCGCGGCTGCTGGTGTCGCGGCTGGCCAACCTGCGCGCCACGGCGCTGCGCATGTCGCGCTCGGGCACTGCCTTCGCCCGCGCCAGCACCCACGACCTGCTGATCGCCTATGCCGAACGCCTGACGGCACTCGCCGACCGCACCCCGCTGCCCGACACCCACGACCGTGATCTCGAAGACTTCGAGACCGACCTTCTGACCGAAGGCCATGACGTGACGGTCAACGATCCCCGGGTGAACACCACCCTGCATCTGGCGCTGCGCGCCGCTGCCCTTGTGCGCGATGGCCTCGCCACCGCCCGCACCCTCTCCCGCCGCATCACCCCCCGCCCCCGCACCTCCACCGCCCGCCTGCGCCCCGCTACGGCGGAGTGAGGGCGCCGGCACGCGGAGGCATCTTGGCCCCGGCCAATAAAAAAGCCCCGGCCGGACCGGAGCTTTTTTTGCGTCTCATGGATGGATCGCACCTCGGGCGGACGCCCAGCGAAAAAATTCCGCCGGACCGATGCCGCTTCGGGGCGGGCCGGGCTCACCAGCCGCCGACGACCGGGGCATCCTTGCCGATGCCGAAGGAGTAGCCGATCTTCAGGCCCATGGCAAACTGATCGGCAGAGCCGATTTCCTTCACGATCGGGCTCTTGCCGGCGTCACCGACGAGATTGTTGTAGGTGCCGTAGAGGGTGGTGTGCCAGCGGTCGTTCCAGGCATAATCGACACCGCCGACGAGGCCCCAGGACGAGATGCCGCCATCGGGATCATAGGCCCAGACGCGGCCATTGGCGGTGGCTTCCTGCTGGCTCACGCCGAACCACGCATCCATGAAGCGCTGGTCACCGGCATTCAGCCGCGGGCCGAGGGAGAAGGTGAACGGGCCGTGCTTGGCGACCACGTCCGCCCCGAGGGTGCCGACCCAGCCCCAGTAGCCGTTCATGCCATAGCGGACTTCGCCGCGGGTGCGCAGCCACTCGATCGGCCAATATTCGGCGAAGATGCCCGGCTCCACCGCCCACTTCACGTCATCGAGGCCAGAGAGCTTGGCGTCCGAGCCATCATAGCGGCCGCCCATGGCGCGACCGACAAAACCGGTGCGGAAGGAGCCGGTGTCGTAGAAGGCGAGGCTGATGGCATCATCCGGCGCGCCGAACGCTTCCGGAGAGCCGGCACGGGCCAGGGTGGCGGTCGGGAAGCCCCAGGGCGAATAGGTGCTGGCGCCGATATAATCCGGGCTGACATAGGCAACCGCATTGATGGTCAGCACCCACTTGGGCTTTTCGCCGAAGACGGTGGTGACATCGGTGCGCGGCCGCGTCTCCTTGTAGGGGGTCAGCAGGTCTTCTTCTGCGAACGCGGGACCGGCGAGGAACGCCGCAGCGGCGACAGCCGAGAGAAGATGAAACGCGTAACGCATGACCCGCAGTCCCCGAGAAGTGGTCTGGTCGGCTGGCCGCCTCCCCCACGACAGAGGCAGCCTTTCCGGACCGACGATAGGGGCACTCTATCTTGCTGAAGGGTGAACGCGGAAGCGCCGCCCGCCAGCGGACCGTGTCCGCCCGTCACATCCCGGCGCCGCCGTTGCGCGATTGTCACAAGATCGCCGGGGCGGAGAGGGATCAGGCGCGGTCCGGGCCGTCGAGACGCTTCCACGGATTGTCGCCCGGGGCGCCATCCGGCCCCGGATCGGCCTCGGAAAATTCGGCCGGATCCAGATCCACGACGCCCGGGCGCGCCCGGTAGGCGCCGCCTGCTGCCGTGCCGGCGGTTGCGACGCGCACATCCACATGCCGCGCCACCGCCTTCAGCACCCGGCGCCGCACCGCCGGAATGAACAGGGCGAGACCGACAATATCGGTGGCAAAGCCCGGGATCATCAGCAGCACGCCAGCCACCGTGATGAGGGCGGCATGCCCCATCTGCTCGGCCGGCACCTCGCCGGCATCCAGCCCGCGCCGGATCTTCATCAGCGTGCCCAGGCCCTGACGGCGCATCAGCACGCTGCCGACCACCATGGCCAGAAAGACGAGGGCCAGGGTTGGCAGCACGCCGATCTCGCTGCCCACAACAATGAAGAGGGCAATTTCGATGGCGGGCAGGGCAAGAATGGCCAGAAGGATCAGGGCGGGCATCCACAAGTCCGGTCGGGTTGCAAGGGAGACGGGTCACGCCGCGCCAGAGCAGTTTCAAGCGAAGAGGATACCGGTTCGCGTGAAGAAAATGCTCCAGAGGACGTGCCCCACATCCGGGGAACCTGCAACATGGGCATTGCCGGCGCCGACGTGTAGACTGGAGCCGCGCATTTTCCGCGTCCAGCCGGCATTTTTCGGCTCCGTTGCCGCATTTCGCCGCCTTGGCCGATCCATCCGCCTGTCCCGGAGAGCCCGCCCCGTGGCGCTGCCCCGCCCGACCGCCGATCCGGACAGCCTGCTCTGGCTGCCCCCGGACGCGCCCGCGCCAGAGCCGGAACCCGAGGCGCCCCCGCCGGGCCTGCCGATGTGGCGGCGCGTCGGGCGGATGGCCGGATGGCTCACCGCCGCTGCCCGGGACCTCGCCTTTCCGCCGGCCTGTCCGGCCTGCCGGGAGCCGGTGGCCGATGGCGACGGGCTGTGCGTGCCGTGCTGGCAGGGGCTGAAAGGGATCAGCCGGCCTTATTGCGAGCGCCTCGGCACGCCCTTCCGGCGCGACCCCGGCCCGGGTGCCCTCTCCCCGGATGCCATTGCCCACCCGCCGCCCTTTGACCGCGCCCGGGCCGTCGCCCATCTGGATGGCACCGCGCGCACCCTCGTCCACGCCCTCAAATATCGCGACCGCACCGAGATTGCCCGCCCCATGGGCCGGCTGATGGCAATCGCCGGGGCCGATCTGAAAGCCGGCGCCGACCTTCTGGTGCCGGTGCCGCTGCATCCGCTGCGGCTGGCGGCGCGGCGCTTCAACCAGTCGGCGTTGCTGGCCGATGCGGTGGCAGCAGAATGGGGCGTGCCCAGCGATCCCCGGGCGCTGCGGCGCATCCGGGCCACCCGGCATCAGGTGGGGCTCGATCAGGCGGCGCGGGCGCAGAATGTGCAGGGCGCCTTCGCGCTGGCCCCGGACGCCGCCCACCGGCTGGCCGGGCGCAATCTGGTGGTGGTGGACGATGTGTTCACCTCCGGGGCGACGCTTGCCGCGGTGGTGCGGGCGCTGAAGCGGGCGCGGCCGGCGCGCATCGACGTTCTTGTGTTCGCCCGGGTTGTTGGCACCATCGACATGAGCCTGTAATCTCCGCTTCCGGACTGTCCGGGCGCGGCATCCGGACCGGACGCCCGCCCGCGGACGGAACGCCGGCACGGATCGCCGGCGCGAGACCGGAAGAATGACCGGAAGGAAGAAGGTCGCCTCATGGCCAAGGTCGTCATCTACACCCGCCAGTATTGCGGCTACTGCTCCGCGGCCAAGCGGCTGCTGACGGCCAAGGGCGTGCCCTTCGAGGAGTTCGACTGCACCGAGCGCCCGGACCTGCGCCAGGAAATGATGCAGAAATCCGGCCGCAACACGTTTCCGCAGATCTTCATCAACGACGCGCATATCGGCGGCTGCGATGATCTGCACGCCCTGGATTCCGCCGGCCGGCTCGATCCGCTGCTGGCGGCCTGATCCGCTGTCCGTCCGCCTGTTTTCCGCACGCGAACCGGTGTCCACGTCGCCTGAACAGGCTCCCGCGGACACGCCCTTGCACGGGTTCCCCCTGACATGACCACCTTCCGCGCCGCCGCCATCCAGATGCGCTCCACCCGCTCGGTCGAGACCAACATCGCCGAGGTGGAGGAGCTGGTGCGCGCGGCTGCTGCCGCCGGCGCCGATTATGTGCTCACCCCCGAGATGACCAATCTGGTGGAGCGCGACCGCGAACGGCTGATGGCTGTCACCACCGAGGAGCAGGACGATCCGACGCTGAAGCGGATGTCCGAGGTGGCGCGGGAACTGGGGCTGTGGGTGCATCTGGGCTCGCTGGCCCTGAAGACGCCGGCCGGCAAGGCCGCCAACCGTGCCCTGCTCATCGGCCCGGACGGCACGCTGAAGGCGCGCTACGACAAGATCCACCTGTTCGATGTCGACCTGCCCAATGGCGAGAGCTGGCGGGAAAGCCGCACCTATGATGGCGGCACCGAAGCCGTGGTGGCCGACCTGCCGTGGATCCGCCTCGGCTTCTCCATCTGCTACGACCTGCGTTTCCCCGGCCTGTTCAACGCGCTGGCCAAGGCCGGCGCCGGCATGATCGCCATTCCCGCCGCCTTCACCCGCCAGACCGGCGAGGCCCACTGGCAGGTGCTGCAGCGGGCGCGCGCCATCGAGACCGGCTCCTTCGTCATCGCCGCCGCCCAGGGCGGCACCCATGAGGACGGCCGCGAAACCTATGGCCACAGCCTCATCGTCGATCCGTGGGGCCGGGTGCTGGTGGAAGCCGATGCCGACGAGCCGGGCTTCGTCATTGCCGAGATCGACCCGGGCGCGGTTGCCGCTGCCCGCTCGCGCATCCCGGCGCTGGCCAATGAACGGCCCTTCGTTGCCCCGGCCCGGGCCGAGGAACAGGTGGCGTCATGATCCATTATGCCCTCGTCTGCGAGCGGGAGCATGAATTCGAGGGCTGGTTCCGCTCCTCGTCGGATTTCGAGGCCCAGGCCGCCCGGGGCATCCTGTCGTGCCCGGTCTGCGGCTCGTCGAAGGTGACGCGCGGCCTGATGGCACCGGCCGTCAGCACCGGCCGCACTGCTGATGCCGCCCCGGAACCGGAAGCCGCCGCGCCGCCGGCCGCCGCGGGCGGTGCCGCCCCGGTGCCGGCGCCGGTTGCCAGCCTTGGCCCCAACGAGGATCCGCGCCGGGCGCTCGCCATCGAGTTCCTGCGCCGGGTGCGCGAGACGGTGCTGGAAAACGCCACCTATGTCGGCGACACCTTCGCCGAGGAGGCCCGGCGCATCCATTATGGCGAGGCCGAGGAACGCGGCATCTATGGCGAGGCCACCCGCGAGGAGGCCGAGGCGCTGGAGGAAGAGGGCATCGCCGTGACGGTGCTGCCCGTGCTGCCGGAAGACCGCAACTGAGGCCGTGGGGGGCCGGCGCTGCGGGCCGCATTGCCGGACCCCGTCGTCCGACCCGGCAGCACGCAGAACGGCGCAAGGCCCGGCATCGCCGCCGCCTCCGATTGCCCGAAAGCCCCTGACACCCGAGAGACTTGCAACGCCACCGTCGCGTCGTGGCCCGGCGGACACGGCCTGTCGGCGCCCGGATGCGGCGGCGCACAAACCGGCAGATCCTGCCTTGTTTCTGACCAGATGGTCGGATTAGGCTCTCCGTCCCGGTCGGACCCGGCCGCATCCTGACACTTTCCCGATGCGTCATTCTCTCCGCAGGAAAAGGGGCAGCCTTTTCGTGCGGGGATTGTCTGGTCCGCCCTTTCCGTTTGCAGTTTTCTAAAAAGAACGACCGCCGCGCGCCCCCGAGTTCCTCTCCCGCGTGCCCCCGCGACGGCCTTTCGGGTTTCGGAAGGACCCTTCCCATGTCGATGGCCATGCCGGCGCAGCAGCCGGCCCGCGGGCTGGATACGGTTGCCCTGGCGGTTCTGGTCGTGCTGTGCGCCAGCTGGGGCGTGCAGCAGGTGTCGGTGAAGTTCGCGCTGGCCGAGGTGCCGCCGACGGCGCAGATGACGATCCGCTGTGCCGGCGCGGCCCTGGTGGTGCTGATTGCCGCCTTTGCCCGTGGCGTGAACATCTTCCGGCGCGATGGCTCGCTGCCGGTGGGGCTGCTCATCGGCCTGTTCTTCTCGTCGGAATTCCTGTTCCTGTTCTATGGCCTGCAGCATACCGACGCGAGCCGCTCGGTGCTGTTCATGTACACCTCGCCCTTCTTCGTGGCGATCGGCGCCATCTTCCTGCTGCCGGGCGAACGCATGTCCCGCATGCAGTGGGCGGGGCTGCTGGTGTCCTTCCTCGGCGTGGCCGTGGCGGTGGGTGACGGACTGATCCGGGGCGGCGAGTCCCGCACGCTGTTCGGGGATTTCCTGTCGCTGATGGCGGGCCTTGGCTGGGCGGCAACCACGCTGACCCTGAAGCGCTCGCGCCTTGCCACCGCGCCGTTCGAGAAGGTGCTGTTCTATCAGCTGGCCGTCGCCACCGTGGTCGGCGCAGTCCTGATGCTGGTGACCGGCGAGCGCATCACCGTCAGCCTGTCGGCCCCGACCGTCGGCGTGATGATCTATCAGACCCTGTGGGTCACCGGGATCACCTATCTCGTGTGGTTCAAGCTGATGAGCATGTATCCGGCCGGGCCGCTGCAGTCGGCGACCACGATGACGCCGCTGTTCGGCATCGCCGCCGGCGTCGCCTTCCTCGGCGAGCCGATGTCGCCGGGCTTCGGCGTGGCGGTGGCGCTGATGCTGGCCGGCCTCGTCCTCGTCAGCCGCCGCAGCCGGACCAAGGCCCGCGCGGCCTGAGCCTGCACAAAGGCGGTCTCCCCCCGGGGGCACTGTTCCGATACCGGTCCAAAAAAGACGCCGCGCCCGATCTCCCGGGCGCGGCGTTTCCATTTCAGGCTCAGGCTCAGGCGACGATGAAATCGTCAGCCGTCAGCGCCAGACCGGTGGCAAGCGTCGCCAGACGCACGGCGGCGGTCGCGCCGGTGCCATCGGCATCGAACATCAGCGCGCCGGTGTCCGCGTCATAGAGGATGCGGTCGGAGGCATCCGCCGCCGTCGCACCGACGTGGAAGGCGGAGGCATCGAGGGGGTGGGCGGGACCATCGGACAAGCCGTCAACGCTGACCAGACGGAAGCTGTCGCCGCCGGCAACCGAGAAGTCGGTGACCGTGTCGCTGGAAGCCGCAAGCGGCGTGCCCCAGAATTCGAACACGTCGGCCCCCAGACCACCGGTCAGCGTGTCGTGGCCGTCACCGCCGACCAGAGTGTCGCTGCCGGTGCCACCGACCAGCACGTCATGCCCGATGCCGCCCCACAGGTTGTCATCGCCGGCGTCCCCGAGCACGGTGTCATGGCCGGCACCGCCATCGACCACGTCGGTGCCGGCACCGCCGGAGACGCTGTCGTTGCCGCTGTCGCCGAACACGATGTCGTCGCCGCCATCGCCGTGCACGGTGTCGTTGCCGCCCCCGCCGCTCACCATGTCATTCCCGGTGCCACCGCTGGCAAAGTCGGCGTCCACACCGCCGGTGACCATATCCGCGCCACTGTCACCATAGAGCGCATCGCGGCCCGCGCCACCGGAAACCCGGTCGTCCCCGGCATCGCCATGGGCCCTGTCGTCGCCCGAGCCGGCAAGGACGACATCGGCGCCCGACCCGCCCGAGAGGGAGTCATACCCGCTGCCGCCAACGACGGTGTCGTCGCCGGCGCCGCCAGCGAGACTGTCGACACCGGCCTGACCCTCAAGCACGTCCTGACCGGCCCCGCCGTCCATCCGGTCATCGCCGAACCCGCCGCGCAGGGAATCATCCCCCGATCCGCCAAAGATGGTATCGGCGCCGGAATCGCCGAACAGGCTGTCCTGACCGTTGCCCCCGGCAATGCTGTCATTGCCGGCCTCGCCCCAGACCTCGTCATTGCCAGAGCCGGCATCCAGACTGTCCGCCCCGCCGCCGCCCCACAGATTGTCGTCGCCGGAGCCAGCCACCAGACTGTCGTCACCGAGGCCGCCGTCCAGATAGTCGTTCCCGCCCTGGCCGAACAGGGTATCGGCGCTGGAACCGGCGGTGAGGAAGTCCTCCAGCGCCCCGCCGACAAGATAGTCATAACCGGAGCCGGTGGTGATCCACAGCATCTCGATGCCGCTGAGCAGCGTGCCATCCGAGGCGGAGGTGTGCTGGGACAGGGCGAGATTGAAGTTGTCGTGGGACGTCGAGCGGTCGAGATTGGCCTTGTCGAACCCGCCGAGACCGCCATCGAGCACGTCGACGCCGCCGTCACTCCACAGCGCGTCATCACCGGCCCCACCCAGGAGGGTGTCGTTACCCCTGCCACCGGTGAGGGTGTCGTTGCCGGCGTCGCCGGACACCAGATCCGCGCCATCCCCGCCGGCCAGCCAGTCATTGCCGGCGCCGCCGTGGATCGTGTCGTTGCCGGCCACACCGGATATCCAGTCGTCGCCACTCGCGCCGGTCAGGCTGTCATTGCCCGAGCCGGAGGTCAGCGACAGCCGCTCGACACTGCGCAGCTCCGTGCCATCGGAGGCGACCGTGCGGGCGGTCAGGACGAGGGTGAGATCCGCCGTCAGGGTCGAGCGGTCGAGAACCACCGCGTCGATCCCGGTGCCGCCAGTCACATGATCGACGCCCGTGCCGGCGTCGATGAAGTCGTCACCAGCGCCGCCCGAGATGGTGTCGTTACCGGCGCCGCCGGAAAGATCATCCTCCCCGGCCCCGCCGGAGAGCCAGTCATCGCCCTCGTTCGCCATGATATAATCGTCGCCCGAGCCGCCACCGAGGCTGTCATTGCCCGAGCCGGTGAAGATGGTCAGCGCCTCGATGCCCTGAAGCGTCAGTCCGTCGGTGGCCGTGGTCCTGGCGGTCTCCGACAGCACCAGGGTATAGCCGGTCGTGAGGGACTGCCGGTCGATATAGACGGAGTCCACACCGGTGCCGCCGATCAGGCTGTCAATGCCGGTGCCGGGATCCAGATAGTCGTCGCCGGCGCCACCGGACAGCGTGTCATTGCCGTCCTCGCCATAGATGCGGTCGTCACCATCGCGCCCGCGCACGCTGTCATCGCCGGCCCCGGCGAAGACCACATCCGCGCGGCCGGTGCCAATGAGAGTATCGTTGCCCGCTCCGCCTTCAAAATCGGCCATGCGCACAATTCCCTGTCCGGCGCAAAGGGAATGCCCCGGACCGGCGCCGGACAGGCGACGGGGGCCAGAAACACACGCCTGCCAAACGCGGTGGCTGCCACCACGTCATCAGCACGGGCATCCGGTGATGAAAGACTGTTGAAGAAGAAAGGGAAGATAAAGAGGCGCTTCCCGCCACCGCCCCGGAGAGTGTCCCGGTCCGGACCTCCATCGGCCAGCAGCGCGAACCCGCCGGCAGGGTGATCACGCGCCCGGGAAAGCGTCAAGGGGCCGCCCCCGTGTGGACTCTTTCCTTCCGGTCACAGCCAGCGCGTCATCTGTGCAAGAAATAACGTCTGCCGATCGGCAGCGGGACGCCGCTCCGGTCCCGGCCCTCCTCCCCCGTCCGGGAGCGCGGACACCGGGGCAGGCGGCCCCTCCCTTTGCCCTTGACCCCGCCGCGCCGACGGGGCACCTCAGAAGGCCAAACCGTTCGGGCGCTCCCCCCTCTTTCCTGTCCGGGGCGCGCGCGTTCCCTCCGCGATGAGGATGCCATGACCACCCCGACCACCGGCCTCGATCCGAAAGCGCCCCTCGTGCCGGGTCCCTCAGCCGGACCTGCCCGCCGCCGCGTCGCCATTCCGGTGCGGGTGGGATCGGGACCGGGCAGCATCATCGTCGGCGGCGAGCACCCGGTGGTGGTCCAGTCGATGACCAACACCGATACCGCCGACATCGACGCCACCGTGAAGCAGGTGGCGGCGCTCGCCCGGGCCGGCTCGGAGCTGGTGCGCATCACCGTCGACCGGCCGGAGTCGGCGGCTGCCGTCCCCCATATCCGCGACCGGCTGGCGGCGCGCGGCGTTCATGTGCCGCTGGTGGGCGATTTCCATTATGTCGGCCACCGGCTTCTGGCCGATCACCCGGCCTGTGCCGAGGCGCTGGCCAAATATCGCATCAACCCGGGCAATGTCGGCTTCAAGGACAAGCGCGACCGGCAGTTCGGCGCGATCGTCGAGATCGCCGCGAAATATGATGCCGCCATCCGCATCGGCGTGAACTGGGGCTCGCTGGATCAGGAACTGCTGACCACCCTCATGGACATGAACGCCGGGGCGGCCGCGCCGCTGCCGGCGTCGGCCGTGATGCGCGAGACCATCATCCGCTCGGCCCTGCTCTCGGCGGCCCGCGCCCAGGAAATCGGCCTTGGCGCCGACCGCATCATCCTGTCCGCCAAGGTGTCGAACGTGCAGGAGCTGATCACCGTCTACCGGGATCTGGCGGCGCGCACCGATCTGGCCCTCCATCTCGGCCTGACGGAGGCCGGCATGGGCTCCAAGGGCATCGTTGCCTCGTCGGCCGCCCTCGGCGTGCTGCTGCAGGAAGGCATCGGCGACACCATCCGCATCTCGCTCACCCCGGAGCCCGGCGGCGACCGCACGCTGGAAGTGAAGGTGGCGCAGGAGCTGCTGCAGACCATGGGCTTCCGCGCCTTCCTGCCTGTCGTGGCGGCGTGCCCGGGCTGCGGACGCACCACCTCCACCGTGTTTCAGGAGCTTGCCCGCGACATCGAGCGGACGCTGACCGAACGCATGCCGGTGTGGCGCGAGCGCTATCCCGGGGTGGAGGCGCTGACGGTTGCCGTCATGGGCTGCATCGTCAACGGCCCCGGCGAGTCCAAGCATGCCGATATCGGCATCTCGCTGCCCGGCACCGGCGAAATCCCCACCGCCCCGGTCTATATCGACGGCCAGAAGGCAGCGACCCTGCGCGGGCCCGATCTCGGCCAGTCCTTCATGCAGATGGTGGAGGACTATGTGGAGCGCCGCTTCGGCCAGCCCGGCACCACGGACGCCGCGGCGGAGTGAGCCTTCCCCCACTGACGGGCTGCCCGGACATGAAACTTCTGTCATCCGGGTCTCCTGCCCGGAAAATGCCGAAGCCTGACACCAAACGATAAAGGGCATGGTGACCGCCAGCCGGATCGGCGGTCACCCGGAGAAAGGCCCCCCGCATGAACCGTCTTCGTCCTGCCGCTCCGCTCGCCCTTGCGCTGGCGCTCTTTCTGCCGGTGCTGTCGCCGGCCCTCGCCCAGGAGGCCCGCGTGCCGGCCAGTCAGGCCGAGGTGAAGCTGTCCTTCGCCCCCATCGTCAAGCGCGTGACGCCGGCGGTGGTGAACGTCTATGCCACCCGGGAAGTGCAGGCGCAGGTGTCGCCGCTATATGGCGATCCCTTCTTCCAGCGCTTCTTCGGCCAGCCCATGGGCCGCCCCGAGAAGCGGGCGCAGTCGTCGCTAGGCTCCGGCGTGCTGGTGTCGTCCGATGGCCTCATCGTCACCAACCATCATGTGGTGAAGGATGCCGATCAGGTGCGGGTGGCGCTCTCCGACAAGCGCGAGTTCGACGCCGAAATCGTGCTGAAGGACGAGCGCACCGACCTCGCCGTGCTGAAGCTCAAGACCCCCGGCGGCCCGCTGCCCTTCCTCGATCTCGACAATTCCGACAGCCTCGCCGTCGGTGATCTGGTGCTGGCCGTCGGCAACCCGTTCGGTGTCGGCCAGACCGTCACCCAGGGCATCGTCTCGGCGCTGGCCCGCACCGGCGTCGGCATTTCCGACTACCAGTTCTTCATCCAGACCGACGCGGCCATCAACCCGGGCAATTCCGGCGGTGCCCTCGTCGACATGGCCGGCAAGCTCGTCGGCATCAACACCGCCATCTATTCCCGCTCCGGCGGCAACATGGGCATCGGCTTCGCCATCCCGTCCAACATGGTCAAGCTGGTGGTGGATGCCGCCCGCGCCGGCGGGGGCGTGCGCCGGCCGTGGCTGGGGGCGACGCTGCAGAGCGTCACCGCCGACATTGCCGAGGGCCTCGGTCTCGACCGGCCACGCGGCGCGCTGGTGGCCAAGGTGCAGGCCGACAGCCCCGCCGCCAAGGCTGGCCTGAAGCCCGGCGATCTGGTGCTGGCCGTCGACGGACAGGCCGTCGATGATCCCGACAGCTTCGGCTATCGCTTCACCACCCGCGGCATCGGCGGCTCGGTGCCGCTGACCATCTTCGACGGCAAGAAAGAGAAGACCGTCTCGCTGGTGCTGATCGCGGCCCCCGAAAATGTCGCCCGGGACGAGCGCAAGCTTGCCGGCCGCACCCCGTTTACCGGCGCGACCGTGGTCAACCTGTCGCCGGCGGTGGCCGAGGAATTGCGGCTGGACGACAAATATGAGGGCGTCGTCGTCACCGCGGTGGCGCCGAACTCGCCGGCGGCCCGGGTGGGCTTCCAGCCCGGCGACCTCATCCGCTCGGTGAACGGCCAGAACATCGCCACCACGGAAATGCTCCAGCGCGCGCTGGAAGCCCGGGCCAATGCCTGGCAGCTGGAAATCGAGCGCGCCGGCCGCACCATGCAGCTGGTGCTTCGGGGATGAGCAGCCCGGATCTCTTCTTCGCGTCGGGGGCCTCGGGCCCCCGGCCGCTGGCCGACCGGCTGCGGCCGACGGCGCTTGGCGATGTCGTGGGGCAGGATCACCTCGTCGGCCCCGATGGCACGCTGACGCGGATGCTGCGCTCGGGCCGGGTGGGATCGCTGGTGTTCTGGGGCCCGCCCGGCACCGGCAAGACCACGGTGGCGCGGCTGCTCGCCGGCGAGACGGATCTGGCCTTCGAGCAGGTCTCCGCCATCCATTCCGGCGTTGCCGACCTGAAGAAGCTGTTCGATGGCGCCCGCGCCCGCCGGGCCCAGGGCCGCGGCACCCTGCTGTTCGTCGACGAGATCCACCGCTTCAACCGCGCCCAGCAAGACTCCTTCCTGCCGGTGATGGAGGATGGCACTGTCACCCTGATCGGCGCCACCACCGAGAACCCGTCCTTCGAGCTGAACGCGGCGCTGCTGTCGCGGGCCCAGGTGCTGGTGTTCAAATCCCTGGACGATGCCGCCATCGACCGGCTGCTGTCCCGCGCCGAGACCATCGAGGAAAAGCCGCTGCCGCTGGACGCCGAGGCCCGCGGCGTGCTGGTGCGCATGGCCGATGGCGATGGCCGCGCCTCCCTCACCCTCTCCGAGGAGGTGTGGCGGGCGGCGGGGCCGGGCGAAATCTTCACGGCGGAAAAATTGCAGCAGGTGCTGCAACGCCGGGCGCCGATCTATGACAAGTCCGAGGACGGGCATTACAATCTGATCTCGGCCCTGCACAAGGCCGTGCGCGGCTCGGATCCCGATGCCGCCCTCTATTATTTCGCCCGCATGATCGACGCCGGCGAGGACCCGATGTATCTGGCCCGCCGCCTCGTGCGCATGGCGGTGGAGGATATCGGCCTCGCCGATCCCCAGGCCCTGCCCCAGGCCATCGCCGCCAAGGACGCCTATCATCTGCTCGGCAGCCCCGAGGGCGAGCTGGCGCTGGCGCAGACCGTCGTCTATCTGGCCTCCGCGCCGAAATCCAATGCCGTCTATGTCGCGTGGAAGGCAGCGCTCAGGACCGCCAAGGAGGCCGGCTCCCTGCCGCCGCCCAAGCACATCCTGAACGCACCGACCAAACTGATGAAGAAGGAAGGCTACGGCACCGGCTACCGCTACGATCACGACGAGCCGGACGCCTTTTCGGGGCAGGACTATTTCCCCGAAGCGCTCGGCCGACGCCAGTTCTACCAGCCCACCCCGCGCGGCTTCGAGCAGCGCCTCGGCGAACGGCTGGCTTACTGGGCCCGCCTCAGGGCAGAACGACAGGGCAAGTGATCCGGGCTGCGAAGCCGGCGCCCGGTTGCCGCGCGCCTCAGCGCACCTTTGACCAGCGGCCAGCAGCATCCTGACGCCAGTAGCTGGCGGTGTGACCTTCCCCCCGGCTCACGGTGCGCCAGTCATTGCGGGCCTGCTCGCGGGCCTCGGGGTCGTTGCCGTCGAAGATCAGCACGATGCGCTGATAGGGGGTGATGTCGGCCGGTAGCGGCGCGCGGTCGGCCAGCACCCGCACGGTGGCGCCATTGGGATTGTCGCCTTCCGCCGTCAGATAGACCGGCTGGCCTTCCGGGTCGCCATCGGCCCGGGTGCCATGGGGCAGGAAGGACTCGTCAGTGTAGGTCCACAGATGGGCGTCCAGCGCATCCCGGCGCTCCGGCGAGCCCGTCTCGACCACGGTGCGCCAGCCCCGGGCGACACACAGCTCCAGAATGCGCGGCAGCACCCGCTCCAGCGGCGGACCTTCCAGATGATAGAACAGGACTTCCGTCATCGCGGCGCGCGGGATCCGGTCGGGGGCGGGAGGAGGCGGGCGGTGCGGTCAAGCACGTCGTGCGCATGATACCAGACACGCAAGTGCTGACCAAACCCGGCGCCTGACGGGCCAAAGATTGTCTATATTCCTCAAGGATATGAGGAAACTGCATCGGAATTCCGAAGCGTCCTTTTCAGGGATCTCCGGATCAGTGCGCGGTGCCAGCGGCTGGCGCGAGGAGCGGAGTGATCTCCGCCTCATAGAGGGCGCGCTGCATCGGCAGCAGGCTGTCCCGGCCATAATGGATGGCGAGCTGGGCGATGCCGTAAGCGGCGCTGCCGCGTTCCAGCCGGCCGCTGTCCACCAGAGCCTCGATGTGGTCGTCGAGAGCGAAGTCAATGGAAGCGGTGCGGGGCATGGGGTCCTCGGTGTCTGGGCTCCCGGCCGCCGGGCGACCGGGAGGAAACGGGCTGCCCCGCCGCAGCCGGGCCGCGGACGGGATGGAGAAGACGCCGGAGGCAGGTGGGCCGCCTCCGGCGCATCGGCTGTGAGGCCGGGTCTCAGTTCTCGTGGTTGTCGGCGATGAAGCGGTCGAGAATGCGCACGCCCCAGCCCGAGCCCCAGGACTTGTTGATGTCGGTCTGGGGCGAGCCCATGGCCGTGCCGGCCACATCCAGATGCACCCACGGCGTCTCGCCGACGAAGCGCTTCAGGAACTGGGCGGCGGTGATGGAGCCGGCATCGCGGCCGCCGGTGTTCTTGATGTCGGCGAACTTCGCCTCGATCAGCTTGTCATATTCCGGCGCCAGCGGCATGCGCCACACCAGCTCGCCCGTGGCCTTGCCGGCCTTGTCGAGATCGGCGGCAATCTGGTCGTCGGTGGCATACATGCCGGTCATGTGATGGCCAAGCGCCACCACGATGGCGCCGGTCAGCGTTGCCAGATCGACGACAAACTTCGGCTTGAAGCGCTCGATGGTGTAGTGCAGCGCATCGCACAGCACGAGGCGGCCTTCGGCGTCGGTGTTGATGACCTCGATGGTCACCCCGGCCATGGAACGCACGATGTCGCCCGGGCGCTGGGCCTTGCCGTCGGGCATGTTTTCCACGAGGCCGAGGACGCCGATGGCGTTGACCTTGGCCTTGCGACCGGCAAGCGCGGCGATGAGGCCGGTGACGGCGGCCGCCCCGCCCATGTCGCCCTTCATGTCCTCCATGCCGGCGGCCGGCTTGATGGAGATGCCGCCGGTGTCGAACACCACGCCCTTGCCGACAAAGGCGACGGGCTGGCTGTCGCCACCGCCATTCCAGCGCAGGATCACCAGCCGGGGCGGACGCACCGAGCCCTGGGCAACGCCGAGCAAGGCGTTCATGCCGAGCTTGGCCATGGCGGTTTCTTCGAGAATCTCGACTTCCACGCCGAGGGATTCCAGCGCCGCGGCGCGGGCGGCGAACTCCTCGGGGCCAAGCACATTGGCCGGCTCGTTGACGAGATCGCGGGCGAGGATCACGCCGTTGGCAACCGCCGAGCGGGCCTGGAAGGCGGTGTCGGCCGCGCTCGGGTTGCCGATGGCCAGCGAAATGGCGGTGAGCCGGCGGCCCTCGTCATCGGGCTTCTTCGACTTGTAGAGGTCGAACTCGTAAGCGCGCAGCTTGAGGCCAAGGGCGAAATCGGCGGCGATGTCGGCGGTGACGCCGCCACCCGGCAGCTCCAGCACGATGGTCGCCGTCTCGGCGCCGCTGTCCAGCAGCTTGCCCATGGCAATGCCGCCGAGGCGCACCCAGTCGGTCTGGCTGATGTCGCCGGGGGTGCCGAGGCCGAGCAGGATCGCCCGGTCGAGACCGGCCGGCGCGATCACGTCGGTGGTGCCGAAGCGCTTGCCGGTGAAACGGGCAACGCCCGCCGCCCGGGTCAGCGTGCCGCCGGACGCCTGATCCAGCGCGGCGCCGATATCGCCGAACGCCGGGCCGGCGGCAACGGTCAGCACCGTCGTTCCGCCCTGGGGCACGGAGCGTGCGACGAAGGTGAGGGTCGGGATGGTAGCCATGTCAAATGTCGATTCTGGATCGCGGCAGGAAAATCCGGGCGTCTCCCGCAGGTGCGAGCGCGTCTCGTTTGCGTCGCGGGAGAACGGTTCTCCGAAAACATGGCCCGCCGGGACGCCGACGGCAAGTCGGGGCATGGCGCTTTTCTCGGCCATTCCGCCGCGGCCCCCTCCGGCAGACGCCGGCACGCCTCAGGCGCGCTGCACCCCGAGCCAGCGATCGAGACGGGCGGGATCGGCCACCAGCTCGGCGCTGGGGCCGAGATGGGCGACGCGGCCGCGCTCCAGCACGAGGGCCTGCCGGGTCAGCGGCAGGATCTGGTGGGCGTGCTGCTCCACCAGGATGATGGCGAGGTCGCCCGTCTCCACCATGGCGCGGATGATGCGGAAGAGTTCCTGCACGATCAGCGGCGCCAGGCCCTCCATGGGCTCGTCGAGCAGCAGCACCTTGGGATTGAGCATCAGCGCCCGGGCGATCGCCAGCATCTGCTGTTCGCCGCCGGACAGCTGGTTGCCCATGTTGCCTCGACGCTCGTGCAGACGCGGGAACATGCCGTAGAGCCTGCCCACATCCCACGGCCCCGGCCGGGACACGACGGTGAGATTTTCCTCCACCGTCAGGGACGGGAAGATCTCGCGCTCCTGGGGCACCCAGCCGAGGCCGGCCCGCGCCCGCTTGTGGGCGGGAAGCCGCGTCAGGTCGCGCCCGTCAAAGCGCAGCGTGCCGCCATGCAGCCGGGTGACCCCCATGAGGGTGGAAATCAGCGTGGTCTTGCCCATGCCGTTGCGGCCGAGCAAGGCAAGGCTGTCGCCGGCTTCAAGGGTGAAGGAGATGCCCTCCAGCACGATCGCATCGCCATGGCCGGCGGTCAGGTGTTCGACGACGATCAGCGGCTCAGCCATGGACGGCGCCCTCCCCGAGATAGACCTCGCGCACCAGCGGATGATCGGCCAGCACCGCCGGGGTGTCCTCGATCAGGATGCTGCCGGCCACCAGCACCGAGATGCGCTCGGCAAAGCGGAAGACGAGGTCCATGTCGTGCTCGATCAGGAGCACGGTGACATCCGCCGGCAGTCCGGCCAGCGTCTCGAACAGCTGCCGGCTTTCCGAGGTGGGAACCCCGGCGGCGGGCTCGTCGAGCAGCAGCACCTTCGGCTGCATGGCCAGCGCCAGGGCGATTTCCACCAGCCGCTGGCGGCCATAGGCGAGGTCCTTCACTCTGATATTGGCGACCTCGCCGAGGTGCAGGTCGGTGATGATCCGGGCGGCCTCGTCGATCACCTCGCCATGGGAGCCGACCGGCAACCAGAAGCGCCGGCCGATGCCCGCCCGCTCGCCGACGGCCAGCGTCACGGTTTCCAGAACGGTGAGATCGGCAAACAGCCGGTTGATCTGGAAGGTGCGGGCCAGCCCCTTGCGCACGCGCCGGCTCTGGGACAGGGCCGTGACATCCTCCCCCATCAGGAACACCTGACCGCGGGTCGGCTCCAGAAAGCCGGTCAGCAGGTTGATGAGGGTGGTCTTGCCGGCGCCGTTCGGGCCGATGAGGGCATGGCGGGCACCGGGGGCAATGCTCAGCGACACATTGTTGGTGGCGACGAAGCTGCCGAAGGTGCGCGCGAGGTCGCGGGTTTCAAGCGCCGGTGCGGTCACGGGCGGGCCCTCCGCAGATGCAGGCGGGCGCCCAGCCGGGAGAGGCCGCCGAGGATGCCATCGCGGGCGAACAGCACCACGCCGATGAGGATGAGGCCGATCCACAGCTGCCAATATTCCGGATCAAGATCGGCCAGCACATGGTGCAGCAGCAGGAAGGCGATGGTGCCCACCAGCGCGCCATAGAGCCGGCCGGCGCCGCCCAGAATGAGGATGAGCAGCACTTCCGCCGAGCGCGAGAAGCCGAGCACGTCGAGGGCCACGAACTGGGTCGTCTGGGTGAGGAGCGCGCCGGCGACCCCGGCAAAGACCGCCCCCAGAGTCCAGGCGACGCGCAGCCGGCTGTTGACCGAGACGCCGAGGGCCGGCATCCGCGTGTCATTCTGGTGAATCGCCTTCAGGGACAGCCCGAACGGGCTCATGACGATGCGCCGGGCGATGAGGAACATCCCGAACAGCACGACCATCGCATAGACATAGGCGGTCTGGCCGTAGAGATCGAACTCGAACAGGCCAAGCACCGGCGCAATCTCCACCCCGGGCAGACCATCGACGCCGCCGGTGAAGCTGCTGGCCTTGTTGGCCGCCTCATAGAGCATCATGCCGATGCCGACGGTGACCATCAGCCGGGTGAGGCCGGCGCCGCGCAGCACGAGGAAGCTGGTGCCGAAGCCGCCGAGCCCCGCCACCACCGCCGCCGCCAGAAGGCCGAGGAGCGGATCGCCGAGGCCGAGATAAGCCGGCATCATGCCGGCGGCATAGGCGCCGAGGCCGAAGAAGGCGGCATGCCCCAAGGTGATCATGCCGGCATAGCCGAGCACGAGATCCAGCGAGAGGGCGAACAGCGCCGTGATGGCAATCTGGGTCAGGAGCGCCAGATCATCGGGAAACAGGAACCAGCCGGCCACCGGCAACAGCCAGAAGACGAATTCGGCCGGGCGCCAGCGCGCCGCCCGCTTCAGCGGGCCGGTATCGACGGCCGGGAGGGAGGCGGAGAGATCAGTCATGCGCGCGTGTCCTCACCGGGTTCCGAACAGGCCCTGCGGGCGCACGATGAGCATCACCACCATCACCGTGTAGATGATGAAGGCGCCGAGGTCGGGCAGATAATATTTGCCGGCGACATCGCAGATGCCAATGATGAGGGCCGCCACCAGCGATCCGGTGATGCTGCCGGCCCCGCCCACCGAGACGACGATGAGGAAATAGACCAGATAGCGCAGCGGAAATCCGGGATCGAGACCGAGCAGGTTGGCGCCGACAGCGCCACCAAGACCGGCCAGACCGGAGCCGATGGCGAAGGTGAGCACGAACACCTTGTCGACATCAATGCCCATGCCGCGGGCAACGCGGGGATTGTCGACGGATGCGCGCAGCTCGGCCCCGAAACGGGTGACGCCGATGATGCCATGGAGGCCGAGGGCAACGACGGCCCCGAGCACGACGAGGAAGGCGCGGTAGATGCCGATATCGGCGCCGGGCAGGTTGATCTGGCCCTGCAGCCAGCCGGGGATGCGCACCGGCTGCTGGGCCGGGCCGAACAGCCAATGGGCCACCGCCATGGCGACGAAGACGAGGCCGATGGAGAACAGCACCTGATCCAGCGCGCTCGATCCATAGAGCCGGCGATAGAGCAGCCGCTCCAGCACCGCGCCAAAGGCGGCCGCGGCCAGCGCCGCAATCACCACGCCGGCAAAGAAGGGCACGCCCAGCCGGTCGAGCAGGATCACGCACACATAGCCACCCACCATGGCAAAGGCGCCGTGGGCGAGATTGATGAAGTTCATCAGCCCGAGGGTCACGGAGAGCCCGACGCTGATGAGAAATAACAGCATCCCCGAAGCGATGCCGTCGAAGATGATCGTCATGGACCCTCCTCCACCGGCCGCCCGTCCGGGGGGAGGCACCCCCGGGGCGTCCGGACGCGACCGGTCGCCCACCGGCTGCGTTCTAGTCGTCATCAGGATGCGCCGGCTGCCCGGCCGGCCTCTCGGGAAAGGCGGGCGGGATCCGGACGACAGGGGTGCGCGGGGTGGTGGCGGACCGGACGCGTCCCGCCGTCCCCTGCACCTCCCGTGCCGGGATCACCGGCGCGGGCAGGATGTCAGACCAAAGGCCCCTTGAGCGGGAATCCCTCGGCCGTCCGGTACGGATTTCCCATGCCTCTGGAGCATATGGAAAATCCGCAGGTCTTCAGACACCGAATGCGGTCAGCAGTTCGTGGTCTCTGGCAGGATGACGTCCGGACGGACCGGCGCCGAAGCGCCTCGGGGAAGCGGCCCGTCCGGACGACGGTCCCTCCCGGCCACCGGAGGGGGGATCCGGACGGCTAGGAGAGTTCCGGAAACCATCCCCGGGCAGCCTCCGCCGCCCCGGGATCTTCGCCAATCAGCCGGGCCCGAAGGGCCGGCCGGAACCGGCCTCACATCTTCGCCGGATCCTTGACGTTCTCGAACTTGTCAAACTCGACATTGACCAGCTCGCCATTCACCTTCTCGGTGCGGCGGATATAGACGGTCTGGACGATGTCGCGGGTCTCCGGGTCGATCATGATCGGGCCGCGCGGGCTGTCGATCTTCAGGCCGGCCAGCGCCGCCATGATCTTGTCGCCGGAAACGTCGCCGCCGGTCTTCTCCAGCGCGCCATCGAGCGCGGCCATGCCGTCATAGGCGGCAACGGCGAAGTAGCTCGGACGCAGCTTCTTGCCCGACACCTCGTAGATCCCTTCGATGAACTTCTTGTTCTTCTCGGAATCGTGGGCATAGGAATAATGGTGCGCGGTGATGAGGCCGAGAGCCACGTCGCCGGTTGCTTCCAGATAGCTGTCGTCGGTGGCCTCGCCGGTGGCGATCAGCTTGATGCCGGCCTCTTCCAGACCGCGCTCCTTGGCCGCCTTCAGGAAGGCCGGCGGCAGCACGCCCGACGGGAAGAAGAAGAACACGGCTTCCGGCTTGTCGTCCTTGATGCGCTGGACATAGGCCGAGAAGTCCGGATTGTTGAGGGGCACCCGCACCTTGCCGACGATGGTGCCGCCGCCGGCGGTGAACGCCTTCTCGAAGGCGCTCTCCGAGTCGCCGCCCGGGCCATAGTCGGCCACGACGGTGTAGACCTTCTTGATGCCATCCTTCAGCGCCCAGCGGGCCATCGGGTCCGACACCTGCTGCACGGTGAAGGAGACGCGCGCCACATAGGGCGAGCGGGTGGTGATGGCCGACGAGGAGGCGTTCATGACGATCGCCGGAATCTTCGCCTGCTTGGCCACATCGCCCACGGCATAGGCATTGGGGCTGAAATCGAGACCGGCGAAGAAGGTCACCTTGTCCTTCACCGCCAGTTCCTGGGCGGCGCGCTTGGCCAGATCCGGCTGGGCGCCGGGCACGTCCTTGCGGATGATCTCGACCGGGTGGCCGGCGAGCTTGCCATCATGCTCCTTCAGATAGAGCGCGATGCCGTCATCGAACTGCCGGCCATAATCGGCATAGGGGCCGGAATAGGAGGCGATGACGCCGATCTTGATCGGCGTCTCGTCGGCGCGCGCCGCACCGGTGAAGGTGGCGGCCAGAAGGCCGAGAGCAAGCAGGCTGGATTTCAGCATCGTCAGGTCGTCTCCGTCTCAGGAAGTCGGAAGCGCCGCGGGATCGGATGCGGCCGGGGCGGAAGAGCAGGCGGGCAGATTCCGGAGCCGTCTTCCGGCCCCGGGGGGAGAACAAGGCTCAGAACAGCTCGAAATATTCGCGGTGTTCCCACTCGGTCACTTCCGCGTTGAAGCGTTGGATCTCGAACTCCTTGATCCGGCAATAATAGTCGATGAAGCCGGCGCCGAGCCCCTCGGCCAGAACGGCATCGGCGCGCAGCGCCGCCACCGCCTCGGTCAGGGTCTTCGGCAGCAAGGGCGCCGGGGTCTCGTAAGGCAGATCGGCGGCCGGGCCGGGATCGAGCCGGCGCGTCAGGCCATCCACACCGGAAATCGCCTGGGCTGCCAGATAGAGATAGGGGTTGGCCGCGGGCTCGCCGATGCGGTTCTCCACCCGGGTCGCGGGATCGTCGCCACCGCCGATGACGCGCAGCATGGCGCCGCGGTTGTCGCGGCCCCAGGCCGCCCGGTCCGGGGCGAGCGAGAAGGCGCGGTAGCGACGATAGGCGTTGATCGTCGGCGCAGCGAGCGCGGCCGCGCCCTGGGCATGGGCCAGCAGCCCGCCGATCCAGCCGGTTGCCAGATCCGAGAGCTGCTCGGTGCCTGGTGCCCCCATGAACAGGTTGCGGCCATCGTCGCGGGAAACGAGGGACTGGTGCATATGCCAGCCGCTGGCGGCGCCATTCGGGATCTTCGGCCGGCACATGAAGGTGGCATGCAGGCCGTTGCGCCGGCAGACTTCCTTCATGGCGGAGCGGAACAGCACCATGTTGTCGGCGGTGTCGATGCCAAGCGTCGGCGAGAAGGTGAATTCGAGCTGGCTCGGGCCGAATTCCACTTCCATGGAGCGCAGCGGCAGGCCGAGCGCCTGGGTATTGCGGCGCAGGAGCTCGATCACCCCGTCGACGGAATCATAGGCGAGTTCCGTCAGATACTGGGCGCCATGGGTCAGAAGCTCGACGCCCGGCGGCGTGCCGGGCTGACCGGCATCAGAAAGCTTCATCGCGGGATCGGTGACCCGGAAGACGTGGAACTCCACCTCCAGCCCGGCCATCAGGTCCGCATTCCACGGATCCAGAGCGGCCAGCGCCTGCCGGGCGAGCCGGCGGGTACAGAACGGCACCGGGGTGCCATCGGGCATGTAGAGATCGCACAGCACCCAGGCGGTGTTGGGCGCCCACGGCAGGCGGCGGAAGGTGGTCGGATCGGCCACCAGCAGAATATCGGCCGCGCCGCGCAGCCGCGGCATGTCGAAGCCGCCGCCGGAGGTAAACGCCGGAAACACCGTGCGGTGGGAGGTGTCCTTGGCAATCAGCGTGGTGGTGAGCGACACGCCTGACTTCAGCGCGCCGATGGCCTCGGCCCCCACCAGCGCCTTGCCGCGCAGGATGCCGTGCTGATCCGGAAAGACAAACCGGACAACCTCGATGCCATCCGTGCGGATGGCATCGACGATGCGGCCGGCGGCCTCGATCTCTGCGTCCGACCACAGGCCGAACCGGTCGACGAAAGCGGGCATGATCGGTCAGGCCTCGACGGGCTCGCCCCAGGGGGCATTGGCGCGGCGCTTCGCGTCGCCGGCGCGCCAGTAGGCTTCGGTATCGCCCGACCGGTCAACACCATCGAAGGACACCGGCCCCTTGAGCGCCCTGGCCTCGTCCGGCGTCAGCACCATCAGCGGCGTCTCGCCGGCTTCCACCTTGCGCAGCTGGGCCGTCAGCATCCGGCGATAGGCGCTGATGGCCTTGTCGGAGGCGCCCAGATGCTCGCGGGTGCGGTCCTGGATCGGGCCCTGGCTCTCGCACGCCCACTGGTCATGGACGTTGATGTCGAAGCCCATGCCGAGATAGGTGGAGGCCTTCTGCTCTTCCGGGTTGTAGCCCCAGTTGTTGGCCCGGTTGCGCAGCGGCTTGTAATCCGGCTCGGGATAGGTGACGAGGCGCTGGTCGCGCATGGTCTTCTTGTCGAGCGGGCCGGTGAAGCTGGTGAACACCGTGAACCAGTAATTGTTGTAATCATCCACCGGCACATGCCACTGGGTGATGGTGACTTCCGGGCTCATGGGAATGACGAAGGCCTGGGGGAAGACAATGTTCGTCACGCGAACATGGGTCTCGGCATCGGTCAGCGGGCGCAGGGTGGTGATGCGCAGGCCATGGGGCGCCGCGGCGACCGAAATCTGCGGCCGGTCATATTCCCGCAGAACCTTGGTGATCGGCAGGTCGGAGTCGATGGAGGTGGAGCGGAACTGCTTGCCGAAGCTCGCCTCCGGATCCTCGTCCTCGAAGAAGCGGTGCAGGAAGGAGGCGTGGGCCGGGTCCATGCCCACTTCCAGCGACTGCAGCCAGTTGCACTCCCACAGCCCCTTGAAGGCGAAGGTGTGGGTGTCGGGGGCGACGAAGCAGTCCAACTCCGGGAAGGCCGGGGGCTCGCCAGCGCCGAGATACGCAAAGATCACGCCGGCGCGGACTTCCAGCGGATAGGACTTCTGCTTGATGCGCTTGCAGAGCTGGCTTTCCACCGGTTCGGCCGGAGTTTCCAGGCAGTTGCCATCGGCATCGAACAGCCAGCCATGGAACGGGCAGCGCAGGCCGCCATCCTCCAGCCGGCCGAAGGCCAGATCGGCGCCGCGGTGCGGACAGTCGCGATCGAGCAGGCCGTAGCGGTCATCCGAGCCCTTGAAGAGAACGAAGTTCTCACCCAGAAGACGAACCGCCTTCACCGGACGGATGCCCTGCATCTCGTCAACAAGGGCGACAGGCTGCCAGTAACGACGCAACAACGTGCCGCCCGGCGTGCCGGGACCGACCCGCGTATAAAGGTCGTTCTGCTCCTGACTGATCATGGCGGACTCCTGGGGGCAGGGAATGACGGACGATGACCGGCATAGCGGGCGCGGCATCGCTCTTGAATTCGTTGTATGCAGGCTAGATTTGATTGAATGCAATGTCAAACAGGGCGCAGAGCGCACACCGGCCCTGCAGCGCCCCGTCGCATGCGGCCACAGCCCTCCAGCTCTACGAATTTTTCCTTATATCAAAAGGAATTAGTTTCCCGTGCCGCAAAAGCCCGATCCGGCAGGAGCAAACAGGCCTTGTCCCGAGGGTGCCGTGCAGCATACAATTTTCGCAGCGTGCATACCGATTTTGCAGGATGTGCCGGGAAAAGACGCATGAGCTCGCCAGACAGCCCCAGGAGTTCCGCCCAGTCGCAGCAGGCCCGGGTGCTCGTGCAGCTGCGCGACCTGATCCTGAAGGGCGCCTTCGCGCCGGGCGAGCGGCTGGCGGAAATCCCGATTGCAGAACGACTTGGGGCCTCGCGCACGCCGGTGCGGCTGGCCTTTGCCACCCTGGAACAGGAAGGTCTGGTGCAGATCTCCCCCACCGGGGGCTATGTGATGCGCGCCTTCACCCGCAAGGAAATCGACGACGCCATTGCCGTGCGCGGCACCCTGGAGGGCATGGCGGCGCGACTCGTGGCCGAGAATGGCCTGACCCGGGGCATGTCTGCCGAATTGCATGCACTGTTGCGCCTCGGTGATGAGGCGCTGGCCGGGCCGGAGCTGACCATCGACGGCTACGCCGATTATGTGGAAATGAACAACCGTTTCCACGAGCTGCTGCTGGAGTTTGCCGGCAATGCGGCGCTGTCGCGGGCGGTGGAGATGAACAATCACCTGCCCTTCGCCGCGGCCTCGGCGACGCTGCCGATGCACTCGTCGACCGGCGACGGGCGGCAGTGGCTGCTCATCACCCATCATCAGCACCGCAGCATGGTGTATGCCATCGAACACAGGGAAGGCACCCGCGCCCAGGCACTCGCCATCGAGCATGTGGAAGTGGCGCGCCTGAACCTGCGCTCGGCCTATGAGGAGCCGCAGTCGGCCATCGAGGTCATGCCGGCCATGCGCCTGCTGACCCGCACCGGCCGCGCGGGCGTCTGAGACACCGACGCGCTGACCGCCCCACGCCCTGGACGGGCGGCGGCTGGCCCATGCCAGAGCCTCTATAAACGGACTCTTCGCTATTCCGATGAAGAGTTCTCATATCTTTGATAAGTATGAGAACTCTTCCACCTCTCAGCCAATCCGGAAGACCGGAGCTCCCCCGCCCGCCCGAAACGGGGCCAGACGCTGCCCCGCGCCTCACAGCAGCAGCTGACGGACCTTGGTCACGAGGTCGGCCTGACGGTGAATGTCGAGCTTGCGGAAGATCCGCTTCAGCACGAAGCGCGTCGTTCCCTCGGTGAGCCCCAGTTCCCCGGCGGCCTCGACCACACTGCAGCCGCTGCCGATCAGGGAGGCAAGCCGCGCTTCGCCGGTCGTCAGGCCATAGACACTGCGGATCACCGTCGGCTCGACCCGACGATCCTGTTGCAGCGGCTGAGCCAGCACGAGGACGTGCCGGCCGGCCTTGACGCAGCCAAGGCTGTCGGCAGAGACACCCACCAGCGGCGTGCCCCACACGACCAGCCGGCCGTTGCCCTCCCGATCGGAAATCGTGGCCGGCTGGGGCAGCGGCTGGCCATTGCCATCCGCGCCGTGCGCCTGCTGCACGACCCGGGCAAACTCTGCCGCCTCATGGGGGCGCACCGGCCGGACGCGGTCCTTGTCCTCAACGAAATAGCTGTCGAACATCTCCCGCCCGGACCGGTTCATCATCACCGGGCGGTGCTGTTCGTCCAGCACAAAGGCTGGCCTGTCCATGGCGTCAAAGGCGCTGGCAACCGTGTCATGCTTGGTCCTGTCCCGCATCAACGTGCAGCTGATGCGCAGGGACTGCTCGATATGGCGGGCCGCCTTGAGATGTGTCGCCATCTCCTGCGGCTGGAACGGCCCTTTGGACATCTCCCGGTGGCTCACCAGACAGGTCGGGCTACCCAGTTCGGAATAGATAATGGCGACCATCTGCCGGCCGAGCCCGAAGCGATGCAGATAATCCGTGTAGAACGGATTGGTCTCCATCTCCTCCGGCGTCACGATATCCAGATCGCGATAGACATCGCCAGCGCGAAACCCCGCCTCCCGGCGACCTTGCAGCCATGGATTACGCGCCGCCCAGCCCTCCTGGACATAGGCCTCCAGCGCCGGCGTCATGCTTTCCGAATAGACCGGGAATGTCCATCCTTCAGCAGTCTTCGCATAGATTGCCGATCCGTTCGATCCCGAAAGGGTTGCCAGGCTATCCAGAGCCCCGCGCCAGCCCTCCGGACTGAGGGTTGCCGCATAGATCTTATAGAGGACGCCGCTCAATTGCGGCGCGTCGGGATGAGCACCATCAGGATTCTGATTTTCTACGTCACGACCAGTCATATTCACAACGCATAGCTGGCTCTGAAAGCCTGTCTGGAAGATCGGTGGGTGCGATGACGGACATCCCCTGCACTGGCAGGGGATGACGGCCCCCGAGAGACATCAGTCGCCCCTCAAGAGGACGCGAGCGCACAATATCCCATTCTGCCCGACCGGGCACCGCGGGATCATGAACGGAGGCATTGTAGGCACGGCTTTCCGGCGATGTATACACTGGAAGCAATCCGGGCGGGGGCAGGGCCCGCAGCCATCCCGGTCGGCGCACACATGGTCCAGACGCCGCCCTTAGAACGGTGCCGGGGCTCTCGGTCAGTCGCTTCCGTCGCCGGGAACAGAAGCGACTGTCCAGCCAGCCCGAGGGGGACGGGACAGTCGCGCGCCGGAGCAGAGCATCCGCGTCCGGGATCTGTCATGCCGGACGGGGCACAAGACCGCACCGGATTGACGGCGCGGTCCTTTCGGAGACCTTTGGTCTCAGATCACTCGGACACGTCGTGCTGGGACTCGTAGAGCACGGCGCCCGCTGTCGCGAGCAGCACCATGAAGCCGGTGCCCAGAACCCACGACAGATACCAGGGCGCATAGTCCCCCAGAATCACGGCCAGCACGATGAGAATGATGGCCATCGCCATCGCGAGAACAAACCGCCAGAACATGAGGTTTCCTTCTCAAACCAGGCGCACGACAGGCTGAGCGCAGCCGACGCCTGAAGACCTGCGGATTTCTCATGGCCGCAAGGACCATGAGAAATCCGCGCTGGAATAGATGATCCGCGTTTCAGGGCGCTCCGGGATCAGAGCGCATGATCCGAGGACTGGACCTTCTGGATGCTGACCGGCCCCCGCATCACCCAGAACGCCCAGCTGGTATAGGCGACGATCAGCGGCAGGAAGACCACGGCAAAGCCGGTCATCCACCCGAGCGTCCGCAGGCTGGCGCCGGCATTCCAGATGGTCAGGCTGTGGGACGGCTCGGTGACCGACGGCATCATGAACGGGAACATGGCCGCCCCCACGGTGCCCATCACCGCGATCCAGGCGATGACGCCCAGCCACCACGCGACAAGCGGCTGGCGGGCGGCCAGCAGGATCAGCCCGAGCCCGAGGGAGGCGTAGGCCAGCGCCGGGAACACCCAGAGGACAGGCTGGGCACGATAGTTGGCCAAAAGCCCGCCGGCGACCCGCACCACCTGCTGATGCAGCGGGGTCTGCTCCACCCCGGGCGGCGGTGCCGAAACCAGGCTGAAGCCCTCGATGGTACCGACCCAGACACCACAGAGGGTGAACAGCACCAGCGCCGCGATCGCTCCGGCAACACCGGCCCGCCGCGCCCGGCCACGCACCGGGTCCGCAGCCCGTCGCGCCAGCGCGCAGCTGCCCATATAGACCGCCATCCCCACCGACATCAGCCCGCACAGGATGGCGAACGGATTGAACAGGGTGACGAAGCTGCCGGTGTAGAAGGAGCGCAGGCGCCAGTCGAAATGGAACGGTACCCCGAGCAGCACGTTGCCGACGGCCGCCCCGAACACCAGCATGGGCACGAAGCCGGACAGGAACAGCATGGCATCCCAGCCCGCCCGCCAGCGCTCCGAGGGCATCTTGCCGCGATATTCGAACCCGAGCGGCCGCACGATCATGCTCCACAAAAGCAGCAGCATCACGATGTAGAAGCCCGAGAACGCCGTGGCATAGACCAGCGACCACGCCGCGAAGATGGCGCCGCCACCGAGCACGAACCACACCTGGTTGCCATCCCAATGGGGACCGATGACGTTGAGGGCGACGCGGCGCTCCTCATCGGTGCGGCCGACATAGCGCAGGATGGTCCCCACCCCCATGTCCATGCCGATCATGGCGCCGATGCCGACGAACAGGGCGCCCAGCAGCACCCACCAGATCAGCTTCAGGACGACAAAGGCATCGTAAGCGAAAGCTTCCATTTCAGTAGCCTCCCGCCATCTGGACCGCGCCGGCCGGGCCGGACCGGTCTTCGGGGCCCTTGCGGATGAAGTGCACCATGAGGCTCAGCTCGATGATGGCAAAGATCGTGTAGATGAGGACGAAACCGCTGAGCGAGAAGATCATGTATGTCGCGTCATGGGTCGACGCCGAGAGCCAGGTCGGCAGGATCTCGTAGACCGTCCACGGCTGACGCCCCATCTCGGCCACGATCCAGCCCGCCTCGCAGGCCAGGAACGGCACCGGGATCATCAGGATGCCAACGACGAGGAACCAGCGATAGCGCTCGACCTTGTTGGTCAGCGACAGAAGCGCCGCCGCCACCATGTAGGTCAGCATGAGCAGGCCGAAGCCGATCATGGCGCGGAACGCCCAGAAGATGATCCAGACTTCCGGGATCGTGTCCCGGGCGGCCTGGGCCACCTGGGCATCGGTCACCTGGGTGAGGTCGGGCGCATAGCGCTGGACGAGGAGACCGTAGCCGACATCGGCCTTGTGGGCCTCGAACTGGGCAAGCGCCGCCGCGTTGGTCGGATCGGAGCTCAGCACTTCCATGGCCTGGACGGCCGGAATGCCGTTGCGGATGCGGTCGCGCGCCTGCGCCTCCAGCTCCTGCACCCCCGGCACCGTGCCATCCAGGGAATGGGTCACCAGAATGGACAGCAGGGCCGGAATCTGCAGCGCGAAGTCATTGCGCTGTTCTTCCTGATTGGGGAAGGCGATCGCGTTGAGCGGCATGGGCGCCGGTTCGGTCTTCCACAGCGCCTCCATGGCCACCAGCTTGGTCGGCTGGACGCGGCCATCCTCATAGCCGAGGGCATCGCCGAGGGTGAGAACGCCGGCCGAGCTGAGCAGGCCGAACACGGCCGCGATGCGGAAGGAGCGGCGCGCCAGCTCCAGATGCCGGCCGCGCAGCAGATAATAGGCGCTCACGCCGCACACGAACACCGCCGCGGTGATGTAACCCGCCAGCACCGTGTGGACGAACTTCGCCTGGGCATCCGGATTGAAGAACAGGGTGCCGAAATCCTGCAGCTCCAGACGCATGGTCACCGGATTGAACTCGGCCCCGACCGGATGCTGCATGAAGCTGTTGGCGACCAGAATCCACAAGGCCGACAGGTTCGAACCGAGCGCCACCAGATAGGTGACAACCAGATGCTGGCCCCGGGACAGCCGGTCCCAGCCGAAAACCATCAGCCCGATGAAGGTCGCTTCCATGAAGAAGGCCATCAGACCTTCAATGGCGAGGGGCGCGCCGAACGTATCCCCGACGAAACTGGAATAATAGGACCAGTTCAGGCCGAACTCGAACTCCATGGTGAGGCCAGTTGCGACACCAATTGCGAAGTTGATGAGCAGCAGCTTGGCCCAGAACTGCGCCATGTCCTTATAGATCTGACGCCGGGTGACAACATAAACGGTCTCGATGACCGCAATGATGAGCGTCAGACCCAATGTCAGCGGCACAAACAGAAAGTGGTACAGCGCCGTGGAAGCAAATTGCCACCGCGACAGCTCCACAACCAGATCGTTCACCATGTGGCAGCCCCGCGCAAGACAGTACACAACCCCTAATCATAGGATTGTGCGGTGCAAAATCAATCAGGAGAAGGCGCCAGATTGATGCGACCAGGGGAGCCAAGTCAATGCTGCCAAATGGGAGATAAATGCGGCTCCGCCCGCATCTCCTTGGAATGGTTCAATCCATTATTCCGACGAACCCCATTCTTTTCTACCATATGGGAGATTGCCAACCTTCGAGGACGGCGACATCCTCCGTCGCAACCTGTCGCCGCATCTTAGGGCTGTCAAAGATCTTAGGGCTGTCAAAGAGTTGAAAAGACGGATCTTTCCGAGCAGTTCCCCAAGGGGGCACGCGGCAGCACCAACCAAATCATAGGTTGCGCACGACGGATACCCTGTCTTGCCCTGCGGGCGTGCGAAATCTTCTCCTGACAGGATTTCGAAGCGCCCCTTGTCGGCCGACAACCGTCTGCCGCGGTTGCAGAACTGGCCTCTCACCACCAGATGGACGGAAGAATGACGTCGCCGAAACCGGCCTTTGAGCGTGTCGCCCTCCTGCTGCAAGGCGGGGGTGCGCTGGGTTCCTATCAGGGGGGCGTCTATCAGGCCCTCGCAGAGGCCGACCTTCATCCCAACTGCGTGTCGGGCATCTCCATTGGCGCGATCAACGCCGCCCTCATCGCCGGCAATCCGCCGGCCCGGCGCGTCGAGGCGCTGCGGACCTTCTGGGAAGAGGTGACCGAGCCGCCCCTCGGCTTCCCCTATATCAGCGCGCTGTTCTCGCCCTTCCAGAAGGGCAACGACCAGCTGCACGCCTTCACCAACGAGCTGCACGGCATGATGACCGCCGCCTGCGGCATCAAGGGCTTCTTCGAGCCCCGGCAGGTGCCGCCGCATCTGATGGCGTTCGCCGAGAGCGTCTATGACACCAGCCCGCTGAAAACCACCCTGGAACGGCTGGTCGACTTCGACCGGCTGAACAATGGCGAGATCTGGTTCAGCGTCGGCGCGGTCAATGTCTGTAGCGGCAACTTCAAATATTTCGATTCCACCGAGTGCCGCATTCGCCCCGAACATATCATGGCCAGCGGCGCCCTGCCGCCCGGCTTCCCGTCGGTCGAGATCGACGGCGCCCATTATTGGGATGGCGGCGTTGTCTCCAACACCCCGCTGAGCTGGGTGCTGCGATCGCAATCGCGCGAGGACACCCTCGCCTTCCAGGTGGACCTGTGGAAGGCCGAGGGCAGCCTGCCGACCAACCTGTCGGAGGCGGACCTGCGGATGAAGGACATCCGCTTCTCCAGCCGTACCCGCGCCAACACCGACCGGTTCCGCGAGATCCAGCGCGCCCGCCGCGCCCTCCATCGCCTGCTCGCCCATATCGACGACAAGAGCAGGCTTCCGCCCGAAGACCTTCAGTTGCTGTCCGACGTCGCCGACGAGAAGGTTTACAATATCGTTCATCTCATCTACCGCGCGAAAACCTATGAGGGCCCCTCGAAGGACTACGAATTCTCGCGGGAATCGATGCTCAGCCATTGGGACGCCGGCTATCGCGACGCCCGGGCGACCCTTGAGCACCCGGAGATCCTGCACCGGCCAGTGAGCCCGGACGGCGTCTCCATCTTCGATCTGCACCGGCAGCACTGACCGGCGCCTCTTTCAGGAGATCAAGGCATGAAAATTTCGGATGTGCGCGCCCGCGCCTTCGCGATGCCGCTCAACAACCCCTCCTATCCGAAGCCGCCCTACCGCTTCTACAATCGCGAATTCTTCGTGGTGACCTACCGCACGGATCCCGAGATCCTGCGCGCGCTGGTTCCGGAGCCGCTGGAGGTGATCGGGGACACGGTGTCCTACGAGTTCATCCGCATGCCCGACTCCACCGGCTTCGGCGATTACACCGAGACCGGGCAGGTCATTCCCGTCCGCTTCACCACCCCGTCGGGAGAAGTCCAGGAGGGCAGCTATGTGCATGCCATGTATCTGGACGACAACTCGCCCATCGCCGGTGGCCGCGAGATCTGGGGCTTCCCGAAGAAGCTGGCGCTTCCCAAGATCCGTCATGAGCAGGAAACCCTCGTCGGCACCCTGCACTATGGCTCCGTGCTGACCGTCAACGCGACGATGGGCTACAAGCACCGCGAGCTGCCGCTGGATCCGGTCCGCAAGGCGATGGCCAAGCCCGCCTTCATGATCAAGATCATCCCCCATGTGGACTGCACCACCCGCATCTGCGAGCTCGTGCGCTACTACATGCAGGACGTCGATCTGAAGGGCGCCTGGACCGGCCCGGCCAATATCGAGCTGTTCGAGCACGTGGCCTGCGATGTCGCCCGCATTCCGGTCAAGGAAGTGGTCGGCGCCAGCCATTATATCGCCGATATCACCCTCGGCCTCGGCGAAGTCGTCTACGATTATCTCGCCGACTGACCCCTACGGAACACGGAAAGCTGACTTTCCGCGTCAAATGACCGAAATTGACTGAAAGGATGCCAGATGTCCCGTCTGGAAGGTAAGGTTGCGCTCATCACCGGTGCGGCCAGCGGCATCGGCAAGGAAATCGCCGAGCGCGTCGCCGCCGAGGGTGGCATTCCCGTGATCGCCGATCTGAACCTGGCTGCTGCCCAGGCGACCGCCGATGACCTCAAGGCCCGCTATGGCAACGCCTTTGCCGTGGCCATGAATGTCACCGACGAGCAGATGGTCGAGGATGGCGTAGCCAAGGTCATCGCGGCCTATGGCAAGATCGATATTCTCGTCTCCAACGCCGGCATCCAGATCGTGAAGCCGCTCGTCGACTTCCCGTTCAGCGACTGGAAGAAGCTGACCTCCATTCATCTGGACGGCGCCTTCCTGACGACGCGCGCCTGCCTGAAGCACATGTACGCCGCGAAATATGGCCGCGTCGTCTACATGGGCTCGGTGCACTCCAAGGAGGCCTCCAAGCTCAAGGCCCCCTATGTCACGGCCAAGCACGGCCTGATCGGCCTCGCCAAGGTTCTGGCCAAGGAAGGCGCCGAATATAATGTGACGGCCAATGTCGTCTGCCCGGGCTTCGTCCGCACGCCGCTGGTCGACAAGCAGATCCCCGAGCAGGCCAAGGAGCTGGGCATTTCCGAGGACGATGTCGTCCACAAGGTCATGCTCAAGGACACGGTCGACGGCGAATTCACCACTGTCGGCGATGTGGCCGAGGCGGTGCTGTTCTTTGCTTCCGCCCCGACCAACGTGTTCACCGGCCAGTCGCTGGTGGTCTCCCACGGCTGGTTCATGCAGTAATACCAAAGCCCCCTGAACCGGCATTTCGGAGCGACGTCCCGCACCCTCGCGTGCGGGGCGTCATTCATCTGTCGGAACAGGGCATCCGCGTCGACCGGGACCGGGCCCGCGACCGGTGGATTGCACCCGGCCCGGCCCCGGACCTGATCCAGAGGAAGAGCAGCGGAATCCATGCAAGCGGATCGTTCTGAAGAGCATCATGTCGTCGTGGTTGGCGCTGGCTTCGGTGGCCTGACCTGTGCGCAACACCTGTCGCACGGGAAGGTGAAAGTCACCATTCTCGACCGCCGCAACCATCATCTGTTCCAGCCCCTGCTCTATCAGGTCGCGACATCTTCCCTGTCGCCGTCGGAGATTGCCTGGCCGATCCGGAACATCTTCCGCCGCAAGCCCTCGGTGACCACGCTTCTGGCCGAGGTCGAAGGGGTCGACAAGGACCAGCGTCAGGTCGTGCTCGATGATGGCAGCCGCATCGGCTACGACACCCTGGTTCTGGCCACCGGCGCCCGCCACGCTTATTTCGGCCATCCGGAATGGGAGCCCTTCGCCCCGGGGCTGAAGACCATCGAAGATGCCGTTTCCCTGCGCGACCGTTTCCTGTGCGCCCTGGAGGCGGCGGAACGGGAGACCGACCCCGCCCGGCGCGAGGAGCTGATGACCTTCGTCGTCATCGGTGGCGGCCCCACCGGGGTGGAGCTGGCCGGGGCGCTCGGCGAATTCTCCCGCAGCAACATTGCCCAGGAGTTCCGCGCCCTTGACCTGCGCCAGCTGAAGATCGTGCTGATCGACGCCGGCACCCGGGTCCTCGCGACCTTCGACGCCGCGCTCTCGGCCTATGCCGCGGATGCCCTGCGCAAGATCGGCGTGACCATCGAGCTCGGCAACGCCGTCTCCGGCTGCACGGCGGACAGCGTCACCTTCGGCACGCGCACCCTCAAGGCCGGCATGATCATCTGGGCGGCCGGCGTTCACGCCTCCCCGGCCGCCAAATGGCTGGACACCCCGGCCGACCGCGCCGGGCGCGCCCTCGTCGCGCCGGACCTGACAGTGCCCGACCACCCGGAGATCTTCGTTCTGGGCGACACCGCCAGTGTCAACGCCTTCGCCGGCCGGCCGGTGCCGGGCGTGGCCCCGGCCGCCAAGCAGCAGGGGAAATTCGTGGCCGCCACGATCCTGCGGCGTCTCGGCGGAGACAAGGCATCGAAGCCGTTCGTCTACAAGCACGCCGGCGACCTCGCCACCATCGGCGGCAAGCGGGCGGTGATCGACTTCGGCTTCCTGAAGATGCGCGGCAATCTCGCCTGGTGGCTGTGGGGCTTTGCCCACATCTTCTTCCTCACCAACACCCGCGACCGCATCAACGTCGCGGCGAGCTGGCTGTGGATCTTCCTGCGCGGCGAGCGAACCGCCCGGGTGATCTCGAAGGACAAGCCCGGCGCGGCCGGCTGATCCCGTCGCTCGCACCGTGGCACGCGGGGTCATCCCGTCGTCAGGAACCACCGGAGGGGCCCGCTCGGGCCCCTCTCGCATGTCAACAGGGGGAAGATCCGCACCGGACCGCCGAAGGATCCCATCCGGGGCCCTTTGCCCCAGGCGCGCCGCTCAGCCGGCGAAGTTGGCGGCGATGCGCTGGCGCAGATACTCTGCCGCGGTGATCGGGGCGTACTTGCCTTCGGGCCCCTCGATGATGACATCGCGGTTGGCCTGGCAGAAGAAGGGCAGCGACAGGCGCGGGCCGAGATAGCCATCGGGCTTGGGCATGCGCACCCGGTGCAGGGTCGACTTCAGCTTGTCGTCGCTCCAGCGCATCAGCATGTCGCCGATGTTGCAGGTGACGACGCCGGCCACCGGCTCGACATCGGTCCACTCGCCGGCCTGGGCATCCTTGCCCGGGCAGACCTGCAGGCCGCCCTGCCCTTCCTTCTGGTGCAGAAGGGTCAGGCAGTCGAAATCCGAATGGGCGCCGGCGCGCCAGAAGTTGAAGTCTTCCGGCTTGGCCGCGCTCATGTCGAGATAATGGATCAGCCGCAGGGTCGACTGATAATCCGGCGACTTGGGATCATGCGCCTTGGTGAAGAAGTCGCGCGCGAAGCCCAGCTTGACGGCAAAGCAGGACAGGATCTGCATGCCGAGCGCCCAGTTCTGGGCCTCGAAGCGCAGCATGCGCTCCTTGAAGCCCGGCAGCTCCGTCTCGTCCGGCCACAGCCCGGCCATGCGCGGCAGGGTGATCTGATAGGATTCCTTGTGGTCCGGCGTGCCGGTGGACGGGCGCACCTGGGCGCGGAACTCCCAGCCGGCATTGGTGCCGTTCAGCAGCGGCAGCTTTTCCTTGCTCTCGGTCGGCAGCTCGAAGAACTCGCCGGCCATGGCGAAGGCGGCGTCGATATCCTCCACGGCGATGCCATGATTGACCACCTGGAAGAAGCCGACCTCGGTGGCCGCCTGCCACAGCTGGTCGCAGATCTCGCCGAAGCGGGCCTCGAAATCGGTGAAGTCGATCACCGGGATCGAGCGCGACACCTCGGTGCCATAGCCGCCGATGGTGGACTCAAGATCAAGCTCGGCCAGACGCGGAGCGGCGGAGGAGGACGTCATGAGAAACCTCACATCGAATGAACAGGGCCCCGCCGCAAATGGGCGTTCCCGGGGTGCGATGATGAGGGAGCAATCTCCGACGCCCGGAGGGCGCTGACCGCTTCTACTCCCGAAACAGGAAGTCTTCGGACCGCGCCCACGCCCCCCCAAAAAAGGGCCGGCCGACTGCGATCCGGAATGGATCGAGACTAACCGAACGCCCCCGTCCGCACCAGCACGGATTTTGGACCGCCCTGCCCGCAAAATGCGCACGGCCCGCGCACACGATCCCTCCGGCCACGCCACTCCCGGCTTGCCCAAAGTCCCGGCTCGCACTAGGGTCCAGCCGCCTCACGCGCGCGCGGGTCCTGTCCCATCCGTGCGCCGGGGAGTTGCCGGACGGGGCCGGCCCCGCGGGATCGCGCGCGGCCCTCCGCACCGGGGATGCACGACAAACGCATGTGGACCGACCGGCACTCCCGCGGCCCGACCAGACCCCGCGCCAGCGCCGACACGTGAAGGAACGAGACCCATGGGGTTCATCGCCGATGCCCTGTCGCGGGTGAAGCCGTCCGCGACCGTCGCCGTCACCGCCAAGGTGGCCGAACTGAAGCGGCAGGGGCGCGAGGTCATCGGCCTTGGCGCCGGTGAACCGGACTTCGACACGCCGGACAACATCAAGGAAGCGGCCGTCAAGGCGATCGCCGCCGGCAAGACGAAGTACACCCCCGTCGATGGCATCCTTGAGCTCAAGCAGGCCATCGTCGACAAGTTCAAGCGCGAGAACGGTCTCGACTACAAGACCTCGGAAGTCTCCGTCGGTACCGGCGGCAAGCAGGTGCTCTACAACGCCCTGATGGCCACCGTGAACCCGGGCGACGAGGTCATCATTCCGGCGCCCTACTGGGTGTCCTATCCGGAAATCGTGCAGCTGGCGGGTGGCACCCCGGTGATCATCACCGCCTCCACCGAGACCGGCTTCAAGGTGACCCCGGAAGCCCTGGACGCCGCCATCACGCCGGCGACCAAGTGGTTCATCTTCAACTCGCCGTCGAACCCGACCGGAGCCGCCTATTCCAAGGCCGAAATCCGGGCGCTGGCCGATGTCCTCCTCAAGCATCCCCATGTCTGGGTGCTGACCGATGACATGTACGAGCATCTGGTGTTCGACGACTTCGAGTTCGCCACCATCGTTCAGGTCGAGCCGGCGCTGAAGGCCCGCACCCTGACCATGAACGGCGTCTCCAAGGCCTATTCCATGACCGGCTGGCGCATCGGCTATGCCGCCGGCCCGGTGGAACTGATCAAGGCGATGGCGACCATCCAGTCGCAGTCGACCTCCAACCCCTGCACCATCTCCCAGTGGGCGGCGGTGGAGGCCCTCAACGGCACTCAGGACTTCATCCCGAAGAACGCCGCGATCTTCCAGGAGCGCCGCGATCTCGTGGTGTCGATGCTCAATCAGGCCACGGGTATCGTCTGCCCGAAGCCGGAAGGCGCCTTCTACGTGTTCCCGTCGATCGCCGCCCTCATCGGCAAGAAGACCCCCGAGGGCAAGGTGATCGCCACCGACGAGGACTTCGTGACCGCGCTTCTGGAGACCGAAGGCGTCGCCGTGGTGCACGGCTCGGCCTTCGGCCTCGGCCCCAACTTCCGCATCTCCTACGCCACCTCCAATGCGGCGCTGGAAGAATCCTGCAAGCGCATCCAGCGCTTCGCCGCCAGCCTGGTCTGACGCGCGCCTCTCAATGATAAGCCCCGGCGGATCCGTTCCGCCGGGGCTTATTTTATGCTGCCGCATCGGGCTGCCGCCCGAACCCGCCCGGAGGCCCGCGGGCCTCCGCCCCCCTTTTTTGAAGAAAAACTGGAGGGGCGGGGAGGCTGTGCCTCCCGGTCCGGGGCTTGGGGACGGAAGTCCCCAAAATTGCACCAGACGCACGAAGTGCTGATCGCACCGTGCGTCTGAAGAACAGCAGATTTCCCATATGCTCTATTCGCATAGGAAATCTGCATCGGAATACCAATGATCCTTTGCAAGGATCTTTGGTATCACACCGCCACTGGCGCTTCCAGCTCCGCCGCCACATCAGCAAACAGCGCATAGGATTTCTGCCGCGCCTCGAAATCATAGATGGGGCTGGCGACGATCAGCTCGTCGGCGCGGGTGACGCGCAGGAAGCCGGCGAGCTGGTCGCGCACCTGATCCGGCGTGCCGACGAAGGCGCAGGCGAGCATGCGCTCGACATGGGCCTTCTCGTCCGGGCTCCAGTAGGTGTCGATGTCGTCGATGGGCGGCTGCAGCCGGCCGGGGCGGCCGCGGATGAGGTTGGTGAACTGCTGCTGGGACGAGGTGAACAGCCGCCGCGCCTCGGCCTCGGTGTCGGCCACGAAGGCGGAAATGCCGACCATGGCGTGGGGTGCGCCGATGTCGCCGGCCTCGGCGCGGAATTCGGCCCGGTAGAGCTTCAGGGCCTGCAACAGGGCATCGGGGGCAAAATGGGAGGCGAAGGCGTAGGGCAGGCCGAGCATCGCCGCCAGCCGGGCGCCGAACAGGCTGGAGCCGAGAATCCAGATCGGCACGTTGAGGCCCGCCCCGGGCACGGCGCGGATCACCTGCCCCGGCTTTTCCGGCGCGAAGAAGGCCTGCAGCTCGATGACGTCCTGGGGAAACTGGTCGGCGGCCTCCGGCCCCCGGCGCAGGGCGCGCAAGGTGCGCTGGTCGGTGCCCGGCGCGCGGCCAAGGCCAAGGTCGATGCGGCCGGGGAACAGGGCTTCCAGCGTGCCGAACTGCTCGGCGATCACCAGCGGCGAGTGATTGGGCAGCATGATGCCGCCGGCCCCCACCCGGATGGTGGAGGTGGCCGCAGCGACATGACCGATGACCACGGAAGTGGCGGCTGACGCGATGCCCACCATGTTGTGGTGTTCCGCCAGCCAGAAGCGGCGGTAGCCCAGCGCGTCGACATGGCGCGCCAGCGCCGCCGAATTGCGCAGCGCGTCGCCCGGCGTCGCCCCTTCCGGGATGAAGGCGAGATCCAGCACCGAGATCGCCACCATGGACGGCTTCCTTCTGTTCGATTTTCCTCGAACATAGGAGCGCCCGCGTTGGCTTTCAACCGGGCGGGCGAAAGCCGGGGACCGGAAAGGGGCGACCGGCGACGGCCGGGCTCAGTAGTTCCATTCGGTCGCGACGCCGAGATCGGAATCGCCGGTGGCGCCGACGCCGCCGCGGACCTTGACGTTGCGGCCGACGTCGATATCCACGGTCACCCGGCTGGAGGCGGCGCCGGCACCCTGCTGCACGCCGACGGAGATATTGTCGTTGATGCGCTTGCCGACGCCCACCCGGGCCTTGCCCTGACCATCCACGCCGACATCGAGATCATCGAGACCGAGGGCCCGGCGCACGCCGCCGACGCCGCTGCCGCCGCCGGCAAACTGCGCCACCGTCTGGGCGAGCGCGATGGCCTGCCCGGTGGAGAGATTGCCCGGCGAGGTGCCGAACAGGATGCGCGACAGGATTTCATCCTGCGGCAGGGTCGGCACCGAGGTGAGTTCCAGCTTGGGATCCGAGGCCCGGCCGGTGACGAGGATGACGGCGGTGACGCCGTTGGACGTCGTGGTCGCCTCGAAATCCAGCTCCGGATCGGTATCGCCGGGGAAGCTGACGCGGCCGCGGGTGAAGGTCAGGCGGCGGCCGATGATGTCGAAGCGGCCGCGGCGCATGTCGAAGCCGCCGCGGATGACCGGCGCGGCCGAGGTGCCGGTGACGATGAGGCGGCCACCCAGCTCGGCATCCATGCCCATGCCGCGCACGAACACCCGGGCCGGCGCGTTGACGATGATATCCAGATCGGCAACGAAGGGCGCGCTGGCCTTGCCGCCGCTCTGGCGCCGGGCGGCGGCCTTGTCACTCGCCGCCTGCCGGGCGCGGATCTCGTCGCAGCAGGCGCCGGTGCCGAGATTGGTGTGGCGCACGTCGATGGCCTTGCCAGCGCTGCCACCGCCCTCGGGGATGGTCACGTCCAGCCGGCGCACGTCGAAGCGGGCGACGATCTTCGGCCGGCTCATCAGCGGGCCGGTAACGGCGAGGGTGCCGTCGGTGGAGAAATCCACCACGTCGGTGAAGATCAGGCCGGCATTGTTGAAGCTCATCTGGATGCTGGAGGGCATCCCGGCGGCCATGTCGAGCGAGATGGTGCCGCGCCCGGAGAGGCCGCCGCCATTGGGGGTGCGCGCCGTCAGCGACGAGATGGTGATGCCCTGGGGCGTGCCCGACAGCACCAGATTGATGGCCGAGAGGGCAACTCCGTTCACCGGATCATCGAACCGGCCGCCGCTGACCTTCGCCGAGCCCTGAATGCCGGGCTTGGTCACCGGGCCGACAATGCGGGCATCGATGGAAACAGGGCCGCTGACCCGGGCACCGGAGGTGGCCAGCACGGTGTTGGCCAGCGACAGGTCGGTCTGGCCGCGGATCGCCACGTCGAGATTGCCGGTGGCCGACAGCGGCGCCGAGCCGGACACGGTGACATTGCGCAGCTGCGGGCCGGCGACGGTGGTGTTGAAACTCACCCGGCCGTCGCCAAGGGTGCCGCGGGTGCGGATGTCGAACGGGCCGACGCCATTGGCGCTCATGTCCGGCATCGAAAGCCGCTGGATCTGCAGGTCGAACTGCCCCGTCGGCCGGGCCGGATCACCGGCTGCCCGGATGGTGCCGCCGAGGGTGCCGGAAAGGTCCAGATCGGGCACGAACAGCCGCGCGATCGCCAGCGGGAAGGCGCGGGCATCCACGGCCAGGTCGATGCGCTGGCCGGCAGAGCCCGACACCGCAAGGGTCCCCTTGCCGGAGCTGAGCGCCAGCCGGTCGATGGTCGCGGTGCCGTTCACCACCCTGATGGTCGCCGGCTGGGCCAGCCGCACGCTGGTGGCGGAATTGCGCGCCGAGAAGGACGCGAGCGCCACGGTCGGGGTGGACGGCAGGCCCGAGAGCCGGCCGGCCGCGGCCAGATCCAGGTTCATCGCCCGGGCATCAAGGGTGAAATCGGTGGCCGGCTGGCCGCCGGTCACCGCCCGTGCGGTCAGGCGCGCCCGCTCCACGGTCTGGCCGGAAGCGACCAGCCGGTCGATGGCGGCAGTGCCGGAGACCGTCAGCGCCCCCAGCGGATCATTGACGCCGAGATCGAGATCGGCCCGACCAAGGGTGATGCCGGAAATGGCGAGGTCGCGGATGTTGCCCTTGGCGGTTGCCCGGTTGCTGGCCATGGCGAGGCTGACATCGACGGCGCCACGGGACTCCAGGAAGGCAAGCGCGGTGAGATCGCCGATATTGCCGGCGGTCACGCGCACGTCGCCGGTGGGCAGGCCGGAGGTCGGCACCGTCACGGCGCCCTTCACGGTCGCCGAGCCGAGCACGATATCGAGACCGTCAATGCGGCGGCTGCCATCGGCAAGTGTCGTCAGGCGGGCAGCCCCCCGGGCCGGCCGCTCGGCAATGGTGCCGGTGAGCGACAGGGTGGCGCCGACTGGCCCCGTAATGTCGGTGGCGTTGACGTCAATGTGGAGATCGCGCACGCCGCGGCCCATCAGCGCCGCCCGGGGCACGCTGGCCCGCACCGTCGCGTCGAGCTTTTCCAGCCCGCCGGACAGCACCACCCGGGCGCCGGCGGTGCCGGAGGCGTTGGGGTTCAGCCGGGCGAGGTCGGAAAGCGCCAGATCGGCGGTCAGGTCGGCGGTCTTCGGGTCCACCTTGCCATTGGCCGTCAGCGTCACCGCGGCACCGGCGATCTTCACCCGATCAAGGGCAAAGCCGCCATCGGCCCGGCTCACGCCGCCCGAGAGCGTCAGTTCCGGACCGACAAGGGCGTCGGCCTCGGGAATGCCGGTGGCCAGCTTCAGCACCTTGCCGGAGAAGGTGGCCGAGAGGGCCGACAGGTCCGGCTTCAGGTCGAGATCGCTGGTCAGCGTCACGATGCCCTGCAGCGGCCGGCCGGCAAAGGGCGCGATCGCCGCCAGATCCAGACGCGAGACATCGAACTTGCCGGCGACCGATGCCGCCGAGGCCGAGCCGGTAAAGCGGGCATCCAGCGGCGTCAGCTCGATGCGGACATCGCTCACCCGGGGATCGCCGCCCTCGGGCTGGTTGCCGACCACGGACACCCGGGCCGTCCGGCCGATGACCTCGCCGAGGCGGGCGTCGGCCGGGGCGATGCCACCGGCGGTCAGGGTGGCGCTGAGGGCAAGGCCCTCGGTCTCCGACGGGCGGGCGGCGACGAGCGCCGTGACATCGGCGACCCGGTTGCCATCCACCGACAGCTTGGTCGCCGTCAGGGTCACATCGGCGGTCGGCGCGGTGTAGGCGCCTTCGACATGGCCCTTGAGGGTCACGGAATCCCACAGGGCCGTCACCGGCGACAGCGCCGCATAGGCGGCGGGCTTGCCGAGGGTGGCGTCGAGATCGAGCGCGAGGGTCTGCTCCTTCGTCTGGACCGAGCCCTGCACCGAGGTGGCGGCGGCAGCCGAGACGAGATTCGCCCGGTTGAGGATGAGCAGGCCATCCGGGGAGATGGAGCCGGCGACATCCAGACTGGCCTCGCCGGCAGCCAGCGGCGCGAAGGCCGGCGGCAGCAGCTTCGAGATATCGGCGGCGAGCTGAGCATCAAAGCCGCGCACGCCGCCGGTGTCGGTCAGGCGGGCGGTACCCGAGGCGCGGGCCTGATCGCCGGCCTCCAGCGAGAGCGTGCCGCTCCAGTCGGCCAGCGTGCCGGCGCCCTTGAGGGCAAGCGCCATCGCCGGCAGACCCTGAACATTGGCCGAGCGGGCAATCAGGCCGCCGGCCTCCTCCTCAAGCGAGACGTCCACATCCAGCGCGTCGGTCTCCGGCACGAAGCGCACGGAGCCGCGCGCCTCGGCCTTGGCGCCATCCAGACGGGTGACTTCAAAGGAGGCGGAGAGGCCATCGGTCTTCGGTTCGCCGACCCGGGCGGAGGCCGCCAGCGACAGCCGCGCCTCTTCGCCCAGCACCGGCTGGGCCAGCGCGATTTCGGCCACTTCCAGCTTTTCAAGCGCAACGCGCACCGGCAGCTCCGGCAGGCCGCTGGAACTCTCGGTTGTCTCGGCCGAGGGCGGATAGGCCGGGCGACGCAGCACCGACACCTGCTCCGCGCTCACCTCGTCGATGCGGGCGGTGCCGCGCAGCAGCGCCAGCGGGCTCCAGTCGATGCGGACATTGTCGACGCTCAGCCAGACGCCCTCCGGGTCGCCGACAGTCAGGCGCGCCAGTCCCAGATGCACCGGCAGCCCCGGTTCCAGCCCGGTGATGGTGACAGGAGCGCCCGCGCCAGCCGAGATGCCCTCGACCAGCGCCACCAGCCGGTTGCGCCCGAACTCCGTCTGCACGAGCGCGAGCACGGCCACGAGGGCCACCACAACCAGGCCGACGAGAGCGGCAACGCCGAGGAGAACACCGCGGAGAATGCGCATGGGCTTCAGAACGCCTGTCCAAGACTGAGATACAAGCCGAATTTGGAATCATCGTCGCTGGGATTCAGCGGGATGCCCACATCGGCGCGGACGGGCCCAACGGCCGTGTAGTAGCGCAGGCCAAGGCCGGCGGAATATTTCATGTCGGGGGAAAAGACATCGGGTGTGGAATCCGCAAAGGCGGCACCGGCATCGAAGAAGGGCACGACACCAATGGTGTCGGTGAGCTTGATGCGCATCTCGACGGAGGCTTCCAGCAGGCTGGTACCGCCGACAATGGTGCCGTTGGCGTCGCGCGGGCTCGCCTCCTGATAGCCATAGCCGCGCACCGAGCCACCACCACCGGCATAGAAGCGGCGCTGGGGCGGAATATCGGAGAGATCGGCGCCGACAATGACGCCTGCCCCGACACGCCCGGCCAGCACATAGCGGCTGCGCGGATCGAAGGCGTGATAGGCCGAGAAGGTGCCCTTGAACATCGCCGGCCCGGCGCCCTCGTCGCCGAGCTGGGCGAACGGCTCCACGGTCACATCGGCCTTGAAGCCCTTGGTGGCATCAAGCGGATTGTCGGTGGAATCCCACACCGTCCAGATCGGGAAGCCGACGACGACCTGCTGCGAGGTGCCGGAGAAATCCGTGGTATCGGCATTCTCGTAATCGAGAGAAATCTGGGTGGTGAGCCGCTCGCTGAAGCGATGGCGCACGCCAACCAGCGCCGTGACGCCCTGGGTGATGTAGGCGTCCGTCCGGTCGCGCAGCACGGCGGCTTCGGCGATGAGATCATCGGCGGGGGTGAAGATGCCCGGCTTCATGAACTTCGCCGAGAGATTGTAGCCGAAATTATTGTCCGACGGCACGGCATTGGGGCCGGGATCGCCGAACCACGAGCCCTCGGCATCCAGCCGCAGGGTCTCGCCGCCGCCGAACAGGTTGCGATGGCCCCAGTAGGCGTTCAGCACCGCGCCATCGGTGGTGGAATAGCGCGCACCGAAGCCGACATAGCGCAGCTTGCGCTCGCGCACCACGACGGTGATCGGCAACTGGCCGTTGGCATCCAGATGGTCGGCCTCCACCACCTGCACCGACTGGATGGACTCCACCCGGTTCATGTCGGTGCGGAAACGGGCGATGCGGGCCGGATCGAATTTCTCGCCCTCGTGGAAGGTCAGGCGCTCGCGGATGAACTCCGGGCTGAGGCTCTTGGTGCCCTCGATGGTGACAGGGCCGAACCGGGCCACCGGCCCCGGCGCCACCCGGTAGGTCACGTCGAGTTCCCGGGTGCGGTGATCGGCGGTCACGTCGCGGCTGGGCACGGCGGCAAAGGGATGACCGCTGTCGCGCAGACGGGTGATGATGCGCCGCTCGGCAGCGACCACCAGATCGGACTTGGCCATGGCGCCGGGATCCAGCCCGAGATCCTCGGGCGTGGCGATATCGGTCAGCGGCCGGCCGGTCTTGGCATCAACCAGGCTGATCTTGCCGAAGGTGAACTCGGGCCCGGGCTCGACCAGAATGTCGATGGGCACCGGCCCCTTTTTCCGGGCGGCATCGATGACGGCCAGAATATCGGGCGCATCCAGCGGCTTGCCGGCAATGGTGATCGTCACGCAGCCGCCATAGCGGCCGAGGCTGAACAGCGTGGCGGTCAGCCGGTCGCGATCGGCCCGCGCCCGGCGCGCCAGACCGGCGGCACCCGAGGGCGGGGTCGATTCCAGCTCCATCAGCGACGAGGCCGACTTCATCGCCTTGACGACGGACGACTCCTTGCCATCCACCGTCAGGTTCACGGTGTAGGGGGTCGCCTCGTAGACGGGATCATTGAGGCCGCCATCGGCCTTGTCGCCGCGGAACCACGCGATCGCCCGGCCGAAGAATGTGGGCGACGCCCTCTTGGTCGACGCCGCATCGGCGGGGGCGGCTGCCGCCTCGGGGGCGGAGGAATTGGCCGGAGACTGGGCGAAGGCCGGGACAACAACGGACGGTGCGACCAGGACGCAGGCAGTCGAAACCAACCCGAGAACCCGGACGGCACGGCGGACTCCGAGGATTTCGGAATTTCGGTCTGCCATCACACCCGCTTCACGATACGCATTACAGGAAACCAGTCTCCTGCAGCGATTTGGGCATGGATTCCTGAGTCAAATCCTAACGCCCCGCGGAATTTCCGCGTCCCTCTCTTGAGGAAACGGAAAGCATGCGCGCCGTCAATCCCTTGGAGACCACACCCGCGCGCATTTCATTTTTGTCATCTCTGACGGGAGCCGATGTGCCCCGCCTGCAACGCCCGCTTGGGCGCCGGGAATCAGCATGGCCCGGGCCTCCCGCAAACGCAACGGCCCCCCGATCCGGCGGAATCGGGGGGCCGCGCGGGCCGGACGAGGATCAGGGGAAGGCCGAGGCCTCCCCCCGATCCTATCACCCGGCCGGAAACAGACGGGCGCGGGCAAAGCCGAGGCGGACGCGATCGCCCACCGACACCGGCCGGTCGGCGGCCAGCACCAGCTCCACCCGGGTGCCGGCGGGCCCGACAGCCACTTCCGCCAGCCGGCTGGCGCCGGAGCGGCGCAGCGCGAGCACCTCACCGGCCAGCCCCTGGTCGCCGGCGGCCAGCTGCACGTCCTGGGGCCGTGCGAACAGGGTCGCCGGACCATCCCCGAGGCCACCGGCGGCCACGGCCAGCGGCTGGCCGGCCGAGGTCACCCGGCCGGCGCGCACTTCCACCGGCAGCTGGATCGACTGGCCGATGAAATCGAACACGAAGGGCGTCTCGGGATGGTCGTAGATCGCATCGGGCGTGCCGACCTGCTCGATGTGGCCCTTGCTCATCACCACCACCCGGTCGGCGAGTTCCATCGCCTCGTCCTGATCATGGGTGACGAACAGAGTGGTGTGGCCGGTGCGGTCGTGGATCTCCCGCAGCCAGCGGCGCAGATCCTTGCGCACCTTGGCATCCAGCGCGCCGAAGGGCTCGTCGAGCAGCAGGATCTGCGGCTCGATGGCGAGCGCGCGCGCCAGCGCCACGCGCTGGCGCTGGCCGCCGGACAGCTGGGCCGGATAGCGCTTCTCCAGCCCGCCGAGCTGGACCAGATCGAGGAGGGCCAGGACCCGGGCGCGGATTTCGGCCGCCGGCGGCCGGGTCTCGCGCGGGCGCACCGTCAGGCCGAAGGCGATGTTGTCGAACACCGTCATGTGCCGGAACAGGGCATAATGCTGGAACACGAAGCCGATGTTGCGCTCCTGCACGCCGCGCGCCAGCGCATCGGCACCCGAGAACAGGATGCGGCCGTCAGTCGGGAAATCGAGACCGGCGATGATGCGCAGGAGGGTCGTCTTGCCCGAGCCGGACGGCCCCAGAAGCGCCACCAGCTCGCCGCCGGCGACATCCAGATTGATGTTGGCCAGCGCCGGATGGGCACCGCCGAACGACTTCGACAGCGCCTCCACCCGCACATCCACCGGATGGGCGCGCCGGGTGACGAAGTGGTCATAGGACGGCGCGGCAGCGGCGTCAGTCGCGACAGCAAGGCTCATGGAACGGTCTCCCGTGCGGAGCGGATCAATGACGGTGCGACGCGGCGATCTCGTCGCCATAGCGCCACTCCAGGAGGGATTTGAGGCCGAGGGTGACGAGCGCCAGCAGGGCCAGAAGCGACGCCACCGCGAAGGAGGCGACGAAATTGTACTCGTTATAGAGGATCTCGACGTGCAGCGGCATGGTGTTGGTCAGGCCGCGAATATGGCCAGAGACCACCGACACCGCGCCGAATTCGCCCATCGCCCGGGCGTTGCAGAGCAGCACGCCATAGAACAGGCCCCATTTGGCATTGGGCAGCGTCACCGTCCAGAAGGTGCGCCAGCCCGACGCCCCGAGAGACAGCGCCGCCTCCTCGTCGCCGGTGCCCTGGGCCTGCATCAGCGGGATCAGCTCGCGGGCGACGAAGGGAACCGTCACGAAGATGGTGGCCAGCACGATGCCGGGCACGGCGAAGATGATCTGGATGCCCTCGGATTTCAGCAACGGCCCAAGATAGCCATGGGCCCCGAACATCAGCACATAGATGAGGCCCGCAATCACCGGCGAGACCGAGAACGGCAGGTCGATCAGGGTGATGAGCAGGCTCTTGCCGCGGAACTCGAACTTCGCCACCGCCCAGGCCGCGGCAACGCCGAACACCAGATTGACCGGCACGGCAATCGCCGCCGTCAGAAGGGTCAGCCGCATGGCCGCCAGCGCATCGGGCTCGGTGACGGCTTCCAGCCACGCGCCGGCGCCCTTGGCGAAGGCTTCCGCGAACACCACCGCCAGCGGCAGCAGCAGGAAGGCGGCGAGAAAGGCCAGGGCCAGGCCGATCAGCCCGACCCGCACCCACAGGGATTCGGCCGTCGGCGCCCGGTAGCGGGCAACCGGCGCCGGACGCACGGCAAGCGCCGGGGCGGCATCGGCCGGCAGCACGGCTTCAGGCATGGATTCCTCCCGGGGCGGCAGCACGGAGTTCAGGGGCACGGGGCTGGGATGCGGGTGACCGGGGCTCAGACATCGCCATATCTCCGCCGCGCCCAGGTCTGGATGAGGTTGATGGCCAGCAGCAGCAGGAAGGACGCGCCCAGCATGATGGTGGCGATCGCCGTGGCGCCGGCATAGTCGAACTCCTCCAGCCGGATGACGATGAGGAGCGGCGCGATCTCCGAGACGTAGGGCAGGTTGCCGGCGATGAAGATCACCGAGCCATATTCCCCGACCGCCCGGGCAAAGGCGAGGGTGACGCCGGTGAGGATCGCCGGCACCAGGGTCGGCAGCACCACCCGGGTGAGGGTGATGAAGCGCCCGGCCCCCAGCGACGCCGACGCTTCCTCCACATCCCGCTCCAGCTCCTCGATCACCGGCTGCACGGTGCGCACCACGAAGGGCAGGCCGACGAACACCAGCGCCACCGCCACGCCCAGCGGCGTGTAGGCGACCTTGATGCCGAGGGGTTCCAGCAGCGATCCGATCCAGCCATTGCCGGCATAGAGCGCCGACAGGGCGATGCCCGCCACCGCCGTCGGCAGGGCGAAGGGCAGGTCGATCATGGCGTCGATGAGCCGGCGGCCGGGAAACGCGTAGCGGCTGAGCACCCAGGCGACGAGCACGCTGAACACGGCGTTGACGAGGGCCGCCGCCGCCGCTGCCCCGAAGGACAGCCGCAGCGCCGCCAGCACCCGTTCGTTCAGCGCCACCGCGACGAGGCCGGCGAGCCCGAGATCGGAGGCGCGCAGCACCAGGGCGCCAAGCGGGATCAGCACCACCAGCGACAGGAAGGTGAGCGTCACGCCGAGGGCCGGGGCAAAGCCGGGCAGCACGCTGCGGCGGGGAGAAAGCGCGAAGGCCATCGGGGGTGTCCGTCTGCTTCTGGCGCGCGGAAAACGGGGCGGAACCCCGCGTCAACAGGATGCGGACGGGGCGTTGCCGCGCCCGTCCGTCCCGTCTCGAAAGGGGGTCCTTAGCCGGCTCAGTGCTTGTAGAGCTGGTCGAAAGTACCGCCGTCGCCGAAGTGTTCAGGCTGGGCCTTCTTCCACCCGCCGAACAGCGGATCGTCGATGGACACCAGCTCCAGCTTCGGGAAGCGGGCGACGTCGGCCGGATCGGCCAGCTCGGGCTTGAACGGCCGGTAATAATATTTCGCCGCCAGCTTCTGGCCCGCCGGGGAATAGAGATAATCGAGATAGGCCTCGGCCTGCTTGCGGGTACCCTTGGCATCCACATTGCCATCGACGAGGGCGACCGGCGGTTCGGCATTGATGGAGAGGGACGGCACGACGATGTCGAACTTGTCGTCGCCGAATTCCTCGCCGGCGAGGAAGGCTTCATTTTCCCAGGCCAGCAGCACGTCGCCGAGGCCGCGCTGGGCGAAGGTGACGGTGGAGCCGCGGGCGCCGGTGTCGAGCACCGGAACATTCTTCAGGAGGCTGGAGATATAGGCGCGGATCTTGTCCTGATCGCCGTTGAATTCCTTGTTCGCCCACGCCCACGCGGCCAGATAGTTCCAGCGCGCACCGCCCGAGGTCTTCGGGTTGGGCGTGATCACCTGCACGTCCTCGCGCACCAGATCGCCCCAGTCCTTGATGCCCTTGGGGTTGCCCTTGCGCACCAGGAAGACGATCGTGGAGGTGTAGGGGGCGGAGTTGTTGGGCAGGCGACCGCGCCAGTCGGCGGGGATCTTGCCGGTGTTCTTGGCGATGGCGTCGATGTCGGCTTCCAGCGCCAGCGTCACCACATCGGCTTCCAGACCGTCGATGACCGAGCGGGCCTGCTTGCCGGAGCCGCCATGGGAGGCCTGGATGGTCACCGTCTCGCCGGTGGTGTCCTTCCAGTGCTTGGCGAACTCGGCGTTGTAGGCCTTGTAGAGCTCGCGGGTCGGATCATAGCTGACATTCAGCAGCGTCGTGTCGGCATGGGCCGAGACGGCGGCGCCAGCGCTGAGGCCGAGGGCGAGAAGGGCAGCGCCGAGAGAGCGGCGCAGGCGATGACGGACCATGATCGTTCTCCCCACCGCGAAACGGGCCCCGGTTTCCCCCGAAGGACCCGGCCACGGAAAATTTCCTGCCGGTCGACGCGCCCCGCCAACGGGCCGCGCAAAAAAAGAATTCTGGCCCGGCGCCCCCGCCCGACCCTGCCGCGACACCCCCAAGGCCGGAGGTCCCGACTGACACGATCCGGAGCAACACACCGGCCGTTTCTGGGGCCTATGACGATTTATTTTTCAAAAAACGTCAATATACTCAACGAATTAAAGAAATTCATTCCCTTTCGGCGGCTCTGCGCGCAACGGGACATGCGTCGCCTCCGCCGGGTCGGGGCGGGCATTCTGCCGGGGCGGGATTCGGCGCAAAGCCGCTCCCGCCGGGGGTTTCCGGCGCCATGGCAGGCCCGCAACACCTCAAGACGGCCATTGAGCCGGCTCATTGTCATCGGCACGTTGAAAATCTATGGTCAGAGAAACGGCTTGAGGGGGCATTCCGTGTCGGACCGGTCAAATCCGGGCTGACGTCCGCGGGGTGCGCATCTTCCGGTCCGGTGACCTTGTTCGCCGGCTCCGGATCATCATCCGCCTGGCCGAGGGCAACATGAAACACGAAGCGCGCCATGGGATGTTCAGGTCGGGACCTTTCCCGGGGATCACGGCCCTGGCGCCGGGGGTCTTCTCGGCCCAGGCGCTGGTGAGCCCGTTCGTGCCCATCGGTCCCGGATCTTCCCGCTGGATGCCGCTGCGCTCCGGCGAGGCCCCTCCCCTCCCCCGCTTTGACCCGGCCGCCCCGACGCTCGGGCGCATCGGGTCGCTGGAAGTGCGTCTGGCCCGCTCGGTCGGCGAGGTGAAGAAGGCGCAGACCCTGCGCTACCACGTCTTCTACGAGGAGATGTCGGCGGTTGCCGATGCGCTGACGCTGGCCTCCGGCCGCGACCGCGACGCCTTCGATGCGCTGTGCGACCACATGCTGGTGCTCGATCATGACGTGCCGGCCCGCCCCTTCCGCAAGCCGAAGCCGAAGATTGTCGGCTGCTACCGGCTGCTGCGCCGGGATGTGGCGGAACGCCATCTCGGCTTCTATTCGGCCGGCGAATTCGATCTCCAGCCGATGCTGGACCGGCATCCGGAGGCGCGGATGCTGGAGCTTGGCCGCTCCTGCGTGCTGAAGCCCTACCGCAACAAGCGCACGGTGGAGCTGCTCTGGCACGGGGTGTGGTCCTACATCCTCTCTCACCGCATCGACGCCATGTTCGGCTGCGCCAGCCTTGAGGGCACCGATCCCGACCGTCTCGCCTTGCCGCTGTCCTTCCTCGCCCAGAATGCCCGGGCGCCGGAGGACTGGCGGGTGCGGGCCCAGCCCGGCCGCGGCGTCGCCATGAACCGGCTGCCGCCGGATCAGGTGGACCTGAAGGCGGCCCTGCACGCTTTGCCGCCCCTCCTCAAGGGCTATCTGCGGCTGGGCGCCACCTTCGGCGACGAGGCCGTGGTGGATCATCAGTTCGGCACCACCGACGTGCTGGTGATCATGCCGGTGGCGTCCCTGTCGAGCCGCTACGTCAACTATTATGGCGCCGACGCCAGCCGTCACGCCGGGTGAGACCTGTCGGCCCCGGCGCCCCGGGGCCGTTCAGAACCCCGCGCGCGGCGACCCCAGCTCCGCCACCAGAAAATCCAGAAACACCCGCAGTTTCGGCGCCAGCAGGCGGCGGGACGGGTAAATCGCATAGACGGCGATTTCCACGGTCTGCCAGTCCTCCAGCAGCGGCACCAGCCGGCCGGCGGCCAGATCCTCCCGCACATAGCCGCGCGGGATCAGGCTGATGCCGAAGCCCTCGCGGAGCGCATCGCGCACGGCCAGGCTCGACGTCACCGAATAGCGCCCGCTGACCGGCACCCGGACCGTGCGGGCCTCCTGACGGAACTCCCAGATGTCGGCATGGCCGGACAGGCTGAAGCGCACGCACTCATGCGTCCGCAGATCCTCGGGCTGCTGCGGCACGCCATGGGCGGCCAGATAGGCCGGCGCCGCGCACAGCACATGGGTCATCACCGCCAGCCGGCGCGCCGTCAGGCTGGAATCCTCCAGCCCCTCGCCGCCGCGGATCGCCAGATCATAGCCATCGCGGACGATATCGACCCGGCGGTCATCCAGATCGAGATCCAGACGGATGTCCGGATAGGCGCGCAGAAAATGCGGGATCGCCCGGGACAGCCCCACCAGGGTGCCGGTGAGCGGTGCAGCCACGCGCAAGGTGCCGCGCGCCGCCTGATGCAGCGGATCAAGGGCGCGATCAGCCTCGGCCAGCTCATCGAGAATCCGGCCGACATGACCGAGATAGACCGCGCCGGCCTCAGTCAGGCTCATCCGCCGGGTGGTGCGATTGAAAAGCCGGACATTCAGCCGGGTTTCCAGCTCGGCCACCGTCTTGCTGACGGCCGCCGGCGACAGGCCAAGCCGGCGTGCCGCTGCCGCGAAGCTGCCCGCCTCCGCCGTCGCCCGGAAAGCCGCAAGCGCTGCAAAGCGATCCATATTCGTGACCATCTGGAACGAGTGTCGCCCCGAGGATGGCCATTCTATCAGGAACGTCAAGAGTGCATCCTTGCTTCCCGGGGAGCCCGGCAACGGTACGGACGGCTTTGCGCCACGGGCTTCTCATCTCCGGGAGAGATGTGGAAAACTGACACCCTCCCGCCCGTCCCCCGGGGCAGCCGGCGTCACCGGCCATCCCTCTGACCGTGACTGCCGGCCCACCCCGGCGGCGGTCGCCTCCATTTTCCGTCTCCGGGCGCCGGACGGCCTCTCCCCGTCCACGCGCCCGTCAGGAGGGCGTCCGTCCACGCCCCCGCCGTCCGCTCGCAGAAAAGGCTGCCCCCTTATGACGTCCCCATCCCCCCGCATCGGGACAGGACCCGCGGCGACCACCGCCCCCCGGCCCGTGCGCACCGCCGACATCGTCCTGACGGCCGTCGCGCCGGCGATCTGGGGCAGCACCTACATCACCACGACGGAGCTTCTGCCCCACGGCTATCCGATGACGGTGGCCATGCTGCGCGCCCTGCCGGCGGGGCTCCTGCTGCTGGCGATCGTGCGCACCCTGCCCTTCGGCATCTGGTGGATCCGCAGCCTGATCCTCGGCGCCGTCAATTTCTCGATCTTCTGGAGCTTCCTGTTCCTGTCGGCCTACCGGCTGCCAGGGGGCGTGGCGGCCACCGTCGGTGCGGTGCAGCCCCTCATCGTCATCGGGCTGGCCCATGTGCTGCTCGGGCGCAAGGCCCGGCCGGCCACCATCCTGGCAACCCTCGCCGGCCTCGGCGGCATCGCCCTTCTGGTGCTGACACCGGCCGCCCGGCTCGATGGCCTCGGCATCATCGCCGGCCTGGCCGGCGCCGTGTCCATGGCCTGCGGCACGGTGCTGACACGCCGCTGGCAGCCACCGGTTTCCGCGCTCACCTTCACCGCCTGGCAGCTCACCGCCGGCGGCCTGCTGCTCCTGCCGGTGGCGCTGGTGCTGGAGCCGCCCCTGCCTGCCCTGACCGAAACCAACATCGCCGGTTTCGTCTGGCTCGGCCTCATCGGCGGCGCCTTCGCCCAGCTCCTGTGGTTCCGCGGCATCGCCCGGCTGGAGCCCGCCATCGTCGCCTCGCTCGGCTTTCTCAGCCCGGTCACCGCCGTGACTCTCGGCTGGATCCTCCTCGGCCAGAGCCTCACCCTGCCCCAGATCGCAGCGATCCTGATCGTCATGGGCTCGATCTGGTATGTCCAGCATGTGGAGCGGAAGGCGCTGGCGAAGTCCAGATAGAGAATCGGGGGCATCTGCCCCCGCCCCCGGACCGGGAGGCTCAGGTCTCCCGGTCCCCTCTCCCTCTTTCATCAAGAGGAAAAGGTGAGGGCCTCATTCTGCCGACCGGTCAGACGATGTTCTTCTCGATCAGCGGCCGGTTCTCCAGCATGCGCGCCGGCGACAGCGGCGAGAGGTCCAGGGTGCGGAAGCAACCATCGACGATCAGCTCGGCCAGACCGCGGCCGACAGCGGGAGACTGCTGCAGGCCATGGCCGGAGAAGCCGTTGGCCAGATAGAAATTGGCATAGCCCGGCGCCTGTCCGACGAAGGCGTTATGGTCGAACAGGTTCATGTCATAATAGCCGGCCCAGGCGGCTTTCTGCCGGATGCGCTCGAAGGCCGGCACGCGATTGGCCAGGATCGGCCAGATCCCCTCCTCGAAGAAGCTGTAATCGACGTCGAAATCATCGACGACGTCAGGATCCTGATCTTCCGGCGGCTGCCAGCCGCAGAGAAAATCCCGGCCGTCGGCGCGCACATAGACGCCGGTCGGGTCGATCATCAGCGGACATTTCTCCACCTTGTCGGCGCAGGAGAAGGTAAAGATCATCCGCTTCTTGACGTGGATCGGGATATCCAGCCCGGCGGCCCGGGCCAGCGCCGCACCGCCCGCACCCGCCGCATTGACCAGCGTCCCCACCGACAGCGTGCGACCGGAGGCGAGACCGAGGCCGGTGATGCGGTCGCCGTCGCGGGAAACGGATACTGCTGTGTCGGCTAAATAATCGACGCCGAGGGAGCGCGCCTTGCGGCGGAAGGCCTGCATCAGTCCATAGCCGTCGAACCATCCCTCGCCCGAGCGGCCGAAGGAGCCGGCGACGATGTCCTCCACATTCAGCCACGGGAAGCGGGCGACGAGCTCGGCCGGATCTTCCAGCACCACATCGGCGCCGCCGGCAATCTGGACGGCGTGATTTTCCACCAGCACATCGCGGCCCGCTTCCGTCGCAAGGAAGAGATAGCCCTGCTCGACGAGGCCGATTTCGGGCCGGTCACCATTGACCTCCAGCCGGTCGCCGATCCCGCGCAGGAACTCGATCCCGTACATGGAGATCGCGACATTGATGGCGGTGGAATATTGCTGCCGGATGGAGGCCGCCGACAGCGCCGAGGCACAGCGCTGATAGGACGGATCCTTCTCGATCACGGCAATCCGCCCGGAAAAGCCGGGATCGGCCGCCAGATGACAGGCCACCGAACTGCCCGTGACGGCACCACCGACAATCACGACATCATAGACTGAGGTCTCCGACATGGCGCGGAGAAGCTCCCGACGGTCGCGGAGGGGAGGAAGATGACCCGTCCGCGCGGCGACCCCATGGCGCAGCCGGGCCGGAAACCTTATCCGGGCTGCCGCCCGGCCCCGCCTGGAGGCCCGAACGCCTCCAAACCTCTCCCCTTTTTCTTGAATTGAAGAAAAAACGGGAGGGGTTCGGGAGGCTCACGCCTCCCGATCGGGGGCTCGGGGGCAGACGCCCCCCGAAGCGAGCGGTTCAGCCCTCGACGTCGAACTTGACGCCCTGGGCGAGCGGCAGGGTCTTGCCGAAGTTGATGGTGTTGGTGGCCCGCCGCATATAGGCCTTCCACGCGTCCGAGCCGGCCTCGCGGCCACCGCCAGTTTCCTTCTCGCCGCCAAAGGCGCCGCCGATTTCGGCACCGGACGGGCCAATATTGACGTTGGCGATGCCGCAGTCGGAGCCGGCGGCCGAGAGGAAGAGCTCGGCCTCGCGCAGGTCCAGCGTGAAGACGCAGGAGGAGAGGCCGGCGCCAACGGCGTTCTGCAGGGCGATCGCCTCGGAGAAATCGCTGTAGGGCATGACATAGAGGATCGGCGCGAAGGTCTCGCGGGCGACCGGACCGGTCTGGGCGGGCATTTCCACCAGCGCCGGCGTCACATAATAGGCGTCGGGACCGCCGATTTCCACGCGCGCGCCGCCATGGACGGTGCCGCCGGCGGCCTTTGCCTCAGACAGCGCCGTCTGCATGCCGTCAAAGGCGGCCTTGTCGATGAGCGGGCCGACGAGGCTGCCCTCTTCCAGCGGATTGCCGACGGGCACGCCGCCATAGGCCTTGATGAGGCGCGGCACCAGCGTGTCATAGATGGAAGTATGGACGAACAGGCGGCGCAGCGACGTGCAGCGCTGGCCGGCGGTGCCGATGGCGGCAAAGGCGATGGCGCGCAGCGCCAGATCCAGATCCGCCGACGGGGCGACGATGCCGGCATTGTTGCCGCCGAGCTCCAGAATGGCGCGGGCGAAGCGGCGGGCAAGCGTCGGCGCGATGGCCCGGCCCATGGCGGTGGAGCCGGTGGCGGAGACGACCGGCACGCGCTCGTCCTCCACCAGGACAGCGCCGACCTCGCGGCCGCCGATGAGGAGGGTGGAGAGACCCGCCGGCACGCCGCCGAACTCGGCCGCCGCCTTCTCGAAGATCGCCTGCACGGCCAGCGCCGTCAGCGGCGTCTTCTCCGACGGCTTCCAGATCACGCTGTCACCGCACACCAGCGCCAGCGCCGAATTCCACGACCAGACAGCCACGGGGAAGTTGAAGGCGGAAATGACGCCGACCGGGCCGACCGGATGCCAGGTTTCCATCATGCGATGGTCCGGCCGCTCGGTGGCAATGGTCAGGCCATAGAGCTGGCGGGACAGACCGACGGCGAAATCGCAGATGTCGATCATCTCCTGCACCTCGCCGAGGCCCTCGGAGGTGATCTTGCCGGCCTCGATGGAGACGAGGCGGCCGAGATCGGCCTTGGCGGCGCGCAGCGCCACGCCCATCAGCCGCACCAGCTCGCCCCGGCGCGGTGCCGGCACCGCCCGCCACACCTTGAAGGCCTCCGTTGCCGTGCCGATGGCCAGCGTCGCTTCCGCCGCCGTCGCCTCGACCACGGCGCCGATGGCCGAGCCATCGACCGGGGAGCGGACGGCCAGCGTTCCGGCCGTCCAGGCGGCCTCGGGCACGCCAAGCCGGCTGAGGATCGCGGCGACCTCGGCAGCAAGGGGGGACTTCGACATGGAAGGACACTCCGGAAAGCAGCAGGGCCGGCGCGCTCCGGGGGGCCCGGGGCGGCGGCCGGCACGACGGATCACCAGCCGGATGAGGTCCGGTCGCCGATCCGGCACAGGGGATTCGTGATCACACTAGCCGATTCCGGCGGCGTGGCGAAAGCGCCACCGGGGCATGGCACATGCGGCCAGTCGCCGTTAGGATCGCGCACCCGGCGGCAGACAGGAATCCGGAGCCATGCGGATCGCGACCTTCAACATCAACGGCGTCAAGGCGCGGCTCGAAGCGCTCTCCACCTGGCTGTCCGAGGAGCAGCCAGACGTGGTGTGCCTGCAGGAAATCAAGTCCGTCGACGAGGGCTTCCCGGCCGAACCGTTGCAGAGCCTTGGCTACAATGTGGAGACCCACGGCCAGAAGGGCTTCAACGGCGTGGCGATCCTCTCCAAGAGGCCGCTGGAGATCGTGCGCCGGGGCCTGCCGGGCGATCCGGACGACGTGCAGGCGCGCTATATCGAGGCGCTGGTGCCCGGCGACGAAGGCGGGGCTGTCCGGGTGGCAAGCCTCTATCTGCCCAACGGCAACCCGCTCGGCACGGAAAAATTCACCTACAAGTGCGCGTGGATGCAGCGTCTGGCGGCCCATGCGGCCGAGCTGATGGCACTGGAAGAGGCGACGGTGCTGGCCGGCGACTACAACATCATCCCCGAGCCCGTCGACGCCCGCACCCCGGCCAACTGGGTGGACGATGCCCTGTTCCAGCCGGAGTCGCGCGGCTTCTGGCGCTCGCTGATGGCTGCCGGCTGGACGGATGCCGTGCGCGCGGTGACCGATTCCGATCACGTCTACACCTTCTGGGACTATCAGGCCGGCGCGTGGAACCGCGACGAGGGCATCCGCATCGACCATCTGGCGCTCTCGCCCGAGGCCGCCGACCGGCTCGAATCGGTGGCCATCCACGCCCATGTGCGCGGCCGCGAGAAGCCGTCGGACCATGTCCCTGTCGTCGCCGACATCCGCATCTGAGAACCGGCCGCCGCGTGCCCCGGTCCCCGACGCGAAGGTTCCGCTAACCACACGGACGTGATCACCTTTCGTCCGGCTTGGCGCATCCGGCCGCGCGCACTAGGGTCGCACCCATGGCTCTCGCTCTTGATCGCGGCCCCGGCTTCGGCGGCCGCTCCATCCGACTTGATACCCTGATCCGCCTGCGCTGGCTGGCGGTGGCCGGACAGACGGCCACCATCGTGCTGGTCGCCCTCGGTCTGCGCTTTCCGCTGACGCTGGGGCCGGCGCTTGGTCTGGTGGCGGTCTCGGCGTGGCTGAACCTGTTCCTGCGCCTGCGCTTTCCCCAGCGGCAGCGGCTGTCGCCGGGGTGGACGGCGGTGCTGCTCGGCTATGACCTGATGCAGCTGGCCGGCCTGCTCTATCTGACGGGCGGGCTGGAAAATCCGTTTGCCTTCCTGCTCATCGCCCCGGTGATGATCTCGGCCACCGCCCTGCCGCCGCGCCTGACCTTCATGCTGGGCGCGCTGGCGATCCTGATGGCGAGCCTTCTGGCGCTGCATCACCATCCCCTGCCCTGGGCGGCCGGCGAGAGCGTGGGCGTGCCGCTGATCTATGTCGGCGGCGTCTGGCTGGCGCTGGTGTCGAGCCTGATCTTCATGGGCATCTATGCCTTCCGGGTGGCGGAAGAGGCGCGCCAGCTCTCCAATGCGCTCACCGCCACCGAGCTGGTGCTGGCCCGCGAGCAGCATCTGAACGCCCTGGACGGCATGGCGGCCGCCGCCGCCCACGAGCTGGGAACGCCGCTTGCCACCATCACCCTGGTCGCCAAGGAAATGGAATCCGATGCCGGGGCGGACAGCCCGCTGCTGGAGGATATCCGCCTGCTGCGCAGCCAGGCGGAACGCTGCCGCGAGATCCTGCGCAAGCTGACCTCGCTGGCCGGCGAGCCCGACGCCCATTTCGCCCGCATGCCGCTCGCCAACCTTCTGGAGGAGGTGGTGGAGCCACACCGCGAGTTCGGCATCGTGCTGGACGTGCGCCGCATCGGCCCGCCGCAGCAGGAGCCGGTGGGCGAGCGCAATCCGGCCATCCTCTATGGTCTCGGCAATCTCATCGAGAATGCGGTGGACTATGCCGACAGCCGGGTGGACATCACCGCCGACTGGAGCGGCGACACCGTCTCCATCCAGATTGCCGATGATGGCCCGGGCTTTGACGAGGACATCATCGACCGTCTCGGCGATCCCTATGTGACCACCCGGTCGTCCCGGCATGGCGGCCCCGCCGAATCCTCGGCCGGCGGCATGGGCCTCGGATTCTTCATCGCCAAGACCCTGCTGGAACGCACCGGCGCCCGGCTGTCACTGGCCAACCGGATGGCCCCGGAAACCGGCGCCATCGTCACCATCATCTGGCCGCGGCGCGCCATGGACATCCCGGAGCCCGTGCGGGCACCCCCGGATGCACCGGCGGACACATGACGCGCCGCACGAGCCGGCAAGTGGCCTTTCGGCATGCCCCTTCGGATCCCTACGGATCCGCGACGCCCCGTCGCAGGAACGCCTTTCGCCGCGCCCCAACTTTGCCTATAACGGCGGAAGCACGGTTCGCGCGTCATCCTGGCGGATGGCTTTTTCAGCCCTCCGAGCCTGCCGGGATTGCGCGCGGCTGGGCCCGTCTCGCCCCGTCATGGGATCGGCGATGCGATGATCGAGCGGACACGGCCCGAACCTTTTCTTTCGCGGGCGGTCGTGGGCTATCGCGACGCTGCAACATTCGGTGAACCAGATGAACATCGCCCAGCCCGCCCAGAGCGAATCCCTTGCCCCC
>JBOGCN010000009.1:0-128515 GCA_050689115.1 Segnochrobactraceae bacterium EtOH-i3 | reverse complement strand
CTGCCGCTCTTCCTTGCGGTTGAGCGCCTTGGTCAGAGCCGAAACCTTCTTTGCATAGATCACCGAGGCGCTCGGCAGAATGTCCGGTGTGTCCTTTGGCGTGTCGGCCAGCGGGCTGTTCAGTTCGGCCTTGCGCGCTTCCAGCATGTCCATCTCAGCCTTCATGCTCTCGTGGAACATACAAGCCTTGATCGCCTCGATGAGGCCGCGGATCTGCTTCTCGATCTTTGCCAGTTCCGCTTTCCAGGCATCGCCACTGGAGCGGCGTTCCCGGTTCAGCCGGTTGTCTCCTCCGCATAGGCGCGCATCGCTTTCTCGCGGAGACACCGAAGCCCCACGGCGCCTTCCGCGCGCCCACGCCGTCATCGCCAGCGCCCCGGATCGCATGGAGAAGGAATGCGCGGCCTATGACGGTTTCGGGGTGCGTTGATTGCCCGTTACGGTCAACGGTCGCGGCAGAGGTGTTCGTCGCATATCGTCCGCGCCGACATGCGGCGGGCGATCGACTATCTGCGGACGCACTTTGCCGAACCCGTTTCCGTCGGCGAGGTCGCGGCTGTCGCCGGCTTGAGCGAGTATCATTTCATGCGGGTGTTCCGGGCGAGCACCGCGCTATCCGTGCATCGCTATCTGACCCAGATAGTCTCAACGGGGCGAAGAGCCTGCTTTCCTGCGGGCATCAGTCGGCCAAGGCCGCCGTGAGCGTCGGCCTGTGCGATAAAAGTCATTTGATCCGCCATTTCCGCCAGCATTACGGAGCAACGCCGTGCGCCTATGCTGCCGCTTGCTGCTAGGGGGGCACCGTAACCGCTCTTTCGCATGGGCGTATGTGGCTCATAAGTCGAATATACTTCTCTCATTTGATCCGCAGACGCCCGCGGATGAGCGCCGCAGCCCCCAAGGTCAAGACTGCCAGCCCCCAGAACAGCCATCGGCAGGCCTCGTTAATCTCGGGGCGCAGGGCGGCGACGACCGGGGCGCCCGACACGATGGCAGAGGCCGTGTCTCTGGAGGTGTCTGCAAATATGGCGATCAGCCAGGCATAAGCCGCCGAGACAAGAGCGAGGACGATCCCTTCGGAGGCGACGCGAACGGTCGAGAACATGCCCGTCGCAACCCCTGCCTTTTCGCGGGGCGCCACCTCGATCGCGAGCCCGTCCATCAGTCCCCAGGGAAATCCGATGCCGCAGCCGATCAGCGCCAGCATTGCGGCAAGCGGTAACAGGGGGCCATCGAAGGGCGTGAAGCCCAGTCCGAACAAACCGAGCGCCGCGAGGAGCAGACCCAGGGCCACCAGCCGGCTGCGGTTGCCGGTGCCGATATGGGCCAGCGCCAGAGGCACCAGAAAGACCGGTGCGGACAGCGCCATCGAGATCAGCCCGGCGGTGACTTCGGAATAGCCCGCGCCGATGAGCTGTACGGGCACGATCACCAGAAGCGAGACAAAGCCGAAGCAGGTCGCGACCGGCAGCGCCTGAACGCCAAGGAATGCAGGGTGTTCCAGCAGGGACAGATCGAACATGGGCGTCGGGCAGCGTTTTTCCTGCCAGATGAAGCCCAGCAGGAAGAGGGCAGTTGCCAAAACCAGAGTCAGGCTGACGATGGAAAGAAGGCCCCGGCTGGGGACGAGGATCGCCCAGAATGTCAGCGCAACCAGAAATCCCGCGAACAGGAAGGCACCGAAACGGTCGAACGGATGCTCGCTCCGGGCACGGCTCTCGGGAATCGCGCCGATGCCGCTGACCAGAGACAGCGCGGCCAGGATCGAGGCGGTCACGAAGACACCGCGCCATCCCGCGGCCTCCAACGCCCAGCCCGCGATCACCGGACCAAGTGCCAGACCCAATCCAAAAGTCGCTCCGATCAGGGAAAAGGCTCGGCGGCGGAGGGGCTCGTCCGTGATCTGGGCAAGAACCGAAGTGCCCCCGGCCAGAGTTGCTGCCGCGAAAAGCCCTTGTGCGCCGCGCAACAGGTCGATGCTTAGAAGATTGGGCGCCATCGTCAGCAACAGTCCCGTGACGACAAAGCCGTATAGACCGAACCGAAACACCTTGCGGCGGCCCAGCCGGTCTGCCAGCGCTCCGGCAATCAGGGGCAGGGCGCCGAAGACCATCATGAAAGCGTTGACGACCCAGGCGAGCAGCGGACCTGTCTCCGCGAAGCTCCGCCCGAGATCGGGTGTGGCGATGGCGCCGCCGGAGAAGGTCATCGGCATGACGGCGGCGGCCAGACAAATCGAGGCGACCATCCGCACATTGCGCGGCTTGGGCCGAGGGGGACATAGCGCTGCGGTCAACGGACTCTCCTTCGTGATCCGGCGAAGGATAGGGCTTTCGTGACTATCTGGAATGATCCATCATGGCCGTTCATTGCGGATATAAAGTTGCCAATGCCAATACCGAGCCTGACTCTTCTTGACAGCTTTGCGACGACGGCGCGGCTCGGTTCGTTTGCCGCAGCCGGGCGCCGGCTTGGGGTTTCGTCTTCGGCAATCGGCAAGGCGATCCAGCGACTGGAGGAAGAGCTAGGCGTCACGCTGTTTCAGCGCACGACACGTCGGCTGGAGTTGACCGAAGAGGGGCGCGGCCTCCTGGTCGGTCTCGTGCCGGCACTTGAGGCCCTTGACGATGCCCTGACCGCAACCCGGGACCGGACCGAACGGATCGCCGGGTTGATCGTGCTGACGGTGCCGCTTGTGGGGTATCATCTGGTCAACGCGCAGCTTGGCGTGTTTCTGGCACGCTATCCTGAGGTGATGATGGATATCCGTTTCACCGATTCCATGGTCGACCTGGTGTCCGAAGGCATAGACCTTGGCATCCGCAATGGCCCGTTGCGCGACAGCTCTCTGAAAGCCCGGCGCTTCCGCCCTTATCGGCATGGGCTTTTCGCATCACCGGCATATCTTGAGCAGCGGGGAATCCCTACGCTTACGACGCTCGATGCGCATGATAGGATTTCTTTCCGGTTCAGTATGACCGGGCGGTTGCAACCCTGGTTGCGAAAGGATGGCAGCGTGCTTCCTCTGTCGCCGCCGCGCCTGACGGTCACGGCGATTGAAGGGGCTCGAACGCTTGCGGTGGCAGGGAAGGGCGTGGCCTGGTTGCCGGATTTTATCCTGCAAGACGATCTGGCTGCTGGCCTGCTGGTGCGCGTGCTGGAGGACGAAATCGACGAGACCGGGGAGTTCTTTCTGGTCTGGCCCGCTGCCCGCGCGATGCCCCGCCGCTTGCGGGCCCTGATCGACCATCTCGTTGGATCTACGGCCTGACGGTATCTACCGGCCTTCTTGGTATCTGAAGAAATCGACGAAAGCCCGCAGGGCCGGGCGCATCTGATGCCGCGAGGGGTAGTAGATGTAGAAGCCGTCAAAGGGCGGGCACCAGTCATCCATGACGGTGACGAGGCGCCCCTCCCGAATGTCCTCGGCAACGGCTTCTTCAAACACGAAGGCCAGCCCCAGCCCGTCCAGCGCCGCCCGTCGCATCAGCTCTTGTTGCGGCAGGATCAGGTTGCCCTGCACTTCGACAGTCAGGGCACGACCGTCGCGCTCCAGTTCCCAACGATAGATCCGGCCGCTGTCAAAACGGCGACGGATGCAGTTATGGGCGCCCAGATCGCGCGGATGCTCTGGCCGCGGGTACCGTTCGAAGTATTCCGGCGTTGCGATGATCACGCTGCGCCGCGGACCGGAGGCACGCACCGCGATCATGTCGGCCTCAAGGTTTTCGCCGAGACGGATCCCGGCATCGCAGCCGCTTTCGACAATGTCCTCAAAACTATCGGCGGTGCGGATGTCGAATTCGATTTTCGGATAGCGGGTCAGGAATGCGCGCAGGCGGGGCATGATCACCTCTTCGACCGCCAGAAGCGGCAGGGTGATGCGCAAGGGGCCGCTTGGCTCATCGGGGTTTTTCCCGGTTTCGGCCAGACCCGAGGCGATCTCGGTCAGCGGGGTGGTCACCCGAGTCAGCAGCCGGATGCCTTCTTCCGTTGGCCGGGTCGAACGTGTGGTCCGCGCCAGAAGCCGAACGCCGAGGCTTTTCTCCAGCGCCGAGACCGCATGGCTGACGGCAGAGGGCGCGATGCCCAGCCTGTCGGCGGCTGCGCGAAAGCCTCCGGTTTCGGCCACGGCTTGGAAAACCACGAGTTGAGAAAGCTGTGTTCTGTCCATTGATCTAAATAATAGATCGGGTTGTTGTCGATTGCACGAATTATCATCTGAATGAGCCCTCGCTATTTAGATGTCATTCGCAGGTATTCCAAGGAGAGACAGATGGGACAGCGCAAGCTCGGAGAGTTTACGGTTTCGGCCATCGGTCTTGGCTGCATGGGGCTGAGCCAGGCCTATGGTGTGCAGGATGAAGAGGCCTCGATCCGAACGCTGCACCGGGCGGTTGAGCTCGGCGTGACCTTTTTCGATACGGCCGAAGTCTATGGGCCTCATCGCAACGAGCGCCTGCTTGGCCGTGCGCTGAAGCCGTACCGCGACAAGCTGGTGATCGCCACGAAGTTCGGCTTTACCTACAATCCGGCACGCACGGATTTTGGCGAAATCACTGGCACGGATGGCTCTCCCGCCAATGCGCGGCGGGTGGCTGAGGCCTCGTTGAAGCGGCTCGATACCGATGTGATCGACCTTTATTATCTCCACAGGGCCGATCCCGCCGTGGCGATCGAGGAAACAGTCGGCGCGATGGCCGATCTGGTGGCCGAGGGAAAGGTGCGGGCGATTGGCCTGTCGGAGGTTTCGGCCGATACGCTGCGGCGTGCCCATGCTGTCCACCCGATCACTGCGTTGCAAAGCGAATATTCGCTCTGGACCCGGGACGTCGAGACGAGTGGGGTGCTGGCCGCTTGTCGCGACCTGGGGGTGACCTTCGTTCCTTTCAGCCCGCTGGGGCGTGGTTTCCTGACCGGGAAAGTGATGATGGGCGAAGGGGACTTTCGCGAAAGCCTGCCGCGCTTCCAGCCGAAAAACGCTGAAGCGAACCGCAAATTGGTTACAGTCATCGAACAGATTGCGACCGCGAAAGGGGCGACCGCCGCTCAGGTTGCGCTGGCCTGGGTTCTGGCGCAGGGGGTGGACATTATCCCGATTCCCGGCGCGAAGAAAATTCCGCATCTGGAGCAGAATGTTGCGGCGGCCGGCGTCCTGCTCGATCAGGCCGATCTGGCCTTACTCGACCAGACCTTCGCACCGGAACATGTCGCTGGCGGGCGCTATCCGGAGCAGTTCGAGGCGATGGCGCAGCGCTGAGCTGTTCGGAAGGGGGCTGATCCGAGCCGCATCCTCAGGTCGATTGCATTCGCCGAGGTCGAGCGTATTCCTGAACGCTCGGCCTAAATTGCGACTTCCAGTGAATGTCGGTATCGGTAGTTGCGCACCCCCGCAACCAAATCAAAAACCCCGCTCGGCTCACGCCAGCGGGGTTTTTGCATTCAGACAGGAAAAACGTGAAAGCGTACCGCAACCCGGAGCAATCTCCCTGTCGAACCGCTGAGGTCCGGTCTCTTCCGACGGGGGCAGGTGGTCTCGGGTCTCTGCTCCGCCTGGATCCATCTTTCTTACCCAAGCGCAATCAGCGCGAGGTCCCGCTGCCCGGCGCGCTCCAGCGCTTCGGCCGCCCGGGCTGCCCGGATGCCGGAGCGGCAGGCGAGCACGATGCGCTGGCCGGGGGCGAGCGGCGGGGCGGCTTCCACTTCCGGCACGGTCAGGCGCAGCGCATCGGCAAGCGGCGAGACCGGGGCTTCGTCCAGCCCGCGCAGGTCGATGACGAGGTCGCCGGTGGTCACGTGCTGCGGGGCGATGAAGGGGATCGCGGCCCCGGGCTCCGGGGTGCCGGTGAAATCGAAGCTGGCGAAGCGGAAGGCGCCAGCCTCCATCCGCACCAGCCGGCCGAGGGGGGAGGGCGCGAGGCCGAGGACGAGGGCCAGCGCCATCTGGGCCTGAAGACCGCCGATCATCGTAACGACGGGGCCGAGCACGCCGGCCGTGGCACAGGTGGCGACCTGGGCCGGCATCTTCGGAAACACCGCGCGATAACTGGGTGCCCCGCCGCAGAAGGCGCCGACATAGCCGGAGAGCCCCAGCACCGAGGCTGACACCAGCGCCTTGCCCGCCCTCAGGCAGGCATCCGACAGGATATAGGTTGCAGCGAAGCTGTCGGCGGCGTCAACGACGAGATCGGCACCGGCGACGAGGCCGGCAACATTGGCCGGATCCAGCCGGCCGACCCGGGCCGTCACCCGGGTGTCAGGGGCATAGGCGGCAAGGGCCGCCCGGGCGGCCTCGGCCTTGGGGGCGCCGATGTCGGCCATGCGATAAAGTGGCTGACGGTGCAGGTTGGTGAGGTCCACGACATCCGGATCGACCAGGGTGATGTGGCCGACGCCGGCACCGGCCAGCGCGGTGAGTACCGGGCAGCCGAGGCCGCCGGCGCCGATCACCAGCACGGACGCGGCGGCAAGGCGCGCCTGCCCGGCGTCTCCCACTTCGGGCAGGGTGCGCTGGCGGAGGAACCGGTCGGCGGTCATGATGCCGGCTCCTCATCGGTCAGGGCGATCCACTCCCGGGCGCGGGCGGTCGGGTCCGGCGCCGTCACCAGATCGGTGACGACGGCGAGGCTGTCGGCCCCGGCGGCAAGGGCCGCGGGCGCGCGTTCCGGCGTCAGCCCGCCGATGGCCACCAGCGGCCGGGCGCCGATGCGGGCCTTCCACCCGCGCACCCGGTCGAGACTTTGTGGCCCCCATTTCATCTGCTTCAGCACCGTCGGCCACACCGGCCCCAGCGCCACATAATCCGGATCGCAGGAGAGAGCCCGGTCGAGTTCCGCCTCGTCATGGGTGGAGAGGCCGATACGGATGCCGGCGCGTTTCAGGGCGGGGATGTCGGCGGTGTCCAAGTCCTCCTGACCGAGGTGGACGAAGCCGATGCCCTCGGTCAGCGCGATTTCCCAGAAATCGTTCAGCACCAGCGTGGCGCCGGCGGCCGCGCACTGGTCCCGGGTAGCGCGGGCCTGCCGGCGCGTTTCCCAGACCGAGGCACCCTTCAGCCGGAGCTGGACCAGCCGGGCGCCGGCTGACACCATTCGCGCGACATGATCGGCATCGGGCATGACAGGATAGAAGCGCGGCAGCGTCATGAGAGCACCGCCCGGCCGAACACCGGCGTGGAGGCGACCGCCATGTCGCGCGGCTCCATCGGGTCCGCTTCAAAGCCCAGCCGCCCGGCCGCGATTGCCCCGGCAAAGGCCCGGGCCATGGCCACGGGATCGCCGGCCTTGGCCACGGCGGTGTTGAGGAGCACGGCATCATAGCCGAGTTCCATGGCGGCCGCCGCATGGGAGGGGCGGCCGATGCCGGCGTCGATGATGAGCGGCACCTCGGGGAAGAGCGCGCGCAGCGTGCGGAGACCATAGGGGTTGGCGAGCCCGCGGCCGGAGCCGATCGGCGCCCCCCACGGCATCAGCACCCGGCAGCCGGCATCAAGCAGGCGCTCGGCCACGCCGGGGTCCTCGGTGGTATAGGGAAACACCTCGAACCCGTCCGCGCAAAGGATCCGGGCCGCCTCCACCAGACCGAACACGTCCGGGTGCAGGGTGTCGGCATCGCCGATCACCTCCAGCTTGATCCACGCGGTACCGAACAGCTCCCGCGCCATCTGCGCGGTGGTCACGGCTTCGTCCACCGAATGACAGCCGGCGGTGTTGGGCAGCACCTTTACGCCGAGCTCGCGGATGAGGGCCCAGAAGCCCTGACCGGCCCGCCCGCCCGCCGTCTCGCGCCGCAGCGACACCGTGACGACCCCGGCCCCGGAGGCCCGCACGGCTTCGGTCAGGATTGCCGGCGAGGGATAGCCGGCGGTGCCGAGCAGCAGCCGCGAGGTCAGCGGCACATCATAAAGAGCAAGGGTCATCCTCAGCCTCCCTGCATCGGGGCCAGCACTTCCAGCGCATCGGCCTCCGCCAGCGCGTGCGTTGCGCGGGCGGACACCGGCACGAAGCGGCCGTTGACGGCGGTCGCCACGATGGCATCGCCGAAGTCGAGTTCGATCAGGGCGTCGGCGAGAGTGGACGCGGTTACGGTCCGCGACTCACCGTTCAGAATGATGCGCATGGGCTCGTCCCGGAGGCTGGCGGGCTGCTGCCCGCACCCGCCCGGAGGTTGGCACCTCCGGACCTCCTCTTTTTTCTTCAATTGAATGAAATCTGGAGGGTTCGGGAGGCTGGGCCTCCCGGGGGGATCGGGGGCGAAAGCCCCCGAAGTGCTGCGCCGGCCGCCTCCTCTCCCAGCCACGGCGACATGAGAAAGCCGTGCCGATACAGCCCGTTGACCCGGACGATCCGCCCGTCGACCGCAACCCGGGGCAGGTTGTCCGGAAAGGCCGGCCGCACGCCGGCGCCGGTTTCCAGCACCTCGGCTTCGCCGAAGCCGGGATGCAGGGTGACGGCGGCGTTCAGCAGCTCGACCAACGAGCGCACCGAGACGCGGCCGGCATCCTCGCTCTCGATCATGCTGGCGCCGATCATGAAGCGGTGATCGGGCCGCGGCACGACATAGAGCGGCATGCGCGGATGCAGCAGCCGCACCGGCCGGGAGAGTGTGACCCCCGGCGCGTGGACGATCACCATCTCGCCCTTGACGCCGCGCAGCTCCGGCTGCCGGTCACGGCCGGCGAGCCCGCGGGCATCGACGACCGTGGCGAAGCGTCCGTCCCGGGCCAGCGTCTCCGGATCGGCCGCCTCCCCGAAACGGACGCTGCCGCCGAGACTGCGGAGACGCTCCCCGATGGCGGCAAGCGCCGCGCGCGGATCCAGATGGGCTTCATCGGGATAGAAGAGGCCGGCCGGAAAACGTGCCCCAAGGGCCGGCTCCAGCGCGGCGATTCCGGCAGCATCGAGCGGGCGGTGGGCGCGGGTGCGGCGGGCGAAGCGGTCCAGCTCCGGCCGGTCCCGCGGCGGGGCGACGACGAGGCTGCCGGCCGCCGTGACCAGCTCCGAAAAGCGCGCCGCCCACCAGCTGAGCGCCAGCCGCCCGCGGGTCTCGATGCTCTCATCGGCACATTCCCGCTCGATGAAGGGCGCGAGCATGCCGCCGGCCAGCCACGAGGCCGCGCCATCGCCAAGTGTCGCCCCGCGCTCGAACACCGAGACCCGGGCGCCGCGCTCGGCCAGCGCCAGCGCCGTGACGAGGCCGGCAGCGCCGGCCCCGACAACAGCCACTTCAGGAATGCTCATTCCGCCGCCGGCACATAGAGGGCGCCGCCGCCCGACAGGAACTCCCGGGATTTCGCGGCCATGCCATCGACGGCCAGCGCCGCGGCTTCTTTCCGCAGATCCTGGGTGATCTTCATCGAGCAGAATTTCGGCCCGCACATGGAGCAGAAATGCGCGACCTTGTGCGCCTCCTTCGGCATGGTCTCGTCGTGGAAGGCGCGGGCGGTATCGGGATCGAGGGCCAGATTGAACTGGTCCATCCAGCGGAAATCGAAACGGGCCCGCGACATGGCGTCGTCGCGGATCTTCGCCGCCGGGTGGCCCTTGGCGAGGTCGGCGGCGTGGGCGGCGATCTTGTAGGTGATGACGCCAGTCTTCACGTCGTCCCGGTCCGGCAGGCCCAGATGTTCCTTCGGCGTGACATAGCACAGCATCGCCGTGCCAAACCATCCGATCATCGCCGCGCCGATGCCGGAGGTGATGTGATCATAGCCCGGGGCAATATCCGTGGTGAGAGGTCCAAGCGTATAGAAAGGGGCTTCGCCGCACTCGCGCAGCTGCTTGTCCATGTTCACCTTGATCTTGTGCATGGGCACATGGCCCGGGCCTTCGATCATCACCTGACAGCCCTTGTCCCAGGCGATCTTGGCGAGTTCGCCCAGCGTCTCCAGCTCGGCAAACTGGGCCGCGTCGTTGGCGTCGGCAATGGAGCCGGGGCGCAGGCCGTCGCCGAGCGAGAAGGAGACGTCATAGGCCCGCATGATGTCGCAGATCTCGTCGAACTTCTCGTAGAGGAAGCTCTCGCGATGATGGGCGAGGCACCAGCGTGCCATGATCGAGCCGCCGCGCGACACGATGCCGGTGACGCGGTTGACGGTCAGCGGGATGTGGGCCAGCCGCACGCCGGCATGGATGGTGAAATAATCGACGCCCTGCTCGGCCTGCTCGATCAGCGTATCGCGGAAGATTTCCCAGGTGAGGCGCACCGGATCGCCGTCCACCTTCTCCAGCGCCTGATAGATCGGCACGGTGCCGATCGGAACCGGAGAATTGCGCAGGATCCACGAGCGGATATTGTGGATGTTGCGGCCGGTGGAGAGGTCCATGACGGTATCCGCACCCCAGCGGATCGACCAGACCAGCTTTTCCACTTCCTCTGCCGCGCCCGAGGTGACGGCGGAATTGCCGATGTTGGCGTTGACCTTCACCAGGAAGTTCCGCCCGATGACCATCGGCTCCAGTTCGGGATGGTTGATGTTGGCCGGCAGGATGGCGCGGCCGCGGGCAATCTCGGCGCGCACGAACTCCGGCGTCACGAATTCCGGGATCTCGGCGCCGAAATCCTCGCCGTCGGCGCGCCGGCCGGCGGCGCCGTCCAGCGCCTGTTCCCGGGCGAGATTTTCCCGGAATGCGGCATAGACCATCTCTTCGGTGATGATGCCGGCGCGGGCGAATTCATACTGGGTGACCAGTGCCTTGCCAGCCCCCGACAGGACCGGCCGCCGCGCGGGACATTCCGGCACCAGCCGGTCGCCACTGGCGCCGCCATTGTCCTCGGGCTTCACGGCGCGGCCGGTAATGGTGGAGACACCACGCCCGCCGATCCAGTCTGCGCGCACCGGGGCAAGGCCCGTCGCCAGATCAATCACCGCGTCGGGATCCGTATAGGGCCCCGAGGGATCATAGACCCGCACGGGTGCTTCGGCCGGATCGGAGAGCACGATTTCCCGGAAGGGCACGCGGATGGCGGGATGCGACGCCGGCGCCGCATAGACCTTGCGCGAGCCGGCAATCGGCCCGGTGGTCACTTCCGCGGGCGCGCGGCTGATCTTCGTCTCGATGTTCATTGGGGGGATCTCCTCCGACGAGCGTTGCCTGATGGAGATCCGGGAACGACGTCTGGAGGGGGAGGGGCCCCGGGCATCGACGCCCGTCCGAGGGCGTCTGAAAGTGCTGGACCCGACCGATTCCCGTCCCTTCGCCGGCATGACCCGGATCAGGTTCAAAGGGTTCGGCCTCACCGGCCATCTCAGCCCCACGTTTGGGGACACCCCTCGGAATGGCTCGAAGCTAGCACGCGGGATCGGGAGGGGGAAGGGGCACTGCGTTCGGGATGTCGAGCGGAACCTGTTGCAGCACGGGAGCGTCGAGGAGCGGATCTTCTGTTGTGCGCTCTGGGCGTGGTCTATAAGAACAACTTTACTGTGCAATACCGGCTGACCGCGTTCTTCTGAGGAGGCGATCCGGCCGGGGAGGTCGCCGCGCCCTTCGGAAGCTGATCACGCCAGTATCGGCTTTCCCCGATTGCCTCTCTGGCAAACGTCCGCCGGAGAGAGGGCGAGGCTGCGAATATCTTTCGACGAGGTGAAGTATGTCGTCTGAAGTCGAGGTTGCCGAAGCAGACGCCGCGGAGGATGGTTTTTTTAAGTTCCGCGAAGCGGCCATCTATGATTTGACGGCGGAATCACCTTCCTCCGGCTCTGCGGCGTTCAAGGGTATCTGCCGCATCGGGGCATTCAGCTATATCGGGCGAGGCTCTGAGGTAAAGAATGTTACGATCGGACGATATTGTTCTATCGCTCCGAATGTTACGATCGGTCCGACGGAGCATCAGATCGATAGTATTTCGACCCATCCCTTTGCCTCTGGAAATGTTGGTCCCTTTAACGGCAGTGAGGAGTATTCGCGTATCTCGTCTGTCAAGCGGACGCGGCTCGCAAAGTCGACGGTTATTGGCAATGACGTCTGGATCGGCCAGAATGCTGTCATCCGTCAGGGGGTCACGATCGGGGATGGGGCGATTGTCGCCGCCGGTGCGATCGTTGGCAAGGATGTGCCGCCCTACGCCATTGTTGGCGGCGTCCCGGCGAAGCTGATCCGCATGCGTTTCGATGCGGCAACCGTCAAGGACCTGCTGGCCATCCACTGGTGGGATTATGATCTGGCCCCCCTGAAGGAAAACGGGGTTGATTATGATGATGTTCAAGCGTTCATCGGGGAGTTCAGGCGCTTGCTGGCGGCTGGCACCCTGAAGCCTCTGGAACCGCTTGTGCGGCAGTTCAAGGTGGCGCGGAAGGCGGCCCGACCCGTCAGGAAAAAGGACGCCTCCGAGAAGTCACTCGGCAACGCGCTGTAAGAGACCCCCGCGACGGTGTCATCCGTCCCGCCGGGGGCACGAAGTCGAACGCATCACGGTCCTGAACGCGGGCGGTGGCCTCTGCCAGGGGGCGGAACGGGACGCCGGTGGTCTCAGCTGGCGCCGTCCGGTCGCCCGTGATGCACGCACTGGTCGTGATCGGCCAGCACCTCGATCACCCGGCACTCGGCCACGGTGCCGTGGGCGCAGCCTTCGGTCATGCGGGCGAGTTCGGCTTCCAGCGCCCTCAGGCTGGCGATCTTCTGGCGCACGTCGACCAGATGGGCGCGGGCGATGGCGTCGGCTTCGGCGCACGACCAGTCCGGGTGCTCCTGCAGCGCGATGAGGGCCCGGATTGCGTCGATCTCGAAACCCAGCGCCCGGGCATGGCGGATGAAGGCCAGCCGCTCCAGCTCGGCCGGGCCAAAGAGCCGGCGGCCGCTCTCCGTCCGGTCCGGCGCCGGCAGCAGGCCGATCTCCTCATAATAGCGGATCGTCGGCACCTTCACGCCGCTGCGTTCCGCCGCCCGCCCGATTGTCAGTCCTGCCATCGTCAGTCCCGCCGCTGCCATGAGCCGTGTCCTGCCGCACCATTTTTCCGGAGGGGGGCAAAATTTGCGATTGATTCCGAAAAAGAGGGCTTGATCCTCCAGTCACTAGAGGATGTAGCGTCGGGTCCATCGAGGTCAACCCCACGGACTCCCTTATGACCACGGACCCAATCCGCTCCCGCCTGCGCATCGATGGCATGGACTGCGCCTCCTGCGCCATGAAGATCGAAACGGCCCTCAAGCGCCTACCGGGGGTCAGCGAGGTCGGGGTGTCGGTGACGGCCGGCACCGCGACGGTGCTGCACGGCGCCGAAGTGACGGATGCCGTGCTGGCTGCCAAGGTGAACGCCCTCGGCTATCAGGCCCGCCCCGAGACCGGCGCGGCGCCCGCCGCCGGCGCCGCCGAGGCGGCCTGTGACTGCGGACACGATCACGGCGATCATCATCACGACCACGACCACGACCATGGTCACGATCACGCCGGCCACGACCATGCTCATGACCACGGTCATGAGCATGCAGCCGCGGCGGCGCCGGCGGAGCGGGCCTGGTGGCAGGCGCCCAAGGCGCGGCTGGCCGGGGCGGCGGCGCTGGCCTATGCGGTGGCGGCCATTGCCGGCTTCCTTCTGCCGGAGTGGCGCGACGTCTTCTTTCCGCTGGCCATGCTGGTCGGCCTCATTCCCATCGGCCGCAAGGCCGGCGCGGCGGCGCTGAACGGCACGCCCTTCTCCATCGAGATGCTGATGACGGTGGCCGCCCTCGGCGCGCTGGCCATCGGAGCGGCGGAGGAGGCGGCGACCGTCGTCGTGCTGTTCCTGATCGGCGAGCTGCTGGAAGGCTATGCTGCCGGCCGGGCGCGGGCGAGCATCCGCGCGCTCGCCGATCTGGTGCCACGCACCGCCCGGGTGGAAGGGCCCGACGGCGTCAGCGAGGTGCCGGCCGAGGAGGTGCCCGTCGGCGCCGTGCTGGTGGTGCGCCCGGGCGATCGCATTGCCGCCGATGGCGTCGTGCTCTCGGGGCTCAGCGCCGTCGACGAGGCGCCGGTGACCGGCGAGAGCGTGCCGAAGGAAAAGGCGCCGGGGTCTCCGGTTTATGCCGGCACCATCAACACCGATGCGGTGCTGCGCGTCTCGGTGACGGCGGCCCACGCCGACAATACCATCGCCCGCATCGTGCGGCTGGTGGAGGAGGCCCAGTCGGCCCGCGCGCCGACCGAACGGGTGATCGACCGCTTCGCCCGCTGGTACACCCCGTCGGTGGTGGTGGTGGCCGCCCTCGTCATGGTGCTGCCGCCGCTGCTGCTGGCGGCGCCGTGGAGCGTGTGGATCTATCGCGGCCTTGCCATCCTGCTCATCGGCTGCCCGTGCGCCCTGGTCATTTCCACGCCGGCGGCGATTGCCGCGGGTCTGGCGGCGGGTGCCCGGCGTGGCCTGCTGATGAAGGGCGGCGCGGTGCTGGAGGCACTGGGCGGCATCACCCACGCCGCCTTCGACAAGACCGGCACCCTCACCGAGGGCCGGCCCGAGGTGACCGACGTGCTGCCTGTCGCCCCCTTCTCCCGGGGGGATCTGCTCCGGCTGGCCGCCGGGCTGGAGGCGGGCTCGTCCCATCCGCTGGCCCGCGCGGTGCTGGCCGCTGCCGACGCCGAGGGCATCCGTCCGCCCGCTTCCGAGGCGGTGCGGGCCGAGCCCGGCCGGGGCCTCACCGGCCGGGTGGAGGGGGCCGCGCTGTTCCTGGGGGCGCTGGCGCCGGCAACCGCCGAGGCCCGCGCGCCGCTGGATCCGGCCCTCGTCACTGCGGCCGAACGGCTGGCCGGCGAGGGGCGCACGGTGGCGGTGCTGCTGGCCGATGGCGTGCCGGCGGGTCTGCTTGCCTTCGCCGACCAGCCCCGGGCCGATGCGCGCTCGGGACTCGACACCCTGCGCGGCCTCGGCATCGAGCCGCTGATGCTGACCGGCGATCAGGTCGCCCCGGCCGAATCCGTCGGGCGCACCCTCGGTCTCGCGGTGCATGCGGCCCTCCTGCCGGAGGACAAGCAGCGGCTGGTGCGGGATCTGCGCGCGGGTGGCGCCCGGGTGGCCAAGATCGGCGATGGCATCAATGATGCCCCGGCGTTGGCCGCCGCCGATATCGGCATCGCCATGGGCGGCGGCGCCGATGTGGCGCTGGAGACGGCCGATGCGGCAATCCTGCATGGCCGGGTGGGAGATGTGGCGGCCATGGTGCAGCTCTCGCGCCGCACCATGGGCATCATCCATCAGAACATCGCCATCGCCCTGGGGCTGAAGGCGTTCTTCCTCGTCACCACGGTTCTGGGCATCACCGGGCTGTGGCCGGCGATCCTGGCCGATACCGGCGCCACCGTGCTGGTGACGGCCAACGCCCTGCGGCTGCTGGCCGATCGCCGGCGCTGAGGCGCGCCCGGCCGGAGTGCGGGCGGTGGCGGGAGGTCCCGGGCCCGCGGGGGCCGTTCCGTCCCCGCGGGACAGCCGGGTCCTCAGAGGTCCTGCAGGAACTTCGCCGCGGCGGCGCCGTGCTCGGCGCGCAGCTTCCGGATGTCGATACCGATGGGCATGCCGTCTTCCACGCGCCAGTGACCACCGATCATCACCCGGTCGGCCTTGTGGGCGCCGCACAGCACCAGGGCGGCGATCGGGTCGCCGGCGCCCGAGAAGCGCAGCTCGTCGAGAGTGTAGAAGGCGAGATCGGCCTGCTTGCCAAGCGCGATGGTGCCGATGTCGTCGCGACCCAGGCAGCGGGCCGAGCCGGCGGTGGCCCAGCGCAGGGCATCCAGATGGGTGACCTTTTCGGCGTTGTAGGTGAGCCGGCCGATCATCATGGCGTGGCGCACGGCTTCCATCAGGTTGGAATTGTCGTTGGAGGCGGAGCCGTCGACGCCGAGACCGACCGGAGCGCCGGCCGCCTCCAGCTCCTTGGTGCGGCAGTTGCCCGAGGCCAGCACCATGTTGGAGGTCGGGCAGTGGCTGACGCCGACGCCATGAGCGCCGAGCCGCGCCACCTCGGCATCGTTGAAGTGGATGCCGTGGGCCAGCCACACCCGGTCGTTCATCCAGCCGACCTCTTCCAGATAGTCGACCGGCCGGCAGTTGAAGTGGGCCAGGCAGTAGTCGGTCTCGTCGGTGGTCTCGCCGAGATGGGTGTGGAGGCGGCAGTTGCAGCGCTCCGCCATCTTCGCGCTCTCGACCATGACTTCCCGGGAGGCGTTGAACGGCGCGCACGGCGCCAGCGCCACCTGCCGGTAGGAGCCTTCCGAGGGATCATGGTACTTCGCGATCACCCGCTCGCTGTCGGCCAGGATCACGTCGGGATCCTGCAGGATGCGCTCCACCGTCAGGCCGCCATCGGTCGGGCGCAGGTCGAGGGAGCCGCGGGTCAGCGTCATGCGCATGCCCAGCGTGGTGGCCTCCTGATCCTCCACGTCCATCGCGTCCTCGATGCCCGGGGGATAGAGATAATGATGGTCCGACGCCGTGGTGCAGCCGGACATCAGCAGCTCCGTCAGTGCCAGACGCACGCCGAGCCGGTAGTTCTCGGAGTTCACATAGGCGCCCCAGATCGGAAACAGCGCCTGCAGCCAGGGGAACAGTTCCTTGTTGATGGCCTTGGGGTGCGCCCGGGTCAGGGTCTGGAAGAAATGATGATGGGTGTTGATGAGGCCGGGGATGATGACATGCCGGCTGGCATCATAAACCCGGTCCACCGGCGACACCGGCTCCCGCCCGCGCCCGACCAGCTCGGCAATCCGGCCATTCTCGACGACGAGACCCCGCTCGGCGCCATCGGCCAGCACGGCAATCGGGTCCTTGATCCACAGGCGCATGGGGAAGTTCCTCAACGTTCAAAAGGCAAGGCGAGGCCGAAGGCGATGAAGGCCGTGCCGGAAAGGCGCAGAAGCACCGGACGCGCCCGACCATAGACCTGCCGGATGGCCGGATGGGAGCCGACAAGGGCGACGATCCCCAGATACCATGTGGCGGAGACCGCAATCAGCACGCCGGCGGCCAGCGCGAACACGGCGGCGGGTGCCGTCGGCGGCAGGGCAACCGCCAGCACCGAGGCGGCAACCGCGGCACTCTTCGGGTTGGTCAGCGTGGTGAGGAGGCCGGTGCGGAACGAGGCGGTGGCCGAGCCGCCGCCGCCCGGATCCGGCCGGCTGGCCGCGATCCAGTAGCTGAGGCCGTTCCAGACCAGAAATACCGCGCCGCCCCAGCGGATGGCGGTTTCCGCCATCGGCACGGCGCGGAAGAGGGCGGCCAGCCCGAACAGGCCGGCCGACACCCAGACGGCGGCGCCAAGCAGCGTGCCGAGCGCCGTGGTGACGGCAGCGCCGCGGCCGCGCTCCAGACCGGCGGTCAGGATGGCGAAGAAGTTCGGGCCGGGGGTGGCGACTGCCAGCGCCCAGACGAGGGCCAGCGGGCCGATGAGGGCGACGAGCGTCGCCGCGCTCATGGCCGCGGGGCGGCGGCGGCCACCACCTCGATCTCGACCTTGAAGATCTCCCGGGCAAAGCCGGTCACGATCATCAGCGTGGAGGCCGGGCCGGCACCGGCCACGAAGCGGTCGCGGGCGCGCATGTAGGGCTGGAGATGCTCCCGGCCCGAGACAAAGGCGTTGATGCGCACGATGTCGGCCGGCGTCATGCCGGCCTCGGCGAGGATCACGGCGATGTTGGCGAAGATCAGGTCCGCCTGCTCCTCCGCTCCCTCGGGCACGCTCTCGTCGGGGTGGATGCCGAGCTGGCCGGAGATGAACAGCAGCCGCGTGCCGGCCGAAACCTCCATCGCATGGGCATAGTTGGCAAAGGGCGGGCGCAGGGCGGCGGGGGTGTGCGGCGTGAGCATGGCAACCTGTCGGAACGGCCAGAGAGGGGGACGCGCCGACACTAGAGCATTTTCAAGCGAAGCGGGCACCGGTTCGCGTGAGGAAAATGCATTCCCTCATGGGACTGGTCCCTCACGGGACTGGGGCATTTCCCCGCGCGCCGGAGCGAACGGGGAAATGCCCTGGCTCCGCCGCTACCCCTGACGGACGGGCGACCGGAGGCCGCGCTGCACAACTATTGCCGCCTTCCGGAGGGCCTTGCGGCGATCCGTCTATTTACGCACCAGTCTGCCCAATATATGAGCATTGACAGGGCGTCGATCGGGCGGGCGCTGCGGCTTTCCCCCGGTCTGCGGCCCGTCGCCGGGATGGCATGGCTCTTGCGACTTTCACCCCTGCTGCCCGCTGACGGGCGGAGCAGCGCCATGCGACAGGCGCAAGGTCTCATGGGGCCGTGGGGCACCGGGCTTTGCGAACGACAGGCGTGCGGATCGCGCCATCTCTCCTCTGCTCCGTCCCCCCGGCGGGGCCAGAGCGGGCGGATGGCTGCCCCGGTCCTGTCCGGCTCCTCCTGGGGGCCGGGGGAGCGGGACGTTCCGAGGCGGGTTGTTCATTCTGGCGGACGCCGGGAAAGCAAGAGGCTTTCAGGCACTGAACGCCGCGAGTCCATGACGAAGTGGGAGAGACCCGACTGATGAAGCGCATTCTTTGCGGCCTTGCGTCCCTCGTCGCCGCGGCCTTTGCCGTGTCGCCGGCCCTGGCCATCGACGAAGTCACCTTCGGCACCAACTGGCTGGCCCAGGCCGAACATGGCGGCTACTATCAGGCCGTGGCCGATGGCACCTATGAGAAATATGGCCTCAAGGTCACCATCAAGCAGGGCGGCCCCCAGGCGGCCAACCGCTCGCTGCTGCTCGCCGGCAAGATCGACTTCTACATGGGCGGCATGCTCCAGGCGATCGATGCGGTGAAGCAGAACATCCCGACGGTCACCGTTGCGGCGATGTTCCAGAAGGATCCGCAGGGTCTGCTCGCCCATCCGGATCAGGGCTTCGACAAGTTCACGGACCTGACCAAGGCCAGCACCATCTTCATGGGCAAGGAAGGGTACATCACCTATTTCCAGTGGATGAAGGCGGCGTTCCCGGGCTTCAGCGACAGCCAGTTCAAGCCCTACACCTTCAATCCCGGCCCGTTCCTGGCGGATCCGAAGTCGGCCCAGCAGGGCTACCTGACCTCGGAGCCCTACGAGATCGAGCGTCAGGCCGGCTGGAAGCCGAAATTCTTCCTGCTCGCCGATGCCGGCTATGATCCCTACTCCACCACCGTGGAGACCATGCAGAAGGTGGTCGACGAGAAGCCGGACATGGTCCAGCGCTTCGTGGATGCCACCATCATCGGCTGGTACAACTATCTCTACGGCGACAACAAGGCCGCCAACGCCCTCATCATGAAGGACAACCCGGAGATGACCGAAGGTCAGCTCGCCTATTCCCTGGCCGGGATGAAGGCGAACGGCATCGTGATCTCGGGTGAAGCCGTCACCAAGGGCATCGGCTGCATGACCGACGAGAAGCAGAAGGCGTTCTTCGACGTGCTGGTGAAGGCCGGCGTCATGGCCGATACGGTCGACTACAAGAAGGCCTACACCACCAAGTTCGTCTGCAAGGGCCTGGGCGTCGAGCTCGCCAAGTGAGCTGCGTCCTCTGATCCTGTCCCGGCCGGCGGCGGCTTCGTCGCTGGTCGGGGCAGCGAGACTTCCCACGCGGGGAGCCTGTCCCGGGGGAAACCCCCGGGGCGTCCGCTCCTTCTCCGCCGGTCCGCGCCCTCCTCCCCCCGGGACGGGCAGGCGGCCGGTGCGCGGTCCCGTCCGTGGTCCGGATCCTCTCCGCCGGACGTGCGCGGGCGCGCCGCTATCAGGGCCTGATGCGCCATGACCTCTTCCGATCCGGCCGGACCCCAGCCGCTGGTGTCGCTGCGCGGCGTCCAGAAGACGTTCGCCAACGGCACGCTGGCGCTTTCCGGTCTCGATCTCGATATCAACCAGGGCGAATTCCTGTCGCTGCTCGGCCCCTCGGGCTGCGGCAAGTCCACGGCGCTGCGCATCGTCGCCGGCCTCTCGGACCCGTCCGGCGGCAGCATCGAGTGGCCGCGCGAGCGGGGCGCCGTCGAGCATGATGTCAGCTTCGTGTTCCAGGAACCGACGCTGATGCCGTGGACCAGCGTTGCCGCCAATGTCTATCTGCCGCTGCGCCTCAAGGGCGTGTCCAAGGCCGACGCCCGTCCGCGGGTGATGGAGGCGCTGGAGATGGTGGGGCTGGAGAAGTTCCACGCCTCCTATCCGCGCGAGCTGTCCGGCGGCATGAAGATGCGGGTGTCCATCGCGCGGGCCCTCGTCACCCGGCCGAAACTCCTGCTGATGGACGAGCCCTTCGCGGCGCTGGACGAAATCACCCGCTTCAAGCTCAACAATGACCTGCTGCGCCTCAAGGCGCATCTGGGCTGGACCGTGGTGTTCGTCACCCATTCGGTCTACGAGTCCGTCTATCTCTCCACCCGCATTGTCGTCATGGCCGCCCGGCCGGGGCGCGTGGTGCGCGACATTCCCATTGACGTGCCGCTGCCGCGCGACGAGAGCTTCCGCACCGAGGCCAATTATGGCGTCTGGTGCCGGGAGGCCTCCGATGCGCTGCACGCGGCCATGGGCGCGGAGGATCATCTGTGAGCACGTCCATCTCGTCTGCCGTTCCCGATCCCCAGGCTGCCACCACCGACACCCCGCCGCCGCCCCCCGCCCGGGAGCCGGTGTCGGAAAAGCTGCTCAAGATCGTCATTCCGCTGGTCATGCTGGCGGCGATGATCGCGGCGTGGTGGGTCTATGTCGTCGTGGAGGAGGTGCCGGCCTACATCATGCCGACGCCGGCCGCCGTGGTCGGGTCGCTGGTCAATGACTGGCCGACCCTGTTTCCGGCCCTGATCGTCACCCTCAAGATTACCTTCGCCGCGCTGGCGCTGGCGCTTGTCGGCGGCGTTGTGCTGTCGGTGCTGCTGGTGCAGTCGCGCTGGGTGGAGCTGGCGCTCTATCCCTATGCGGTGGTGCTGCAGGTGACGCCCATCGTGGCGATCGCGCCGCTGATCCTGATCTATGCCCCGTCCACCCAGGTGGCGCTGCTCATCTGCGCGTGGCTGGTGGCCTTCTTCCCGATCCTGTCCAACACCACCCAGGGCCTCAAGAGCGTCGATCACAATCTGATCGACCTGTTCCGGCTCTACCGGGCCAGCAAGTGGCAGACCCTCGTCTTCCTCAAGCTGCCGGCAGCCTTGCCCTATTTCCTCACCGGCTTCCGCATCGGCGGCGGTCTGGCGCTGATTGCGGCTGTCGTTGCCGAGTTTGCGGCGGGCTCGGCGGGCGAGGGATCGGGCCTTGCCTTCCGCATTCTGGAAAGCCAGTACCGGATGAACATGCCGCGCCTGTTTGCCGGCCTCATCCTGATCTCGTTTACCGGCGTGCTGATCTTCTTCGTGACGAGCTTCATCTCCCACATGCTGCTGCGCCGCTGGCACGAAAGCGCCATCCGCCGCGAGCATTGATCCGTTCGTTGCCGTTCTGATCCCGGGTGGACGGCCCCAGTGGCCGCCCGCCCGATCCGCCTCACAGCGCGTTGCCGCTCAGAAGGGGGGCGGATGTCCATCCGGAAATAACGAGTCCGTCCGAATGGTTCCTGCGTCCGCCTTTTCGGCGCCCCGCTACCGCATCGCCAACGCCACCCTGCCGGTCTGCCTGACGGACGCGCCGGGCCTCGTGCCCGACGCTGACGGTCTGGCGCCGGCCGATCTCGTCCTCGCCGATGGCCGGATCGAAGCCATCCTTCCGGCCGGACCCGCGCCCGAAGCCGGGCTGCCGGTGGTCGATCTGGACGACGGGCTGGTGCTGCCGGGCCTCGTCGACATCCACACCCATCTCGACAAGAGCCAGACCTGGCCGCGGGCGCCCAATCCCGATGGCGCCTTCTTCTCGGCGCTGACCGCCCTCGGCGCCGACAAGGTGAACTGGACCGAGGACGATGTGCGCCGGCGCATGGAGTTTTCCCTGCGCACCGCCTACGCCCACGGCACCACGGCCATCCGCACCCATATCGACTCCATGGCCCCCCAGCACCGCGTCACCTGGCCGGTGGTGGCGGAGCTCCGGGAAAAATGGGCCGGCCGCATCACCCTGCAGGCCTCGGCGCTGATGTCGGTGGAGTGGGCCGCGACCGACCCCGGCTTTGCCGATGTCGCCCGGGTGGCGATTGCTCATGGCGGACTGGTGGGGGCGGCCACCACCATGTCGCCCAATCTGGAAGCCGGCATCGAGAAGCTGATGCGGCTGGCAATCGACCATGGTCTCGATCTCGACCTGCATGTCGACGAGCCGGCGGAAGAGCCCCTCGGCCGGGCGCTGGATCTGGTCGCCCGGATCGCGCTGCGGCTGAACTTCCCGCACCGGATCCTGTGCGGCCACTGCTGCTCGCTGGCGGTGCGGCCCGATGACGAGGCCCGGCGCACGCTGGATCTGGTGGCGGAGGCCGGCATTGCCATCGTCAGCCTGCCGATGTGCAATCTGTTCCTGCAGGACCGCGTGCCCGACCGCACCCCGCGCTGGCGCGGCGTCACGCTGCTGCACGAGATGAAGGCCCGCGGCATCCCGGTGGCGATCGCCTCGGACAACACCCGCGACGCCTTCTATGCCTATGGCGACATGGATCTGGTGGAGGTGCTGCGCGAGGGCACCCGCATCCTCCACCTTGACCGCCCGGTGGGTGACTGGCCGCAGCTGGTGGCCTCGGCGCCGGCCGACATCATGGGCCTTCCCGCCCATGGCCGTCTGGCGGTTGGGGGCGCCGCCGACATGAGCCTGTTTTCGGCCCGCAGCTGGACCGAGCTCCACGCCCGCCCCCAGAGCGACCGCGTGGTGCTGCGCAACGGCGCCGCCATCGACCGCACCCTGCCGGACTATCGCGAGCTGGACGACCTCATGGGCCGGCGGCGCGGCTGAGCGGCTCCGGTCTGCAGGGACAGGGTGGAAGGACTGGACGGGCGGGGGAGACCCCGCCCTTTTTTCATGCCTTCGGCAGGAAGCGGGTCATCACCCGCTCCATGGTGTCGACGAGTACCCGGGTCTGGGCCTCCACCTCGAAATTCAGCCGGTCGCCGACGGCATAGTCGGAAAGGCTGGTCTGGCGGATGGTCTCCGGGATCAGGTTAATGGTGTGGATGCCGTCACCGGAGATCGCGGCCACCGTCAGGCTGGCGCCGTTGAGAGCCAGAAAACCCTTGTCGAAGATATACTTCCGGTAGTCCTCGGGAATGCGGAAGGAGACGAATTTCCGCGCCCCCGTGGTGTCGAGAGCGGTGATTTCTGCCGTGCCGGTAACATGGCCGGAGACGACATGGCCGCCATTTTCATCGCCCGGACGGAAGGAGCGCTCGACATTGACCCGGTCGCCGGCGACGCGGTCGGCGAGGTTGGTAATCTCCAGAGTGCCGTCAACTGCGTCGAAACGCACCGCCGCGCCGTCGATGGCGACCACAGTGAGGCAGGTGCCATCCAGGGCGACGCTGGCGCCGATTTTCAGCTCTGCCCGCAGTTCCTCGGGGAAGTTGAGGGTAAAGGAGCGGTAGCCGGGATGAAAATCCACCCGGGCGAGGGGAAGAACCGCCTGAACGATGCCGGTGAACACGGGGGAAAACTCCGGTCGCGGGAAGGAAGGAGGCCCCGGCCTGGGCACGCCGCCGGGCCATCTGGCAATCCGCCGGGGCCCCTGATTCGGGGGTGATTCGCCGGCACTATAGGCGCGGGCCCCCGCCGGCGCGAGGCATCCGCCCGGAGGGGAGGGCGGGAATCGCTTTGACCAGAGATGGATAGAGGAAGCGCAGAAAAAATGCTGCCCCGCACGCGGTGCGTGTTATTATGGTAAATGCCATAAGGGGCACCCCGTTGAACCACGTACCACACCGGGCGGCCTCCTGAACTCAGTCTGCGAGGACGTGTGCGATGTCTGCTGCAGCGTCGTGGTACTACGCGACCGGATCTGACCCGGTCGGACCCTACTCCCGGGACCAGATGACGACCCTCGTCACCCTGGGACTTCTCAAGCCGGAAACCCTGGTCTGGTCGGACGGAATGGTCGACTGGGCCCCGGTTGCGCAGTCTTCCCTGGCCACCGTGGTGCGGCGGCCGGTGGTGGTGGAAAGCTATCAGCCGGCGATGGCGCAGCTGTCGGCCGTGATGGATGGTGGCGGCGGGGCCGCAGTGGCCGTGATGGGGACCGGGGCCGCGCCCTCGGGCTTCATAGAGGCCTTTGGCGAGGCCATCGGCGATTGCTTCGGCAAGTTTGCCTCGGGCAAGGGGCGCGCGCGGCGTGCGGAGTGCTGGCTGTTCGCGCTGTTCGGCCTGTTTGGCACCCTGCTTCTGGCCAGTCTCGATGTCGCGGTTCTCGGCCGGGATTTCCCGGTGGTCGGCATGGTGTTCGCGCTTCTGGTGCTTACCCCGCTGGTGGCCGTGATGATCCGCCGTCTGCACGACATCGACCGCTCCGGCTGGTGGGTGCTGATTGGCGCCGTGCCGATCCTTGGCAATCTCGCCCTCCTCGTGCTGTGCACCCTGCCCGGCACCGAAGGGCAGAACCGCTTCGGCTGACGATCCCCTCCCCAGAGCATTTTCAGGCGACCGGGCCATCGGTTCGGGGCAGGAAAATGCCTCCGGTCAGGGGATGAAGGCGGCCTTGCCTGTGTCGGGTCGACTGGAGGCTGCGCCCCGGCAGGCAGGACAGTTTCCGGCGGTGCTTCCCGGATCCGCGGCCTGGTGCCGCGAGGGATCACGCGAGTGGAGTCGGTTTCGGCTCCCGTGCTACGATGCTGCATCGCGGGATGCGACGGCGGGTTTTCCCGCGCGGCGCACCGGACTGCCACCGTCGATCGCCGAGGAACCGCTGATGCCCGAGCCCATGAGCGCTGCGCCTGAGCTGCCCGAAATCCCGGCGGCCGGTCTCAAGTCTCCGGAGGGCTGGGTCGAGCTCTTCGTCACCGCGGTCCGCACCTGCTTTTCCAGATATGCCGTCTTCACCGGCCGGGCGAACCGGGCGGAATATTGGCTGTTCGTGCTGTTCTGCCTTCTGGGCTCTCTCGTCATTGCCATCTTCGAGGGCACGATTTCGGACGGCGACAGCACTTATCTGAGCGCTTTCTTCACGCTGGCGGTTTTCCTGCCCAGCCTTGCCGTGCAGGTGCGGCGCCTGCACGATATCGACCGCACCGGCTGGTGGGCGGCGCTGGCCCTCATCCCGGTGGTCGGCTCCCTCATCCTCATCTGGTTCTGTATCCAGAAGGGCACGGCTGGCACCAACCGCTTCGGCTGAGGCGGCTCGGGGGCGACGAGACTCTGGAAGGGTGCACGGACCACGTGCTATGGCGCGCAGAAGGCTGCAACATGTGCACGCCGCCCCCTGGCGGAGGACGTTGCGCCGGCCCTTGCTGAAGGATCCCCCAGATGACGGATGCGCCCCTGTGGTTCTATGCGGCTGGAACGGAACAGAAGGGGCCGTTCACCCCTGACCAGATGTCCACCCTGCTCAGGGCCGGTGCGCTGGCGCCGCAGACCCTGGTGTGGACGGCCGGCATGGCGGCGTGGGCGCCGCTGGCCGAAACACCGCTCGGCAGAGGCACGGCCGATGTCCCGATCGCGCCGCCTGTGCCGGCCTCCTCTGGCGCCCCCGCCCCCGGCTTCATGGATGCGGTCCGCTCCTGCTTCCAGAAGTATGCGACCTTCTCCGGTCGCGCCACCCGGCCGGAATACTGGTTTTTCATGCTCTTCAACTGGCTGGTGAGCATCGTTCTGGCGGTCATCGACACCCAGATCCTCGGCTTTGACGGCTCTCCTCTGGGCGGGATCTACTCCCTGGCCGTGCTTCTGCCGAGCATTGCGGTTCTCGTGCGCCGCCTGCACGACACGGATCGCACCGGTTGGTGGGCGCTGCTTTATCTCTTCCCGCTCATCGGCTGGATCGTGCTCATCGTCTTCTGCTGCCTGCCCGGCACCCGCGGTCGCAACCGCTTCGGCTGACGCGCACGCGCGACGATCCGTCGGGGGAGATCTGCACGGCGGGCGTGTTATGGCGCAGGAGAAGAGCGGGAGGCACTCCAGTCCGCCCCTCCTATCGAAGGATCTTCAGGATGACGGACGCGGTCCAGTGGTTCTATGCGGCCGGAACGGACCATAAGGGACCGTTCTCTGCGGATGAGATGCGCGAGCTGCTCGCGACTGGCGCGCTGCAGTCGGAAACACTGGTCTGGAGCGCCGGCCTGTCCACGTGGACCCCGCTGCAACAGACGATGCTTGCGCCGCCTTTGATCGACCTGCCCGTCGCGCCGCCCGTTCTCGCCCCCAGTGACAGCTTCATCGGGTCCATTTTGGATGGGCTGCTTGAATCTGTTAAATATTGCTTCCTGAACTATGCGACATTTGTCGGTCGCTCCGGGCGCGCGGAGTTCTGGTATTTCATCCTGTTTAATATTATAACAGGCTCCAGTCTCGCTGTTGTCGGAGATTTTCTGCTCAAAAGTGGCGGCGGAATGATTTATTTCGTCTATTTTGGGCTTGTTGCGCTTCCTGTTCTGGCGGTTCTGGTCCGTCGACTGCACGATACGAACCGTTCGGGCCTGCTGGCATTATTGCTTCTGGCGCCTCTGGTCGGGGGTGTCATCCTGACAGTCTTCTGCTGCCTGCGCGGTACCCCCGGTCGCAACCGCTTCGGCTGACGCGCACGCGCTCCGCTGACGGTGAAGGCGGCGCGCGGCTCTGCTATCCTTCTCCCGGTCCCGGAGAGGCCGGGATCTGGGGAGGGACTGCCATGGCTCGTGAAGACGATGACCGCCCGGCGCCGGCCGGCATTGCGCTCGGCGCCGATCTCTCGCGCCTGTCGCTGGCCGAGCTCGACGAGCGGCTGGCGTTGCTGCGGCAGGAAATCGACCGGGTGGAAAGCGCGATCGCGACAAAGCGCGGCAGCCGCTCGGCCGCCGACGCGCTGTTCCGGTTCTGAGAGCCTGACGTCTCGCCGGGGCGCCCGGGCGGGCCGTGAGCCCCTGGGCGGCGGCGTGTTGTCGGCTTTTCGGTCTCAGTGCTCGGGCTTGGCCTTGGCGAAGGCGGCCTGCTGGTCGGGCGTCGCCTCGGTCTGGTAGCGCGCCTTCCACTCGTCATAGGGCATGCCGTAGACGATCTCGCGCGAGGCGTCCTTGGTCAGGGCCACGCCGGCATCCTTGGCCGCGTCCAGATACCAGTTGGACAGGCAGTTGCGGCAGAAGCCGGCAAGCGTCATGAGGTCGATATTCTGCACGTCGGGGCGGTCGCGCAGATGCTGCACCAGCCGGCGGAAGACCGCGGCTTCCAGGTCGGTGCGGGTGCGGTCGTCGATCTCGGTCATGGAAAACCTCACGGGAACGGAGCGGCCCGGTACGCCACGGGAGGGTGCCGGGCGGGCAGGGTCATACCAAAGATCCTCGAAAAGGATTCTTTGGTAGTCCGATGCGAATTTCTCATATCCCTGGAGCATATGAGAAATTCGCTGCTCTTCAGACGCGCGGTGCGGTCAGCCCTTGCGTGTCTGGTATCAGATCGTGTCGACGGGGCCGGTGCGCGAGCCAAAATGGCGGATCGCCCGGATTTCCGGATCTCGCGCGGCACTCTGAAGGATCGGCGCCAGCCGGTCGGCCCATTCGCAGACGCCGACATCCTCGCCGATCAGGTCCTGCCGCACCTCGATGATGGCGTGGGCGATGCCGCGCCGGGTGCCGTGGCGGTACATGGTGTCGTTCTTGAGCGCGCCATCATAGGGCTCGTTGTCGCCGACAACCAGCGCCGGATCCCGCGACAGGCCGTCGATGATGGCGCGTGCCAGCCGCGGATCCTGATCCCAGAGAATGCCCGTCTGCCACGGCCGCGGCACGCCGCGCCACACCGGCGTGTAGGAGTGGATCGACACCAGCAGTGGCGTCTGTCCCGTCTCCGCGGCAGCGTCGATCGCCGTCTCGATGGCGGTCTGGTAGGGGCGATGGAACTCCACGATGCGCTTTTCCCGCTCGGCCGCGCTCAGCGGATGATTGCCGGGAATGATCGCGCCATCGGACAGCCGCATGACGAGGGTCGGGTCATCCTCGCCGCGGTTGGGGTCGATCAGCAGGCGCGAGAAGGTGGAGAGCAGCGCCGGCGCGCCGAGGCGCTGGGCCAGCGCCCGGGTGAGGGGCCCCGCGCCGATATCATAGGCGATATGGCGTTGCAGCTCCGAGGGCGGCAGGCCGAGGCTGCCATAGGCACGCGGAATGCGGTTGGAGGCGTGGTCGCAGATCAGCAGGATTCCGGTGGCCGGATCGCCGGGCAGCTGTTCCACCGGACCCCGGGACGCGGCGGGGGAGGCGGACGGGGAGGGCATGGGAGTCACCGGTAGGCTGTGCGGAGCGCGAAGACAGGAGCGGCGCCGCAGACGGGCCGGCGCCGGACGGAGAAGGCGCCCGCCGGACGCCTCCGGCGAACCGGGGCGCCCGCGACGGGCAGACATGAAAATATAGTGACGCCGTCATTGCTTCGCCATAGGAAGGACAGGCACCGGTGCGTGTTCGTTCGAGCGTGTCCGGTCACGGGTCGTGCGTCCGGACGCGCGCCGCCCGGGCGCCTGTTCCGTCCGTGCCGGATCCCTTCCGATGCCGCTGGCTCCCGTGCCCCTGCTGCCGCCCGTCCCGCTGTCGCCGGGAGGTCTCCGGTGAGCACGGCGGCCCCCCTGTCCGAGCCGCCGCTGTCGTCGAAAGTCGCCCTCGGGTTCACGGCGCTCCTGTTTTCCGCCGGCGCCATGGGCGCCTCGGGCATCTTCGTGCGGCTGGCCGAGACGGGCCCCTTTGCCAGCGCCTTCTGGCGGGTCGCCCTGTCGCTGCCCTTTCTGTGGGCGTGGGCCATCGGCGCCCGGGGCGGCACGGCGCGCCGGCCCGGCTGGTCCATGGCGGAGGTTGCCGCCGGGCTGCTGTTTGCCGGCGATCTGTTCTGCTGGCATCTGGCGGTGCTGGGCACCTCCATCACCAACGCCACCTTGCTCGCCACCCTCGCGCCGGTGTGGATCGTCATCGCCTCCGCCGTCTTCCTCGGCGAGACCGTCAGCCGGCGCACGGTGGCGGGGCTCGTGCTCTGCCTCCTCGGCGGCATCGCGCTGGTCGGGGGAAGCTGGCACATGGCGGCCGGCGGGGTGATGGGCGATCTCTGGGGCCTCATCACCTCCTTCTTTTTCGCGGCCTATTTCCTGACCCTCAAGGTGGCCCGCGCCGATGGCCGCTCTGCCGGGCTCGTCATGGCGCGCTCGACGATGGTGACGACGGCGGCGCTGCTCGTCGTCGTGCTGGTGGCCGGCGAGAGCTTCCGGCCGCAGAGCCTCAATGGTCTCTGGGCGCTGGCGGCGCTGGCGCTTGTCTCCCAGGTGGGCGGGCAGGGGCTGCTGGCGGTGGCGCTGGGCATGCTGCCGGCGGCGTTCTCGTCGCTGGTGATCTTTCTGGAGGCGGTGGCGGCGGCGCTGCTGGGCTGGGCGGTGCTGGGCGAACCCGTCACCGGGCCGCAGATGATTGGCGGCGCTGCCATTCTGGCCGGCGTGTTCATTGCGCGTCCGGGCGGCGGACGCGCGGCCGAGGGCTGATGCCAGACCGGTTCCGGCTGGCCGGGCGGCTGCCATGTGCGGTCCGGGGGTGACACCGGCCCGAAATTGGTCTCATTCATGACCATCCTTGACGGCACCCGGCCGAAGCAGAGATGACCAGTGCGAGACGGTCGCTCATGCCGGCCGGGATCTTCCCGTCACCCACCCCCGGGACTGATCCGGCGACCTCCGGTCGCAGGGGCGTCCGTTCCGGTGATTGCATTGACAGGTCCGCGTGTTTCAAGCGAACATCATGACAGGCTCATCCGTTGATCGGGCGACGGGATGACGAGGGATGGACAGGTTGAGGGCGGCATGGCTCCGTCCGGGCCTCTCCCGGGGCCCATCGTCATCCGGAGCGGAAGAGCAGGCGCACCGTCGCCGGACCGGGGGGCTGGTCTGGCGCGCTGGATGGGGCCGGCCTTTTCCGTTTGCGCTTCGGTCATTCTGGTGGTGCTCGCCTGGGGCGCGAGTGCCACGCCTGCCGCGGCCGAGCTGCGCCTCTGCAACAAGACGGCAGCCCAGGTGGGCGTCGCTCTCGGCTATCGGGATCCGACGTCCGGCTGGGTGAGCGAAGGGTGGTGGAACCTGCCGGCCAATGGCTGCGAGGTTGTCGTCACCGGTCCGCTCAGTGCCCGATATTATTATCTCTATGCCGTCGACTATCAGGCCGGCGGCGAGTGGGGCGGATCCGCGTACATGTGCACGCGGGAGAAGGAGTTCACGATCCACGGGATCGAGGACTGTTTCGCGCGCGGGTTCGAGCGCACCGGGTTCGTCGAGATTGATACGGGCGAGCAGCAGAGCTGGACGGTCCAGCTTACCGAGCAGACCCAGACCCGGACAGGTGGGCGATGAGGCGGACACGCCGGACCAAAGTTCTCGCGACACTCGGCCCCTCGTCGTCCGACGAGGAGATGATCGAAAAGCTCTTCCTGGCCGGTGCGGATGTGTTCCGCATCAACATGAGCCACACCAGCCATGCGCTGCTGGCCGAACTCGTCGGCCGCATCCGCACGGTGGAAGAGCGTGTCAACCGGCCGATCGGCATCCTCGCCGATCTTCAGGGCCCGAAGCTCCGGGTTGGCACCTTCGCCAACGGGCCGGTGATGCTGGAGCAGGACGCCATCTTCGTCCTGGACAACGACCCCACCCCCGGCGACGTGAACCGGGTCTATCTGCCCCATCCGGAAATCCTGTCGTCGCTGGAGGCCGGCCACCGGCTGCTGCTGGATGATGGCAAGGTGTCGCTGACGGCGATTTCGGTTGCGCCGGGCAAGGTGACCACCCGGGTGGCGGTGGCGGGCAAGCTGTCCAACCGCAAGGGCGTCAGCGTTCCCGATACCGAGATTCCCATCGGCGCGCTGACCGACAAGGACCGCGCCGATCTCGATGCCGCCCTGGATGTCGGTGTCGACTGGGTGGCCCTCTCCTTCGTGCAGCGCCCGGATGATGTCGCCGAGGTCAAGAAGATCTCCCGCGGCCGCGTCGGCGTCATGTCCAAGATCGAGAAGCCCCAGGCCGTCGAGCGCATCGAGGAAATTCTCGATCTCTCCGACGCGCTGATGGTGGCGCGCGGCGATCTCGGCGTGGAAATGCCGCTGGAGCAGGTGCCGGGCATCCAGAAGCGGCTGACGCGTCTGGCGCGCCGGGCCGGCAAGCCGGTGGTGGTCGCCACCCAGATGCTGGAGTCGATGATCTCGTCGCCGGTGCCGACGCGGGCCGAGGTGTCCGACGTTGCCAACGCCGTGGTGGAGGGCGCCGACGCGGTGATGCTGTCGGCGGAATCGGCCGCCGGTGCCTATCCGGTGGAAGCGGTCTCGACCATGAACCGCATCGCCGAGGAGTTCGAGGCCGACAGCATCTGGCGCCAGATCATCTCGTCCCAGCGCTCCGAGCCCGAGGCCACCGGCGCCGACGCGATTTCCGCCGCCGCCCGCCAGATCGCCGAGACGCTGAACCTTCAGGCCATCGTCTGCTACACGACCTCGGGCCTGACCGCCCTGCGCGCCATCCGCGAGCGGCCCTTCCCGCCGCTGATCGTGCTGACGCCGGAAATCGGCACGGCGCGCCGCTATGCCCTGTCCTGGGGCATGCACTGCGTCGTCACCCGCGACCTCTCCAACCAGGATCACATGGTGGAGGATGCCTGCCGGGTGGCGCTGAATGACGGCTTCGCCAAGCTCGGCCAGCGCATCATCATCATCGCCGGCGTCCCCTTCGGCCGCCCCGGCACCACCAACCTCCTGCGCCTCGCCTTTGTCGACGAGGGGCTGGAGCATTTTCACTGACGGCGGACGCTTCGCCCGATGCAGAATGGCGGACGGCCGGTCCCGGGAGGGGCCGGCCGTTTGTGTTTCGGGGGAGGAAGGTGTATAACGAATCGCTATTTAATTATTGCAATTAGGAATATGTCTTTGCGAAAGGACAGGTGGAGTGCGCCATGCGAGTGGAGTACGAAAAGGAGGCGATGCGGGAACTTCGAGGGCTTGATCCGAGCGTGCGTGTCCGCATTATCGAAAAGATTCAGCAGTATGCAGCGGCACCGCAAGGGCTTGCCAATCAAGTGACCGCCTTGAAGGGTTCTCCGGGAGGCTTTCGTTTGCGGGTCGGCAAGTGGCGTGTTTTATTCCGGCTCACGGATGATGCTGTGCAGGTTACATCTGTGGGATCGCGCGGCAGTATTTATAGATAGAATACGTTATTTATTTAATCCGGAATGATTTTGAAATTTTGATTTGTACTGAGAAATAAGAAATATTTACATGATGGGATAGATGTCATGACGGCTCAATTCATCACCACACCTTCCGGAGAGCGGCTCGTGGTCTTGCCGGAAAATGAGTACAATGACCTTGTGAAGATCGCCGACGGTGCGATGGAGGACGCCGCAGATAGCGCGGCCTATGCCCGCTTTCTGGCGCGGGAAGCTGCCGGCGAGACCGAGATGATCCCCGCCGAAATCGTCAACCGGTTGCTGGCGGGCGAGAACCCGGTGCGGGTGTGGCGCAGCCATCGCGGGCTGACGGTTACCGAGCTGGCGGAAAAGGCAGGCGTCGCCCAGCCCTATCTGTCCCAGATCGAGACCGGAAAGCGCGACGGCACGCTGGAAACCATGCGCCGCATCGCCGCCGCCCTCGGCGTGACGCTGGACGATCTCGCCGGCTGATGCCCGCTCCGGGGCGTTGCTCCGGGCCCCCGTGGGAGGCAGAGCCTCCCGCACCCGTCCGCTTTTTCGTCCTATGAGCGGGCGGCGTCCGTGCGGTCCGGGCCATACCAGCGGCGGGAGCGGTTGACGATCGCCACCACGCTCAGCATCACCGGCACCTCGATGAGCACGCCGACGACGGTGGCCAGCGCCGCGCCGGAGTGGAAGCCGAACAGGCCGATGGCGGCGGCGACGGCCAGCTCGAAGAAGTTCGACGCACCGATGAGGGCCGATGGGCCGGCGACACAATGGGCCTCGCCGGCCAGCCGGTTCAGCAGATAGGCGAGCCCGGCATTGAAATAGACCTGGATCAGGATCGGCACGGCCAGCAGGCCGATCACCAGCGGTTCCCTCAGGATGCGCTCGCCCTGAAAGCCGAACAGCAGGATCAGGGTGGCCAGCAGCGCGGCCAGCGACAGCGGGCCGAGGCGGGCAAGCAGCCGGCCAAGGGCGTGCTGTCCGCCGCGGGCCAGCACCTGCCGGCGCACGAGCTGGGCGGCAACCACCGGCACGAGGATATAGAGCCCGACCGACAGCAGCAGCGTCTCCCACGGCACGGTGATGGCGGAGAGGCCGAGGAGCAGGCCGACGATCGGCGCGAAGGCGACGATCATAAGGATGTCGTTGAGGGCGACCTGGGACAGGGTGAACAGCGGATCGCCCTTCACCAGATTGGACCACACGAACACCATGGCGGTGCAGGGGGCGGCGGCCAGCAGGATCAGGCCGGCGATATAGCTGTCGATCTGGTCGGCCGGCAGCAGCGGGCGGAACAGCCCGCCGATGAACAGCCACGCCAGCAGCGCCATGGAAAAGGGCTTCACCGCCCAGTTGACGGCAAGCGTCACACCGATGCCGCGCCAGTGCCGGCCCACCTGTCCCAGCGCCGCAAAGTCGATCTTCAGCAGCATCGGCACGATCATCAGCCAGATGAGGCCGGCGACCGGCAGGTTCACCCGGGCGATCTCGGCCGCGCCAATGGTCTGGAACACCCCGGGCAGCCAGTGGCCAAGGGCGATGCCGGCCGCGATGCAGGCGGCGACCCACAGGGTCAGGGTTCTCTCGAAGAAGGTCATGATGCCTCAAAAGCCGATCGCGCGGGTGAGGAGCGGGGCGCTCGCCGGGCACAGGCCCGTCGCCTGACGGCTGGTGTGGATCGCGGCCGGCGCCGTCTCGCGCGCGGCGTCCCGGAAGCCCAGAGCGGTGAAGAAGGGCGTGGCGGAGGTGGTGAGCAGCCAGGCCTGCCGGGCGCCGGCGGCATGGGCCCGGGCGAGCAGCAGCGCCACCAGATTGCGGCCGATGCCGCGGCCGCGAAAGGCCGGCCGCACCACCACGGACCGCACCAGCACGTCGCGCCCATAAGGCTCCAGCCCGCCAAAGCCGACGGTCGCGCCGTCCAGTGTGTCAAAGCGGAAGAAGCGGCGCCCGGGCGCCGTCAGGTCGTCCCCGGGCAGGCCCGCCTCGACAAGGGCCGCGGCAAGCGCCGGATCCGCCCCGTCGATGGCGGTATCCGCCAGCACCGGCACGCCCTCTTCCTTGAGGATCCGGGTCACCGGCCGCACGGGCAGCAGATCCAGCACCACATCCGATGGTCGGCACAGGCGCCCCCCCGCCGGGCTGACCACGATCGGCCGGTTGAGGAGGATCGGATGGGCGGCGATGGCGGCCAGCAAGGCGTCGTCGGTGAGGGCGGGGTCGCCAAGGCCGAGGTCGGCAAAGGGTGTGCCCTTCTCGCGCAGGATGTCGCGCAGCGTCAGGCCCATCTGCGCGGCAAGGGCGCGGATCCGGGCCGGCGGCGGCGGCGTCTTCAGATACTCGATCACCACCGGCTCGATGCCGGCGGCGCGGATCAGCGCCAGCACATTGCGCGAGGTGCCGCAGGACGGGTTGTGGAAGATGGTGACGGGGCCGGGATCAGTCACGGCAGGTCTCCGGGGCCGGGGAACAGCAGCTGGCGAGGGCGGCGACCGCCGGGGCGCAGATTTCCGGATGGCCCTGGCAGCAGTCGCGCATCAGGAAGCCGACGAGATCGGCCAGCGCCGGAAAGGCGGCGCTGTAGACGATCGAGCGGCCATCGCGCCGGGCCGTGATCAGGCCGGCGCGCTCAAGGGCGGAGAGGTGGAAGGACACCCGCGACGCCGCGCCGTCCAGCGCGGCGGCAATGGTGCCGGCGGCAAGCCCCTCGGGACCAGCCGTCACCAGCCGGCGCAGGATGCGCAGCCGGGTTTCCTGGGAGAGCGCCGCAAAGGCGGCGAGAGCCTCGGCTTCGGTCATGGCTCCGTCACATTTCAAGAATCATTGAAATAAGGATGGCCGGGCGCTCTGTCACATGCAAGGGGGCATCCGGGGCGGCGCATCTGCTCTCGCCGCGGCGCAAAAAAGGGCGCATCCTGAAGGCCCGCCTTCTCCCGGAGCGACCATGCCCGACGTGCCGGAAAAGTCCGTCCGCCATTCCCATTTTGATGATGCCCACGCGCTGTTCATCGGCGTGCTGTTCTGTGCGCTGGGGATCTATCTGCTGAAGGACATCGGCCTCGTCACCGGCGGCGTTGCCGGCGTGGCGCTGCTCGTCTCCTATGTCACGCCGTTGCCGCCCGGCGGGCTGTTCGTGGTGCTGAACCTGCCCTTTCTCTATTTCGCCTGGCGCGGGCTGGGGCTGCCCTTTGCCGTCAAGACGCTGATTGCGACGGTGGCCGTCGGCGTCGGCGTGCGCTGGCTGCCGGGCTGGCTGCCGCTGGGGGCCGTCAATCCGCTGTTCGTGGCGATCCTTGCCGGCGTGCTCATCGGCATGGGCATTCTGGCGCTGGCCCGCCACCGGTCCAGTGTCGGCGGCGTCGGCATCCTCGCGCTCTATCTGCAGGAGCGGCGCGGCTGGCGGGCGGGCTATGTGCAGATGGGCTTCGACGGCGTGATCCTGGCGACCTCGCTGGTGCTGTTCGATGTGCGCACCATCGCGCTGTCGATCGTGACGGCGCTGGCCACCAATCTGGTGCTGGCCCTCAACCACAAGCCCGGGCGCTATTCCGGTTATTGAGCGCGCGGTTCCGGGGCTGCCGGCTTGAGGGCCGCCGCGGCGCGTCCTATCTGAAGGGGCTCGGCCCCGCACGCCTCCCTGTGCGCGGCGCCCGCAAGCGTGAACGAGGCGTGCCGATGCTGAATGATGCCGTGGAGTCCCTCCGGGACATTTTCACCCCGCCCTTCCGGTCGGTGCTGCTGAAGTCCCTCGGGCTGACCATTGGCCTGCTGGTGCTCCTGTGGCTCGGCATCCAGGGCGGGCTGCAGGTTTTTCTCACCAGTCAGGACATGTGGGTCAACGCCATCCTGTCCGTCCTCGCGGGGCTGGGCCTGCTCATCGGCCTCGGCTTTCTGGTGGCGCCGGTCACCACGCTGATTGCCGGCCTGTTTCTGGACGACATCGCCGAGACCGTGGAAACCACCCGCTTTGCCGGCGATCCCGTGGGCCGGGCGATGCCGCTCGGGCGCTCGCTCCTCATCACGCTGCGCTTCACCGGCGTGGTGATCCTCGGCAACCTTCTGGCGCTGGCGCTGCTGCTGGTGCCCGGCGTTAACATCCTCGCCTTCTTCGTGGTGAACGCCTATCTCATCAGCCGGGAATATTTCGAGGCGGCGGCCATGCGCTATCGCCCGCCGGAAGAGGCCCGCGCCATGCGCAAGGCCTTCGCGCCGAAGGTGTTTCTGGCCGGGCTGCTGATTGCGGTGGTGTTGGCCATCCCCATCGTCAATCTGGTGACGCCGCTGTTTGCCACCGCCCTCATGGTGCGTCTGCACAAGGCGCTGTCGGCGGGGGATCCCCGGGTGGTGCGGGTGTCCGCCGCGTCACGGGGCTGAGCTTTCGGCGAGGAGAAGCGACGAAAGAGAAGCGGCCTCCGGGGGATCGGAGGCCGCTTCTTTTGTCTTTATACCAAGCACGCAAGTGCTGACCGCACCCTGGCGCTTGAAGAGCAGCAGATTTCTCATATGCCTCAATGGCATGAGAAATCTGCGTCGGCATACCAAAGGATCCTCTTCAAGGATCTTTGGTATCAGGCGCCGACGAGGCGCTTCAGCTTGGCGATGGCGGTCTCGGGCGGGTCGGTATAGTCGACGGTGCCGGCAAAGGAGCCATCGGGGCGGAACAGCAGCACCGCGGCCGAATGGTCCATGGTGTAGTCGTCGCCTTCCAGCGGCACCTTGCGGGCGTAGATGCGGAATTCCCGGATCACCGGATCCACCTCCTCTCGGCTGCCCGAGAGGCCGATGATGCGCGGATCGAAGGCGGTCAGATAGGCGGTCATCTGCTCAACCGTGTCCCGCTCGGGATCCACGGTGATGTAGAGCATCTGCACCTTGTCGGCGTCGGGGCCCAGCGCCTTCAGCCAGTTGCCGGCCTCGAACAGGGTGGTCGGGCAGATATCCGGGCAGTGGGTGAAGCCGAAGAACATCGCCTTGGCCTTGCCGGGGAAGCTGGCCTCGGTGACAACCTCGCCATTGGTGCCGTGCAGGCGGTAGGGCCCGCCAATGCTGGCGGTCGCGAGGCCCGGCGGGGCGGCATCGCGCTGATAATAGCTGACGGTGAGGTAGGCGACGATCAGCGTCAGCGCGATCGCAAACGCCCAGGCGCCGTAGCGCATCAGCCGGACAAGACGCATGGCAGGCCCTTTCAAGGGGGGACAGGGGGGCCAACGGAAGGACATCCACATCCGGGATGTGGCCGGTGCCGCATGGTGCCCGCAACCGGGGTGGAAAATCCCGGTCCGGAACGCCGCTGCGACAAAGTTTCAGAGGGGGCGGCTGCATCTCCCGCGGGAAAGGGGTTGCGCCTGCACGCGACGGGTCCGGACGGGCCGGCAGAGCGCGCGGGCGAAAGGGCCCGGCGCCCATGGCCGGGCCGGAGGACGGGAGAGGTGCCGGCGGTCAGAGCCGGTCGCGCAGCGCGTACCAGGTCATGGCCAGCGCCAGCAGGGGGGCGCGCAGCAGGCGGCCGCCGGGGAAGGGCGGCACGGGCAGATGGGAGAACAGGTCCAGCCGGGCCTGATCGCCGAGGATCGCATCGGCGAGGATCTTGCCGGCAAAGCTGGCGGTGCCCACCCCCTGGCCGCAATAGCCGGTGCCGGCATAGAGCCCGGGCTTCAGCCGGCGGATGAGCGGCGTCCGGAGCGGGGTGACGGCCAGCGTGCCGCCCCAGGCATGGGTGACGTGCACATCGGCAAGCTCGGGATAGACCTCGGTCTTGTGCCGGCGCACGAAGCCCTTGAGATCCGAGGGATCCCGGGTGGTGTAGGTCTCGCCGCCGCCGAAGATCATGCGTCCGTCCGCCGACAACCGCCAGTAACGCACGACGAAGCGCGTGTCGGCGGCGCATTCGCGCCCGGGCAGGATGCGGTCGAGGATGTGGGGCGGCAGCGGCTCGGTGGCGAGGATGTAGTTCCGGATCGGCAGCACCCGGGATTCGACATAGGGCTCGATGTCGTCGAGATAGCCATTGCCGGCCAGCACCACATCATCGGCGGTCACGATGCCGGCGGCGGTCACCACCCGGGCGGGATGGCCGGCAGCCGCCGGCTCCACCCGCACGACGCGGCTTCTCTCGAAGATGCGGGCGCCCTCGGTTTCGGCGGCGCGCGCCAGCCCGAGGCAATAATTCAGCGGGTGCAGATGGGCAGCGCCGCGGTCGCGGTAGCCGCCATGATAGCGCTTCGAGCCCAGCGCCTCGGCCATCTCCTGCCGGTCGAGCATGGCGATGTGGCGATAGCCATAATCGCGGATCAGCTTCTCGGCATATTTCTGTTCGTGGCGGGCGGCGGACTCGCTGTGGCCGGCCACCAGCAGGCCGGGGGTGTAGTCGCAGGCGATGTCATATTCGGCGATGAGATCGCGCACCAGCGCCTTGGCCTCTTCACCGGCCTGCCAGAGGCGGAAGGCATCGTCGCGGCCGACGGTGTGCTCCAGCCACTCCTGATCCCGGCGCTGGCCGGAATGGAGCTGGCCGCCATTGCGCCCCGAGGCGCCCCAGCCGACCCTCTCCGCCTCCAGCACCACGACGGAGCGGCCGCCGCGGGCAAGATGCAGGGCGGTGGACAGCCCGGTGAAGCCGGCGCCCAGCACGCACACATCGGCCCGGAGATCACCGGCAAGCGCCGGCCGCCGCGGCAGCGCATTGGCCGTCGCGACATAATAGGAGTCGGGGTGAAACTGCGAATCGTCGATCATTTACGGGAGAGGATAACCCGCCCCCGGTGTCACAGGACAGGGGGGAAGGTGCGGCGGATTCCGCCGGGAGAGGGGGATTCGGCGGGGTGAGGCGGGTGTGCCCGCGACGATCGTGCGGCCTCAGAACGGCCGGCGCTGGCGGAGTGCGGCGGTGAGGGTGCCTTCGTCGAGATAATCGAGCTCGCCGCCCACCGGCACGCCATGGGCCAGACGGGTGATCTGGGGGCCGAGGCCCTTCAGCTGTTCGGTCAGATAATGGGCGGTGGCCTGCCCTTCCACCGTGGCGCCGACGGCGAGGATGACTTCCTTCACCGCCGGATCGGCGGCGCGGCGCAGGAGCTGCGGAATGGAGAGCTGGTCCGGGCCGATGCCATCCAGCGCCGAGAGGGTGCCGCCCAGCACATGATAGCGGGCGCGCAGCGCGCTCGCCCGTTCCAGCGCCCAGAGATCGGCCACATCCTCCACCACCACCAGCACCGAGGGATCCCGGGTGGCGTCGGCGCAGATGGAGCAGGGGTCGGTAGTATCGACATTGCCGCAAACCGAGCAGGTGCGCACGGTATCGGCCACCGCCCGCATGGCATTGGCCAGCGGCTCCAGGAGCAGGGTGCGCTTCTTGACGAGGGTCAGCGCGGCGCGGCGCGCCGAGCGCGGGCCATAGCCCGGCAGACGGGCCAGAAGCTGGATGAGACGCTCGATTTCCGGGCCGGCGATGCTGCCGCGCGGGGCCATGGGCGGACTTTCAGGAGACTGGGAGAGGAGACGGGAAAGAGGACGGGGCGCCAGGCGGATTGCCTCCGCCGGCACGTCCCTTCGGTCTGGCGGCCGGTGGCGCGCCGGGGCCTCCGGCCAGGGCGGCCGGAGAGCCGATGTCGGGCGGCCGGTCAGAAGGGCAGCTTCATCCCGGCGGGCAGGCCCATGCCGGCCATCATTTCCTGGGTGCGCTCGGCCAGCTTGGCCTCGGTCTTCAGCCGCGCATCGGCATGGGCGGCGAGGATGAGGTCTTCCAGAATGCCGATCTCGTCGGCTTTCGCCAGCGACGGGTCGATCTTCAGGCTCTTCATCTCGCCCTTGCCGTTGAGGGTCAGGGTAACGAGGCCGGCGCCCGAGGTGCCTTCGGTCTCGATGGTGCCGAGCTCTCCCTGGAGCTCCGCCATCTTGGCCTGCATCTCCTTGGCCTTGGTCATCATCTTCAGGAAGTCCATGCGGGCTCTCCTCAGGTCAGGTCGTCGGGACGGGCCCCGGAGGGCCCGGGATCAGAAATCATCGCTGCCGAAGCCCGGATCTTCCGGGTCGAACAGGGCGAAACTGTCGTCGTCGGGGGCGGGATCCGGGCCGGCGCTGGCATCCGTTTCCAGAACGCGCACGTCGACGATCTCGGCGCCGGGGAAGCGGGCGAGCACGGCCATCACCATCGGATCGTGCTCGGCATCCTCGCGCCGCTCGGCGGCCAGCCGGGCGTTGTCCTCGGCCAGCGTCGTGCCACCGCCGGCAGAGGCCAGCGAGACGATCCAGCGCGTGCCCGTCCATTCCGTGAGCTTGCGGCCGAGGTCGCCGGCGATTTCCGGCGGGGCCTCCGCTGTCGGCTCCACCTCGATGTGGCCGGGCTGGAAGCTGACCGGCTTCAGATAGCGCTCCACCGCCACGCGCATGCGGATGTCGCGCTTCTCGGTGGCCAGTGCCGCCACATCGGCAAGGCTGGCGAGCTGGACCGAGGGCAGACGCGCCGTCACCGGTTCGGCGCGCACGCCGGTGCCGGGCACGGCCTGCAGCACCGGCCGGCCGGCGGGGCCGGGGGCCGGCAGGCCGCCCGTCCGCGGCGCGCCGACCGCCATGGCCGTCGCTCCGCCACCACCGCCACCGCCGCCGCCACCACCTCCACCACCTCCACCGCCCCGGGGGGCGATGCCGCGGGCGTTCATCAGCTCGGCGGCCTTCAGGGCGCGCAGCGCCTCGTCCGGGGTCGGCAGGTCGGCGGAATAGGCAAGGCGCACCAGCGCCATTTCGGCCGCTGCCAGCGGACGCGCCGCCGACTGCACCTCCGGAATGGCCTTCAGCAGCAGCGACCACGCCCGCGACAGGGCGGGAATGGTGATCTTGGACGCAAAATCCTGTCCGCGCTCCACCTCGGCTTCGGTCAGCGCCCGGTCGGAGGCGGCCGTCGGCACCAGCTTCAGCCGGGTGACGAGGTGGACGAAGGCGGCAAGGTCGGTCAGCACCACGGCGGGATCGGCGCCGACGGCGTGCTGGTCGGAAAGTTCGGCGAGCGCCGCTGCGGCATCGCCCTTCATGACGTGCTCGAACAGGTCGACGACGCGGGCCTTGTCGGCCAGCCCCAGCATCTGCCGCACGTCCTCGGCGCGCACGTCGCCGGAGCCGTGGGCGATGGCCTGATCGAGCAGCGACAGCGAATCACGCACCGAGCCTTCGGCCGCCCGCGCGATGAGGGCCAGCGCCCCGGGTTCGGCGGTGACGGATTCCAGCCCGCAGATGCGGCCGAGATGGCCGACGAGCACGTCGGCCTCGATGCGGCGCAGGTCGAAGCGCTGGCAGCGCGACAGCACCGTCACCGGCACCTTGCGGATTTCCGTGGTGGCGAAGACGAATTTCACGTGCTCCGGCGGCTCTTCCAGGGTCTTCAGCAGACCGTTGAAGGCGGCAGTCGAGAGCATGTGCACTTCGTCGATGATGAAGACCTTGTAGCGGGCGGTGGCCGGCTTGTAGCGCGCGGCCTCGTTGATCTCCCTGATGTCGTCGATGCCGGTGTGGGAGGCGGCGTCCATCTCGATCACGTCGACATGGCGGCCTTCCATGATGGCCTGACAGTGCAGGCCCGGCCGCGTCAGGTCGATGGACGGACGGTCGATCTCGCCGGGAATGACGTAGTTGAGGCCACGGGCGAGGATGCGGGCAGTGGTGGTCTTGCCGACACCGCGCACGCCGGTGAGCATCCACGCCTGGGGAATGCGGCCGGCGGCAAAGGCGTTGGAGAGGGTGCGCACCATCGGCTCCTGGCCGATGAGATCGGCAAAGGAGGACGGGCGATATTTGCGGGCCAGCACCCGATAGGCACCGCCTGCCGGAGCGTCAGACCCGGAAAAGGGAGCGGGCGGTGGTGCATCCATCGTCGGGCGGGACCTTCCCTGAAAGGGCTGCGGACACGAACACCGGGAGCGGCGTCCCGGCCTCTGGGACCGGCCACGCGGGTGTCGGTCCCTCACTCCCGAGACTGCGCCGGGTGACGGTGCGATTCAAGACGGTCCGGACGCATCGGGGACGGGCAGGGAGGACGCCCCTCCGGGAATGTGCGCGGCCGGATCGACCCGGAACCTCCGGGGATCGGCAAGGCCGCAGCGGCCAGTCCCGGCCGGCGGGGAAACCGCTTCCGCCGGATCGCCGCCCGAGGGCAGCCGCAGGGAAAACGGTGGGAGGCTGACAAGATGACCCGTGTCGGGCTCGTTGGGGCTGCTTCCTTCCGGACCTGACCCGGTTGGCGAGTGGCACGTCCACCGCCAACCTCCCGAGGGGCTATATCGTCGAGACCGGCCGCGATTGCAAGCCCCCTGCTGTCACGGGGCGGAGGCCATCGGGGGAAAAAGACAGCGCGTCGGTCCGGTGCCGGTGGCCGGCCGCTGCCCCGTGGGTCCCCGCGGGCCCCCTGCGCTTCCCGCGAGACAGAACGCGCGGAAGGGATTATCCCGGAGCTGCCGGCCCCGTTGGCCGGCCAGTCCGCCACAGGATCCCGTGCCCATGTCCACCTTCGTTCTCGATCCGCGTCTGGAATCCTCCACCCTGCCGGTCATCGACCTGCCGCTCTGCACCGTGCGGCTGTCGCGGGATTCGACCCTGCCGTGGCTGGTGATGATCCCGCGCCGCGGTGGCGCCGTGGAGCTGTTCGATCTGGATCCGGCCGACCGGCTCACCCTCATGGAGGAGATCGTGGCGGTGGAACAGGCGCTGGCCGCCGTCACCGGTTGCGACAAGCTCAATGTCGCCACCCTCGGCAACATGGTGGCCCAGCTCCACATCCACATCTTCGCGCGCTTCAAGGGCGACATCTACTGGCCGGATTCCCCCATCGGCCGCGGCGAGAAGATCCCGTGGGAGCCGGCGCGCCGCGACGAGATCGTCGGCAAGCTGCTCGACCGGCTGTCGCCGGCCTGATACCCCCAGGCGCACCAGGTGTGGGCTGCCCCGCGCGCCGCCGGCCGGTGGTCCGGTCGGCGGCCGGGTGGCCGTCCGCTGCCCGGAAATGGCCGGTTCGCGCCCTGCGCGCTTTCCTCCGGCCGCTGCGGCGCCTAGTTTGCGCCCCCGCCCGTTTCCCTGTTCTCCGTTCCGGAGCCGTGCATGTCAGATCTTACCGCCCGCATCCTGTCGGACCTTTCCGGGTCGATCCCGTTCGGCGGCAATCCGCTCGATCGCTGTGATGCCCTGCGTCCGGATGCGGCGGTGATTGCGGCCTTCGCGGCGGATCCGGCGGCGCGCGCCCTGCTTCTGGCGGGCGAGACGGTGCTGGTGGATCCGGTGGCCGGTGCCGCTGGCGTGCTGCAGGCGATGGCGCGGGTGCCGGAGGGGGCGGAGCGGGTGTTCCTCGGCCGTGATCCGGCCGGTGCGCCGCGCTTTGCCGCGGATCTCGCCGGGCTCGAGCCGGCGGATCTGGTGCCGATGGCGCTGCGGGCGCTGGCCTCGGATCCGGCAGCGGATCCGGGGGTTCTCGGCATGGTCGCCCAGGCCCGCGGCGTGCTGGCGTGGCACGGCACCCATCAGTTCTGCGCCCGCTGCGGCCAGCCGACGGTGGCGGCGATGGCCGGCACCCGCCGGGTGTGCACGGCGTGTGCGGCCGAGCATTTCCCGCGCACGGATCCGGTGGTCATCATGCTGGTGCATGATGGCTCCGATGTGCTGCTGGGCCGGGCCCACCGCTTCCAGCCGAATTTCTTTTCCACGCTGGCCGGCTTCATGGAGCCCGGCGAGACCATCGAGGCGGCGGTGCGCCGCGAGGTGATGGAGGAGACCGGGATCCGGGTCGGGCGCGTGCGCTATGTCGCCTGCCAGCCCTGGCCGTTCCCGTCCTCGCTGATGATGGGCTGTCTGGCCGAGGCCCTCAGCCGCGACATCACCCTGGATCCGCACGAAATGGCCGATGCCCGCTGGGTTTCGGCGGCGGAGCTGGCGGCGATGCTGGACGGCACCCACCCGGACGGGCTGACCGGCCCGAAGCCGCTGGCCATCGCCCATCATCTCATGCGCGCGCATCTCGACGGGCAGCGGGCGACGGCCGACGCCTGATCCCTCCCGCACGGGCCGGACACGGAAAAATCGTGCTCCGGCGCGCAATTTTTACCAGAGTGCTTTGGACATGGACGCCGAGGCGCGCTAAATCCCGCCCGTTAAGCGGAAGGATCCCCGAGCATGGCGCGCGATACCGTCGACCAGACCCCGATCGAAAGCCGGGACGACATCGTCGCGTGGATGAGCACCGCCGGCCGGCCCGAGGCTGACTGGCGCATCGGCACCGAGCACGAGAAATTCGGCTTCCACAAGGCAGACCTCTCGCCGGTGGCCTATGGTGGCCCCAAGGGCATCGAGAAGCTGCTGCGCGGCATGGAAGGCCTGCTCGGCTGGGAACCGATCCTGGATGCCGAGCGCATCATCGGCCTCGGCGATCCCGTCGGCGGTGGCGCCATCTCCATCGAGCCCGGCGGCCAGTTCGAGCTGTCCGGCGCGCCGCTGGCCACCCTGCACGAGACCGAGCGCGAGGTGAATGCTCACCTCGCCCAGGTGCATGAAATCTCCGAGCCCCTCGGCATCGGCTTCCTCGGCCTTGGCGCGTCCCCCAAGTGGACCCGCGACGAGACGCCGATCATGCCGAAGTCGCGCTATGCGATCATGACCAACTACATGCCGAAGGTCGGCAGTCTCGGCCTCGACATGATGTATCGCACCGCCACGGTGCAGGTGAATCTCGACTTCCGCGATGAAGCCGACATGGTGGAGAAGATGCGCGTGTCGCTGGCCTTGCAGCCGGTGGCGACTGCGCTGTTCGCCAACTCGCCCTTCACCGATGGCAAGCCGAACGGCTTCCTGTCGTGGCGCGGCGAGATCTGGCGCGACACCGACAATGACCGCTCCGGCGGGCTGCCGCGGGCGTTCGAGCCGGGCTTCGGCTTCGCCTCCTATGTCGACTGGGCTCTCGATGTGCCCATGTATTTCGTCAAGCGCGGCGACACCTACACCAATGTCGCCGGCATCCCGTTCCGCCAGTTCCTGGACAAGGGCCTGCCGGACCTTCTGCCCGGCGTGCGGCCGACCCTTGGTGACTGGGCCAACCATCTGGGCACCCTGTTCCCGGATGTGCGGCTGAAGCGCTATCTGGAGATGCGTGGCGCCGATGCCGGCTCGCGCGACTGTCTGGTGGCGCTGCCGGCCCTGTGGGTCGGGCTGCTCTACGATTCCGCCTCCCAGGATGCCGCCTTCCAGCTCGTGCGCGACTGGACGGCCGAGGAGCGGCTGGCGCTGCGCGATGGCGTGCCCAAGCTCGGCCTGAAGACGCCCTTCCGCCAGGGCACCGTGCGCGACATCGCCCGGGACATGCTGGCGCTTGCCCGCGGCGGCCTTGCCCGCCGGGCGCAGCGCGACGGCGAGGGCCGCGACGAGACCCGCTTCCTTGACGTGCTCGACGAGATCGTCGCCTCCGGCCTCACCCCGGCCGAGCGCCTGCTGGAACGCTATGAGGGCGACTGGAACGGCTCGGTGGATCCGGTGTTCACGGAATTCCGCTTCTGAAGGCCGACTTTCGTCTGACCTCCCGACCCCGCATCTGTTGCATTTTCGTAACAGGCCGATCACGCCCGGTGACAGGTGCGTGAGGGCCCGGGGTCGTCCCTGTTCCCGACACGAAGCCGCCACACTGCGATGGAAAGTCGATCCCGAGCAGGGGGCACGGACCGGACGACCGGCCGTTGTCCCCCGGCGGGCACCAGAGGGTGTCCGTGTTGGGATTTTGTAAACCTTTCCGGCAGAAACTAACGCGGATTTCGCCGGCGGGGGTTGGCGTGTGATCGTCTCCTGAGTGGGGGCGATGCCCAGGGAGGACTTGGCCGATGACCGTTTCTCAGTCTGTCGCAGCCGATCGGGGCGTCGGGCCTGTTGCCCGGACGCGGACGACCGGGCGCCTGGGGGCGGCACTTGGCCGGATGACCGGGATTCTCGGCCTGTCCGTTGCCGCGCTCATGGGCGCGGCGCTCGTCTCGGGTGCGCTGGATGGCGCGGCGGCCCAGCAGGGCGGCTACCGTCAGGCCGAATGGGCCGACAAGTTCGATTCCACCCTGCCGCAGCTCGCCGCCGTGAAGTCCACGACGCCGACCCTGTCGCCGGAGACGGCCACCGCCATCGAGCAGGCCATCGCCACCTATCAGCAGATCGTTGCACAGGGCGGCTGGCAGCCGGTGCCGACCGGTGGCCAGAAGCTGCGCATCGGCACGCGGGATCCGAAGGTTGTGGATCTGCGCCGCCGCCTGATGGTGACCGGTGACCTGCAGCAGACGGCCGGCTTCTCCGACACCTTCGACTCCTATGTCGATGCCGGCGTGCGCCGCTTCCAGCTGCGCCACGGCCTGCAGGCCGATGGCGTGGTGAATGCCCAGACCATCGCCGCCATGAACGTGCCGGCCGAGCAGCGCCTCGCCCAGCTCCAGCTCAATCTGGTGCGCGTGCGCTCCATGTCGGGCTATCTCGGCGACCGCTTCGTGATGGTGAACATCCCGGCGGCCGAAATCGAGACCGTGGAGAACGGCTCCGTTCACTCCCGCCACACCGCCGTGGTCGGCAAGGTGGACCGTCAGACGCCGATCCTGACCTCCAAGATCTCCGTCATCAACTTCAATCCCTACTGGCATGTTCCGATCTCGATCATCCGCAAGGACCTGATCCCGAAGATGCAGAAGGATCCGGGTTATCTGGAGCGGAACAAGATCCGCATCTATGATTCCGCCGGCAACGAGCTGCAGGCCAATCAGATCGACTGGAACACCCAGCAGGCGATGCAGTATCAGTTCCGGCAGGATCCGGGTGATCTGAATTCCATGGGGTCGGTGAAGATCAACTTCAACAATCCCTATTCCGTGTACATGCACGACACCCCGTCGAAGACCCTGTTCGGCACCGACGGCCGCTTCCATTCCTCGGGCTGCGTGCGCGTGCAGAATGTGCGGGAAGTCATCGTCTGGCTGCTCAAGAACACCCCCGGCTGGGATCGCAACCACGTCGATGCCGTCATCCGCTCCGGCGAGCGCATCGACGCGCCGGTGAAGGATCAGGTGCCGCTCTACTTCGCCTACATCACCGCCTGGGCGAACTCGGATGGCGTCGTGCACTTCGTGGAAGACATCTACGGCCGCGACTCCGGCTCGCCCACCGATCAGGTGGCCATGCAGCAGTGAGGCTTCGGGAGGGCCGTGCCCTCCGCCAGCCCCGGACATGATGCCCGCGCCCCGGTCTCAGGACCGGGGCGTTTTTTGTTGTCCGGGGCCCTTGCCGGCGGGATGGGCGGGGCCTCATATGGGCCCCTGCAACCGGAGGTCAGGGGTGGCTGCGCTCCCGTTTCTTGTGCTCGCGCTGGTGCTGGTGTCGCCCCCCGGACTGCCGGCGGATGGCCGCGTGCAGACCATTCTCGCAACCCCGGATGATGTGCGGGTGACGCCCGCCGAGGCCGAGGCGATGCTGGACCGGCTCTATAATCTGCTGGAGGCCGGCCGCAACGAGGCGGCCCGGGTGGCGGCGGAGGAGACCGTTGCCGCCTGGGACCGGCTGGAGCGCGCCTCTCCCGGCTCCTATCGGCCGGCTCAGGCCGAGGCCTTGCGCCTGCAGGCCCTTGCCCTCTGGCGTCTGGACCAGGCCGAGGCCTCGCTTGCCCCCGCTCGGCGGGCGGTTGAAATCTGGCGGCTCGTGGTCGGCGACGACCCGGACCGCTATTCCGGCGACCTGATCCGGACCCTCAACACCTATGCCAACAGTCTGGGAGATGCCGGTCGCTTCCCCGAGGCGCTGGCCATCAATGGCGAGGCGCTGGCCCTGACGGCTCCCCTTGCCCGGGAGGCGCCCGAAGAATACGAGCTCGGTCAGGCCCTGCTGCTGCAGAACCGGGCGCAGATCTTTTCCGATTCCGGCCGGGGCTGGGAGGCCATCGGTGCGGCCCGGCAGAGCGTGAGCCGGATCGAGGCGCTTGAGGCCCGGTATCCCGGGGCCCAGCGCGAGGAGCTTGCCGAAGCCTATGGCGCGCTGGCGGGCTATCTGGGCGACAGCACTGTCTGGCCCGAGGCGGCCGTCTATTCCGGCAAGCAGGTGGCGACGCTGCGCAAGCTCTCGATTGTCGATCCCGCGGGGTATCGGGGCGCGCTGGCCCTTGCGCTGCTGCGTCAGGATGAGGCGCTGGCGGAAAGCAGCCTGCCGCAATTCTCCCTGCCGCTGGTCGCCGAGGCCACCGGGCTTCTGCGCACCCTCGTGCGGGAGGAGCCGGGCAATTATGGTCCCGAGCTGGCAGCGGCCACCTTCCGGTTTGGCGCGCGGCTGGAAGCGCTGGGGCGCGAGCAGGAGGCGCTCGCGCTCTATGGCGAGGCTGTCGAGCGCTTTCGCCCGCTGGCGGAGGCGGATCCGGAGGAGTACGGGTCGCGCCTCCAGGCTGCGGAACAGGTGACCACCGATCTTGCCCGCCGTCTGCGCACCGGCGCGCCCCCGCCGGTGGCGGACGGGCGCTGAGCCTCTGCCCCCGTCAGCCGAGCAGGGTCTTTTCCACCCGGCCGGCCTTCAGGATGAGGGAGAGGCCGGTTTCCGGCGTGGCGATCAGGTCGAGATCGGTCAGCGGGTTGCCGTTGACGACGAGCAGGTCGGCATGGGCGCCGGGCTGGATCACGCCGAGGGGGGCGGGGTAGGGGCTGCGGTCGCCGGAGAGCGCCAGCACGCGGGCGTTGCCGCTGGTCGCCATCTTCAGCACCTCGGCCGGCGAGAACCAGCGCGCCATCTTGGTGAGCTGCCGCCCTTGCGTCTTCGTGCCCTTCGGATTGAACAGCACGTCGGTGCCCCAGCCCATGGGGATGCGGAAGTCGCGCAGGAAGCCGAACGCGGCGACGGTGCCGTCGGCAATCTTCTTCTGGTCGGCGCGCTGCACCGGGTCGGCGTAGATATTGGCGTCCTCGTCGGCGAGGAAGGGCTGGATGCTCCAGGTCGCCCCGGCATCGGCGATGCGCCGGGCGGTTTCCCGGTCGGCGAGCTGGCCGTGCTCGATGGAGCGCACGCCCGCTTCCAGCGCCCGGATGATGCCGGCCGACGTGTAGACATGGGCGGCGACATAGGTGCCCCAGTCGCCGGCGGCGGCGACTGCCGCGCGGATTTCGTCCGGGGTGAACTGGAGACTGCCGATCGGATCATAGGACGAGGCGACGCCGCCCCCGACCATGATCTTGATCTGGCTGGCGCCCAGCATCAGCTGCTCGCGCACCCGGCGCAGCATTTCGGGCACGCCATCGGCAATCGCCGAGATGCCCGCCGCCTCCGAGGTGCTGAGGCTGTTGAAGGCCGAGCGCGGCACCTCGGTGCGGAAGCGGAAATCGCCATGGCCCGATGTCTGGGAAATCATCGCCCCGGACGGGAAGATGCGCGGCCCCGGCAAGCGGCCCTCGTCGATGGTGCGCTTGAGGGCGAAGGCCGGGCCGCCGACATCGCGCACCGTGGTGAAGCCGCGCTGCAGCGTCCGCCCGGCCTCTTCGGCGGCGAGCAGATGCAGATAGGCGATATCCGCCGTCATGGCGGCCGCAAGCGGCACGGCGCACAGGATGGTGTGCCAGTGCACGTCGATGAGGCCCGGCATCAGCACCCGCCCGCCGCAGTCGATCACCCGGGCGTCGTCAATTGCCTCGTCGCGGGTTGGCAGGGCGGCGATGCGGTCGCCGGTGACGAGCACGTCGCGGCCATCCAGCAGGTTGTCGCGGAGGCCATCGAAGATGCGGACATTGGTGAAGCGCAGTGGCCGGGTCTCTGCCGGGGCGGCGGCATGGACTGGCGCCGGCAGGGCGGCCAGGGTGAGGGCGCCGGCCAGCCCCCCCAGCAGCGCCCGGCGGGAAAGATCGGTCGACAGCCGCCGGTTGACCGTCTGCGCCGCCGGCGAATGGCAGAGGCAGCCCCCGAGGAGGTGGGCGTAGCGGTTGCCGGTCGGGCGGTCTGCGGTCATCGGCTCGTCTCCGGAGAGAGGGGCGGCCGGTGGTCCGGCCTCGGGGGCGCCCCGCTTGAGGGCGCGGGCGCGCGTGGGCGGGAGGATGGCGGGCCCGGCCGGCCCCGTCCACCCCCGGCGTCGCCGGCGTTGCAGGCGGAGGGTGTGTTTTTCCCGCTTTTCCCGGATGAAAAAGCCGGTCGACCGCGCTGGCACCCTTGGTTCCCGGGGCCCGACATGCTAAGCCGCGCGAACGTTCAGTCCGAAGTCCCCGATGTCCGGCGGGCACCGGGCGTGTCCGCTTTTCCCGCCCGTTTCCGGCCGGGAACGCCACGCGCCGCTGCATGACGGACCTCGACGGAAGGGTCCACGCCCCATGTCCTCGTCTGCCCTCGCCAAGGTCACTCCGCCGACCTTCTTCACCGGTTCGGTCTATGACACCGATCCGGAGCTGGCTGCCACCATCACCGCCGAGCTCGGTCGCCAGCGCGACGAGATCGAGCTGATCGCCTCGGAGAATATTGTCTCCAAGGCCGTCATGGAGGCCCAGGGCTCGGTCCTCACGAACAAATATGCCGAGGGCTATCCGGGCAAGCGCTATTATGGCGGCTGCCAGTGCGTCGACGTCGCCGAGAATCTGGCGATCGCGCGCGCCTGCGAGCTGTTCGGCGCCAGCTTCGCCAACGTGCAGCCCAATTCCGGCTCCCAGGCCAATCAGGCGGTGTTCCTCGCCCTGCTGCAGCCGGGCGACGCCTTCATGGGCCTCGATCTGGCAGCCGGTGGCCATCTCACCCACGGCTCGCCGGTCAACATGTCCGGCAAGTGGTTCCGCCCGGTGCCCTATCTGGTGGACCGCGACAGCGAGACCATCGACTATGACGCGCTGGAGCGGCAGGCCCATATCGAGAAGCCGAAGCTGATCATCGGCGGCGGTTCGGCCTATCCCCGCGTGCTCGACTTTGCCCGCCTGCGCCAGATCGCCGATGCCGTCGGCGCCTATCTGATGGTGGACATGGCGCACTTTGCCGGTCTAGTGGCCGGTGGCGCCCATCCGAGCCCGATCCCCCATGCCCATGTGGTGACCACCACCACCCACAAGACCCTGCGCGGTCCGCGCGGCGGCATGATCCTGACCAATGACGAGGCCATCGCCAAGAAGATCAACTCGGCGATCTTCCCGGGCATGCAGGGCGGCCCGCTGATGCACGTCATCGCCGCCAAGGCCGTCGCCTTCGGCGAGGCGTTGCGGCCGGAGTTCAAGGTCTATGCCCGGGCCGTGGTGGACAATGCCAAGGTGCTGGCCGACACCCTCGTCGGACACGGCTACCGCATCGTTTCCGGCGGCACCGACACCCACCTGATGCTCGTCGACCTGCGGCCGAAGAAGCTCACCGGCAAGGTCTCCGAGAAGGCGCTGGAGCGGGCCCACATCACCTGCAACAAGAACGGCATCCCCTATGATCCGGAGAAGCCGTTCGTCACCTCCGGCATCCGTCTCGGCACCCCGGCCGGCACCACCCGCGGCTTCGGCCCGGCCGAGTTCCGCCAGATCGGCGACATGATCGCCGAGGTGCTGGGCGCCCTCTCCCAGGCCGGCTCCGAGGCCGACTCCCTGGTGGAGGAGAAGGTGCGCGGCGAAGTGAAGGCGCTGCTCGCCCGCTTCCCGATCTACGAGTGAGTTTCCCCAACAAGGGCCGGCCGCAAACGGCCGGGTCCTGTTAAGACCAGGCGCACGAAGTGCTGACCGCACCTTAGCGCCTGAAGATTAGCAGAATTCTCATATGCCCTAATGGCATGAGAATTCTGCATCGGCATACCAAGGATCCTCTTCAAGGATCTTTGGTATGAGACTTGAAAATGCAAGCGGGCCGGAAATTCCGGCCCGCTTTCTTTTTGGGGACTCTGGCTCCGGATCTCGCTCAGCCCGCCGCGAAGGCGTCGGTGGCGCGGATCAGCCGGTCGAGAATGCCGGGCTCGTTGAAGGCGTGGCCGGCATCGGGGATGAGGTGGAATTCGGCTTCCGGCCAGGCCCGGTGCAGGGCCCAGGCGGTGGCGGCGGGGGTGGCCATGTCATAGCGCCCCTGCACGATCACGCCGGGGATGTGCCTGATGTGGCCGACATCGCGCAGCAGCTGGCCCTCGGCGAAGAAGCCGGCGTGCACGAAATAATGGTTCTCGATGCGGGCGAAGGCCAGCGCATAGCTGTCGGAGCTGTGGGTGTCCGTGGAGGCCTGATTCGGCAGGAGCGTGATGGTCTCGCCCTCCCACAGGCTCCACGCCCGGGCCGCCTCGATCTGGGCGTGGGGGTCGGCACCCACGAGGCGCTTGCGGTAGGCGGTGATGAGGTCGCCGCGCTCCTCGGCCGGGATCGGCGCCAGGAAGCGCTCCCACTTGTCGGGGAACAGCCACGACGCGCCTTCCTGATAGTACCAGAGCAGCTCGGCCCGGCGCACGGCGAAGATACCGCGCAGCACGATCTCCGAGACATGCTTGGGATGGGTCTCGGCATAGGCGAGCGCCAGGGTGGAGCCCCAGGAGCCGCCGAACACCAGCCACTTGTCGACGCCGAGGATCTCCTTGCGCAGGCGCTCGATGTCGGCGACCAGATGCCAGGTGGTGTTGGCGTCCAGGCTGGCATGGGGCGTGGAGCGCCCGCAGCCGCGCTGATCGAACAGCAGCACCTTGTATTTGGTCGGGTCGAACAGCCGGCGGTGATCGGCCGAGCAGCCGGCGCCGGGGCCGCCGTGCAGGAACACGGCCGGCTTGCCATCCGGGTTGCCGCAGACTTCCCAGTAGATCTGGTGGCCGTCGCCGACGTCCAGCATGCCGCGGTCATAGGGCTCGATCGGCGGGTAGAACCCGCGCAGTTCGCCGGCAGCGGCCTGATCGGCGCTCATGGGGCAAATCCTTCTGGTGGTGGGAGGGGCCGCGCGTGGGGGGCCCGGATAAGAAAGGCCGGCCGGGGATGGTCAGCCCGAAACGATCTTCACATAGCTGCCGGCGACCGGTTCAAGCCCGGGATCCAGCCCGTTCAGCACCAGGAACAGGGTGCGGCGGCGCTCCTCGGCAATGCCGGTCATGCGCGCGGCAAGGCTGTCCACGGTGTCGCCCGGGCGCACCTGCACGATGCGGATGCGCAGCGGCCGCAGCGCCGAGGCTTCGGCGGCGGAGAGCCGGCGGAAGCTGGAGGTGGTTTCCACGAAGGCGCGGTCGAAGGCCGGCGTCGGGTTGGCGGTGGCGAAGATGAAGCGGAAGACGTGCACGCCCTCGCGCACCACGGCGATGCGGAAGGACCAGTTGTCGGCGATCGCCGAGGCGGTGGCCGCCTGGAGGCCGTCCACCTCGGTCACCCTGAGGCTGTCGGGGATGAGGCCCTTCACCCAGCCCGAGGCGAGATAGGTGGAGAGGCTGACATCTTGCGACAGCTCCACCGCATCGAAGCGCATGGCCATGGTGCCGCCATCGGTGCCCAGCACCGCCCGGGCGGTGTTTTCCAGCACGAAGCCGGCCGGCGCGGTGAAGGCGATGCCAAGTTCCGCGTGCAGGAAGGAGCGGCCATGGACGAAGCCCTCGCGCGGGTCGTCGCCATAGAGCATCCCGTCGAGGCTCTTCAGATAGACATCGCGGTCCTGGGAGCCGATGCCTGGCGAGCCGATGCCGCGGGCGGCCCGGATCGCCATGTTGATGCGCTCCGGCGTCGCCGGATGGGTGGAGAGGAAGTCGGCCGCCTGCCCGCCATCCCGGCGCGGCGTCTTCAGGTCGGCATATTGCCCCATGGAATTGAGGAAGCGGGCGGCGGCAAACGGGTCATAGCCGGCGCGCCCGAGGGTGCGCACGCCAATGGCGTCCGCCTCCAGCTCCTGGGCCTGGGAGAACTGGGCCAGCGACATCTGGCTCTTGGCCACCGCGCTCTTGGCCACCTGCTGGTCCTGGGTGACGTTGGCGGCAACCTTGGTCACCACCGCCGCCGCTTCCGCCCGGCGCTGGCGGGCAACCGCGTGGTCGGCCGTCACATGGGCCATCTCGTGGGCGAGCACCGCCGCCACTTCCGAGGTGTCGTTGGCCAGCGCGAGAAGCCCGCGGGTCACATAGAGATAGCCGCCGGGCATGGCGAAGGCATTCACCGCCGGCGAGTTCAGGATGGTGATGCGGTAGCTCTGGGACGGGGCATCGGAACCGGCGACCAGACGGCCGACGGCGCGCGCGATGGCGCGCTCCACCTGGGGATCGTTGTAGACGCCGCCATAGGCCGCCACCAGCCGCGGATGCTCGGACGCGGCGGCTGCCGCCGCCGGTGCCGGTGCCGGAGCGGGCTGGGCCACGGGTTCGGAAATGGTGATCGTCGGTTCGCGCGGGCCCGCGGCGCACCCGGCCAGCACCAGGGCAGCCAGAAGCAGCGCGGCACGGGACACCCCCGGCCGACGCGCTCTCGCCACGCCGATCTCCTGCACGCCTGCCGTTGCCGGTTCGCGCATCCCCCGGATGCCTGCCATCATGGCACCGTTCACTCGCTCATCCCGAGCCGTTCGATCTGCCCTGGACGGGAGAGGCGCATGGCGCCACCATTCCGGGACAGAAGCCAGCCGCGCACCCGCACCCGCGTTCCCGTGAGCGTCGCGGGGTCAACCCCCGCGGTGACGAAGTCCTGCCGATCGCTTTCCGATATGGTCACGGTGAAATCAAGGGTCCAGTGCCTGCCGAAATTGAGAAAGCGCGTCCGGCTTGTTTGCCCGGTGGAGAGGACGGTCCCCTCGACAATGGCAAAACGCCCGGCCCGGGCCGCAAGTTCCGGATCCGCGGCGGAAAAGGGGCCGACATTTCCGCCCGCCCACACCCCGCGCCGGGCCGCCCGCGCCGCGGCTTCCGCCGCCTGCAGCGCCGTCGTGCACGGGCCGGGATCGAGCTCGCCGGTCAGCACCGCCAGCCCTGATTCGAGCAACACCGCGGCGAGGTCGGCAGCGTCCGGATCCCCGATCCGCACCGGCTGCCGGCCATGCCGGTCCGGGGGGCCGAGATAGGTGGCGCGCAGCGGCGCCCCGGCGGCAAGATGGCGGATCCTGTCAGCCGCGGCCGCGGACTCGTCCGGCAGGATGACGAGACCGGCCAGCCGCAGCACCGGCCCTTCGGCCGGCACCATCTCCGCACTGCCATTCACCCGCACATCCCGGATCCGCACCGGCTGCCCCGCAGCGCCATCCGCACAGGCGCCGGCACCCGCCGACGCGGTCAGCGCCAGACAGACGGCGCCCGCCAGAACCGGCGCAGCCACGCACCGCCGATGCCCGCTTCGGGGCACACGGGAAAAGGCCGGCGACCGGCGATCGGATACCCGGTTCGCTGCGGCTCCGGCTGCCCTGAAGGACACGGCCCTGAAGGACATGGACGTTGCCCGTTGCATGGATCTCGCCTTCCGGATGCCCAACCGTCCGTCAGGATCGACCGGAACTGGCATGTTGACCGGGTACATTCTGGAACAAAAAGGGATCAGTGTCCAGTGCACCCGCGAACACTTCAACGCAGCTGCGATATGCATCCGACGCGGGGAACCGCCCGCAGCCCCGCTGTCCGGCGGGATCAGTTCGGCGGGGCGGTCAGCACCCGGGTGCAGGCGGGGGGCAGGTCGGCCAGGGTGACGGGCTTCGGCGGCTTCACCGGCTTGTCGGACTTGGGCGCGGGCTTCCACGGCTCGTCCGTGAACCACCACGCGAGTTCCTTGCCGCAGCCGTCGCCGGTGGCCGGCTTGTCCTGATCCTTGCAGGCGCTTTCGCCGGCCGGGCAGGCCAGCCGCACGTGGAAATGATAATTGTGCCCCCACCACGGCCGCACCTTGGAGAGCCAGGCGCGATCGGCGCCGGCCCAGTCGCACAGCGTCTTCTTGATGCCGGGATGGACGAAGATGCGGGTGACGGCCGGGTCCTTCGCCGCCTGCCTGATGAGGCGGGCGCGGCTGTCCGACCACAGCGACGGGTCGACATAAAGACTGTCGCCCTTCAGCATCGAGACGGCGGAGAGGTCGCGCCGTTCCTCCCGGCTGAGGCGGTGATCGGGCATCGGCGTCAGCCAGATATCGGCATCGAGACCGATCTGGTGGCTGGCATGGCCCGAGGCCATGGGGCCGCCCCGGGGCTGGGACATGTCGCCGACCAGAAGCCCGTTCCAGCCGAGCTTCGGCGCGGCCGCCGACAGGCGCTCCAGAAAGGCGACGAGGGCCGGATGCCCCCAGTTGCGGTTGCGCTCCAGCCGCATCACCTGCCAGGCCGGCCCGTCGACGGGCAGCGCCTCGGCGCCCGAGAGACAGCCCCGCCCATAGGTGCCGATCGGCCGCGGCTGCAGCGCCGCGGGCTGGGTGACGGCGCCGAACAGGGTCTTGGCCGGCGCGGCGGGATCGGCAGGCGGGCCGCCGGCGGCAGCGGCCGGTGTGGCGAGGAGAGCAAGCAGCAGCGGCCAGACCGTCTTCATCGGGCGTCCCCAGATCCGTCCGGACCGTCTGGCCCGGATCCGCCCGGCAACATCCAGGATGCCGCCGGCCGAACTGTCCCGTGCCCGGTGTTTCGGGCGAAAAAACGGGCGGCCCCCGCTTTCCGCTCGGGGAAAGCGGGGGCCGGCGCCGCGGAAGAGCCTCAGGCCGTCGCGCTGTCGAACAGGCGGATGGTGCGGGCCCAGGCGATCTGGGCGCTTTCGGCATCATAGGAGCCGCGCTGGTCGCAGTTGAAGCCGTGGTCGGCGTCGTAGAAATAATAGCCGACATCGCTGCGCGCGGCCTTGATGATGGCCACCTGCTCGGGCGGAATGAGGCTGTCCTTGAGGCCGAAATGCAGGTCCGTCGGGCACAGCGGCACTTCATGGGCGAAGTTGGCGATGCCGCCGCCATAATAGCACGATGCCGCGGCCAGCCCGTCCACATGGGTGGCGGTGCGGAAGGCGAGCATGCCGCCCATGCAGTAGCCGGTGACGCAGACCTTGAGGCCGGCAGCCTTCAGCACGTCCACGGCGGCGGCGATGTCGAGCAGCGCCTTTTCCTTGTCCACGGTCTGCAGCGCCTGCATGGCGCGGGGCATGTCGGCGGCGGTGTAGCCGGTCTCGAAGCCCGGCTCCAGCCGGTCAAACAGGGCCGGCGCGATGGCGACATAGCCGAGGGCGGCGAAGCGGTCGACCACCGAGCGGATATGGCTGTTCACGCCGAAGATCTCCTGCACCACCACCACGCCGCCCCGGGCGGGCGTGGTCGGATCGGCCCGGTAGGCGGAGAGGGTGAAGCCGTCGGAAGAGGTCAGCGTCAGCGTCGTGCCCATGGTCGGTTCCCTGAGATCCTGTCGGGGCCGGGTGGCCGGCCCCCTGATGTCCTGATGCCAGGCGCATGAAGTGCTGACCGCACCATGCCCCTGAAGAGCAGCAGACTTCCCATATGCCCCAAGGGCATGAGAAATCTGCACCGGAATGCCGAAGGATCCTTTTCAAAGGACCTTTGGTATTCCGGAGCCGGGAGCCCGGAAGGCCCCGGTGCGTGGGGCGGACTTTAGCCACCCGCCCCGGCGCTCGTCCACGGGAATGCGCCGGCTTCCGTCACGGGACGGAAAAGCGCGGTGAGCGCTGCCGGGTCGGTCACCGGGGCCTGACAGGTGGCGCCGCGGCAGAGATAAGCCGTTGCCCGGCCGTCAATCGCGCCCTTGCCGGCGGCCGGATGATCGGCGGCAAGCCCGGCGGCGGCATCGGGCGAGAGCACCTGCACCGTCATCCCCGGCCGCGCCGCGGCATGGGCGGCGGCCTTCAGCGCGCCGGCACTGGCGCCTGCGGGCACGATCAGCACCAGCGTCTCGGCGGCCAGCCGGGTATCCAGCGCGTTCAGCAGGCTGGCGGCGGAAAACAGGTTGCGCGCCATGCCCGGAGCGGTGGCGGCCAGCAGCGTGTCGGCCCGGCGGGCAAAGCGGGCGGCCCCGGTGACGAGGGCGAGCCGGGCGTCCAGCTCGGCGGCAAGCCCCGCGCCGCCCGGCGTCGCTTCATCGGCGTGGGCCCGCGGCCGCACCGGCAGGTCGCCGATGCGGCCATCGGTCAGGAACAGCCCGCCATCGGGGGCGGCGAAATCGCGGTCCAGCGCATCGGCAAAGCGGATGGCATCGGCCAGATAGTCCGCCCGGCCGGTGACTTCGGAGAGCGTCAGCGCCGCAAGCCCGACGCTCGCCTGATCGGTGGCAAAGCCCGGAAACACCAGTCGGCCGGCGCGGAAGCTGTGGCCGAGCCGGTCGCCCTCCGCCATGGTCGTGACGAGAAAACGGTAGGCCTCCTCGGCCAGCGCCAGCCAGTCGGCCCGGCGGAAGGCATCGGCGGCCTCGGCCAGTGCGCGGATGGTCAGGCCGTTCCAGTCGGCCAGCACCTTGTCGTCGCGCCCCGGCCGGATGCGGGCCTCGCGGGCGGCCAGCAGTGCCCGGCGCATCTGGGTCAGCCGGGCCTCGGTCTCGTCGTCCAGCGGGGGGCTTTCCAGCCGGTTGAGGATCGACGCGCCCTCGAAATTGCCCTCCGGCGTGACGTCATAGACGCCGCAGAACAGGGCGGCGTCATCGGGGCCGAGGGTTGCGGTGATCTCCGAGGGCGTCCAGACATAGAAGCGCCCCTCCTCGCCCTCGGAGTCGGCATCCAGACTGGCGGCAAAGGCGCCGTCTTCGGTGCGCAGCTCGCGCACCAGAAAGTCGATGGTCTCGGCAACCCGGGTGGCAAACAGCGGCTCGCCGGTGGCGCCGTGGGCGGGCGTCAGCAGGCGCAGAAGCTGGGCATTGTCGTAGAGCATCTTCTCGAAATGCGGCACCAGCCAGAGATCATCAACGGAATAGCGGGCAAAGCCGCCGCCCAGATGATCATAGATGCCGCCGCGGCAGATCTTTTCCAGCGTCACCCGCACCAGCTCGCGGGCGGCGTCGTCGCCGGCCCGCACGGACCGGCGCCACAGCACCTCCAGCAGGCCGGCATTGGGAAATTTGGGCGCGCCGCGCGGGCCGCCCTTCACCGGATCCATCAGGCCGGCCAGCCGCTCGGCGGCGGCCTCCAGAAAGGCCGGGCCGGGTTCGCCGCCGGGGGCTTCCGGCCGGGCGGCCAGCGCCTTCAGGAGGGCCGAGCGGTTGCGGGCGATCTTCTCCGGCTCGCTGGCGAAGCTGGCGGCCACCGCCTCCAGCACCTCCCGGAAGGCCGGGTGACCATGGCGGCGCACCGGCGGAAAATAGGTGCCGCCCCAGATCGGCGCGCCATCGGGGGCCAGAAACATGGTCAGCGGCCAGCCGCCCTGCAGGCCGAGGGCATGGAGCGCGGCCATGTAGGTCTGGTCGACATCCGGCCGCTCCTCGCGGTCGACCTTGATGTTGACGAACAGCCGGTTCATCAGCGCGGCGGTGGCGGGATCCTCGAAGCTCTCATGGGCCATCACATGGCACCAGTGACAGGCGGCATAGCCGACGGAGAGCAGGATCGGCTTGCCCGTCGCCCGGGCTTCCGCCAGAGCCTCCGGCCCCCAGGGGCGCCAGTCCACCGGGTTGTCCTTGTGCTGGATGAGATAGGGGCTCGTTTCATGGCCCAGCCGGTTGTCGCCCATCGCGCGTCCTCCGCCCTCTGCTCGGGGCGGGCCCACCCTATACCGATCCGCGCGCCCGGGCGACGGGTCGCGGGCAGGGGGTCTTCGCGGCGCCCGGGAAGATGCTATGGAAGGGGCCCGTCCGCAGATTGCCGCCCCCGCCTGCACGACCCGTTCCTGCCCTCCGGCTTCCCCGCCGGACCCGATCCGGAAGGCCCGCATGAGACCGGACACCATCGTTGCCCTTTCCTCCGGCGCGCCGCCGGCGGCCATTGCCGTGGTGCGGGTTTCCGGCCCGGCCGTGCCGGAGTTGCTGGTGGCCCTCACCGGCGCTCTGCCGGCGCCCCGCCGCGCCAGCCTCCGCGCCATCCGCCATCCGCAGACCGGTGTCCTCATCGATCGCGGCCTGGTGTTGCATTTCCCGGCCCCTGACACGGCCACCGGCGAGGAGCTGGCGGAATTTCATGTCCATGGCGGCCGTGCCGTGGTGACGGCCCTCATCCGGGCGCTGCTGGTCCATGCCGAGGCCCGGGCAGCCGAGCCCGGCGAGTTCACCCGCCGCGCCTTCCTCAACGGCCGGATGGATCTGGCGGCTGTGGAAGGGCTCGCCGATCTGCTGGCGGCCGAAACCGAGGCCCAGCGCCGCCGCGCCGCCGCCCAGGCCGATGGCGTGCTGGGCCGGACGGCCGAGGACTGGCGCCAGCGGCTGGTGGCCATCCGCATGCGGGTGGAAGCCCTCATCGACTTTTCCGACGCCGACGAGATTGAAGAGGCGGTGGCCGATCCGGCCTGGGACGAGGCGGCGGCTCTGGCGGCCGATCTGTCCCGGGCCCTCAACGCCGCCGATCTGGCGGAGCGGCTGACCGGCGGCTTTCAGGTGGTGCTGGCCGGGCCGCCCAATGCCGGCAAGTCCAGCCTGCTGAACGCGCTGGCGCGGGCCGATGTCGCCATCGTCTCGGAAGAGGCCGGCACCACCCGGGATCTCATCGAGGTGCGGCTGGATCTGGCCGGCTATCCGGTGGTGCTGACCGATACCGCGGGCCTGCGCGAGGCCACGGGGCTGGTGGAGGCGGAAGGCATCCGCCGCGCTCTCGGCCGGGCGGCCGAGGCCGATCTCGTGCTGTGGCTGGAGGCCCCCGACGCTGCCACACCGCCGCCGACGCCGCTGGAAACCGGCCCGGCGCCGCTGTGGCGCATCGTCACCAAGGCGGACCGGGACGAGGCGGCGCCCTTTTCGGGGGCCGATGGCATGGACCCGGCCGGGGTACAGCACCGCATTTCTGTCCGCACCGGGGATGGTCTGGCCGGGCTGATGACGGATCTGGCGGCTGCGGCCTCCCAGCGTCTGGCGCCAGCCGAAGATGCGCTCATCGTGCGGGCCCGGCAGGCGCGGCTGCTGGAGGAGGCGCTGTCGGCGCTGACGGCGGCGGTGGAAGGCCAGTTCCTGCCGCTGGAGCTGCGCGCCGAGGAGCTGCGGCTGGCCGGCGACGCGCTCGGCCGCATCACCGGCCGCATCGACGTGGAAGAGGTGCTGGGAGCCATCTTCTCGTCCTTCTGCATCGGCAAGTGACCGGGGATGGCGCGGGCGCGGCCGGTCCGGGTCTTAGGAAAGTGTGCAACTTTCAATTATATCCGGAATATGAGACTTTTTCTTCTCCGGAGCGGGGCCTCGGGTGCGCCGTTCCCTGATCAAGCTGTATCGGGTTGACTGGACAGGGGGGCCTCTCGCTGTCCTCCGGAGCGGCCGGGCAGTCGACTCCGGTGTCCGTCATTCTGCAATCGAGGTTTCAACCGGATGATGCGCAGGCAGGGCGCATTCCCGGGAGAGGGTGCATGACCAGTGATCTCCTGATGGCCCTTCTGAGCCCGATGGTTGCCGGGTTCATTGCGCTTCTGCTGATCGTGATCTGGTATCACCATCGCGATCGGCGGCATGTGCTGCTGTTCGGGCTCGGCTTTCTGGTCGGTGGCGTTGCGTTCGTGGTGCGGGATTTCGCTCTGGCCTCGGGGGCCATTGCGCCGGTGCCGGGCCGTTTTCTCGGCAACGGGCTGTTCCTCGGCACGGCGCTGGCCATGTGTGCGGCCGTGCACACCTATTATCGCCGGCGGGTGCCGGTGTGGATTTTCGGCGCGATCGCGCTTGCCGGGACCGTGGCGTTCAGCTGGTATCTGCTGGCAACGGATGATCTGGTCGCCCGGGTCTATGTCGTCCATCTGACCATGCTCACCCTCGTTGCGGTCACCTTCGTCCGGGTGTTCGCCCGGCTGCGGCGCACGACGATTGATTTCGCCATTCTGTTCGGCATGGCGGCAGCGGTGATCAATCTGATCCTGCCGCTCATCTTTGTCGGCCGGACCGACGCGGGGATCTATCGCAGCATCACCCTGGTGAGTGCGGTGATGCTGGAGGTGATTCTGGCGCTGGTCTTCCTCGCCGTGCTGGCGGCGGAGCTGCTGAAGGCGATCCGTCAGGAAGCCCGGATCGACGTGCTGTCCCGCCTGCCCAACCGGCGCGGGATGGAGGAGGATGTCCACGCCCTCCTGATGACAGGGGCGGCCTCGGCGGCGCTGATCCTCATGGACATCGACCATTTCAAGCGCATCAACGACGCGTTCGGCCATGCCGTCGGCGACGAGGTGATCCGGGCGTGCGGGGCGCTGCTCAACGGGGTGGCGGCGCCGGACGTGCTGGTCGGCCGGGTGGGCGGCGAGGAGTTTGCCCTGTGCGTGGCCCGAGGTGGCCCCGAGGCCGCGGCCACCCTGGCCGAGACCCTGCGGGCGCGTCTGGCGGAGATGCCGGTGTCCGCCCGGGTGCCGGAGCTGCGGGTCACGGCCAGCTTCGGCGTGGCACCTGCCGGGGATGGTGCGGACCTGACGACGGTTCTGGCCCATGCCGATGCCGCGCTCTACATCGCCAAGCGCGCCGGGCGAAACCGGGTGCGGGTGGTCAGCCCGCCCTTTCCGGCGGCCGAGCGCGGCGATAGCATCCGCCGCCGGGCCTTTCGCGACCGTCCGTCCTGAAATCCGGCTTCCGGGTGCGGATCATCCCCATCCGGTGCGCCCTGTCATTGCCAAGGGCCGTCTGTCGGCTTAAGCCCCGGGGACCCGATTTCCCAGATTGCGGGACTGGCGCGCCATGACTGATCTTTCCCCCGCCCTTCAGGCCCTGCACGACCGCTTCGGCGAGCGTTTCTCCGCCTCCGCGTCCGTGCGCGAGCAGCATGGTCGCGGCGAGGCCCATCAGGACACCATCGCCCCCGATGCCGTCCTCTTCCCCGAGACCACCGAGGAAGTGGCCGAGATCGTGCGCGCCTGTGTGGCGGCCGGTCTGCCGGTGATCCCCCACGGCGCCGGCACCTCGCTGGAAGGCCATCTTTCGGCCGAGCAGGGTGGCGTGTGCGTGGATCTCTCGCGCATGAACCGCGTGCTCTCGGTCAACCCCGAGGATCTCGACTGCAGCGTCGAGCCGGGGGTGACGCGGGAGCAGCTGAACGCCTATCTGCGCGATCAGGGCCTGTTCTTTCCCGTCGATCCCGGCGCCAATGCCTCCATCGGCGGCATGACCTCCACCCGGGCCTCGGGCACCAATGCGGTGCGCTATGGCACCATGCGGGAGAATGTGCTCTCCCTCACCGTGGTTCTGCCCGATGGCCGCATCGTGCGCACGGCGCGGCGCGCCCGCAAGTCGGCGGCCGGCTATGACCTGACGCACCTCTTCATCGGCGCCGAAGGCACCCTCGGCATCATCACCGAAATCACGCTCCGCCTCTATGGCATCCCCGAGACCATCTCGGCCGCGCTCTGCCATTTCCCCGATGTGGATGATGCCGTCGGCGCGGCCATCTCCATCATCCAGCTCGGCATTCCCGTTGCCCGCATGGAGCTGATGGACCGCGCCCTGGTCGGCGCCGTCAACTCCTACTCCCATACGGCGTTGGCGCAGGCCGACACCCTCGCCTTCGAGTTCCACGGCGCCGCGGCGATCGTGGAGGAGCAGGTGGCCATGGTGCGCGAGATCGTGGCCGAACATGGCGGCGCGGATTTCCAGTGGGCCACCTCGGCCGAGGACCGGGCGAAGCTGTGGAAGGCGCGCCATCACGCGTTCTATGCCGTGATCGCCCAGCGGCCGGGCTGCAAGGGCTGGTCGTCGGATGTGTGCGTGCCGGTGTCGAAGCTCGGCGAGTGCATCCACTTCACCCGGGAGCTGCTGTCGCGCTCCGCCATTCCCGCCTTCATCCTCGGCCATGTCGGCGACGGTAACTATCATGTCGTCTTCGCCGTCGATCCGGCCTGCCCGTCGGAGCTGGAGGAGGTGGCGGCGATCAACCGCGCCATGGTGGAAAAGGCCATCTCGGTGGATGGCACCTGCACCGGCGAGCATGGCATCGGCACCGGCAAGATCGGCTACATGCGGGCCGAGCATGGTGACGTCGCCCTGGAGCTGATGGCGGCCCTCAAGCACGCCGTTGATCCGCGCGGGCTGATGAACCCCGGCAAGATCCTGCCGCCGTCCAATCAGGCGAGCCGGCACTGATCGCGGGGCGTCTCGGGAGGGCGGCGGCACCCGTTCGCTTCTCGGGAGAAATACCGGCCCCCGGCCTCGTGTCTTGCGCGAGGCGGACGGCCGGGGGATAAGAGAGCGGGCGACTGGACCGAACAGGACAGCCGGCCCTGTGACCCAAGCGCGGCGGGCCAGCCTTGCCGGCCGTGCGCTTTCCCCGGGGGAACCTCATGTCCATGAAGAAACTGATTGCCGTTGCGGCCCTCGTGGCGGCGGGCGTGGCTGCCAGCGCGCCGGCCTTCGCCTCCGACAAGATCAACATCGGCGTGCTGTCCTGCCGCGAAGGCAAGAATCTCGGCTTCATCATCGGCTCGACGACGTCGCTCGCCTGCACGTTCAAGCCGGCCGGTGGCGCTCCGGAGCAGACCTATTCCGGCACGATCTCCGAGTTCGGCATCGACATCGGCGAGACCAAGGCCGCCCAGATCGTCTGGGGCGTGCTGGCCCCGACCAACAAGGTGGTGCCCGGTGGTCTGGCCGGCCAGTATGGTGGCCTCTCGGCTGAAGCGACCGTGACCGTGGGCCTTGGCGCCAACGTGCTCCTCGGCGGCTTCGAGAAGTCGATCGCCCTGCAGCCGCTGTCCACCCAGGTGCAGGAAGGCTTCAACATCGCCGCCGGCATCTCGTCGATGACGCTGACCTACGTTCCCTGACCGGAGCGATCCGCTGTCCCCGTCGGGGGACGGGGACAGGAAATCGGACCGCGCCGCCGGGACACCGGCCGGCGCGGCCTTTTCTTTTGCGGGGAGCGGGAGGCTCACTCGCCCCGGAACACCGGTTTGCGCTTTTCCAGAAAGGCCTGAAGCCCCTCCTGGAAGTCGTGGCTGTCGAACACTTCGCGGCGCATGTCCTGGATGCGCTCGAACACCTGGGCGGCGATCGGCTGGAAGTCAGTCAGCACGCGCAGCTGCTCCTTCACCACGGCAATTGCCAGCGGCGCCTTCATGGCGATGCCGGTGGCAAGCGTGTGGGTGAAGCTGTCCAGCTCCTCTTCCTTCACCAGATAGTTGACGAGGCCCCAGCGCGATGCCTCCTCCGCCTTGATGGGGGCGGCAGTGAAGAACATTTCCTTGATGAGATTGAGCGGCAGCCGGCCGAGGAAGTGCAGCAGGCCCGTGGTGTTGTAGGGCAGGCCGATATTCACCGGGGTGATGGCGAAGGACGCGCTGTCATCGGCGACGATCATGTCGCAGGACAGCACCAGATCCACCGCGCCGCCCCAGACGGTGCCGTGCACCATGGCGATGATCGGCGCCGGGAAGGCCCGGATCGCCCGCAGCGTGCGCTCCAGCGGGTTGGCATAGCCGAGCGGATCGCCATGATCGGCCCGGAGTTCGCGGATGTCATGTCCCGACGACCAGACGGAGTGTCCCGGCGCCGAGCGCAGGATGACGACGCGCACGCCCTGGGCCTTGAAGCCCTCCAGCGTCAGCATGACTTCATCGAGAAGCGCATGGCTGAGGGCGTTCCGCTTGGCGCCGTTGTCGAGATAAAGCGTGCCGATATGGTCGGCCACTTCCGAGCGCACGAGAGTCGTGCTGCTGATGGCTGTCTGTTCGGTCTGGGCGACGGCGCGTTCGGCGTCCATTTCCGTGTGCTGAACGGGCGCCCCGGCATCCGTGGTCATGGTGGTGGTTCTCCCCTCAGAGCAGTTTTGGCCCGGTCTGGCGCCGGAACGGGCAAAAAGGCGCGCCACGGGTGGTGCCCGGGGCGCGCTCTGGTCGTCCGGTCCGGTTGTCTAGCAACGCTGATGCCAGTGACGGGACAATGACGCTTGACGGGACAATGACGCCCCGCCTGCCGCATCCCGTCCGACTGCCGGCCCGAGAGGCCGGCAGCACAACGTCCGGACGAGGATAGCGTGAGGGAGGCCGGCTGTCAGCCGGCTTGCTGCACTGCGGAAAGCGCCCAGCGGGTTCCGGCGGCGCGGCGGAAGGTCCACAGCTCCACGGCCTGCTGGGGCTGGTCGCTGCCATCGACCATCTGGCCGGTGACCCGGTTCACGGTCCGGTCGGTAAAACCGAAGCGCATGGCGACGGTGGCATAGTCGATGCTGCCTTCGCGCCAGGCTTCCGAGAGGTCGCCCTGCAGCAGGGTGACGTCGGAGACGAGATTGCGCACGCCGGCCTCGGTGTTCTGGGCGATTTCCTGCTCGAACACGCCGGCCACTTCCGCCGTGCACAGCCGGCGCAGGGTGGCGATGTCCTCGCGGGAATAGGCGTCCTGAACGGCCTTCAGGGTCGATTCGAACTGGTCGAAGTCCTGGGCGTCCAGGGTGATCGGCTGGGGCTTGGGCGCAGCGCCGCCGCCGAAGCCGAACGGGCTGCCGCCCATGCCGCCGCCCATGGTGCGGGCCTGACCCATGTTGCCCAGGGGGCCGGCGCCGGCGGTGGCCGGGCCGTTCTGCTGGCGGCCGCGGAAGAAGCGCATGGCCAGCCACACCAGACCGACGATCAGGCCGACCTGCAGCAGCAGGCCGAGGATGGAGGCGAAGCCGCCCAGGCCGGCGCCGAAGCCGCCGCCGAACAGCATGCCGAACAGGCCGGCGGCAAACAGGCCGCCGAGCAGGCCGCCCATGAAGCCGCCGCCGAACAGGCCGCGCTTGGGCTGGGCAGCGGCCGGCGTCGCCATGCCCGGCCGCGGCGCCTGCTGGCCAACACCCGGCGAGGGCGCCAGCGGCGAGGCCTGATTGGGGGCCGTCGGCGTGGTGCGCGGCATGGTGTTGGTCATGGCGCCGCGGTTGCCGAAGCTGCCGCCACTGCGCGAACCGGCCCGGGCAAACGCATCCGAGAGCGGCGCGACGGCCATCAGGAGCGCAAACAGGCCGACGATGACGGCGCGCGGTCCCTTCCCGGGTCTCGTGGTCTTCATCGTGGACATTCGCGTTCTCTCCCCCTCATCAGGTCCATTCCGGCCGGAAACGGCCACGGATATGGCGCCCATATGGGGAGCCGGGCAGGCGAGTTCCAGTGGTTCCGGCGAGAGAGTGCGGGCCGGCCCTGCACCCGGCGATCCGGGGATATTCGCATCCCTCTGGCCGGGAGGGGAAATTTCACCCGCGGGTGCCGCAGGGGATTTCCGGACGGGCCGGGCTCCGGTGCCTGCAGGCAAAAAGACACCGCCCCGGCAGCGCGGGCTGCCGGGGCGGCTGAGGCGGTGGATCGGACGGCCGGCCCTCCGGGGAGCCGGCGGACTATTTACGCAACCGCCTTGAAGCGGGTGACGAGGAGGAGGGTGCCCAGACCGCAGATGACGAGGATCGGCACCATCATCAGCATCGTCGACGACGGGGTGCTGCCATAGGCGACCATGACGCCGGCCAGCAGCGGGCCCGCCATGGAGCCGAGACGGCCGATGGCGACCACGAGGCCGACGCCGGTGCCGCGGATTTCCGACGGATAGCACTGGGGGGCGATGCCATAGAGGATCGACTGCACCGCCAGCACGCCGACACCGGTGAGGGTGACCGCGATGAGCACCAGCGCCAGTACCGGCGGCAGCAGGGCCATCAGGGCGATAGCGCCGCAGACGAAGACATAGAGCAGGGTGATCGCGCGCTTGCGCCAGGAGCTGTCGAGCACCCGGCCGCCGAGCAGGCTGCCGCCGACGCCGCCGAGGCTGTAGAGGATCATGGCGAGCGACGCTTCGCTGCGCGAGAAGCCGCTGGAGACCAGAAGCTGCGGCAGCCAGTTCATCAGCAGATAGACCACCATCAGGCCGAGGAAGAACACCGCCCACAGCAGGATCGTGGTGAGGAGCGCATCCGGACGGAACACGCTGCTCCACGAGCTGCTCATCTTGTGGTGGATGCGGCTGATCTTGAGGGGCGGCAGGCCGACGAGCAGGGCCGGCACCAGCAGGATCGGCATCAGGCCGCCGACGATGAAGATCGTGCGCCAGTCATTGCCGTGGAAGTCGAGCAGGGCGACGAGGCTGGCGACAGCCGCGCCCAGCGGCATGCCGGCATACATCAGCGCCACCGCGCGGCCACGCCGCTCCGGCGGCACCGCTTCCGAGGAGATGGCGACCAGGTTCGGCAGCGCGCCGCCAAGGCCCACGCCGGTGATGAAGCGCAGCACGATGAGCTGGTCGACCGAGGTCGCGAACACCGTGGCCAGAGAGGCGAGACCGAAGGCCAGAAGGGCGATGATGAGGCCGGTGCGGCGGCCCCATTTGTCGGCGGTGTAGCCGCCGCCCAGCGCCCCGAACATCAGGCCGAAGGTGGCCGAGGAGAAGAACAGCCCCATCTGCTGCGGCGTGAGATTGAAGACCGGGGCGATCTTCGGTGCGGCAACGCCCGCCGCCTGAAGATCGAAGCCTTCGATCATGGCGGCCAGAAAAACGAACAAGAGCGCCCGGCTCCCGGTCGTGCTCGACGGCACGGCAACAGTCATCCACTTCCTCCCTGGACTTCCGGGCCCTCCCAGGCCCGGTCCTGTGCCTCCCCGGCCGGCGTTCTGGTGCACGCGGACCCGGCAGAAGGCACGAACAGACTACGTGCCGCCGATCTCAAGACCGGCAGCCCTCCGCTATTTGCGATATGAGTACCCCGTTGCTTTCAAGGAGAACGGGAAAGTCTCATGCTCTTGTGGCGCACGGGTGCTGTCCGCATGTCGTGCGCGTGGTCCGATATGGCTGTGGCGGCGGACAGGAGTGTCCGCCGCCGCCAGCCGGGTCGGTCGTGATCAGCGGACCGGCTGGCCGGTCCGCCCGGACGGGGTCTCCCCTCCAGAGCCCCCGCCGTTGCCTCAGCGCGCCAGGAACTGCAGCACGAGGGCGTTGAAGGAGTCCGCATGCTCCCACTGGGCCCAGTGGCCGCAGTTGTTGAACACGTGCAGCTCGCTGTTCGGGATGCCGGCGATCAGGCGCAGGCCCGCATCCATCGGCACGAAGCGGTCGTTGCGGCCCCAGATGACGAGGGTCGGCGCCGAGATTTCGCCCAGGCGCGGCCCGAAATCCGGGAACTGCTTCGGGTTGGCTTCCAGGCTCTTCACGAAGTTTTCCAGATGGTCCTGCCGCTTCAGCATGTTGGCGAGACGGGTCTGGAACAGCTCCTCGGTGAGGTCAGACGGATCGTAAACGAAGATGTTCATCATCTTCTTGAGGTTTTCGATCGTCGGCGCCTTGTAGAGGCCGTTCAGCAGCTTGATGCCTTCGGTCGGCATCGGCGCGAACACGCTGGCGCCACCGGTGCCGCCGCCCATGAGGACGAGCCGGCCAACCCGGGCCGGGTTGTCGAGGGCAAAGGCCACGGCGGAATGGCCGCCCATGGAGTTGCCGAGGATGTGGATCTTCTCCAGACCCAGCGCATCGCACAGACCCTTGAGGATCCGGGCGTTGAGGTGGGAGCGCGAGCCGGTGGAGACGATGGTGTCGCTCTTGCTCCAGCCCGGGCAGTCGAGAAGGATCACCCGGTAGCCGGCATCGGTCAGCGGGGAAATATTGCGGTTGAAGTTGGCCCAGCCCGAGGCGCCGGGGCCGGAGCCGTGCAGCATCACCACGGTCGCCCGGGCGTTGCCCGGATCGCAGTCGTTGTAGTGGATGTTGAGCTCGGCCTCACCCTCAAGGATGCGGACGAAACGGCTGGTCTCGGCTTCGGTGAACGTCTTGGTCATGTCATCCCAGCTCCGCCGGATGGCTGCATCACGGCGCGGAAGAAATGCAGAGACCCGGCCTTTCCCGGGGGCATGGGAAAGCCGGACATGCGTGAGCGGAGGGCCGCAGCCGCGGCCCTCCGGTGTCATGCCAAGCGCGCGAGGTGCGGACCGCACCGGCGCTTGAAGAGCTGCAGATTTCTCATATGCTCCAATAGCATGAGAAATCAGCATCGGAATATCAAAGGCTCCTTTTCAAGGGCCTTTGGTATCAGGCGCCGGTGGGGTGGAGCTTCCGGAAGGCGCCGTTCATGTAGATGAGCGGGTCGCCGCCGGGCGGGTCCGACGCGTCGAGCACTTCGCACAGGAAGGCATAGTGGGTGCTCTCGTCGAACACCTTGACCACGCGGCAGTCGAGATTGGCGATGGCGCCCTTCAGCACCGGCGAGCCGGTGACGCGGGTGGACCAGGTGCCGTGCTCGAAGCGGGCGGGGCCATAGACCCCGTCCACCATGCCGGCGAACACCTTGGCCATGTGCTCCTGATCGGCGCCGAGCTGGTTGATGCACAGGGCGCCGGTGTTCAGGATCACGTCGGCGGCCATCACCTTCTTGTTGATGAAGACCACCATGCGCGGCGGGTCGACGGTGACGGAGCACACTGCCGTCGCCGTCAGGCCGACGGGGGTTTCCCCGTCCCGGGTCGTGATGATCGACACGCCCGACGCGAAGTGGCGCATGCCACCCCTGTGCAGGTCGGAGCTGACCGTCGGCAGATCCTTCAGGGCCGCGTTGCAGGTCCAGTCCAGACGCTGGTTGATCTCCGGGCTCATGCCTTCACCCCGAACGGATTGGCCGCCGGCATCGGGTTGCCGAGGAGCTGGCCGCCCAGCAGGTCGCCGATGTTGTCCTGGTTCTGGGTGATGTGGTTGGCACCCACCAGAATGTCGCGCAGCTGGCGCTGCATCGGGTTGTTCAGCCACACGCCGCGGGTCGACGTCTTCTTGAAGATCATGTGCGCGGCCTCGAAGCACTCGCCACCGGTGAACTGGTTGGTGGCAAAGTGACGGACGCGGACATCGGTCGGCACCAGCTCGCCGCGGGCGGCATAGCTGTAGGCCTCGTCGGTGTTCATGAGGATGCGGGCGGCCGAACCGGTGATCTTGGCGACGGCCTCACCCAGACGGTTCTTGATGAACGGGTCGTTGACCGCAGCACCCACCGCCTGGTTCAGGTTCTGGCGGGGCTTCATGTGGTCGACGTAGAGATCGACCATGCCCTGGGCCATGCCGACGATGACCGACGACACCGCGGCATAGAACACGTAGAAGAACGGCATCTTGTAGAGGTTGGCGACCTTGCCGTGGGTCTCCTCGCCATAGGCGGCGATGACGTGGCTGCGGTAGGCCGGAACGAAGACGTCCTTCACGAGGAGCTTCTTGGAGCCGGTGCCGGCGAGACCGACGACATACCAGTCATCGACGATCTCGAAGTCCGAGCGCTGGACCCAGAAGGAGCGGAAGACCATCTCGCCATTTTCCATCAGGCGGCCGCCGAGGAAGGCGCCGCCTTCGGCATGGTCGCAGCCCGACGAGGTCAGCCACTCGCCGTTCAGCACATAGCCGCCCTCGGCCGCCTTGACGGTGCCGAACGGGGCATAGGAGGAGGACACCAGCTTGCTGTTGTCCTCGCCCCACAGCTCGTCGCCGCAGACGGGCTCAAGCAGGCCGACCTCGAACGGGTGCACGCCGAGCACCATCACGTTCCAGGCGCTGGAGGGACAGCCGCGGGCCAGCTGCATCAGCACCTTGTTCAGCACGTTGGGGCTCATCTCGTAGCCGCCCCAGCGCTTGGGCTGAAGGATGCGGAAGAAGCCCGCCTCCTTGAAGGCCGCGATGGTGTCTTCCGGCACCATGCGCGCCTTCTCCACCGCATCGGCCTTGTCGCGCAGCCACGGGATCATGGCTTCGGCGCGGGCAACGATCTCGGCTTCGGTGGGGATGGTCTTCGACTGGTCCAGCATTGCTGGTTCTCCTGGCAAGGATCTCTGGATCGGGCGGGCTGGTGTGACGCTCAGCTCGGGTCGGCGCTCATCACACCGTAGCCGGCGATCCATTCATTGATGGGACGGTAGTAATCGCGGCGGGCGGTGTAGCGTCCGCTGGAGGAGGCCGCCGCGAGGGCAGCAAAGGAGGCGACCCAGGTGCGCACTTCATGGGTGGACCGGCCGGCTTCCTTCGAGATTTCCTCAATCGAGAAGTCATCGACCTTGTCGAGCGCGCCCGAGAGCAGCAGCTCGATGAAGGCCTCGTCCCACTCGACGTTGAGCGGGGTCTGCTGGCTGAGTTCCGTGCCGTAGATCTTGCCGGCGGCAATGGTGCGGGCCTGGCGGGCGGCGCGGGCTTCCGGCGTCGGGTTGCGGCCGCAGATCAGGAACTCGGCAATCGCTTCCGGCGCGCCGTCGAGCAGGGGCACGGGCGGCTCATGGGAGAGACCGCCCGTGCCGACGATCAGCACGCGCTTGTCGCCGAGGGTGGCGATGAACTTGCCGACGGCCTCACCGAGCTTGCGGATGCGCCGGTAGGGCGCAAAGGGCGGGGCGACGGAATTGATGATGATCGGCACCACCGGATAGCGGGTCAGGCTGCCGGTCAGCTCTTCCAGCGTCTGGGTGCAGCCATGATCCACCTGCAGCCGGTGGGAGAGGGCGATGTCCACATCCTGATCCAGGATGAAGCGCATCATCTTCAGCGCCATCTCGCTGTCGACCGAGAGCGGTCCCAGCTGGGTCATGTAGTCGCCGACCGAGTCCGCCGCCGTGGCGATCACAAAGGGCGGCATCAGGTCGTAAAAAAGGCCGTTATAGTGGTCCGGTGCGAAGATAACGATCAGCTCCGGATCGAATTCCTCCACATCGGCACGCGCACGAGCAATGACGTCATCGACTTCCGCAACGACATCCGCGCCGGGATCATTCAGACCACGCAGAGGCGTGTGCGAAAGGCACTTGAGCATGATGGGCATGACGATTTCCTCGGCCGTGGAAGCTGTCAGACGATCGCGTTTGACTGCGCCTTCCTCCCTTCCCGGCCGTGTTTTTCATTTTGAACGGTTTGCATATTAGGTGCGCAGGCCTGCCAAGAGAAACCTCAAACGGCCTTTTGAGCACCTGGTGCACATAATTGAAAAATAAGAATGTTCTGGCATTCTAAGGCGTCTCGGCGCGCGCGGGGCGGGCTTCGGCAATCGAGGGGGGCGAGCCGGTGGTCAGCCAGCGTCAACATGACCACGGACTCCGCTGCCGGCGGCTCTTCCCGGGGGGGAGGGGCACACTCTATCTTCGCGCGTGCAACAGGCCCTCGGCGCGCGGCATCAGGGGATTGGGGAACGGGCATCCATGGCAAACCGGATCCAGCGGATCGCAGCCTTCGTGCTGCACGAGGTGCGGCATGCGCTGCCGGCCACACTCTTCTTCGCCATCGGCTTCTGCTTCGTGCTGGCGACGCAGAAGCTCTTGCTGCGCGAGGAGATGCTGGCCACCATCCCCTATCTGGCGGCGATCATGGCGGCGCTCGTCATCGGCAAGGCCGTTCTGGTGGCCGACAAGATGCCCTTCCTGCGCCGCTTCGACCGGGCACCGCTGATCCAGCCGATCCTGTTCAAGGCCGTGGTCTACTGGGCCTTCGTCTTCATCGCCCGGCTGCTGGAAGGCTGGGTGCACTATATCTTCAAGGATCACCAGGTGCTGGGCTTCATCGCCGGCCAGCTGGAAGATCTGGACTGGCACCGCTTCGTCTTCATCCAGGCGTGGATCTTCGTGCTCTTCCTCATCTACACCTCGGTGAGCGAGCTGAACCGGCTTTTGGGCGAAGGGCAGCTGAGCCGGGTGCTGTTCCGCTATGCGCCCACCAATCTGCAGATCATCCGGCGCCAGCGCCTGCGCACCCTGACGCGGCTGTCCAGTCTGGCCGGCAGCCACACCGAGGCCGAGCTGGCGGATCCCCGCAACCCGGCCCATGCGGAAGTGGTGGCGCTGGTGAAGAAGCTGGCGGCGCGCGCCCCCGGCGAGGACGACTGACACGCCGCGACCCGGCCCGATCAGGCGGCAGAACGGGGATCCGGTCGGAATTCCGGCCGGATCGGTGTTTCCCGCCTTGTCCCCGGCGCCGGAAATTGCTCTAGAGTGCGGCCCGACGCGAACCCCGGAGGCCGGTTGACAGATCGGTGCGCTCCGGGCGCCACGGGAACGAACGCGAGAGCATCATGGCAGCCCCATCCGAGATCCGTAAAGTCGTCCTCGCCTATTCCGGCGGTCTCGACACCTCCATCATCCTGAAGTGGCTGCAGACCGCCTATGGCGCGGAGGTCGTGACCTTCACCGCCGATCTCGGTCAGGGCGAAGAGCTGGAGCCGGCGCGCCGCAAGGCCGAGATGCTCGGCGTGAAGGAAATCTTCATCGAGGACCTGCGCGAGGAATTCACCCGCGACTACGTGTTCCCGATGATGCGGGCCAATGCACTCTATGAGGGCGTGTATCTGCTCGGCACCTCCATCGCCCGGCCGCTGATCGCCAAGAAGCAGATCGAGATCGCCCGCAAGGTCGGTGCCGATGCCGTCGCCCATGGCGCCACCGGCAAGGGCAATGATCAGGTGCGCTTCGAGCTGTCCTATTATGCGCTGCAGCCCGACATCAAGGTCGTGGCGCCCTGGCGCGAATGGGAGTTCAAGTCCCGCACCGACCTGATCGACTTCGCCGAGAAGAACCAGATCCCGGTGGCCAAGGACAAGGTGGGCGAGGCCCCCTTCTCCGTCGACGCCAACCTGCTGCACTCGTCGTCCGAGGGCAAGGTGCTGGAGGATCCGGCCGAGGAGCCGCCGGCCTATGTGTTCCAGCGCACGGTTTCCCCCGAGGAAGCGCCGGACAAGCCGACCATCATCGAGATCGGTTTCGAGGCCGGTGATGCCGTCTCCATCGACGGCGAGATCCTGTCGCCGGCCACCCTGCTGACGCGCCTCAACGCGCTCGGCAAGGAAAATGGCATCGGCCGCATCGATCTGGTCGAGAACCGCTTCGTCGGCATGAAGTCGCGCGGCATCTACGAGACCCCCGGCGGCACCATCCTGCACGCCGCTCACCGGGCGATGGAGTCGCTGACGCTGGACCGCGGCGCCGGCCACCTGAAGGACGAGCTGATGCCGCGCTATGCGGAGCTCATCTACAACGGCTTCTGGTTCAGCCCGGAGCGCGAGATGCTTCAGGCTCTCATAGACAAGTCCCAGGAGCCGGTGACCGGCACGGTGCGGCTGAAGCTCTACAAGGGCAACGTCATCATCATCGGCCGCTCCAGCCCCTATTCGCTCTATTCCAGCCGCATCGTTACCTTCGAGGACGACGCTGGCGCCTACGACCAGAAGGACGCCGCCGGCTTCATCAAGCTGAACGCGCTGCGTCTGCGTCTGCTGGCCGCGCGCAACCAGAAGCTCGGCAAGTGATCCGGCCCCCGGCCGCCTGATCGCGGCCGGGGAGCCCCTCTCTTGGGGCGACAGGACCGAAATGACGGGGGCGGCACGTCCGCCCTCCGGCCCGGCCCCCGCCAGACGGGGGCCGGGCTTTTCTTTTGCGTGGTGCCGACGCGGTCTGGCGGCTTCGGGCGGCTGTTGCCCGTGTGCTCATGGCGGGGCGGCGCCACTGCCGATCACTCTGGCGCCGGAAAGCGGGGCTCCGGAAGAGCATCCGGTTCCCACATGTGTCCGGGAGCGGGGGGAGGGGCCTGACTGTCCCGTCCCGCATTTCCGGGGTTCGGAGAGCGCCGGTGAGGGGGGCGGTGTGGGCCCGCGGGACCTTTTCCCGGATGATCCACAGCCGGCGCGATTGCCCATTGCTCTCGACGGCGGCTTCGGCTATAGACGCTTCCACGCGGTCGGCCCCGGCGTCGACCCACGCGAGGAGGCTTATTTGCCTCTGTTGCGGATGCATCCGTAGCTCAGCTGGATAGAGTGCTGCCCTCCGAAGGCAGAGGTCACAGGTTCGAATCCTGTCGGATGCGCCAGCAAAATCAAGCGGTTAGATGTGATCGCCGCAATCCTTCAAAAATCTGAGTCACCACAGAGTCACCGCGCGGCGGAAAACACCATCTCCCTTGTGACTCCGGATTTGGGGGCCTGGGCTCTCCGAAGTGGCCTTTGGCGGGCGCGCGCCTGCCTTCTGCACATCGGCATCGGCCGGCAAATTTGTCGGGTGTCTCGCGTTTTGCTGGTTACAGGCGGTTACAGTGGTTACGCCTTTGATCAGGCGTGTCTATTTCTGTAACCAGCGCGCATTCCGCACTGGTTACAGCTGGTTACACCCAGCAAGCCGGATTGCAGAAGCAGACTGGATCCCCGCGCTCGCCCACCTGGGGCACAGCCGCGCGTCTGGATGACAGGGTATGGCGGATATGGCCCCGGCAGCACGCGCATCGCGGCGCCAGGTGCAAGGAACTTCGCTTCTCGGGATGAGGAGCCGTGACGCCGCGGGATCAGTCCGATCGTGCGGGCAGACCGGCGGCAATCTCCCGATGGGCGCGCTCCTCGGCCTCCGTGCGCGAAAGACCGCCGTCAAACTCCAGAATAGCCGCCCGCTCCTCGAAGGCATCGAGGGCGTCGTCACGCGTCAATGCGCGACAGGTTCCCTCTTTTCTGGCGACTGCGGACACAGGGGTTACATCCCTGTTGAGACGAGAGATTTTCTGTACCCCCTCCGGCTCGTGCCGCGGGTGACACGGGTTACAAGCCGGACGCGCCTGCGGGTTGCTGCGGGCAAGAGCGGCAAACCCACCCAGATCAGGCATCCCGATCCCCGAGGATCGCCGGCGGGATAAGGTAGCAGCGCACCGGTGACGGAAAGCCGGGAAGGCGCTGGAGATTCTGGACCCTGCCTCCGCTGCCCGGAGTGAGGAGGCTGCGCTTCAGGAGCGCCCGCGCCACCGCCACCGGATCCTGTCCGATGCACACGTCGCTCTTCCATGCCTCCGGCAGCACCAGATACTCGACGCCGCCATTGGCGCATCTGCGCCGGAACCCGACGCGGTTAATTGTCCGCTCCCGAAGCGCATCGGCGTCATCGGTGCGCGCAAGCTCGCCCATCGGCTCGAACCGGCTGGTGCCATGCGCCTCGATGAAGCGCCGCACTGTCGCTACCGCCTCCCGCTCCTCGGCCGGCTCGATCCCGCCGCGCGCCGAAAGCCAGTCCATGAAGCACCGGGTTGCGGCGCTGCTAGCCACATGCTCGGCCCAGGGCAGCACGCCATAGGCGCGCGCCAGTTCTCCCGCGGCCGCAACCAGTGCAAAGCGGGCCGCCACCCGGCTCACCTGTCCGTCGGCCCCCGGCGGGCAGACCTCGGCAAGGAACTCTGCAACATACTGCCGCACAACAGGCTCAACCGTTGCGACATCCCGGGTCAGACAGTCGAGAAAGGTGCTGCCGGCATGACCGTGCCGGGCGGTGGTCGCTTCCTTCAGCGCCCGAGCGAACGCATCGGCCGAGGGCGCACCCTGCAAGGCCTCGAAGATGCCAAGGCCCGCGCCGGCATCGGCGGGAATATCAACGACACGCACTTCCTGTCCCGCCGCTGCCCGCCGCCCGCGCCCATCCTCGGCGATCTTGTCGGCAAGGCCCAGCTCTCCCGTGGAGAGAAACAGGACGCGCCAGCGCACCGGCCGACGCGCCTCTCCCGAGCGCCCGGCCCGGGTCTTGCCCTGCCCGTTGGCCAGCATGTAGGCGGTCGCGCCGGCATCCTCGGCCCGGATTTCCTTGAGTTCGTCCAGCAGCAGTAGGGTGTCGGAGTGGATGGCGGCAGCCCCTTCGAGCCCGTTGGACGTCGCCCGCCAGGTGCGGATGAAGTCCCGGCCACCCCAAACCGATGCCGCGACCTGCAGCGTCGTCGTCTTGCCAATCGACGAACCACCCCGGAAGTGGAAGCCACCGCCCTCGGCCCCGGTCAGATGCAGGAGCGGCCCCGCGAAGGCCGCCGAGAGCGCAAACACCAGCCGGCTATTGCCGATCGCCGGGCGGGCAATGCGGTCTTGCCAGTCGGCCAGCGTACCAGCCTTGCGGAACGGATCCTCAAGCCCGCCATCGGACTGGAACAGGATCCGCTCACCGGTCTGATCGCCGAAGGTCTGGCGCGGCAGCACGAAGTTCCCGCCCGACCAGCCAAGCGCCGTCACGGCCCGCGCCTTCTCGCCCGGCCGCGCGGTCGAGATATATTCGTGCAACGCCTCGCGGGCGAACTTTCCCGGCGCCATCACAAGGCCGAGGGACAGGAGGCGTTCCCGATAGGCTGTGCCATCGCCGGCCAGCATGGACATCGGCATCGCCCATTCCTTGGCGCGGCCATCCCGATCAACGATGCGGAGAAGCCGCCCCCAGTCCTCGCCGTCCGTGCTGCGGGTGTCAGCCACCACCTCAAGCACGGAACAGAACCAGCGCCAGCTCAGGATCGTGACGCCATCCTCCTTCTGTTCAACCCGACGCTCCACCCCGGTGTCGACCACCCTGAACGGCCAGCGCGCCAGCTCCTCCGGCTCGCCAGCCTCCCGACGCCGGGCCGTCTCCCGTGTCGCCGCATCCTGGTAGGGCGGCAGGAAGGCCGGATCGTCCCGGAGAGCAGCCACCGCGTCGGCGCTCCAGCCCTCGGCCAGCGCGTCGGCCAGGTCCCAGCCATCCGGCACCGGCCCGTCGCGCAGCACCTTCTCGCCCTCCCGCCAGATCCAGGCCCCCAGCCGATCCGGGGGGAGGTGCTGGATGGAGGTCGCTCCAGCAGTCCGGGCCAGCTCGAACACCCGGTCGCCATAGCTCTGGCCAGCAGCATCATGGTCGGTGGCGATGATGACAGTCCGGCCGGCCAGAACCGCAAAGTCCGTCAGATGCGGGCTCTTCGCGCCATGGGCCGGCGTCGTCACCACCCAGTCGGGGAACAGCACGGCCGCGGCATCCCGGGTCTTCTCGCCTTCCGTGACGAGAACGGGCGCCGCGGGCCGGGCGAGGATCTCCGGCAGACCAAAGAGCGGGCGCGGCGCCGGAATGCCCTTCGCGCGCCAGTCCCGCGTGGCCGTTGCCCAGATCGCAGAAGGTCACCGGCAGGATCTCCTTGGCCGGATTGTCCGCGGCGTCGGTGAAATCCCAGCGGCAGACATAGCCGACGCGGCGCCCTTGCGCCTCGTGATAGGGCCAGACATGGGCCGGTGCGCCATGTTTCGGGTGGCGGAACGCCATCGGCGGGGCATCATCGGGAACCGGCACGATGGCGGCCTTCGTGCGGGTCTTCGGGGTCGTCTTCCTGGCAATGGCCAGCTCGTCTCCGGAGAGCGGCGCGAACATCTCATTCATGGGTCGACACTCCGAGCATGGCGGCAAGGCTTCGGGCGGCCTCGGTCTGCCCGGTTCCTGAGAGATAGGCCGCCAGCGAGACCGGATCGCCGCCGGCGTCCCCGGTGGCGAAATCGCTCCACCGGCCTGTGCGGAGATTGATGCGGAAGGACCCGGGGTGGCGATCGGCGCGGGTCGGATTGCGGGCCACCCATTCATTGCCCTCCCGCCGGCCCTCCGACAGCCAGCGGGAGACCAGCGCCGGCAACATCGGCAAGGCCGCCCGGTTGACCCGGCCGAAGTCGATCCGATCGGGTTCGGTGTGCTCCGGGAGGGCGAGATGCGGGGCCATCACGTCATCCCCATCAGGCAACGGCAGCAGTGCTGGTGAAGCTCGGCGACAGACGGGCCCGCGCCCACCGATCGAGCTCCTCGCGGGCGTAGAGCACAGACCGGCCCCCCACCGACGCAGCGAAGCTTCTCCAGCGTGGCAGTCGCGGTCTTCGCCCCGAGGGAATGCGTGAGATAAGCGCTCGCTTCGCGCGTCGTGAGGTAGGGCTTCTGCTGTTCCGGCGGCAGGCAAAGCTCTGGCGCTCCCGGAGACTCCGGGCCAGTCGAACCAGACATTTGCGATGTTCCTATCCAAGAGGGGCAAGGCGCATCAAAGACGACGCAAGACCGGAAAATACACATCTTCGCTTTTCTGCGAAGTCGAATTCGAGGGCAATTCCGCGGGAATTATTTCTGGCGCCTATCTCATTGATCGATATGGCTTTTGATAGGACTCCAGTCCACGCGTGAAAATACAATTTCAAACCCGAATACTAAGCGATGCCGCCCATAGATTGCATTGAAAGCCCATTTTGATCGAAATCCGGCTGACGACGGAAATAAACTTGCGGAAGCCGGCAAGCAGCTCTCGCAAAGCGTGTATTCTCCGTTGCCGCCCAGCCCGCACTCGGGTGATTCGCGACAGCCCGTTTCTGCAGGCGGAACTCAGCACCGATTGCGGCTCCGGCGGGCGTGGCTCCAGGCGAGAAGCTCCTTGTCCCCCAGCGCGCCGTCTGCCTTTGCGATCGCCGCGCGCAGGATCGGGACGAGCGCATCCTCGGGGGCATGCGCCATGAACCAGTCGAGCGTCAGCGCAGCAGCAGCCCGAAGCTCAGGCGCCGCCGCCAGAAGGTCCGTGTCCGCATGGCCGTCGATCATGTCATTCGGGACCATGGCAACGAGCCGGAGATCATCGCCCCGGGGAGCCAGCACGGCATGGCCGACATAGGATGTCGCCCGGATGATGGAGCGCCGGCGTGCCCGCTCCTGATGGAGGTCCGTGTCAATTCTGGACGAGACCCAGGGGCCGGCTGTCGGCAGATTCCGGCCGCGCGACCGGTCGGTGAAGCTCGCATAGCCCGAGCCAGGCTCCTCATCGAGATAAGGGGGCTTCCTTGGCATGGTCATTCTCCTTGGGGTGAGACGGGGGCCGGACAAAAACACCCCGTCAGGCAACGTGAGGCCGACACCGGAAACGCGCAGGCGCGTCACCGATGGGCGGAGTACGGGAAGGCTGGGAAGCGAGATCAGGCATCGGACATGGGTTTGCCGTCGATGAAGTTTCGCCGCGGAAGGCGCACCGCCATTTTGCGATGGAGCAGGAGCTCGGCGAGATCCTGTCCGATGTGCGCGTTCTTGGCGAAGTTGAAGTCGAGCCCGCGCCGCTCCACAAGGAAGAGCGTGCACTCCTTCCAGTCGCGCCCGTCCCTGTTGACGAGGACCGAATAAACCCAGGGCTCGGCAATCGGCGGCACCGTCACGCCCAGGAGAGCGACTTCCGAGGGCGTGGCGCGACGCAGCCGCCGGCCGCGCACTTCATGAGGCTGGGGGCGCGAGGCCAGCCAGTGGAGCACATCCCCCCAGTCCGCATCCACGGGAACGAGATCAGGCATCGACATGGCCGGCCCCCTCGACGAAGGCACGCAGGCTGTCGGCGAGGATCAGGCGGCGCCGGCCGATCCGCACGCTCTTCACCCGATCGTCACGGATGAGGGCAAACAGCGTGGACCGGCCGATGCCAGTCGCAGCGATCGCCTCGGTGATGGTGTAGGAGATCCGGGGAATGTCCCGGGCCCTCGGGACGCTTGTCTGGCTCATCGGCGCAAACCTCCTGAAACCGGAAGGTCGCGCGCGCAGCCGACCTCCCCCTCAAAGGGAAATCGGGCCCCGGACATGGGGCCGCCGCGGTCCCGGCGATCCGGTCGCGACGTGGCACTCCTGCGCTCACTGACGTGCGTCTCATAAGCACGCCTGAAGAAAGAATCCCGGATCGGCTCCTGAAAGTCAAGTGAACCACAGCGGACGACTTGATACACACCCTTCATCGGCAAGAAAAAATCATGCATCTCCGCCTCCCTCCGTGGCATCGGCAATCGCACGCCGCAAATGCTCCATGGCCTTTGGCGGACGATTGAAGATGAGAGAGCCGACCTCCTCCCACCACTGCTCAAGCTGGAGAAGCGCTTCCAGCATGGCAGGGGCCGCCAGAACAAGACGGGCGGTGGCGTCGGCATTCCCGGCTGACATATCGACCTGGATGATCTGCTCCGTCTCCAGATCGGACGGATCCGTCTCGGGCGCGGCGAGGATGGCGCCGGGCACGCTTGTCGAGCGGTACCAGGGACCATCCGCGCGATGAGTAGACCGCGCCGACCTCATGGCCGCCCCTCCACCGGCCCCCGGAGGGCATCAATGCGCAGACCAAGCAGGGCAGCCTCCCGGATCGGTCTGACGACCTCGGTCGCGCGGTCGAGAAGCTGGCCGACGGCCTCGCGTAGCAGGTCTTCATGATGGGTGTCGGCCACGACGTGATGCCCGGCCGCGGTCCGAAGCATGTCGGCAGCCGCGAGAAGCACTTCGGCGGAAATCTCGGATGCTGGGTTGCGCATATTCACCACTCGCCCCTCACGCCAATCCCATGTTCCCCAAGGCGGGCCGCGAGGTCATCGCACCGCAAATCCCGGTCTTCGGTCTCCCATGTCATGTCGCGGGCGGCATCGAGGAGGAGAGCCGCCCAAGCCTCAAGGACGGTTTCAGCGGCCGTGCCTGCCACCTTCTTGTGGCTGGCGATGATCGAAATCATGTCGCGGGCCGAGAACAGGGCGGTGGCGGCGATCCGGAGGGCTTCCGGGTCCGCATCGTCAGGAATGGTCGGGCTGATTGCTTCAGAAATGCTGGTCACGATCAGAATCCTTCAAGCTGATTGGCGGTGGCGGCCATCTTGTTGATGGTGCGGGTGAGGAACTCCTCGTTCCGGATCATCGGCAGCATCAGGGCGACGAGGATCGGGAGGGCGAATTTCCTCTTGAGACTGGCAGACATGGTCTTCTCCAGACGCAGTTGCTCACTCACGGAAACGACAATGCGCATCCGCGTGGGGGCGATCAGGTGGGATGGGATTGGGTCAGGCGGTCGGAGCGGTGGCCGGACCGTGCTGGCTGCCGGCCTGGAGTAAGCCGGTGACAATCGAGGCGAACAGCACGCCGTCCAAGGCGTGGTGTTCGCCAGCCCAGTCGCGCCGGATCTGGTCGACGTCGCCGTTATATCGCCATGCCACCGCCCGGGCCTTCACGATGAGGTCAGCCACAGATCGGGCCGGGAGCGCGGCAATCTGGTCAGCAATCACACGCGTGACCGTGGCAGCAGCATCGGCAGGATCGCCGAACGGAGCGGCGCGCTCGGCCGCCCAGGCGGTTTCGAGGGCCTGACCGAGGATCGAAAGGTCGTTCGAGAAGGTATCGGACATCGTCTGGGGGGGTCCTTTGGACAAGGGAGTAGCGTCTCCGGAAACGCGATGCGTCGCCGGCCTGTGATCGGGAATGGTGTGGACGGTCAGGCGGAGGTGGGCCGCCCTTCACTCAGGCCCATGGGCCGAAGGGGTGCGGGTTGCGGCGAGCGTGGGCGAGCGGGTGCAAAGCCCTCGTACACAGGCCGGTGAATGCCTCGGCCGTAAGGTCGGCGGGGATGGGAGGGGTTGCCCCCTGGTGGGTGGCGGCGTGGGTCATGGGGATCCTCTCGATGTCACGTTGACAACCTCTTTTATGGTTATGAAAACCATATTCGCAATTTGGGTCTTGTCAATATATATTTATGTGTGGCACACAATTTCAAACAAAAGGAGACACCATGCTCACGACCGGCAATCAGTTGAAAGCGGCACGGGCGCTGATCGGGATAGATCAAACAGAGGTGGCAATGCGTGCCGGTGTGAACGTGAACACCGTCCGGAATATGGAGGCGTCTGGGAGCGGAGCGATCTCTGGCAGAGCACAAAATGTTCAGGCTGTTCAGAGAGCCCTAGAGGAAGTCGGCATCGAGTTCCTGAACCACGGACATCCCGGCGTCAGGCTGCGGAAGGTGCGCGAGGGGGAATGACGCGACGGCCGGCGCCACCGCTGCCTTGCCCGTCTATGCGGCTTCTATGAGGGGCTTGCGCGCGTCAGGAGCGCGCGCCAGAGTGCCGACCTTCCGGAGAGGGCTGGAGCCCGTGTCCTCAGAATTGTAGCCCACCGGTATGCCTCCGGCTGCATCCGGGATCCCGGTCGCGTCAGGAATTCGCGGTGACGCGCTTGCAGGTGGCACGTCCGACGTCCGCACCTGTCGGGAGGGCGGGTCGATCCGAGAGGGAGTTGCCTTGCACCGGATCGCCAAGGGCGGGAGTGCTCGACGTCTTCCCGCCGCCCGCCACCGCCATTCCGGTTGAAGCACGTCACCGCCTGTCCTACGCTGGAATGTCCCCTGCGGCGCGGGCCTCGTCCACCGAGGCCCGGAAACCATAGAGGGCTTGTTTTAGGGTCGGATCTTCTGGTCCGGCAATCTCGGCAGCCCACTCCCCCCGCAGGGGATCCCCATCAGCAGCCGGCTATCTCGCCAGCACCCACCGCCGGAACAACCGATCCGCCTCGGCCTCAGCCTCCTCGGTCATCCGCATCCGCCACGCCCCGAGTGTCCTGGACGCCTGCTCGAACTCGCCGTCGACAAAGCGGCTGACCGCCGGCGGCAGGATCGTGCTGCCCATCTCGTGGGTGTCGGCCTTGCGGGCGAGCAGATCGGCGATGAGGTCGGCGATCTCCGGCGGTAGATCGGCTGACGCCACCGCCGTGGGGAAATGCATGGGCGGCAGCGGCGCGCCGGCATTGATCCGCATCCACCGCAGCGTGACGGCTGGCCGAAGCGCGTAGAACAGCTTCTTCAGCGGAATAACGGCCGCGTCCCGGAAATAGAGCCGGCGCTGCCGTTGCCCGAGGTGGAGATAGTGCCGGGCAATCAGATCCCGATCGGCATGACTACGGGCGAATGCCAGCACGTCCTCCCGGAAAGCCCTGCTGCCGCTATAGACGATCGGGCTTTGCAGCCATTCGACGACCGCAGCATTGCCCTTGAGCAGCAGCTTCAACGCCTTGGCGAGATCCCAGCCATTGATGTCGAAGACGGGATCGAGCGGAACCTCGATGACATCCCGCGGGGCGGAGAGGCTGAGATAAGCCTCGACCGGCCGGACATAGAGGAAGCGACAATCGAAATCGCTGTCCGGCGAGGCAAAGCCCCAGGCACGACTGCCGGACTCAACGGCAAGCAGGATCTCGGCGTCCTGTCCGGAGCGGACCTGATCAAGACGGTGGTCGATTTCCCGAACGGTGGAATGCGGGAAATCGGCGGGGATGGATCTCAGGAAAGTGGTGGCGGTGGCCTCCCAAGGGGCAGAGGAACAAGCGGCGGCACTCAAAGCCGATGGTGTGAAGGCGTGTCAAATTGCGGGGGCCTATGCGTTACCGCCACGAGGCGGACGCACTAGTTGGGACTAAGGCGATCCTCCATGCGGCCAATCACGCTCCCGACCTTCTCCCGCCGGACCGTCATCGTCTTGTCGACCTGCACCTGAGACCGCCTCTGCAACCCGTTCCCGGGCGACGGATCGACGGTGAGCCGCGTCAGCGGAGCATCAACCAGCGTGCTGGAAAGCAACGCCACCCTCACGGTCGCACTATCGGCAAAAGGATCCGCCTGGATGACGAGGGCCGTGTGGGGTTTGCCGTGGCGCCCTGGGTCGCGACCGTCACCAGTTCTCCCCTCGGAGCACGTCGTCATCCAGATCGGCAAGGACCTCGTCCAGAAAGCGAGCCACATCGTCATCGGCGGCATCCACGGCCGCCACCGCGCGCACCTGCAGCTGGCACTCCTCGGCAAAGCCGGAGCGCAGGGTATCAGGCACCCAAAGCTACACCGGCCGCAACCCGGCAGCCCGCATGGAGGCCCGCGTCTTGCGGACCCGTTCGGTCGAGACCATCGCTGTGTCTCCTAATTCGAGCAACTGCGACACAAAGCGCATCGAACCACTGCCTCTGGGTGTCCAAACATGTTGGGCTACAAGCCACGGTCGGAGTGTACAGGGGCGTCCGGTGAGAGCATTTGAGTTCGACCAGTACATCATTGACTCCTATGCGAGGTTCTCCCGGTCCTTCAGCAGTATCAGAGCCGAAGATCTCGCCTGCGAAATCACGAATCAATATGACGTGGGCCGCTTCTGGCCGGATGCCCTGCTGTCCCTGAACCCACGCTATTCCACCGGCCAGACCGTGGACGAGCTCGTCCGCAGCGGGGACCTCGATGCGGCAACCGGACAGATCTTCCGCAAGGATGGCGCGCCGCTCAGATTCTATCGCCACCAGCAGCAGGCGATCGCCAAGGCCAAGGCCGACGAAAGCTTCGTGGTCACCACAGGAACGGGCTCGGGCAAGTCGCTGTGCTTCTTCGTCCCCATCATCGACGCGATTGTGAAAGCGCGCCAGGCCGGTGCGCTACCGACCACCCGGGCAATCATCATCTATCCCATGAACGCCCTCGCCAATAGTCAGGTCGAAGAGATCAAAAAATATATCGCCCAGTCTGGCCTTCCGGACCATCTGAGCCCGGTCATCCGTCGTTACACCGGACAGGAAAGCCACGCAGAACGGCTGGAGATTGCAGCCAGCCCGCCCGATATCATTCTGACGAACTTCATGATGGCAGAGCTTCTGCTTACCCGGCAGGATGCCCTTGACCTCCGGGTGGTCGAGAATGCGCGCGGGCTCGCCTTCATCGTTCTCGACGAACTGCACACCTATCGCGGCCGTCAGGGGGCGGATGTCGCCGTGCTGGTGCGCCGGTTGCGCCACCGCTGCGCGCCCGACCGGGCGCCGCTGTGCATCGGCACCTCTGCGACCATGGCCAGCGAGGGCACCGACGGCAGCCGGGCGCAGGCGGTTTCCGAGGTCGCCTCCCGGCTGTTCGGCGTGCCAATCGGACCCGACGCAATCATCGACGAGTCCCTGCAGCGGGCAACCGATGACACCCTGACGCTTGCCGATATCCGTCCCCATCTGGCGGAGGCGGTGGCAGCCGGCGTGCCGGAATGCCTGACCGATGCCGCCCTGACGCGGCACCCGCTGGCGGTCTGGGCCGAACTGTCGATCGGCCTCGATGACGCGCAGGGGCTGCGGCGACAGAAACCTCTTCCCCTTGCCGAAGCCGCCCGCCGCCTCGCCGATGACAGCGGATGCCCCGAGCAAGACTGCCGCAGCTATCTGGAGGCGTTCCTCACCCGGGTCAGCCTGCCGGAGCACCGACGCGGCGGCACGGGAAGCGGGGCCTTTCTCGCCTTCAAGCTGCACCGCTTCATTTCCGGTGCGGGAGAAATCTATACGACCCTGCGGGCCCAGCCGCGGCGGGTGTTCTTCGAGGGGCAGCTGGAAGACCCGCAGGCGCCCGGCACCCGGCTCTATCCGACCCGTTTCTGCCGGTCCTGTGGTCAGGAATTCCATGTCGTCCGGCGCTGCACCGATGCCGGCGGGCCGTTCTTCGTGCCGCGCGGCATCGACGAGACGCCGCGCAGCGATCCGGCCGGGGACGAGATCGACGGCTATCTCTCCCCGGTCGACGACGCCGATCCCAATTATGCCTTCACGGGCGAGGTCGACACCCTTCCCCCCGACTGGCGGGAGGAGCGCAACGGGGTCACCCGACTGCGCGCCAACCGGCGCAACCGGGTGCCCGAGCGGGTGTCGCTCGGCCCCGACGGCCGGCCGGGCAGCGGAGAGGACTTCTGGTTCATCCGCGGCAGTTTCGGCTTCTGCCCACGCTGCCTGTTCGAGCCGACGCCAAACATGCGCGAGCGCGGCAAGCTGCCGGGGCTTTCCGGCGAAGGTCGCAGCTCCGCGACGACACTGATCGTGTCGTCGGCGCTGGAGTGGATGAACCGGCGCGACAGCGACCTGCCAGCGGACAAGCGCAAGATCCTGGGGTTCACCGACAACCGGCAGGATGCCGCCCTGCAGGCGGGGCATTTCAACGATTTCCTGTTCGTCAGCCTGCTGCGCGGGGCGATGCTGCGCGCGCTGCTCGACGCCGGCGACGACGGACTGTCCGCGGACGAGTTCGGCCTGAAGCTGGTGCGGGCGCTGGGATTCACCGCCGGCGACAAGGTCGCCCGCATCCACTGGATGCAGAACCCCGACACTGGCGCGATGGAACGGACGAATGCCGAGCGGGCGCTCGCCAAGGTGCTTGCCTACCGGGTGTGGACGGATCTGCGCCGCGGCTGGCGCTACACCAGCCCGAACCTGTCCGGCCTTGGCCTGATGGAATTCCGCTTTGTCGGACTGGATGACGTGGTGGAGGATGCCGGCGCCTTTGCGGCCATCCTGCCGGACGGGTGTCTGCCGGATGTCGACCAGCGCCTTGGCCTGATCCATGCCCTGCTTTCGGCCTTCGTCGAGGGACAGGCCGTGGACACGGAAGCGCTGGATCTCTCGATCCTCGATAGCATCGGCGAGTCGTCTCGCAAACTTCTGCGGGCACCATGGTCTCTCGACAAGCAGGAAGGATTGCGCGGCCGCGCGATCCTGCTGACCAAGGCCCCGGGCAAGGCGCGCATCAACCTTCAGGAAGAGCGAACCATCGTCCGGGCTGGCCACAACTCCCGCGTCGCCCGGAGCATCAATACGCGCGCTTTCCTCGGCACCAAGCTCGGTCGCCGCGACTATCTGCCCTTTCTGGAGGGCCTGTTGCAGCTTCTGGCGCGGGAGGGGATTGTCCTCCCGGCAGAGTTCGACCGCGACCTCATCGGCTGGCGGCTGGCCCCCGGGACCGTGTGTCTGGTCGCCGGTCCCGCCGCAACGAACGTGGAGGCGCGGGGCAACCCATATTTCCATGACCTCTTCATGCGGATTGCCCGGGACCTGAAGCAGGGCAACAGCAGCTACTGGGGGCTGGAGGGCCGGGAACACACCGCCCAGGTATCCCAGAAGCAGCGCGAATGGCGCGAGTGGCGCTTCCGCTTCGAGGCGCGGGACCAGCAGGAGATCGCCACTCACCGCACCGAATTCAACAATGCCGGCGAACCGACCCAGTTCCTGCCGGCACTGTTCTGCTCTCCGACCATGGAGCTGGGCGTCGACATCTCGGCCCTCAACGCGGTCTATCTGCGCAACGTGCCGCCGACACCGGCGAACTATGCCCAGCGCGCCGGCCGGGCGGGCCGGTCGGGTCAGGCGGCTGTCATCACCACCTATTGCGCCGCCCAGTCGCCACACGATCAGTATTTCTTCATCCGCCGCAATGACATGGTGGCAGGCGTGGTGCGCCCGCCGGCCCTCGACATCGCCAACGAGGAGCTCATCCGCTCCCACCTGCAGGCCGTCTGGCTGTCGGAAAGCGGGCTGGCGCTGGCCCCCGACATTCCCGACGTGCTGGACCTGAAGACCGCGACATTCCCGCTGCGCGACGACCTGACCCGGATCATCAACCGGCCTGGCCTGATCGAGAAGGCCAGCGGCCCCATGCGGACGGTGCTCGACCAGATCCTGTCCTCGCTGGAGCGCGCGCCCGGCTGGCTGGAGGATCCGGATTCATTCGTGCAGACCGTTGCAACCGAGGCACCGGACGCCCTCGACCGCGCCTTCGACCGCTGGCGCGGCCTCTACCAGTCTGCCCACGGGCAGCTCACGGAGGCAAACCGGCGCTCGGAAATCACGGGCCTGTCCGGCGCCGAGCGCAGCCGTCTCAAGGGCGCACAGCAGAACGCCCAGAATCAGCTCAGCATCCTCGAACACGGTCAGGCGACAAACGGATCGGACTTCTACACCTACCGCTATCTGGCGACGGAAGGCTTCCTGCCCGGCTACAATTTTCCCCGCCTGCCGCTCTATGCCTTCGTGCCCGGGGAAAACCGTCCCGGCGCGTTCCTGCAGCGGGCCCGCTTCCTTGCCATTTCGGAATTCGGTCCGCGCAGCCTGATCTATCATGAGGGCCGCGCCTATCGCGTCGCCCGCGCCAAGCTCCCCCCGGGAGTGCGCACCGGAAATGGCAACGACCTCGGCACGACCGACATCTTCATCTGCTCCGCCTGCGGTGCCAGCCACGAGGGCGAGGTGGAGCGCTGCCATGCCTGCAATGCGGCCATGGCCGGGCATCAGCTCATCCAGCGCACGCTGCGCATCGACAATGTCGAGACCGTCCCGGCCGATCGCATCACCGCCAATGACGAGGAACGGGTGCGGCAGGGCTTCGAGATCCGGACCACCTTCTCCTGGCCCGAGCGCAATGGCCAGATCCGGGTGACGGAGGCCGACTTCCGGGTGGGCGAGGAGACCCTGCTCTCGCTGCACTATGCCAACGGCGCCGAGATCAGCCGCCTCAATCTCGGACTGAAGCGACGCAAGGTGCCCACCGTTTACGGCTTCTGGATCGACCCGCGCAGCGGCACCTGGGCAAAATCGGACGACGAGGACGACAGCGGAGATGACACGCCGGATCCGGAAGTCGTCCGGCCGGTGCGCATCGTGCCCATCGTGCGCGACCACAAGAACGCGCTGCTGATCCGCTTTGCCGACCCCGCTTCCTGGTCCCAGACGGCGCTCACCACGGTGCAGCACGCCCTCCTGCGCGGCATCGAGATCGTGTTCCAGCTCGAGGAAGGCGAGGTCCTGAGCGAACCGCTGCCCACGGCGAAGGACCGGCGCAGCATCCTGTTCTACGAGGCCACCGAAGGCGGAGCCGGCGTGCTGGGGCGGCTGCTTGAGGAGCCGGATGCGCTGGCCCGGGTCGCTCGCGCCGCCCTGACGCTGATGCACTTCGACCAGGTGGACACCGCCGTGGCCGCGGGAGATCCCGCCCTCCTCACCGACGTGCCGGAGACGGCCTGCGTGCGCGGGTGCTATCGCTGCCTGCTCTCCTACTATAACCAGCCCGATCATGAACGGATTCACCGCACCGATGCGGGGGCCCGGCGCATGCTGATCGATCTCGCCCGGGGGGAGCCCTACCGCCGGGCGGTGCTCCTGACCACCGGGACATCCGACCCGTGGGAAGCCGCCTTCCGGGCCGCCGACCTGCCGCTGCCGGACGCCCGGCCACTGACGCTTGCCAGCCACCAACTGGCCTATGCCTGGCGCCGGAACTTCGTGGCCGCCACCGCAGGCCCCATTCCGCCGGCCGTTCAGAACGCGGCAACGGAACGGGGCTGGGATCTCTTCGCGCTCTCCGGTGATCCGGGCGATGGCCTGCCGGCGGATCTCGTGCGCAAGCTCAAGGACTGACGCGATGCCGCTGACCTTTGCCCCCGGCGATCTGGTGCGGGCGCGCGGCCGCGAATGGGTGGCCCTGCCGGAGCCGGGCCCGGGCCTTCTGGCCCTGCGTCCGCTGTCCGGGAGTGAAGACGACCAGGTGATCCTCGATCCGCGGCTGGAGCTCTCGCCGGTCGAGCCCGCCCGCTTCGACCTGCCGGGCGATGCGGTGCCGACGGTGCAGGCGAAGGCCGCCCTTCTGGCCGATGCCCTGCGGATGACCCTGCGGCGCGGGGCCGGACCGTTCCGCTCGGCCGCCCAGCTCGCGGTGGAGCCGCGCATCTACCAGCTTGTGCCGCTGATGATGGCGCTGCGGCTGGCCGTCCCGCGGCTGCTGATCGCCGATGATGTCGGCATCGGCAAGACCATCGAGGCCGGGCTGATCCTGCGCGAATTTCTCGACCGCGGCGAGGTGGAGGCCTTCGCGGTGCTGTGCCCGCCACATCTGGTGGAACAGTGGGTGGGCGAGCTGCAGTCGCGCTTCGGCATTGCGGCGGTGGCGGTCACCTCGGGCAGTGCCGCGCGGCTGGAGCGCGGGCTGCCGACCCACCAGTCCCTGTTCGATGCCTATCCGTTTACCGTCGTCAGCCTTGACTATATCAAGGCCGACAGGCGCCGGGACGGCTTTGCCCGGGCATGCCCGGATTTCGTGATCGTGGACGAGGCCCATGCCTGCGTCGGCACCCACAAGGGCCGCCAGCAGCGCTTTGATCTGCTGGCCGGTCTGGCCGGGGACCCGGCCCGCCGCCTGATCCTGCTGACGGCCACGCCGCATTCCGGCGACGAGGACGCCTTTTCCCGGCTGCTGTCGCTGATCGACCCGGCCTTTGCCAGCCTCAGCTTCGGCGACGAGAAATTCCGCACCCGGCTCGCCCGCCATTTCGTCCAGCGCCGGCGCCGGGACCTGGAATCCGCCGACTGGGGCGAGACCCGCGCCTTTCCCCGGCACGAGAGGAAGGATCATTTGTTCTCCCTGTCGCCGCCCCACCTCGCCTTCCATGAGGCGGTGCTCGATTATTGTCTCGGCCTCGTCTCCCGGGCGGGCGAGGGGGAACGGGACCGGCGCCTCGCCTTCTGGGGCACGCTGGCGCTGATGCGCTGCGTGGGGTCGTCGCCGGCCTCGGCGCTGAGCGCACTGCGCAACCGCGCCGCCACCGAGGCCGACCGGCTGGAGCCGCAGATCTTCGACGCCGATGGAGACGACGAGGATGCCGTCGATCTGGAGCCCGCGCCGGTGCGCGATGCCGATCCGGCGCTTCAGGCCCTCATCCGGCAGGCGGAAAAGCTGGTGCGCGGGACGGATCCCAAGCTTGCCGCCCTGATCGACATCCTGACACCGCTGCTCGCCAAGGGCGCGAACCCGGTGGTGTTCTGCCGCTTTCTCGCCACCGCCGAGCATGTGCGCGACGGCCTGCGCACGGCCTTCCCGAAGCTGCGCATCGAGGCCGTCACCGGCGTTCTCACCCCCGACGAGCGCCGCGACCGGGTGGCCGGGATGGCGAGCGACGACAAGGGACAGGACATCCAGCGCCTGCTGGTCGCCACTGACTGCCTGTCGGAAGGCATCAACCTCCAGCAGCTCTTCGACACCGTCATCCACTATGATCTCTCGTGGAACCCGACCCGGCACCAGCAGCGCGAGGGCCGGGTGAACCGGTTCGGCCAACCGGCGGCGGTCGTCCACTCCGCGCTGATGTACTCCCCCGACAGCGCCATCGACGGCGCCGTGCTGGATGTCATCATCGACAAGGCCCGAAAGATCCACAAGGCCACCGGCGTGACCGTGCCGCTGCCCGACGAGCGCGGGCCCGTGACCGAGGCGCTGATGGCGGCGATGCTGCTGCGCCGGCCCGCGGATGGCGCGCAGTTGACCCTCGACCTGCGTCTCGGCGACGGCGCCCGGGTGATGGAGACGCGCTGGCGCGACGCGGAAGAGAACGAGAGGAAATCCCGCACCATCTTCGCCCAGAATGCCATGAAGCCGGCGGAAGTGGCGCCGGAATGGGAGAAGGTGCGCAGCCTGCTGGGCGCCCCCGAGGCGGCGCGCCACTTTGTCGGCCGGGCGATGGCCCGCTTCGGCCTGGGGCTGGAGGAGGAGAAGCGTCGACCGGTGCTGGTCGCCCATGTCCACGCTCTCGACGCCCCCTTGCGCGACCGGCTGGCGGAGCGCGGCCTCGCCGGCTCCGTCCGTCTGGCACTTGCCGAGCCGGCGCCCGCCGGAACCCTGCTCCTCACCCGCACCCACCCGCTGACCGCCACGCTGGCGGAAGCGCTGGTGGAGGCCTCGCTGGATCCGGCCACCCTGTCGAGCCTCGGCATCGGCCGGGTTGGCGCATGGCCCACCCCGGCGGTCAGCCGGCTGACGCGGCTGGCGCTCCTGCGGGTGCGCTACACCCTCACCGTCCACGCTCCCCGGCGCGATCGCCTGCTGCTTGCCGAGGAAGCCGCGCTGGTCGCCCTTGAGGGCAGCCACATCGTGGCCACCGGCGAGGCCGCCCGGACACTGCTGGAAACCCCGGCCGCGGCGGATCTGGCGGCGTCTGCCCGGGACCGCCAGATTGCCCGGGCCCATGCGGATCTGCCGGGCCTTCTCGCCGGCCCGCTGGCCGGCTTCGTGCGCGGACGGGCGGACGTGCTGATGACCGATCATGCCCGGGTGCGCGCCGCCGCCGGCGCCACCGCCAGCACCGCCCCGCGGGTGACGGTGACGGCCGTCGAGCCCCCCGACATCATCGGCCTCTTCGTCCTGATGCCGAGCGAGGACTGATCCCATGGCGCGCACTCCCGTCACCGATCTCGCCGCCTGGCCGTCCCTCACCCTGGAAGGCAACCTGATCGCGCCGGCCATGGTGGCCCAGATCGCCACCCCGAAGGAGGATGCCGACACCCGCCAGGGCTATGGCGTGCGCCGCGGGCTGACGCTGCGCGAGGAAATCTCCACCGCCTTCCGGGTGGGGCAGGCCCACATGGATGCCTTCGCCCGCCTGCCCGCCCCCTCCGCGGATGCCACCCGCCGCTTCGTGCGCGACTTCCTGACGGAGACCTTCGGCTTTGCCGATCTGGTGCCCGGGGACGGCGCCATCGCCCTTGTCGCCGGGGAGCGCGTGCCGGTGGTGGTGGTGCCGCCCGACGAGGAGAAGCTCGACCGCCGCAGCCCGACCCTTTCCACCGACCGGCCGCGCTCGCCGGCCTACGCCCTGCAGGACTTTCTGAACGACGAGGACGGCGCGCTCTGGGGCCTCGTCACCAATGGCCGGGTGCTGCGCCTGATGCGCGACAACGCCTCCCTCACCCGGCCGGCCTTCATCGAGGCGGATCTGGCCCAGATCTTTGCCAGCGAGGATGCGGCCTCCTTTGCCGTGCTGTGGCTGCTGATCCACCGCAGCCGCTTCGGCGCCACCGGCACGCCGGCGAGCGACTGCGCCCTGGAGCGCTGGCGCGAGGCCGGCGCGCGCGAGGGCGAGGCCGCCCGCGACCGGCTGGCCGGGCAGGTGCGCGAGGCCCTGCAGCTTCTGGGCACCGGCTTTCTCGTCGCCAATCCGGAGCTGGCCGCCCGGCTGGCCAGCGGCGCGCTGCCGCTGACGGACTGGTTCAACGAGCTCCTGCGCCTCGTCTATCGCCTCATCTTCCTGATGGTGGCCGAAGACCGCGACCTGCTGCACCCGGAGGACACGCCGCCCGCCGCCCGCGGCCTCTATGCCGAGGGCTATTCCCTGACGGCGCTGCGCCAGCTCTCCACCCGCGGCAGCGCCTGGGACCGCCACTCCGACCGCTTTGAGGGCCTGCGCATCGTGTTTCGCGCGCTGGCCTTCGGCGAACCCGCTCTGGGGCTGCCGGCACTCGGCGGCCTGTTCGCGCCCGACCAGTTGCCCCATCTGGAAGCGGCCCGGCTCGGCAACCGCGCCCTGCTGGAAGCGCTCTATCGCCTGTCGTGGCTGAAGGAGAAAAGCGGCCGGGTGCCTGTCAACTGGCGGGCGATGCAGACGGAAGAGCTGGGCTCGGTCTACGAGTCCCTGCTGGAGCTTCAGCCCCAGCTCGGCGACGACGGCCGCAGCCTGGTCTTTGCCGCCTCTGCCGCCGAGCAGAAGGGCAACCAGCGCAAGACCACCGGCTCCTATTACACCCCCGACAGTCTGGTGCAGGCCCTTCTCGACACCGCGCTGGACCCGGTGCTCGATCGCACCGAGGCCCAGGCGGATGATCCGGAGGCGGCGCTGCTGAAGCTCGCCGTCATCGACCCGGCGTGCGGCTCCGGCCATTTCCTGCTGGCGGCCGGCCGGCGCATTGCCACCCGGCTGGCGCGCCTGCGCGCCGAGGGCACGCCGGCGCTGGCCGATTTCCGCCATGCCCTGCGCGATGTGGCGCGCGCCTGCCTGCACGGGGTGGACCGCAACCCGATGGCGGTGGAGCTGACCAAGGTCGCGCTCTGGATCGAGACCGTGGACCCCGGCCGGCCCCTCGGCTTCTTCGACGCCCAGATCCGCTGCGGCGATGCGCTTCTGGGCGTGTTCGACCTGACGGTGCTGGACGAGGGACTGCCCGAGGCGGCCTTCAAGCCACTCTCCGGCGACGACAAAGACACGGCGACCTATTATCTGCGCAAGAACCGGCGCGAGCGGGCCGAGAAGGCCCATGTGGAATCCGGCCTGACGCTGGCGCCGGCGCGCGACCTCGGCCGCGCCTTCGCGGCGCTGCGCGCCATGCCCGAGGACAGCGTGGGCCAGATCGCCGACAAGGCGGCGGCCCGCGTGGCCCTGATGGCGACCGACGCCGCCGGCTGGCGGCTGGCGCGGGCGTGCGATCTCTACACCGCCGCCTTCCTGCTGCCCAAACGCCGCGGCGGCGCCTTTGCCGGGCCCGATGGCCTGCCGGCGCGCGGGCGCGAGACCGTGCCCACCTCCGGCACTTTGTGGGAATGGCTGCGCGGCGTCGCGCCCTTTGGCCCGTTGTTCGGTGCGGCGATCGAGGCCGCCGGCCACGCCCGCGCCTTCCACTGGCCGCTGGAATTTCCCGACGTGATGGGCCGCGGCGGCTTCGATGTCGTGCTGGGCAATCCGCCGTGGGAGCGGATCAAGCTGCAGGAGCAGGAATTCTTTGCCGCCCGCAGCCCGGAAATCGCCAGCGCGCCGAACAAGGCCACCCGCGACCGGCTCATCAAGGCGCTGGCCACGGCGCCGGACGGCAGCCCGGACCGACGCCTGTCGGAGGAGTTCCTCACCGCCCGGCGCGAGGCCGAGGCGACCAGCGCGTTCGTGCGCGTCGAGGGCGCGGCCGGCGGCCGCTTCCCCCTCACCGGCCGCGGCGACGTCAACACCTACGCCCTCTTTGCCGAGCTGTTCTCCCGCCTCGCCCGCCAGCGCGCCGGCGTCATCGTGCCCACCGGCATCGCAACGGACGCCACCACGGCGCCATTCTTCAGCGCTCTGGTGACGGAGAAGCGGCTCTTCTCGCTGTTTTCATTCAAGGAAACCCGGGCTCTCTTTCCAGCAACGGATGACAGAAGCTCGTTTTGCCTGTTGACACTCTGCCAGGATGGCGAGGCGGCGCGCTTTGCCTTTTCCCTTCTGAAGACGGAGCAAATCACCGATCCCGAGCGCAATTTCACCCTGTCGCCCGAGGCCATCGCCGCCATCAATCCCAACACCCGCACCGCCCCGGTCTTCCGCTCCCGCGCCGATGCCGAGCTGACGGCCAAGATCTACGCCCGCGCCCCGGTGCTCATCGACGAGAGCAAGGGCGCGGCGGGAAATCCGTGGGGCGTGTCGTTCCTCGCCATGTTCCACATGTCGAATGACAGCGGCCTGTTCCGCACCGCCGCGCAACTGGCGGCCGCCGGCTGCGTGCGGGTGGGCACCGACTGGGAACACGGCGCCACCCGCTTCGTGCCGCTCTACGAAGCGAAGATGATCCACCAGTTCGATCATCGCTGGGCGGGCTATGCCGGGAATGGCGTCGACACCGCCAGTTTCGACGCGCGTGAGAAAGCCGACCCGACCTTCGAGCCCGCACCGCGCTACTGGGTGCCCGAAGAGGAAGTGACCGGCCGTCTCGCCGCCAAGGGCTGGAACCGCGGCTGGCTGATGGGCTGGCGTGACATTGCCCGCGCGACCGATGAGCGGACAACTATATCTAGCATCATTCCCCGTGTAGCATGCGGCGATAAATATTTACTCCTCCTGCCGAATGCAACAACAAAATTATGCACATCCTTACACGCAAATCTAAACTCTCTCATATTCGACTATGTCGCAAGACAAAAACTCGGCGGAACATCTTACAAGTATTTTACAATGCGACAGAATTGCGCTCTGCCGCCCGCCTTCTACACCGACGCCCGCCTGACCTTCGTCACGCCGCGGGTGCTGGAGCTGACCTACACCTCCTTCAGCCTCGCCCCCTTCGCCCGGGATCTGGGCTTTGACGGCCCGCCCTTCCCCTGGGACGAGGCGCGCCGGGCGGAGCTGCGGGCCGAGCTGGATGCCTTCTACGCCCGCGCCTATGACCTGACCCGTGACGAGCTGCGCTACATTCTCGACCCCGCCGATGTCCGCGGCCCGGACTACCCGTCCGAGACCTTCCGCGTGCTGAAGGAGAAGGAAATCCGCCAGTTCGGCGACTACCGCACCCGCCGCCTCGTGCTGGCCGCCTGGGACCGGATGGAGAGCGAGGGGACATTTGCCGATCTCGGCTTTGGGACACGCCGGGTCGCACAGACCAGCCTTTGCGATGACGCGTGGATCCGCACCAGACATCCAGCGGATGCGAGCGCAGCTCTGGCTGCTGTCCTGAAACTCATAGATGAACCAGTCCCAAGTAACACAATCCACCTCGCAGTCGCATTGATGTTGGAGCCGTCTCTTTTGACGCCGCGACTTCCAGATGAACAGGCGCGAGAATGGCGACGACTGGTCGGACAGGACGCTGAGCCACGAGCAGGCAACGTGGTTGCTTTCTCGGCGCACATCAACGCGGGCTGGCGCGCTGCCGTGACCAACCACCGCGGCAACGGACGTCTGATTGAAGACCTGTCGGCTGGCACATGGGCACCGGGGACAGGTCTGGAAAAATATGAAACCGCCGGTTGGCCAGATGGTCGCGCGGGCTTCATACTGAACACTCTGCGGACCCTCGATCTCCAAACCACTATCTCCTCCATGCCGGACGATGTCCGGGACTGGATCACCCATGCAGCAGCAGGATGACTTGTTCGGCCCTGAAAAACTCAGCCTGACTGCTCCGGCAGGCACAACGGCGCCACGCCTCTGGGTCCGGCGTCTGGCAATCTGGGAAGCGCCAGGTGGCCAGAAAATTCGTGACATCTTCCTTCGGCCAGGCCTCAACATCGTCTGGTCGCCGGACGGTGCCGATGGTGCCGACGCCAGTGGCGCGCGCGCTATCGGCCACGGCAGTGGCAAAACCCTGTTCTGTCGCCTGCTCCGCTATTGCCTTGGCGAACAGCGCTTCGCCGACGAAGCCGAACGCGAGCTGATCACGGCGGCCTTTCCCGATGGAATTGTGGGAGCGGAGGTGATCCTCGACGGCGTGTGCTGGGCGGTCGTGCGACCATTCGTGATGCGGCGGCGCCATATCGCAATCGCGGGCGGAAATCTTGACGAAATCGCAGCCGGCCGTGGTCGGTCGACAGGCATCGACCCGTTAATCGAAGCGATCGAGCAGGCACTCATGACGCCCGCCATCGCAAGCTTGGCGCGCCTTCAGCCAGGCCAAAAAGCATGGCCGATCGCGCTCGCATGGCTCACGCGCGATCAGGAGTGCCGCTTCGACAAGGTTCTTGACTGGCGCTCGCCTATATCAGGCTCTGGCGCCCCCCAGCCGGCGAGTGGACGCGAATCCGGCCCCCGCCTTGAGGCGGTTCGGGCCTTCCTTCGGGCGATCACGGAAGAAGAGCAGTACGCCCGACAGGTGGAAGAAGCACTGCGTACCGAAATCACCAACGCAGAGCGTGATCGAGCTTATATGGATTGGGGGCTCGGTCGCCGCCGCGCCAGTCTTATCCGCCGACTTGGTCTTGGAGACCAATCCCTACCGGATCTGCCCTTTCTCGTGGAAGTATTTCGGAAGGCGGCCAACGATCGCCTCGCTGCTGCAGCTCAATTGCCGGCCGGCGAAATAACTGAATTGAGACAAGCCCGAAAAATTCTGCAAGATGCCACGAATGAGCAGCAGAATGCCGACGACAGGCGCAAGATATTGGAGGCGCAGCTGCCACTTGAAAAGCAAATCCTGTCGCAGCTTCGTAGCGAAATTCCCGGTCTTTCTGCGGACACCCAAAATGCGGCAAGTCAAATCTGCCATATCTGCGACGTGCCGATCGACAGGGCTTTAGCTGAGAAATGCGGTGTTTCCCACCGCCTGCACAACGAAGCCGAATGCCGTGCCCGACTGGAAAAAAGACATGCGGAAGCTGCAGCCAAAGAGGCTGAGATCAAGCAACTGGAAATTCAGCTAAGGGATCTCCAACCACTCCTTGCGTTGGCGAAACAGAAGTTCGAGCAGGCACAGAAACGAGCCCAAGCTATTGAGGACGCTCGGGAGGCGCGCTCGTCTGAATGGAAAACAGCAAACCGCATCAAGGATAGTGTTGAAGAATTTTCCGAATTATGGGACGAGCGCCAAGGAGTGCAAAGGCAGCTTCTCAGCCTCGAGCAAAAGCGCGACAACGGGCGGGATGGACTTGCAGCCTTCCGGGATAAACAGGAGCATATCTTTGGCAAGCTGACGAATAGATTCTCCGCCCTTATTCGCTCCCTAGTCGGAGATAGTGCAAATGGAAAAGTCAAACTGAGCGGGAATGGACTAGATATATCCGTGTATTTCAATGGAGAGCGTCGCACCCCAGCGATAGAATCCTTGAAGGTTCTGGTGTTCGATCTAGCATGCCTCTGTCTGAGCATTGAAGGCTCGACGCATCTTCCCGCGTTCCTCGTTCATGACAGCCCGCGCGAGGCTGACCTCGGCCTCAGCATCTACGACAAACTGTTTCACCTGATACAGGAAATGGAGATGGCCACAGAGGCAACAGCTTTTCAGTACATTGTAACGACGACCACACGCCCTCCTGATGATCTCCGCTGCGATCCCTGGTTGATATTGACCATGAACGGAACCCCGGGTTCGCAACGCCTGCTGAAGCGTGATCTGTAGGCCAACAATGATCGAGGCGCCGCAGTCCTTCATCGTGCGCGAGGAGTGCATCAAGGCGGCGTGGCAGCATGGCTTCCGCCGCGCGCTCGGCGAAACCGATGGCTGGGCCGCCTTCCGCTCCACCACCGTGCCGGGGACGCTGTTTCTGGCAGCCAGCGGGCCGAAAGGGCCATGGTTCCTCGCCCTCGATCATCCGGGCGTCGTCGCGGAACTCGCCCTGCCTGCGGCCGACCTGCTCGGCCCCGGCCTTGCCCGCGCTGTCTTTCCCGACCTGAGCGCACTCTATGCCGTGCTGCCGCGGCTTTATGAGCTTTCCGCCAGCCTGCCCGATGCGCCGCTGGCCACCTTTCAGGCCCGCACCCGCACCCTGCCGCAGGCCACCGAGGCCGAACGTCTCGTCGTGCAGCGCATCGGTCAGGACATCTTCCGCGCCGGACTCGTCGATTACTGGCAGGGCCGCTGCCCGCTGACCGGCATCACCGATCTCGCGCTTCTGCGCGCCTCCCACATCATCCCGTGGAAGGACTGCGCCAGCGACGCCGAGCGTCTGGACATCCACAACGGCCTGCTGCTGTCCGCCCTCTGGGACGCCGCCTTCGATCGCGGCCTGGTGAGCTTCGACGATGCGGGCGCGCCCCTGTTCTCCCCCGCTCTCAGCGCCGCCGCCCGAACCGAACTGCGCTGGCGCACGCCGATTTCGCTGACGGACGGGCACCGGGCACGGCTCTCCTGGCACCGGAGCAGGGTGTTCATCGCCGGAAGTTGATGTGTGGTCCCCCGGTCCAGCTCCTCACCCTCCCGCCCGAACCGCCTCCAGCGGCGGCACCCCCCGCCCTCGCGCCCGGGGAGCCGGTGCCGCGGTGGGCCGCCGCTCACCCGCTTCCCACCCCTCGGCCAGCCGCTTGCGGGCGAGTTCCTGGGCGTAGCGGGCCATAGCGTCCCGGCCACCGCTGCGGACCTCGGGCGGGAAGGCGTTGCGGCCAAGGAGGTCCTGCCAGGTGGCGCGATAGGCCTCTTCGAGCCGGGCATCCTCGGCATGGTTCCGGTTGCCGCGGGTGCGGGCGGCCGTCGGATCGACGGGCTTGCGCGGCATGGGCGGAACGGACTGGGTGTTCCCGCGCGGACGCCCGCCGGCAAAAGGGGAGGACGAGGACGGTGCCGGCTGGATGGTCTCCAGCGGCGGCAGGCCGCGCTCTTCTTCGGAGGTCGATGCCGTCGGTGCCGGCCGGCGCAGCACGTTCGGGGCCGGCTGGGCGGCGGTGCCCGGGAACGGCGGCAGCCCTCGGCCTTGCCGGGCGCCGGAGCGGATGGCGAACAGATCCTCCATCGCACGCTTGACCTTCTCCGGCCCGGAGAGGGCCGCAAACTGCATGTCCGTTCGCTCCAGGTCGGCTACCCGCTTGCGGATCAGCTCTTCTTCCGGATCCGGCTGCCCCTTCCGCTTCGCCTCGGCCTTCGCCTGCTCCAGAAGGATCTGGTTGCCGAGCTTGTAGTTCTCCTCCGCCATCGTCTGCCTCATGCCCACGGCGGCGTCGATCTGGCGGACATTGTGCTCGAAGACAGCTTCCGGCTTCACAATCGCCAGCACGGTCTGCTGGAATTCACCCATGTCGGTGATGTCGCGGCTCACGGCCTGACCGGTCTGGCGGTCCTTGTAGTCGATGCGGATGCCCTGAGGGTTGCCATCTCCGTCGGTGATGGGGGAGATCTTCCCGTCGATATTCGACAGGTCCATGTAGCCGGGGTTGCGGAACAGGGAATTCAGATGGCGGTTGGCGCCGTCCCAGTCGCCGAGCTGCATCGCGCCATAGAGCCGGTAGACATCCTGCATCCCGGCCTGGACATATTCGTTCTGGGCCCATTTGCCGTAAGCTGATGCCTTCTCCGGATCACCAGACTTCAGATAGGCGTCCTGGATCTGAGGGACGCCATACTTGGTGTAGAAATGCAGAGCGTCGGGCACGGCGCTTTCGGCCGCAGCCTCTGCCTCAGCGCGCGTCTTGAAGGTCTGACCGTTGAAGGTGAACTGGGGCCCACCCGCGGCCTGAGGCGCCTCCTGAACCGAGGTCTTCGCCTTGCCGACGGCATCCTGATAGGCGCCGATCGAGCGCTCATAGCCGGCCGTTGCCGCATCCCGCAGCGACTGGGCATCCTGATAGCCCTGAAGCCGCTGCTGACGCTCTGCCGCTTTCACCGGCGCCTCGGCGGCGCGGTCCTCGGCAGCCCATCGGTGCTCATCACCTTGGATCATCCTGTTGAAGTCGCCGATCGACTTCGTGTGCTGGAACTGGTCTGCCTGAAGCTGATAGGCTCGGTCGCCACTTTTCTGCGCATACCCAAACCGGTCCACATCAAGCTGGTAGTTCCGATCACTGGCCTCCTTGTCCTGTGCCATCCTGGTCTCGGCCATGTCGAGGCGACGATCCTCACGCGCATCGCTCTTGGCCTGCCGGTCCCAGTCATTGCGCACATTGGCGCCCTTCACGAAGCCGTCGAGGAAGGAGCCGATGCCGATCCCAAAGTTGGCCATGATCGCAAAACCTTTGATGCCGAGAGCACCGCTCGGGTGCCGGAAATGAATCCGGCCCCTCCGGGGAGGAGGGGCCGATGAACGGGTGTCACTTTCGGGAGGCAGATTTTCCGGGGCCCGGGTAGGCCCCGATGCCACGCCCGGCTTTGAGCCTGTCGACCTCTCCGGCGAGCTCCTTGACGGCCCCCATGGTCACGCCGATGGCGTCCACCACATTGATGCTTTTGCCGTCGCCGAGGCCCGTGGCCTTCTGGAAGTCCTGGGCATAGGGGCCGATGTGCCGCTCGGTATCGCCGGGAACGGCGCCGGGCTTGTAGCGCCAGGACTCGAAGGGCGGCAGGCTCTTCACCGCGCCGAGAGACTTGCCAACAGCCGGCGCCTTGTCGGTCTTGGCGTCCTTGTCGGACTTCATGAGGTAGTTGCCGAGAGCGAGCCCCGCGACGCTGCCGAGGCCGCTCATCAGGCTGCCGGTCGCCTGCTGGTTGGCATTATAGGCGTCGAGCTGGTTCTGATACTGCTGGTTCAGAAGCTGGCCCTGCTGGCCGTAGCCGGTCATGGCCGCACTGGTGCCGGACGACATGGCGCCGTTGGACAGCTGCATGGAGGCGGCCGGGTTCACGGCCAGACCGGATCCCATGTTGATGGCGTTGGCCTGCATGGCCGTCGCCTCGTTGCGCGCCTGGGAGCGGGCGTTGTTCTCGGCACCGGCGGCAGCCAGCCCGGTGGCAAGCGCGGTGGCGCGGGTCTGGCCGGCAAAGCGCCCGGACGCCGGGTTCACGCCCATGGCCGCCATCTGGCGCTGGTTCTGCTGCTGGGCAGCTGCCGCATTGGACATCACGTCGGCCTTGGCCTCGGAGGCCACCTGCGCCTGACGTGCCGCGCTGTCCCAGTTGTTCGCCTTCTCGATATAGGCATCCTGAAGCGGGATGAACCGCGACTGGTAGCGCTCGCGATCCTCGGCCGCCCACGCATTGGTGATCGCGGCCTGGCCCTTGAAGAAGTCGAGCGCATCAGCCCCGGTCTGGGCCGACATCTTCGCCGCCTCTCCGATCTGCGGATCGGGAGACGGCGCGGACGATCCCTTACCCATGGCGCGCGCCCTCCCGAACGAAGGTCTCCAGGCTCTCGGCCGAGACCAGCCAGCGGGCACCGATCTTGCGGCCCTTCAGCGTCCCGGCCTTGAGGGCCCGCTTGATGACCGCATCGGTCACGCCGAGAGCGCTGGCGGCATCCCCGACATTATAGGCGAGCCGCTTGAGCGGGATCATCTTCACGGTCATGTCATCCTCTCTCAAAACAGGATCCCCGCGCCGGCTACTCATTCAAGAGCAATCGGCGAGAGATAGTTTTGATCGTCGTTCAGATGAAGGGAGAATGGAGCAGAACATTTATGCCGTCAATATACGACTGACGGATACATTACAGCGCTTGTCGGGCAATAATTTGCACTTCGGACAGTTGCGAACGCAGACGGACAAGGACGGATCAGTCTGGAATATGGCGGGTGCGACAGGCTGACTCATGTGTGCGGATGCCACCGACCAAAGAAGCCTGGAGGAGGAGAGGCGATCGAAAGGGCAAAAAATATCCGCCCGCACAGTGGCGGACGCCTTGAAGCTGCCCGACCCATAAATATTATAGGTGCATGAGCGACGTCACGCCCCTGTTCACCCCCGAGTTTGCCCTGAGGGCAATTCGCGACATCGCGTCCGGAAACGGTGAGGTGGTCCTCATCCCGCATGCGAAAGGGCGCGGTAGGCAGAGGGACGTCAATTATCGGCAGGTCGTGGAATGTCTCAAAAAGGGGACACTCTCCGAAGGCCCTTATCAAACGTCAAAGGGACAGTGGAGATGCAACGTCTTTCGACACATGGCTGGCGAGCAATGACGTGTGTCGTTGAATTCGATCTGCCGAGAAGGTTGATAATTGTCACAGTTTTCAGGTGAACCAATGTCCTACCAATACAAGAATTCAGGACTGGACAATGTTTACCTCGTCAATGGATATAAAATCCATCACACCGAGTACGGGGAAGGCATTTCCATCGAGAATGTGGATGATCTCCACAAGGCAATCGGACAATGGCTGATTGATCTGCCAAAGCCGCTGTCCGGACAGGAGTTCCGGTTCCTGCGTGTCGAGATGGATCTGTCTCAGAAGCATCTCGCGGCCATCATTGGCGCGAAGGAGCAGACCCTGCGGCTTTGGGAGAAGAGCCGGCACAAGGCCGTTCCGGGCCCTGCCGACAGACTGGTGCGCATCCTCTACGCCGAGTTCATCGGCGGCGACGGCAAGGTGCGTCGTCTTGTGGAGCGACTGGCCGAACTGGATCAGGTGGAAGCCGGGGATGCCTGCTTTCAGGAGACGGGCGGCGTCTGGGGACCTGCGCTCGCCGCGTGACCGATGCGGCCCGTCTTCGAGGCCGGATCAATCCTGCTCCGGCACACCTTCAAGCATCGCGGTGGCCCCGGCATAGGGCCGGATGATGATCTGCACCGGCACGCCGCCGCTCCCGCCCTGGGGCATCGTCACCTTCACCTTGTCGGCTGCGAACATGCCGAGATGCCGGGCGATGGTGTTGAGGGCGGCGGTCTTGTCACCGAAGGTCACCTTCACACTCCGGATCTCGCTGCCGTCGGGGAGCGTGCGGGTGCGGGAGAGGATGGAGGCGATCGCCGCACCGGCCTCATCGGACCAGGCGCCCGGCTCCTTCACGTTGCCGGCCGCGTCGAAGATGTCCCGGATGTCGAAGAAAGCGATCCGGCCGAGCTGGCGCACCACGTCCTCGGCCTTCAGCCGGATCGCCTCGGCACGCGCGTCCATGGCCGTCTGGATTGCAGTGGCGATCGCCGGCTGCCGCATCAGGTGCACCGCCTGCTCATTGGCCGTCCGGACGCTGTAACCAGCGCGAACGGCCGCCTGGGTGGCGTTCAGGTCCACAAGGTATTCGTGAACAAACAGGCGCTGTTTCGGCGTCATCGCGCGTCTCCTGCACGATCGGGCTGCCCATGAAGGGCGAGCGGCGTGGCGGCCACCGCCCTCGGACGGACGATGATCTCGAAGCCGAGCGCGAGGGCCGTGGACGAGAGGGCCGGAACTGCGACCTTGGGGAAAGCGATCCGGTGCGGTGGGCGTGGCGGTGGCGCCGCGACTGGCGCGCGCTCGGGCCTCTCTCGGCAGGCGCGGCGTTCGGCGATCGCGGCAATGAGGGCAATCCGGTTCGGCTTTGGAACATCCCGCCGGCTTTGCAGGGCTGGAGGCATGTTGCCGCGGGCGCGGGTCTGGTGCTCCGGACAGTAGGAACGTCCGGGCGCGGCCAATACCCCACAGACGAAGCCTGTCCGTTCGCCCTTGCCCCAGAGTGGACAGCAGCATTCACCCGCCCGGCGATCGCTGAACCTGACGGACATGCAATCCTCCCGGCGAATGCGCTCGGTCCAGAATTGAAGGGGGCGCCGTTCAATTCCAGAACGAATATCGAAGAACCAATATAAACTAACAGATGCTAATATATCGAGCAATATAGGAAAGGATGCGCGTTATCAACACGGATGCTGCTACGGGATATTGCCCCCCAGAACGCCGCTTTCCACTTCGCACCAGGGCTCGATTGGTGCCGTGCTTTCAGCCCCAACGCTCTGGCACGGGTGCGCGTCTGCACCAGGGCGCGGACGCTAGGGCTTGGCTGAAAAACAAATCTCTTTCAGTCACTTAAATGACCCACCGCATCAAACCGGAGAATTTCCGCGGCCTGGAGAAGCCCTACTCAGAGGGCAGCTGCTGCACCAGAGACGTCTTGTAACCAGTGTAACCAGCACCAAAATCCATCTGGTTACAGAATTTTCCCTTTATCTTCAATTTTGTAACCAATGTATCCATTGTAACCAGCAAAAACAGAGAGCCCCGGCAAATTTCCTCACTCTGCAATGTCGTCACTCGTCATCTGGCGCCAGATCTCCGACACCACCTTGTCGGTGGTCGCCACCAGGAGAGCGTCCAAGCGATGGACATAGCGACTGGTGACCGTGCCGGACGAATGCCCGATCATGGCGCCGATGGTGCTTTCTGCGAGCCCCAGATCCCCGGCGACCGACGCGAAGGAATGCCGAAGGGTCTGTAAAAATATATCCTTGGGAAGCTCCGCCCTCTCCCGAATACGTTCCCATGCCCCCTGCATTCCGCCAAAAGGCCGTGGCAGAGCATCAATATTTCCGCGGGGAGCTGGAAAGACAAAGGATGTGGCGTTCTGGCGCGGGATCGTATTGAGAAGCTTCAGTGCCTGATCACCAAGCGGACGGACCGAAGCGCCGGTCTTGCTATCGGAGAGACGGAGCACCTTGCCGGCCGCGTCCACCGCGGACCATTGCAACCTCACAATTTCGTTGCGCCGGCAGCCGGTGAGAGCCAACAGCCAGACGGGCCCGGTTGCCCACCAGGGTTCCCCCTCGGCCTCGGCCTGCCGCAGACCATTCCCCAGAGCGCGATATTCCTCGGGCGACAGGCGCCGCTCGCGCTTCTTATCGGCAGCTCTCTTCACTCCTCTCGCCGGATTCGTCTCGATGATCCCCTCGGAGACGGCAAAGGAGAGGATGCCTCCGAGAAGCCCGACAGCGCGGGACGCCGTGCCGGCACCGCCCCTCACGATGACCTTTCCGCGAAGCTTTTCGGATTTCTCGATGGTCGCGGTCTTGCCCGTGGTCACATCACGCACAAAGCGGTTCAGATCGGCCGGCGTGAGCTCTTTGACGATGCGACGCCCGAGAAGCGGCTTGATATGACGCTCGACCCGACCGCGATCGATTTCCAGCGTGGATGCCTTCTTGGGCGCCCCTCCCTTGCCGAGGATGAGGCCTTTCTATGCAGCCTCCAGATAGCTGTCGCAGAGCTCGGCAAGCGTGAGAGCGTTGCGGCGTGTCGCTCGGTCGACGAGAGGGTCCTCGCCCTTGATTGCGTCGGCAAGGATGAGCATGGCCTGTTTGCGGGCATCGTCCGTCGTCAGGGGGCCATGGTTTCCGATCGTGAGCCGCCGGCGCTCGCCATCGCGTGTCCGATAGTCGGCGACATAGGACTTCTTGCCGGTCGACCAAACCCGCACACCGAACCCTTTCAGGTCGCTGCACCAGATGAAGAAGGACCCTGTCTCTCTGGGAGTGGCCGCATCGACAATCCGCTTGGTGAGCTTGGACATGGAAGCCTCCGAAAAGAGTCACCGGAGAGTCACCACAAAAAGGGAACTCAGGGAAGAGGCGAGCAAGCTCGATCCAACACAATCATTGGATAATTCATTGTTTTTCAATGAGATATAATACAGCACCCCATTCCATCCAACCTCGGAAAACAAGACATTCCTACCCTCCGAAGGCAGAGGTCACAGGTTCGAATCCTGTCGGATGCGCCAGCAAAATCAATCGGTTAGATGTAGTTGGCGCAAATCTTAGAAAAGTTGAGTCGTTCCAGACGCGCCATATGGCGGGAGTTCGTGTACTGGTGCCGGACGTGCGTGTGCATGCCTTCGGAAGCACGTGATGCCAAAGATCCTCTAGGGAGCTCTTTGGCATCACGGGGTCAGGGGCGGGTTGCGGCTATGGTGTCCGCCATCAAAGATGCCTGAGCAGGAGTCTCTGGCAGGCCGGTGCAGACTCCTCATACCCCTGAAGTATATGAGAGCTCTGCTTCTCTTCAGGCGCACGGTGCGGTCAGCGCCTCGTGCGCCTGGTCTCATGCCACGCGCGCATGCGAGAGTTCTGCAGGGGACCGGCGGCACCCTGCGGTCAGCATCACCTGTGGCTGGTCTCAGGCTGCGGCGGAGCGGTGGGGCTGGGTATAGCGCGCCACTCAATTTTGGCACATGCGCCACTCACTTTGGGCACACCAGAATCCTGACCACGTAGTCAGGATTACGCAATTTAGCCGCAATCGGCATGCATCGCAGCCGTCTGGTCGTTCGCCCCAAAGTCAGCGCTTACTGGTGGGAACCGGTGCCAGACCTTTTGCCTTTGATACCCTTCTGAACCTGAAGGGTGCGGACATGCACCATGCGGCCGCTACGCAAAAGCGCGCGCTCGCCCTCCGGCAGTGCTGCGAACCGGCGGCGAACGGTGTCATAGCTCTGCCACGTCCAATCCTCACCTGTGGCCGCATCCGCAGTCCGCCGGTAGGCGGTCTTGAGTGGATGGGCGGCAGAAGCGTCACTTATCTCGCCCAAGAACGCCCATGCCGCGTCGGCCATGTCGGCTTTGCGCCCACCGGGCTTGTAGCCAGGCAGAGGCATGGGCAGCCAGTTCGCCGCCGAAGCGTCCTTGACGATGTTCCATGCCCGGCGAACAGTCGCACTCCGTCGCGGCAGGGCGCATAGCTTCCGGCAGCGTCGCGCCGGCGGCGTAATGTAATGCGACAGACAGAACTACCCGATACAGTAACCCCGCGTGCTCACGCGCCTTTTGGTTGTCATGTCGAAGGCATCCCAAAGGTCATGATCAGGGATAGTCGGGGCCATAACATCCTGCCCTGCCAGCAGGGCCGCATATTTGCTAGCCGGGGTGATGACGGCTTCCATCTCTTCGCCGTCTTTTCCGACCTAGACGGTGATCGGGAAGATGACGTCCTGTTTATCCGTTGTGCTACTCATCGCCGATCCGCTCTATTGCTTGTGCGAGCGCCGCTTCCAGAAGCTCACGGATCTGGGGTTCAGCGTGCGCAAACCCTTCCTCGAACATATGAGCCCCCGCTGTTTCGTGGTGCTTGATCTTCACGCGATCTTTCTGTGCGATTTCCTCCGCCTCTTCCCACGATTTGCCAAGCTTCTCGTGAACCCAGACAGAAAGTGGCTTCACGGGTGGCATATGAGGCTTCGTGCCGAGTTCCACCCATGTTCGGCCAAATCCGCCTTCGCCGGCACGTTCGATCCCACGAGATCCCGGCTACGGTCGCGTAATCCCGGAATTCCCCCGAATGCCCAAACCAAGTGGCGTGTAACAGGAGATGACAGACGCGGGCATCAGAAAGATGATGGCGTGGGAAGAGGGGGGAGAAGGAACAGGCGTAGTCTGAATGGTGCACACCCAGAGCGGGTGCGTGGCTGAAACAGCCCAGAAACACTCAGAGGGAACGGACCGTAAGAAGAACATCCGACAGCTTATCCGACGTCGGACACGTCGGACGTTCGCACCATGTTCTTTTGGATGGATCCCTAACCGACTGTATTCCTTGGGAAAAGTGGTGCCGCAGAAGGGATTCGAACCCCCGACCCCATCATTACGAATGACGTGCTCTACCGGCTGAGCTACTGCGGCGACCCGGTCCGGCGGAGAGGCTGTCAGCCATCAGCGCCGGTGCGGGCGGGTGATAGCCTTATTCGGGTGCGAATGCAAGCCCGGTCCGGACACGTCCGGCTTGTCCACAGGCAGCCCCCGGCAGCGGTCCGGACCGGGGGCAGGAAAGGGCCGGGGAGGCGACCCGGAGATCCCGTTCCGGCCGATGTTGGAGGGGACAGCCGGTGTTGCGTCTCCCATGTCCGGGCGGCCGTCGTCTCGGTCCGTCCGACGGGAAGGGATGCAGAAGGGCCGGTCCCCCAGTTCAGCTCAGCCAGCGGCGGGCAAGGGTTGCGCGGGCGAGGCGGGCGGTGACTTCCGGGGCGCCGCGGGCGTCCACCCGGGCCCAGAACACCTGTCCGGGATCAAGGCCCGCCTGGAAGGCGACCACCGAGGCATCGGCGTCCGAGGCATCGCCCACCCGGGTGGTCACCCGTTCGGCGGCCATGAGCGTCGGCGCCTGCAGCCACAGCCCGGCGACTGGGACTTCCAGCCGGTCGGCGAGCTCCTCCACCGCCTCGCGCTCGCCGGGATCGGCAAACACGGCATCCAGAATGACGTCGTGGCCGGCCGACAGGGCGCGGGCGGCATCCGACAGCATGCGCTCGTAGACTTCCGCCGAGCTTTCCCGGCGATAGGCGGATTCCGGCAGGCGGGTGGTGGGGGAAACGCCGGCCAGCCGCTTGCGGATCACGTCCGAGCGCAGGATGAGGGCGCCTGGCGCCCGGCCGCGATCGGGAGCGAGCAGGCGGGCGAGCGTGGTCTTGCCGGTGCCCGAGAAGCCGCCAATGGCCAGCAGCCGCGGCGTCACCGGATCGAGAAAGCGGCGGGCCTGGCGGAAGCCGTCCCTGGACTCGGTGCGCAACGCCTCGGCCTCGGCGCCGCTGTGGGCGCGCGCGCGGGCGGCGGCGATCTTGGAGCGGATGGCGGCCCGCACATGCAGGAACAGCGGCAGGGCGGCCAGCCCCTTCAGGTCCTCGGAGGTGGCGGTATCGGCCAGATAGCGGTTGAACACCCGGTTGGCCTCGGCCTTCCGCCCGCGGCTCCACAGGTCCATGACCAGAAAGGCGAGATCATACAGCAGGTCGCCGGTGGCGATGGCATCGTCAAACTCGACGGCATCGAACAGCACCGGCTTGCCGTCGATGAGGGCGACATTGCCGAGATGACAGTCGCCATGCAGCAGGCGGATGCGGCCGAGGCGGCCGCGGGCAGCCAGCAGGTCACGCACCCGCAGGAAGGCGGCCCGCGCCTCCCGGGTCAGGGCGATGCGCTCGTCGGGGGGGAACAGCCCGGGTTCGCCGCGGAAGGCGGCGTCATTCTGCTCGATGTAGCAGCCGAGATCGGCGATCCACGCCAGCGGCTCGCGCACCGGGGCGGCGGCATGGGCGTGCGACAGGGCATCGCCGAGGGCGTCGATCACGTCGTCGGCAAAGGGGCCGGCGGCGGCCAGCCGGTCCAGGGTGGCGGTCTCGTCGAAGCGGTCCATCACCACGGCCCATTCCACCACCGGCCCCTTGCCGCCGAGGGCGAGCTCGCCGCCGGGTTCCCGGGTGATGGCGGTGACGCCCTGATAGAGGGCGGGGGCATAGGCGGCGTTCACCTCCAGCTCGTGCCGGCAGGCGGCCTCGCGCCGGGCGAGGGTGGAGAGATCCATGAACGGGAAACGGACGGGCTTCTTGATCTTGTAGGCCCGGGGGCCGGCCAGAAACACCAGCGCGGCATGGGTCTCGATGACCTTGACCGGCTTCGTCAGGCCATGGGTGGCCGGATCGGACAGGAAGGCCCGCACCGCAGCACTCCGCGCATCGCCGGCGTGGAACATGGAGACCTCCCGTCTGCGGCTCCCGCACCCCCCGGTGCGGGATGATCCGCCCTCGGAGCCCGGACCGACGGCCCCGGGGAAGGCGGGGCGGCGGTCCGGTCCCGGAAAAGGATCGTCATCCTTTTTCGCCCTGCCCTTGATCTTTCGCAAGGTGCGCGCCCGGCGGCGGAGTCAACCCTTGGGGGCCGCCAGTGCCGTGTCGCCGGCGGATCAGAACCGGGAGGGCCCATCCCGGAATGAACAGGATGCACGAGAAGGGGAGGGCGCAGCCATGCCCGACACCATCGCACTCAGCCGGATCCGGCTCACACTTGCCCGCACGCCGGAATTTCCCGACGGCTCCCTCCGCCACGGCTACGAGTTCGTGGCGCCTCTGGATGCGACCGGACATATCGACGCGGTGGCCTGGAAAGTGGCCCGCGGCCGCTGCCGGGTGCGCCGGTTCTGGGGCGATGCGGAGGATGAATGGGGCGTGCTGGTGCATCGCCCGGGCGGCAGCTGGGCCTTCCGCTATGCCGAGGAAGCCGAGGATGACGAGGCCGGCTACCGCTTCGCCGCCCATGCCTTCACGCCCGGGGAATATGTGTCGCTGAAGGACGAGGACGGCCACCTGCACCCGTTCGTGGTGGCCTCGGTGGCGCGGGCCTGAGCCCGTCGCGGACCCGGTTGGCCGCCCCGTCGAGAAAGCCCGTCGATAAATGGAGAGGCGGCCGCGGCCGCCTCCCGCTCAGATCGCCTGACCGTTCAGAAGCCGCGGCTGGTCGCGCTCGGTCAGGCCGGCGGCGCGGGTGATAAAGGTGCGCTTGAGGGCCGGCAGGCGATCGACGAGGCCGAGACCGAAATCCCGCACCGCCCTGACGCCGCCGAGATCGGTGGCAAACAGCCGGTTGAGCGTGTCCGTCGCCGCGCCCATTTCCAGCGTGTCGACCCGGCGCCAGCGGTCATAGCCGTCGAGCACGTCGGCGCTGCCTGGGTCGCGACCCAGCCGGCGCGCCTCAACGATCACTTCGGCCAGTGCCGCCGCATCCCGGAAGCCGAGATTGAGGCCCTGTCCGGCGATGGGGTGGACCCGGTGGGCGGCGTCGCCGGCCAGCGCCAGCCGCGGGCCGACGAAGCGGCGGGCGACGCGGATCTGCAGCGGAAACACCGAGCGCGATCCGACCGGCGTGACCTTGCCGAGGAAGGTGCCGAAGCGGCGCTCCAGCTCCAGCTCGAAGGAGAACTCGTCAAGGGCGGCGATGCGGGCGGCGGTGTCCCGGGTCTCGTTCCAGACGAGGGAGGAGCGGTTGCCCTTCAGCGGCAGGATGGCGAACGGACCCGGCGGCAGGAAATGCTGCACGGCCACGCCGTTGTGCGGCTTCTCGTGGGCAACCGTCGTCACGATGGCCGACTGGTCATACTCGTGCCCGACGGTGCTGATGCCGGCCAGCGCCCGGAGGCGCGAGTCCAGACCATCGGCGGCCACCAGCAGGCGGGCGTCCACCTCGGCGCCATCGCCAAAGCGGATCCGGGTCCAGCCGGTGCCGGCGGTGAAGGTCTGCACCGTGGCCGGGGCGCGGATCTCGACGCCGGCAGCGCGGGCCGTCTGGTAGAGGGCGGCGAGCAGATCGGCGTTGGGCACCATGTGGGCGAAGGGCTCGCCCGGCGACACCTGCCCCTCGAAGGTGAGGAAGGCCGGCCGCACCCGGTCGGCCAGCCGGCTGTCGGTCACTTCCATGGCGAGGATGGGTTCGGCCACATCGGCCACCCGGTGCCACACTCCCAGCCGGTCCAGCATGCGGCGCACGGCGGCGGCAATGGCCGAGGCGCGGTCATCCCGGCTGACGGCTTCGGGCGGGCGGGCATCGGCCAGGATCACCCGGGCATGGGGATCGGCGGTGCGGATGGCGATTGCCAGCACCAGCCCCACCGTGCCGCCGCCGGCGATCACCACATCCGCCCGTTCCGGTGCCGTCGTCTCGGTCATGGCTTCAGGTCCTTCAAGGCTGGGGCAGGCGTCCGGCGGGGCAGGGGAGTGCTCCGCGCCGGTGCGGGCCATCGCCTGCTTCCTTTAGGCGTTCGCGCGCGCGGGTGCAAAGGTCTCGTCCGGCGCGCGCGTCCGTGTCACGGGGATGCGCGATCCCGGCGTGCGTACGGCGGGTCTTGCTTCGAGCGGGAATAAAGTGCGCTTTAGTATGGATGCCGGTTCGTTGCAGACCGGTCCCGATTCCCGGGCGGTGCCCTTCGGGCGGCCGTCCCTGCCTGCCGGAAGTTCCCATGACCGCGCCGCTTGAAACCCTGATCTCCATTCTCGACCTGGAGACCATCGACATCGACATCTACCGGGGCCGCAGTACCCATCATGCGCTGCCGCGGGTGTTTGGCGGGCAGGTGATCGGCCAGTCCCTGGTGGCTGCCGGCCGCACGGTGCCGGCGGACCGGCCGGTGCATTCCCTGCACGCCTATTTCCTGCGCCCGGGCGACCAGTCGGTGCCGATCCTCTATTCCGTCGATCGCATCCGCGATGGCGGCAGCTTCACCACCCGCCGGGTGGTGGCCAGCCAGAAGGGCGAGCCGATCTTCTCGCTGGCTGCGTCCTTCCATGTGGAAGAGCCCGGCCCGGAGTTCCAGATTACCGGTCCCGTGGTGCCCCCGCCCGAGGCGTGCGTCAGCGAGCCCGATTTCCGCGACCGGGTGGTGCGCCATCTGGCCGAGAGCCACTCCATCTTCGAGGGCTTCTGGCGCGAGGACTGGCCGTTCGAGATCCGCCCCGTCGATCCCGATGCATTCATGACCCCCGGCGCCCGTCCGCCGGAGCTGAAGGCGTGGATCCGGGTGCGCCACCCGCTGCCGCCGGTGCGCGCCCTGCATTCGGAATGCCTCGCCTACATCTCCGACATGCTTCTCCTCTTGACCGCCCGGCTGCCGATGCCGACGCCGATGCTGGATCCCGGCATCATGATGGTGAGCCTGGACCACGCCATGTGGTTCCATGGTCCCGTGAAGGCCGACGAGTGGCTGCTCTACAGCTGCGATGCCCCCCGCCTCACCGGCGCGCGGGGGCTGTGCCGGGGCATGTTCTTCGACCGGCGCGGCGTGCTGGTGGCCTCCGATGCCCAGGAAGGGTTGCTGCGCCCGCTGCGTCCGCGCGGGTGAGGAACTGGGCAACTGCTCACGATCAGATCCGAATGCCCATCATATAGGCATCATGATGCCCACTTATGCTGCGGTTGTGCGCTCTCCGGGGCGATCTTCGGCAAGAGATCGCGCGGGCTGGCGTGATGATGGCCATCAACGGGCGAATTCGCGGCACTCTCCGGGGGCGAGTCACGTGTGCAGTGCGGTAGAGTCTGCCGGGTTCGGCCGCTGCGACCGGGCGCCGCGCCCGTCCGGTTGGGTGCATCGGGTGCCTTGGCACGCGACTTGATAGGTATTCATCGGATGCCCCCGCCGCCATGCGAACCCGGCGGTTCACAGGGGGATCATGAAACGCGAATGCGGACCCGGGCTTGCCGGCGTGTCCGTCCGGTCGCAGGCAACAAGGGTCTTGAGCCGGCTCCGTCCGGTTCAGGGGAGAAGGGAAACGGGAACCACGCATGAAAATCGTGATGGCCATCATCAAGCCGTTCAAGCTCGACGAGGTGCGTGACGCCCTCACGGGTATCGGCATCCAGGGCCTGACCGTCACCGAGGTGAAGGGCTACGGCCGGCAGAAAGGGCACACGGAGATCTACCGCGGCACCGAGTATGCCATCAGCTTCCTGCCCAAGCTGAAGGTGGAAGTCGTCGTTGCCAAGGAACTGGCGGACAAGGTTGTCGACACCATCGCCGCGGCCGCCAAGACCGGCCAGATCGGCGACGGCAAGATCTTCGTTCTGTCGGTCGATCACGTCGTCCGTATCCGGACCGGCGAGAACGACTCCGACGCTTTGTGATTGCCCTGCCTCACGGCGGACCCATCCATTTCTGGAGACCTTCACGATGAAGTTTGGTTCCACCTTAGGGCGGCTCCTGCCCGCGACGGCGCTGCTGGCGCTGACGGCCGGCATGGCCATGGCCCAGGAGGCGGCAGCTCCCGCCGCTGACGCTGCGGCCGCGATGGCGGAAGCTGCCCCGACGCCCAACAAGGGCGACGTGACCTGGATGCTCATCTCCACCATTCTGGTGTTCCTGATGATCGTTCCCGGCCTGGCGCTGTTCTATGGCGGCCTTGTCCGCACGAAGAACATGCTGTCGGTGCTGATGCAGGTGTTCACCATCGCCTGCGTCGCCATGATCATGTGGGTCTGCTTCGGCTATTCCCTCGCCTTCACCGATGGCGGCAGCCTGAACGCCTATATCGGCAGCTTCGACAAGCTCTTCCTGTCGGGCGTCACCACCGAGTCCACCTCGGCCACCTTCACCGACGGCGTCGTCATCCCGGAATATGTCTTCCTGGCATTCCAGATGACCTTCTCGGCCATCACCCCGGCCCTGATCGTCGGTGCCTTCGCCGAGCGCGTGAAGTTCTCGGCCGTGCTGCTGTTCTCCATCCTGTGGCTGATCTTCTCCTACTACCCGATCGCCCACATGGTGTGGTTCGGCGCTGGCGCGCTGCTGTTCGACTGGGGCGCCCTCGACTTCGCTGGCGGCACCGTCGTGCACATCAATGCCGGTATCGCGGGCCTCGTCGGCTGCATCGTGATCGGCAAGCGCACCGGCCTCGGCCGTGATCAGATGCCGCCCCACTCCCTGACGCTGACCCTGGTTGGCGCCGCCCTGCTGTGGGTGGGCTGGTTCGGCTTCAACGCCGGCTCCAACCTGGAAGCCAACGGCCTGACCGCTCTGGCCCTGCTCAACACCTTCGTGGCCACTGCCGCCGCGGCGCTGGGCTGGATGATCGTCGAGGGCTTCGCCCGCGGCAAGGCCAGCCTGCTGGGTGCTGTCTCGGGTGCCGTCGCCGGCCTCGTCGCCATCACTCCGGCGGCCGGTCTCGCCGGTCCGATGGGCTCCATCGTCCTCGGCCTGATCGCCGGCGTGGTCTGCTACTTCTTCGTCGCCGTGGTGAAGAACGCCCTCGGCTACGACGACAGCCTCGACGTCTTCGGTGTCCATGGCATCGGCGGCATCATCGGCGCCATCGGCACGGGCATCGTGGTCGACCCGCTCCTCGGCGGCGTCGGCATCGATGGCTACACCCTTGGCGGTCAGGTGCTGATCCAGACCAAGGCCGTGCTCTTCACCATCGTGTGGAGCGGTGTGGTGTCCTTCATCCTCTACAAGATCGTGGACATCATCATCGGCCTGCGTCCGACCATCGAAGCGGAGCGCGAGGGTCTCGACCTCACCTCCCACGGCGAAGCTGCCTACCACTATTGAGATCGGTTCCGGGCGGGGTGTTCCCCCGCCCGGGATCCCGGCCCTTTGCGCGGGGGCCAGACCCTGCCTGTCGGCCCGGCCGGAGCGTCCCCTCCGGTCTGGTCCCTCAGGTTTCCGGTCCGGCTGCTGCGCTGAACTGTCCCGTCGCGACCGATCTGGCTCCGGTCGCCACTTCAGCCCGGAGGCGTTATCGTCTCCGGGCTTTTTTCTTGTCCGCGCCCCCGGCTCCTGTCCCGCGGTACTCTCGGGGATCCACCTCCGGTCCATCCGGCGGGGTGTCGGGCGGCTGGCCGCTATCTCCGGGCGGTCGCGTGCCGGGGCTGACGTGGATCTGTCATGTCCGGCAGGGCATAACAGCCTCCCCGAATCTCTTGCGGGTGCCCGTGCCTGTCGGCCGGTGCTGCGCGTGTCAGTCCGAAGAGGAAATGCTCATGTCCTCCACCCCGCCGCTTCTCCGTCCGCTGCGTCTGTGCGTGTTCTGCGGTTCCAACGCCGGCAACCGGCCCGATTATGCCGAGGCGGCGACAGCGCTGGGGGCCGAGATGGCCCGGCGCGGCATCGGCCTCGTCTATGGCGGCGCCAAGGTCGGGCTGATGGGGGCGGTGGCGGACGCGGTGATGGCCGGCGGCGGCGAGGTGATCGGCGTCATCCCCGAGGCCCTTGTCGAGCGCGAGCTGGCCCATGGCGGCCTCACCCGGCTGGAAAAGGTGCCGACCATGCACGCCCGCAAGGCCCGCATGGCCGATCTCTCCTCCGGCTTCATCGCGCTGCCGGGCGGGCTCGGCACGCTCGAAGAGCTGTTCGAGGTGTGGACCTGGGCCCAGCTTGGTCACCATACGAAACCGTGTGCGCTGCTGGATGTGGCCGGCTTCTATTCCGGGCTTGCCGGCTTTCTCGACACGCTGGTAACGGAAGGGTTCGTGCGGGAAGCCCACCGGACCATGCTCATCAGCGAATCCGATCCCGCCCGTCTGCTCGACCGGGTGGCCGATTACCGGCCGCCCACCCTGGTGAAATGGATCCGCAGCGGCGAGCGCTGACCGGCCGGCAGGCCGCAGCCTCCGGCGGCGCATGGCGAGGACTGAGGATGCGGATGGCAGAGACCGGCCGGGCCGGGTGGATGGGGCGGATGGTGCTGCTGGCGGCCCTGGGCTTTGCCAGCGCCCCCGCGTTGGCTGAGGATCTGACCGCCCGGGTCGTCAACGAGACCCACACCACCACCTGCGCCGAGGAAGACAATGTCTCCCTCAATCTCGTCGGCCCCGGCATCACCCGGCTGCGGGTGGAGGCGCTGCATCCCGCCTACATGCCCACGGTGACGGCAGATTCCTACGAGCCGGATTTCTCCGGCTGCAATTTCTCGCCCGAGTCCCATCCGACCGATCCGGCTCACAAGTTCACGCCGCGCCGGGTGGTGCTCTATTCCGATGACAGCCTGGAAATCATCGGCAACACCTACGAGACCTTCTGGCGGCCGGATGTCGTGCCGCTCAGCATCGAAGGCCGCTCCGAGCCGGGGCTGCACCTGATTCAGGTCTATCGCAAGACCGGCGACCACAAGGACCAGTTCCTCGTGCTCTATCCGCCGGATGGATACTGGCGCGCCAAGCCGCTGCCGGTGCCCCATCTGGGCTACGGCGTCTATGGCTCGTCCTTCCTGCTTGGGCCCGTGGAGCAGGCCGGCCGGCCGGTGGTGCGCATTTCCGGCATCGAGATCGTGCCGAAGCCGCTCTCCTTCCGCCTGCGCTTTGCCGGCGGCGGCGGGGCGGATGTGGCGGTGTCCGAGGTCAGCAATGCCCGCATCGCCCTCGATGTGCAGTTCGAGCGCCCGACCAATGCCGAGCAGCCCTTCGGCGTCATCCGCTCCATGTTCGTGCGGCCCGAGCAGGCCGACATGAGCGAGATTTCCTGGCGCGATGCCGGCGGCACCGCCCACATCGACCCGCTGGACCGCTTCAGGGTGGCCGAGGTGCGGGATGTGCGCTTCGCCCGCTCGGTGCTGTCCACCCACAACACCAGTGCCCCCGACATGTGGTTCGGCGCCTTCGGCAACTGAGCCGCGGCCTGCGACGGGCGGCCTTCGGGCGCGCCTGTCATACCAAAGATCCCTGAAAGGAACTCTTTGGTATTCTGATGCAGATTTCCCATGCCATTGGCGCATATGAGAAATCTGCTGATCTTCAGGCGCACGGTGCAGTCAGCACTTCGTGCGTCTGGTATCAGGTCAGGATGATGCCCTTGCGGGCGATCACCGGCGGCAGGTCCGTGCGGCCGGTGGTCTCCAGCACGTCGATTTCCAGCCGGCGGCAGAGGGCATCCAGGGCGAGGTCGTTGGCCTCCAGCCCGAAGGGCTCCTCCAGCTCGTCGCCCAGCGCATCCAGCCCGAAGAACGCATAGGCGATCAGCGCCACGATGAAGGGCGTGAGATAACCGATGCTGTCGACGAGGCCGAAGGGCAGGGCGAGGCAGAACAGGTGCGCCGTGCGGTGGAGCAGCAGGGAATAGGAGAAGGGCAGCGGCGTCCAGCGCAGCCGCTCGCAGGCGGCATGATCGGCGGCAAGTCCCGTCACCGCCTCCTCCAGGCTCTGGGCGATGCGCGGATCCAGCCGGCCGGCAGCTGCGGCCGCGGCAATGTCGGCGGAGGCGAAGGTGAGGGCGAAATTGGCCGCGTTCGGCGAGGCCCGCACGGCGGTGGCTTCGGCGGCTGAAAAATAGGCCGCGCTCTCCTCGTCCGGTGTGCCGCGCAGCGCATGTTTCAGCACGAAGGCGAAGCCGAGGGGCCGCAGCGCCAGCCGGGTGGCGAGGCCGTCATCGGGCCCGTCTGCCGGCGGGCGGACATGGGCAATGGCAAGCCGCGCCAGACTGCGGCCGCGCACCAGCACATCCCCCCACACTTTGCGCGCCTCCCACCAGCGGTCATAGCTGGCGCTGTTGCGAAAGCCGAGAAAGATGGCCAGCGCCAGCCCGATCAGGCTGAAGGGCGCCGGCGTCAGCTTCGGAAAGCTCACCCCCGGAAACACATGCGGCGCACCGACCACGGCCATGGCCGTCAGGATCGTCGTCGCCAGCTCCACCCGGATGCGCGGAATGATGGACCCGCGATATGTGATGAGCATGCCAAGCGGCGACGGGCGGTCGCGGACGATCATGACGCGGATTCCGGGGTGGGGGAGGGAGCTCGGGCCTTTCTAGCACCGCAGGCCCGGCCCGCGGCGCAGAAAATTCTCCGGTTCGTGCATCCAATCATGGCCGGGCCGCGCAATCATTCCGGTCAGCGCCCCCTGCTGGCCCCCGATCAGCGCAACATCCGTGGCAGGCGGGTGTCGTCCGGGTCTGGCGTTTGTCCCCGCCAGCGCCCATATGGAAAGACTCCGGTGTGCCCCCGATGTGGCTGGCCGGTCGTCCCTTCCTGTCTCCCGGAGCTGCCGCCCCCATGCCCCACTCCGCTGTCAGCCCTGCCCCGGATCGTGTCGGTGTGCTGCTGGTCAATCTCGGGTCGCCCGAGGGCACCGACTACTGGTCGATGCGGCGTTATCTCGGCCAGTTCCTGTCCGACCGGCGGGTGGTGGAAACCAGCCGGCTCTTGTGGTGGCCGCTGCTCAATCTGGTGATCCTGACGACCCGGCCGAGCCGCTCCGGCAAGCTCTACGCCTCCGTGTGGAACCGGGAGCGTGACGAGGCGCCGCTGAAGACCATCACCCGGGCACAGGCCCAGGCGCTGGCAGCCGCTCTGCCCGGCGCCGATGCGCCGCTGGTTGACTGGGCGATGCGCTATGGCAAGCCGTCGATCCGCTCCCGCATCGAATCCATGCAGCGCGCCGGCGTCACCCGGCTGCTGGTGGTGCCGCTCTATCCGCAATATTCGGCGGCGACGACGGCCAGTGTGGCCGATGATGTCTTCGATGCCCTGAAGACGATGCGCTCCATTCCCGCCGTCCGCATCGCCGCGCCCTGGTATCGCGAGCCGGATGCGATCGCGGAACTGGCCCGCTCGCTGGACGGGCATGTGTCGCGGCTGAGCTTCGAGCCGGAAGTGGTGCTGTTTTCCTATCATGGCATGCCGCTGTCGACCCGGCAGAAGGGCGATCCCTATTATGACCAGTGTCAGGAAACCTCTCGGCTGCTGTCGGCGGCGCTGGGCGACCGGGGCCTCCGGACGCTGACCACCTTCCAGTCGCGCTTCGGGCCGGCGGAATGGCTGCAGCCCTATACCGATGACACCGTGGAGAAGCTGGCCAGGGAAGGCGTGAAGCGCATCGCGGTTGCCATGCCCGGCTTCTTTGCCGACTGTCTGGAAACTCTGGAAGAGATCGCCGAGGGCACCCGGGAGAAATTCCTCTCGGCCGGCGGCACGTCCTTCGCGGCGATTCCCTGCCTCAATGCCTCGCCGGAGGCGGTCGGCACGCTCACCGGCATCCTTCGCCGGGAACTCGCCGGCTGGTGGGCGCCCGAGGCGGAGTGATAGCAAAGATCCCTGAAAGGGACTCTTCGGTATTCCGATTCGGATTTCCCATGCCATTGGTGCATATGGGAAATCTGATGTTCTTCAGGCGTGGGGTGCGGTCAGCACCTGCGTGTCTGGCATAAGGGACGGACCGGCGCAATTTTCGGGATCGTGTCAGGAACCTGTTCACCATGGACTCCGGAAGTCCGCCGGGGGTAAGAGACCGGAAAGCCGATGGACCGACCATTCCCCGAATTCACCCGGGGAGAAGAAGGACCGCCGATGACCGCCGCGCCAGACAATGCACCCCTTCTGGTGCTCGCCTCCGGATCGCCGCGCCGGCTGATGCTTCTTGAGCAGATCGGCATCGTGCCCGGCCGCATCGCGCCTGTGGACGCGGACGAGACCCCGGGCGAGACCGAGAAGCCTGATGCCCTCGCCAGCCGTCTGGCGCGCACCAAGGCCCGGGAAGCAGCCCTGCGGCTGGAGCTGGAACAGGGGCGCAAGGGCGCCGGCGGCTATATTCTGGCGGCCGACACCGTGGTCGCCGTCGGCCGGCGCATCCTGCCCAAGGCGGAAACGCTGGCGGAGGCCGAATCCTGTCTCGACCTGCTCTCCGGCCGCGGTCACCGGGTCTATACCGGCGTTGCCCTGATGACGCCGAAGGGCAAGCTGCGCGAGCGGCTGGTGGAAACCCGCATCCGTTTCAAGCGGCTGGCCCGCACCGAAATGGAGGCCTATCTCGCCTCGGGCGAATGGCGCGGCAAGGCCGGGGGCTATGCCATCCAGGGCCGCGCGGCTGCCTTCATCGAGGCGATGGTGGGCTCCTACACCAATGTGGTCGGCCTGCCGCTCTATGAGACGGCGCAGCTTCTCATCGGCGAGGGCTATCCGGTGATGGGCAACTGGGACGACGAGCCCGAAATCCCGTCGGTGCGCCGCATCGAGCCGAAGGCGCCGGTGTCGATTCCCGGCAAGGAGCACGCCGAGGACCTGCCGGAAGCAGCCGGCGCCCGGGTGGAGCCGCGGTTGTGACAAAGGCCCCGCGCAAGACGATCCCCAGGGCCGATGCCGGCAGCAACGCCGCCCCGGTCCGCCGCGCCCGGCCGTGCCCGATCTGCGGCAAGCTGGCGCTGGATACCAGCTACCCCTTCTGCTCGCCGCGCTGTGCCGACATCGATCTCAATCGCTGGATGAAGGGCGTCTACGCCATCCCGGTGGTGGAGGATCCGCGCGAGCCGGACGAGGAAGACCGGGAGTTCTGACGTTGCCGACCCTGCCCGGATGGAGCAGATGGCGGCCTGATGATCGGGCGGGTGTGTCCAGTTCCCTGGCCGGGGGGCGATCTGAGCCGGCGACGGGGCTTTCCCGGCCACATGTCGCAATCGGCTGAGGTGCCTGCAAGTCTGGCTGCTTGGTAATTGAGGCACTCCGCTTTGACTTTCTTGCTAAATTGCCTGTCATCGTCTACTTACTCTGTTGAGTAGACAGATTGAAGGTTGGAATAAAAAATGTCGTCACATCCAATGGTCTTGCGAGGTCGAGAAGGTTGGCTGTTTTTAAACAACGACACAAATCTTATACTCGACCAAATAACTGGAAAGATGAAGCTTCCAAAAGATTTGATTGAAAAGTGGAGGTAGTTGTTTGAGTATCGAAGATATACTTTTCGGGAATTGAACACAAACTATTTTCTGTCTATTATTCCAAATAAAGAATGCGTATACAGTAAATTTTTGCCCGAGGGTATTGAATTTTCACCCGAGCGCCCAATTCATAGTATTATGAATGTTGCCTCCGGAGTGATAGATTACAAATATATGCTTGATGATTTGAAGCCTGCTGGCTCCAGAAAGCATACTTTTATCAAGGGGGACACGCACTGGAACCACTATGGTGCCCTCCTGGCATTTAATGCCTTGATGGAGGGGAACGGGCTCCCCCCCCTGCCTGAGGAGGCGCTGCGCTTTGTGGATCTGGAGTGCAACGGTGATCTCGCCTCCAAAATTGGCGAGAAGACATCAACCAGATATGGTACTTTGATCAACAAGAATTTTAATCGCGTTGATTTCAATGAAGTGAACAATATCGGGCAGAGAATAATTTACGAGAATAACGACAAGAATCTGCCCACGCTGGTGCTCTTCAGGGATTCATTTACCACGCATCAGCTGGAGATGTTCGCGGCTAAATTCTCTAGAGTTGTTTGCCTCTGGCAGCCGAATATTGACTATGGAATTGTCCGGCAGGAAATGCCTGACTATGTCATCAGCCAGCATGTTGAGAGATTTTTTGTGCGGTGTCCGGATGACAGATTCGGTTTGAGCCATCTCGAGTATGAGAAGCAGAAAAAGGCCGCTTCCTGAGCAACGCTCATTGGCGAGAGCGGGCGGGCGGTGGACTGGTGGCAGTGTTGGCCGGGACGCCGTCTCGTCTTGCAGGGAGGCTGCGCCTGTCGCCTCTGGCACCTGAGGTGCCGCCTTTTCTTGTACAAGGGGCGCGGATTGCCCCTATGTCCTTGCTCCTATGCTCCAGGGGCAAGAGAAATCCGCGTCGGAATACCGATGTCTTGTCGGGATCTTCGGGCCCGGACGAGCCCCTGACGCAAACGGCCGGCGAAGAGAGCTTCGCCGGCCGTTCGTCATTTCCGTTCAGGCTGTGATTCAGCCGATCTCGTCGCGCTCATAGACATAGGTCGTCGAGCAGAACTCGCAGGTGACGGTGATGCGGCCGTCGTCCAGGGTCATGTCGGTGATTTCCTCGGCCGAGAACTGGCCGAGGATGCCCTTGAGGCGATCGCGGGAGCAGCGGCAGCGGTCGGTGATCGGCTGGGCGTCGAACACCCGGGCGCCGCGCTCGTGGAACAGGCGGTAGAGTAGCCGCTCCGGCGCGATCGCCGGGTCGATCAGCTCCTGATCCTCGACGGTTTCCACCAGCGCGCGGGCTTCCACCCACGCATCGTCCTCGGAGGTATCGTGGCCGGCGGCGCTTTCCGGGGCATCGCCCGGAGCAAGATCGCGGGCGACGATGCGGTCACCGGACTCGGGCAGGAACTGGATCATCACGCCGCCGGCCCGCCAGTGATGGGCAGGCGCCCCGCCGGCCTGACGTTCGAAGCGCTCGCCGACAGCCAGCCGCACGAAGGTCGGGATCTGCTCGGACTGGGCGAAATAGCGGTGGGCGACCTCTTCCAGCGAGGCGCCGTCCAGCTCGACGATGCCCTGATAGCGGGCCATGTCCGTGCCCTGGTCGATGGTCAGCGCCAGAATGCCGTTGCCCAGCAGCGCGCCGGGCTTCGCCGTCTGGGCGGCTTCGGCCGCGGCCACCCGGTCCGCATCGAAGCGGGCATAGGCGCGCACGGCATCGGGAGCCTGATAGTCGACGACGATCAGGTCCACCGGGCCATCGGTCTTGGTCTGCAGGATCAGCCGGCCCTCGAATTTCAGGGCCGTGCCGAGAAGGGCGGTCAGCGCGATGGCCTCGCCGAGCAGCCGCGAGACCGGCGCCGGATAGGCATGGCGCTTCAGGATCTGGTCGACCACGGGGCCGAGGTGGACGACGCGGCCGCGCACGTCCAGCCCCTCCACCGCGAAGGGGATGACGAGATCGTCGCGGTTTTCCCAGTCCTCGGCGTAGGAAACAGGTCCGGCCATCAGGCTGCTCCGTTGGCGAAGCACCAGGCCAGCACGCCCTTCTGGGCATGGAGCCGGTTTTCCGCCTCGTCGAACACGACGGACTGCGGGCCGTCCATGACGCTCGCCGTCACCTCTTCCTCCCGGTGAGCCGGCAGGCAGTGCATGAAGATGGCGTCCTTGGCCGCCGTCGCCATCAGGGCATCGTTGACCTGATAGGGCTTCAGCAGATTGTGGCGGCGCTCGCGTTCCTTGTCGCCCATCGACACCCAGGTGTCGGTGATGATGCAGTCAACGCCGTCCGCCGCCGCAAAGGCGTCGGTGGTGGTGAGGATGTTGCCGCCGGCAGCCTGCGCCGCCTCGATGATGCCGGCCGGCAGCGACAGCTCCGGCGGGCTGGCGATGCGCAGCTCGAAGCCGAATTTCGGCGCGGCATGCACCCAGGAGGCCAGCACATTGTTGCCATCGCCGACCCAGGCAACCTTCGCCTGCTCGATGGGGCCGCGGTGCTCCTCATAGGTGAGGATGTCGGCCATCACCTGACAGGGATGGGATTCCTTGGTGAGGCCGTTGATGACCGGCACCGTGGCATTCTCGGCCAGCTCGGTGAGGGCATGGTGATCGAGAATGCGGATCATGATGGCATCGACAAAGCGCGACAGCACCCGGGCGGTGTCGGCGATGGTCTCGCCGCGGCCGAGCTGCATTTCCGCGCCGGTCAGCATGAGGGTCTCGCCGCCAAGCTCGCGCATGCCCACGTCGAAGGAGACCCGGGTGCGGGTGGACGGACGCTCGAACACCATGGCCAGCACCTTGCCGGCGAGCGGCCCCTCGCCGCGGCAGACGCCGCGCCGGTGGGCCTTCATCTCCTTGGAGTGCTCCAGGATGGCCCGGAGCTCGCTGGCGGGGATGTCGGTGAGGTCGAGGAAGTGCCGCGGGGCAACAGTCGGGGCGGTCATGATCACGCGGCTCCCTTTTCCAGGCCGGCTTCCAGGGTGGTGGCGGCCGCGTCGATGCGGGCAATGGCCTCGCCGATCTCAGCATCCCGGGCGATGAGGGGCGGCAGCAGGCGCACGACATTGTCGCCGGCATTGACCGCCAGCAGGCCATGCTCGCGGAAGGCCGCGGTCACGGTCGCCTGGGGCAGCCGGCACTTGAGGCCGAGCAGCAGGCCATGGCCGCGCACTTCCTCAAACACCGCGCCGTGGCTGTCCACCATGCCGGCAAGCCCCTGCTTCAGCAGGAGGGCGATGCGCTGCACCTCGTCCAGGAAGCCTTCGGCCAGCACGATGTCGAGCACGGCATTGCCGACGGCCATGGCCAGCGGGTTGCCGCCGAAGGTGGAGCCGTGGGTGCCGGGCACCATGGCGGCCGAGGCCGCCTCGGTGGCCAGACACGCGCCCATGGGGAAGCCGCCGCCGATGCCCTTGGCGACGCCCATGATGTCCGGATGCACGCCGGTCCACTCATAGGCAAAGAAGGTGCCGGTGCGCCCGACGCCGGTCTGCACCTCGTCGAACACCAGCAGCAGGCCGTGCTCGTCGCACAGCGCCCGCAGCGCCTTCATGAAGGCGGGATCCGCCGGCCGCACGCCGCCCTCGCCCTGCACGGGCTCGATGAGGATGGCGGCCGTATCCGGACCGATGGCGGCCTTCACCGCCTCGATGTCGCCGAAGGGCACCTGATCGAAGCCGCCGGCCACGGGGCCGAAGCCTTCCAGATATTTGGCCTGCCCGCCGGCGGCCAGCGTCGCCAGCGTCCGGCCGTGGAAGGCGCCCTCGAAGGTGATGATGCGCACCCGGTTGGCCTCGCCACGGGCGAAATGATAGCGCCGGGCGGTCTTGATGCACGCTTCCATGGCTTCTGCGCCGGAATTGGCGAAGAACACCCGGTCAGCGAAGGTGGCCTCGGTCAGCCGGTCGGCCAGCCGCTCTCCCTCGGGGATGCGGAAGAGATTGGAGACGTGCCAGACCTTCTGGGCCTGCTCGGTGAGGGCGGCCACCAGATGGGGGTGGGCATGGCCAAGGGAGTTCACCGCCACGCCGGACCCGAAATCGAGATAACGTCGGCCGTCGGTTCCCGTCAGCCAAGCGCCCTCGCCGGAAACAAAGGCGAGATCGGCACGCGCGAAGGTCGGAAACAGCGACGCGGTCGACATGAGATTTTTCCGTCTGATCCTTGGGGGAGACGCCGGCCGGCGGCCCCGGTGTCGGGCGGACCTTCAGCCGTGCCCGCAACGGGGGACGGGCCGAATCGTCCGGGCCCCGAAAATGCGAACGCCGCCCTGCGGCGGCGCTTTCGGGTATCCGACCCGATAAAAGGCCGCTCCCACGGCTGATGTCAATGGCATCTGTCAAGCCCGGCACGGTCATATTCATGTCCCGGAGATGACAGGATCGCGCACCCGCGGTCCGGGTGGAAGATGCCCGGGGTGTCATGCGGAGATCGCGTCTGGATGGCGCATGAGGGGCCGGACAGGCTCCCGGGCTGCGGGGCCGGGCATCCGGTGCCAGCCGATTGGCGTGTCGGGCAAGATATGTGGCGTCTGCCGCCACTGCCGCGCGGCCCCGGGCGCCCTAGGGTGCGGTCCAGAAAAGGCAGTCGTCGGGAAGGACTGCCGGGACCAGATCTCCAGCAGATGGAACCATCGGCATGGCCAGCAGAATCGCGCTCGTCACCGGCGCTTCGTCCGGCATCGGGGAGGCAACCGCCCTCCGGCTGAAGCAGCTCGGCTACACGGTTTACGGCGCCGCCCGCCGGGTCGAGCGCATGCAGTCGCTCGCCGAACAGGGCATCGTGATCCTGCCGATGGATGTGACCGACGACGCCTCCATGCAGGCCGGCATCGACCGCATCATCGCCGAGTGCGGCCGTCTCGACAGTCTCGTCAACAATGCCGGCTATGGCTCCTATGGCGCCGTCGAGGATGTGCCGATGGCGGAGGCGCGGGCCCAGTTCGAGGTGAACGTCTTCGGCGCCGTCCGGCTGATCCAGCTCGCCCTGCCGCACATGCGGGCGCAGCGCTCCGGCACCATCGTCAACATCACCTCCATGGGCGGCAAGGTCCACACCCCGCTGGGGGCCTGGTACCATGGCACCAAGTTCGCGCTGGAGGCGATCAGCGACTGCCTGCGTCTGGAGGTCCAGCCCTTCGGCATTGATGTCGTGATCATCGAGCCCGGCGGCATCCGGACGGAATGGGCCGATATTGCCGCCGACAAGCTGCGCCAGACCTCGGGCCACGGCGCCTACGGGCCCCAGGCCGAGGCCGTGGCGGAGGCGATGGCGGGGGCGGCCAGCCGCCGGCGCCAGTCGCCGCCGCAGCTCATCGCCGACACCATCGCCGGGGCGGTGACGGCGGCCCGGCCGAAGACCCGCTATGCCGTCGGCTTCGCCGCCCGGCCGACCATCTTCCTGCGCCGCCTTCTGTCGGATCGCGCCTATGATGGGCTGATGCGCCGGGCGACCGGCATCTCGAAGGTCGT
>JBOGCN010000008.1:0-170420 GCA_050689115.1 Segnochrobactraceae bacterium EtOH-i3 | reverse complement strand
GAGAAACCGGCAGCCCTTCGGGAGCGCTATACGGTCCGCACGTCGGCCCCTGATCTGAAACGAGAGAACGCATGCCCCCTTCGTCTCCCGTCCGCCGGCCGCTTGCCGGGCGTCTGTCGTGCTGGTGTCTGGCGCTCGCGGCGGCTCTGGTCGTCTTGCCCGTGCGTGCCGATGCCGAGCCCGTCAGCACAAGGCTGCATCAGGCCGAACTGACCCGGATCTACGCCCCGCTGGACCACCCGTGGTCCCTCGCCTTCCTGCCCGATGGCGCCTTTCTGATAACAGAGCGCCCCGGCCGCCTGCTGCTGCTTTCCCGCGCCGGCGGAAACCCGGTGACCGTTACCGGCACGCCGGATGTCTGGGCCACGGGGCAAGGCGGCCTGCTGGATGTGGCTGTGGACCCGGATTTTGCCCGCACCGGACTGATCTATCTGTCCTATGCCGAGGCAGGCCCGGGCGGCGCCGGCACGGCGGTTGCCCGCGGCCGCCTGGTGCGCACGGAAACCGGCGCGACACTGAACAATGTTCAGGTGATCTTCCGCCAGACGCCCAAGACCAGCGGCGGCAACCATTTCGGCAGCCGCCTCGTCTTCGCCCCCGATGGCAGCCTGTTCATCACCCTCGGCGAACGCAATCTGAAGGATCCGGCCCAGGATCTGACGACAACCCTCGGCAAGGTCGTGCGCATCCTGCCCGACGGCCGGGTGCCGGACGATAACCCGTTTGCCGCGCGCCCGGGCGGAGCCCGGCCAGAAATCTGGTCCTCCGGCCACCGCAACATTCAAGGCGCGGCCATCGAGCCCACGACGGGCAATCTGTGGATCGTCGAGCATGGCGCCCGCGGCGGCGATGAGGTGAACGTACCACTGCCCGGCCGCAACTATGGCTGGCCGGTCATCACCCACGGCGTCGATTATTCCGGCGCCCGCATCGGCATCGGCACGGCAGCGCCCGGAATGGAACAGCCGATCACCTACTGGACACCGTCCATCGCGCCGTCAGGGCTTGCCTTTTACACAGGCTCCGCCTTCCCGCACTGGCAGGGCGACGCCTTCGTGGGGGCGCTTGCCGGTCAGGCGCTGGTCCGTCTGGATCTCAACCGGGGAGTGATCGTCGGACAGGAACGTCTGCTGGATCATCGCATCGGCCGCATCCGCGATGTGCGGGTGGGGCCCGACGGCGCGCTCTGGCTGCTGACGGATGCCGATGCCGGGGCCCTGTGGCGTCTAGGCCCGGCAACGCCCTGACAGAAGAAGCGGGATGCGCCCCGCCGCCGGAAAGCAGCGGATTTCTCATTCCCCCCGGGGCCATGAGAAATCCGCACCCGATGCCACCAGATCCTGTGGGCGAAGGCCCGTCAATCGTCGCTGGCGTCTTCCGCCGTCTCCCGGCTGACGCGATCTGCGCGCTCCCGGCCCACCCGTTCGTTGGCGTCCCGGCCGACCCGCGACACGAGGGTCGCCAGATCCAGGAAATAATCGGCCTGGCGGCGCAGGTCATCGGAGATCATCGGCGGCTGGGTGGTCAGGGTGGAAACCACGCTCACCTTCTTGCCCTTGCGCTGGACGGCCTCGACAAGCGGACGAAAATCCCCGTCGCCAGAGAAGAGCACCAGGTGATCGACCAGATCAGCAAGCTCCATGGCCTCGACCACGAGCTCGATATCCATATTGCCCTTGATCTTGCGACGCCCCGTGTGGTCCGTGAATTCTTTCACGGGCTTGGTCCGGACACGATAGCCGTTGTAAGCCAACCAGTCGATCAGCGGCCGGATGGAAGAATATTCCTGATCTTCTACCATGGCCGTATAATAGGAAGCCCGGAGAAGATAGCCCTTAGCCTGAAATTCTTTCAGCAGCTTTTTATAATCGATATCGAAACCAATCGCCTTGGCGGTCGCATATAAATTCGCTCCATCAATAAAAAGCGCAATTTTTTCCCGCGGATCAAACATCCAGAACTCTTTCTCATGAAATAGGCCCACGTAATGCCGAGGCCAACTGTCTGCGGGCTCATGTGAGCCCGATAATCACCGATCCTGGAGAGGTGCTCTCAAGTTACCCCCGTTTCAAGGGAGCCCTCTCAATCCAATCGATGCCTCAGCGGAAATGATCTGTGCCGTAAATGGCGCTTTCCATGCAACCGGACCAACTGCACACGGACAGGTTTCATGTCATCCGCAATGTGTGCCCGTCCGGCCCGGCCCTGGAATGAGCGTGTCCCCAATGTGATGCTCTATCCTCTGCCAATTATGTAGACAATCATCACGCCCGTGCGGAAGAAAAGCAAGCACGATCGGATCCACACCGACTTCCGGCAAGGAGCGCGCGGACTCGCCAGAAGCAGCTCCATCCTTCAGGAACAAGATCTTGCCAATCGGCGCACCTCACCGGCAACGTTCCCGCACATCCCGGACCACCGCCCGCGCGACCGGGACCGGACGCAGCCCCTAAGGAATCATCCTGAGCCGACACTTGTCGGGCCCCCTCAGCCCCCGGCGGCGCCGGCGCCACGCACCTGCCGGCCCCGGACTTGCTTGCACTTCCGGCCCCCGCGGGATAAACAGCCCGTTCAGTCACATTAATGGGAGTTCCGCGATGGCTCGCGTCACCGTCGAGGACTGCATCGACAAAGTCGACAACCGGTTCGAACTGGTGCTGCTTGCCAGCCACCGGGCGCGGATGATTTCGTCCGGCTCGCCGATCACCGTCGATCGCGACAACGACAAGAATCCCGTGGTCGCGCTCCGCGAGATCGCCGACGAGACGATCAGCCCCGAGGACCTGAAGGAAGACCTCATCCACTCGCTGCAGAAATATGTCGAGGTGGACGAGCCGGAGCCGGAAGCCGTTCCGCTCATTGCCTCGTCCGGCGGCGATTCCATCGACGACGATTCGGTCGCCTTCGACCGCCTGTCGGAAGAGGACCTGCTGCGCGGCATGGAAGGTCTGGTTCCGCCGGAGCGGACCGAGGAAGCCTGAGACGGCCCGGGAATGGCGGCCGGAGCCTTCCGGCTGCCCTCTCCCGCGTCGCTTTCGGCCCTGTCCCTCTCCGGCCCGACTGTCGCACGCCCTTGATCTCGACCGCCTGAGCGGGAATGATGACGGGATGGGGCGAGGTGAGGCGCCGCACGGCGCGCGGCCGGGCGGCCCTTCGGGCGAGGGAGCCCCGGGGCGGGCACGATCCTGACATGATGCGGCAGTACGAACTGGTCGAGCGCGTTGCCCGGTACAAGCCGGACGTCGATGAAGCTCTGCTCAACCGGGCCTATGTCTATGCCATGCAGAAGCATGGCCTGCAGAAGCGCGCCTCGGGAGACCCCTATTTCTCCCATCCGCTTGAAGTCGCCGCCATCCTGACGGACCTCAAGCTCGACGAGGCGACCATCGCCGTCGCCCTGCTGCACGACACCATCGAAGATACCGACGCCACCCGGGCGGAAATCGATTCCCTGTTCGGCGAGGAAATCGGCAAGCTCGTCGATGGCCTCACCAAGATCGCCAAGCTCGACCTCGTCACCAAGAAGGCCAAGCAGGCGGAAAATTTCCGCAAGCTGCTCTTGGCCATCGCCGATGACGTGCGGGTGCTGCTGGTGAAGCTGGCCGACCGGCTGCACAACATGCGCACCCTGCATTATGTGCCGCCGGAGAAGCGCGCCCGCATCGCCGAGGAGACCATGGAAATCTATGCGCCGCTGGCCGGCCGCATGGGCATCCAGGACATCCGCGACGAGCTGGAAAATCTCTCCTTCCGGGTGCTGAACGCCGAGGCCTTCGCCACCATCACCGACCGGCTGGAAGCCCAGCGCGAGAAGAACGCCGCCCTCATCCGCACCATCGAGACGGAGCTGCGCGAAAAGCTCTCCGAGCGCGGCATTCAGGCGACGGTGAAGGGGCGCGAGAAGCAGCCCTATTCCATCTTCCGCAAGATGCAGCGCAAGAAGCTCGCCTTCGAGCAGCTCTCCGACATCATCGGCTTCCGCGCCGTGGTGGCGGCGGAAGAAGACTGCTACCGGGTGCTCGGCATCGTCCACACCACCTGGCCGACGGTGCCGGGCCGGTTCAAGGACTATATTTCCACCCCGAAGCAGAACGACTACCGCTCCCTGCACACCACGGTCGTCGGCCCCGGCCACCAGCGCGTGGAACTGCAGATCCGCACCGAGGACATGGACCGGATCGCCGAATATGGCATCGCCGCCCATGCCCTCTACAAGGATGGCCGCACCGGCGGACGCTCCATCACCAAGGCGACCACGGAAAGCCGCGCCTATGAATGGCTGCGGCGCACCATCGACCTGCTGAACGAGAACGAGACGCCGGAAGAGTTCCTGGAACACACCAAGCTGGAACTCTTCGTCGATCAGGTGTTCTGCTTCACGCCCAAGGGCCGGCTGATTGCCCTGCCGCGCGGCGCCAAGGCGATCGACTTCGCCTATGCCGTCCACACCGATGTGGGCAACACCTGCGTCGGCGCCAAGATCAACGGCCAGATCCAGCCCGTCGTCACCGAGCTTTCCAATGGCGACGAGGTGGAGATCATCCGCTCCAAGGCCCAGACGCCGCCATCGGCCTGGGAGGATATCGTCGTCACCGGCAAGGCCCGGGCGGCCATCCGCAAGGCGACCCGGGAGGCCGTGCGCAAGCAGTATGGCGGCCTCGGCAGCCACATTCTGGAGCGCGCCTTCGAGCTTGCCGGCCATGTCTTCGCGCCGGAAAAACTGGAGGGCTCGCCCCTGCAGCGCCTTGCCCAGTCCAATGCGGCGGATGTGCTGGCGGCTGTCGGCCGCGGCGAGATCAAGGCCGAGGACGTGCTGAAGGCGGTCTTCCCCGACTATCAGGGCGAGCGGGCGAGCCCGGCGCCGGATGCCGGCCGGCCGGGCAGCCGGCGCAAGCCCAAGACCGAGGCGGTGTCGGATGCGATCCCGATCCGCGGCGTGCAGGGCGACCTGCCGATCCGCTTCGCCCCCAATGGCGGCGCGGTGCCCGGGGATCGCATCGTCGGCATCCTGACGCCCGGCGAAGGGGTGACGATCTACCCGATCACCTCCCATGCGCTGAAGGAATTCGACGACGAGCCAGAGCGCTGGGTGGACGTGCGCTGGGATATCGACGAGACCAACACCAGCCGTTTCCCGGCCCAGATCATCGTCACCTCCCTCAACGAGCCCGGCTCGCTTGCCCAGATCACCAAGGTGACCGGCGACAACGATGGCAACATCGACAACATCAAGATGATCCGCAAGGGTCACGACTTCCACGACATGATCATCGACCTGGAAGTCTGGGACCTGAAGCACCTCAACCGGATCATCAGCCAGATCCGCACGGTGCCGATCATTTCCAAGGTGTCGCGGGTGAATGGCTGAACCGCGCTCCCTTCTTTCGACTGGATGCTTTCCGATGACCCGTGACGAAGTCCTCGACGTGTTCCGCCGCTGCGGCGCGATCCTCGAAGGCCATTTCATCCTCTCCTCCGGCCGCCGCAGCGCCGTGTTCCTGCAGAAGGCGCGGGTGTTCATGCACCCGAAGGAGACGGAGATCCTGTGCAAGGCGCTGGCAACCCGCATCCGCGCCGAGGTGGCCGGCCCGATCGACTTCGTGGTCGGCCCGGCGCTTGGCGGCATCATCCCGGCTTATGAGACCGCCCGCCATCTCGACGTGCCGGCCATCTGGGTCGAGCGCGAGGACGGCAAGTTCCGGCTGCGCCGCTTCGAGATGCCGAAGGGCGCCCGGGTGGTGATCGTGGAGGACATCGTCACCACCGGCCTCTCCATCCGCGAGACCGTGGCGGCGCTGAAGGAGCTGGGTGCCGACGTGGTGGCGTGCGCCTGCCTCATCGACCGCTCCGCCGGCAAGGCCGACTGCAGCGCGCCGCTGGTGGCGCTGGCCGAGTATGAAGTGCCGTCCTACGCCCCGGACGCCCTGCCGCCGGAGCTGGCTGCCCTGCCGGCAGTGAAGCCGGGCAGCCGCGGGCTCGCCTGATGCTGTTCCGCCGTCGCACCCCGGAGCCGCTCACTGAGCGGATGCGGGTGGCCGTGTGGCCGCGCCGCTCGTGGTCGCGTTCGGGCCGCTATTATGCGGCCCGGCTGCAGCGCATGACGGGCTCGCCCCACGCCGTAGCTCTGGGGCTGGCGATCGGCGTGTTCTGCGCCTTCACGCCGATCTATGGCGTGCATATCGTGGTCAGTGTCGGCGTGGCGATGCTGCTGGGCGCCAGCACGGCAGCCGCCATCGCCGGCGCCATGGTCAACAACCCGGCGACGGCTCCGGCGATCCTGGCCGGCGCCTTTGCCGTCGGCAAGATGGTGCTGTCCGAGGACCATCCGGCCCACCGCCTGCCGCCGCCCGGCGCTGGCTGGTGGCTGACGGCTTTTGACCGCATCGAGCCGGTGGTGCTGCCGACCGTCATCGGCGGCGTGCCGCTGGGGCTCGGCGCCGGCATGATCGTCTATGCCGCCGCCCGTGCCTGGCTGACGGCCAAGCAGCGCCAGAAGCGGCAGGCCCTGCTCGACCGCACCAGGCCGTGACATTCTCCGGGCGGAGCGGACGGACGGGGCCCCGCCGACCCTCTTGAAATCCCCGGCCGTCCGGGCTTCAACACCTCTGCAGCCCCTGCCGGATGCGGACTGCCCGGCCCCGGCAGGAACCCGTCCCCGCCCCCGGGGACGGCGATACCGTCAGTTCTGATGCCCTTCCGGCCCGCCCCCGGGTTGCCGGACCGGGCCTTTTCCTTCCGCGCACCGCCTCCGGCACCCGCCGGACTGGAGCCGACCGACCATGACCGATCTTTCGCCCGCCCCGCTGCGCCTCGGTGTCAACATCGACCACGTGGCCACCGTCCGCAACGCCCGCGGCGGTGCCCATCCCGATCCCGTGGCGGCTGCCCGTCTGGCCGCTGCCGCCGGCGCCGATGGCATCACCGCCCACCTGCGCGAGGATCGCCGGCACATCCGCGATGCCGACATGGCCCGGCTGAAGGCCGAGATCGCCCTGCCGCTCAATTTCGAGATGGCCGCCACCGACGAAATGGTGGCGCTGGCCCTCAAGACCCTCCCCCATGCCTGCTGCCTGGTGCCGGAAAAGCGCGAGGAGCGCACCACGGAAGGCGGTCTGGACGCCGCTGGCGGCTTCGAGCGGCTGAAGCCCGCGGTCGCCCGTCTGGGGGCGGCCGGCATCCGGGTGTCGCTGTTCGTGGAGCCGGATCCGCGCCAGCTGGACGCCGCCATCCGCCTGGGCGCGCCGGTGGTGGAGCTGCACACCGGGCGCTATTGCGAGGCGGCGCTGGCCGGTGATGGCGCCGAGGAAACGGCGGAGTTCTCCCGCATCATGGCCGCTGCCCGTCATGGCGTTGCCGCCGGACTGGAGATCCACGCCGGCCACGGCCTCACCTATGACACCGTCGGACCGATCGCGGCGCTGCGTGAAATCTCCGAGCTGAACATCGGCCATTTCCTCATCGGCGAGGCGATCTTCTTCGGGCTGGCCCATGCCATCGGCGAAATGCGCCGGCGCATGGTGGCAGCCCGGCTGGAGGCGGAGAAGACGGCGTGATCATCGGCATCGGCTCGGACCTGTGTGACATCAGGCGCATCGAGGGCACCCTCGAACGCTTCGGTGCGCGCTTCATCAACCGGGTGTTCACCGAGACCGAGCAGGCCCGGTCCGAGCTCCGGGCCGAGCGCGCCGCCTCCTATGCCAAGCGCTTTGCCGCCAAGGAAGCGTGCTCCAAGGCGCTGGGCTCCGGCATCCGCATGGGGGTGGCGTGGAAGGAGATGGGCGTCGTCAACCGGCCGAGCGGCCAGCCGACGCTGGAACTCTCCGGGGGCGCGGCCGAACGTCTGGCGGCGCTGGTGCCGGCCGGCCACCGGGCGGTGATCCACCTGACGCTGACCGACGACTATCCGCTCGCCCAGGCCTTCGTGGTCATCGAGGCCGTGCCGGACACCGGGACGGCGTGAGCGCCGGAAAATCCCGGCCGGACCGGGCTTTTTGCCGCCCGGCCGGTGCGGGTCCCCGGCCCGGTGCGTTGCGCGGGACCGGCCAAGCCGATATGGAACGACATCTTCGCCCGCCGGCAGGCGGCCGGGTGGAATCGGGATCTGGGGAAGCGAGGGCGCATGAGCGCAGCGAGCGACAAGACGGCGAAGCCGGAGTCCGGCACGTGGGAGACCATCAAGGTCGTCCTGCAGGCCCTCCTCATCGCCTTCGTGCTGAGAACCTTCCTGTTCCAGCCCTTCAACATCCCCTCGGGCTCGATGAAGGACACGCTGCTGGTCGGCGACTATGTCTTCGTGTCCAAATATGCCTATGGCTACAGCCGCTATTCCTTCCCGTTCGGCTTCCCGCCGTTCTCCGGCCGCATCCTCGGACGCGAGCCGACCCGGGGCGACGTGATCGTCTTCAAGCTGCCGCGGGATAACTCCACCGACTACATCAAGCGGCTGATCGGCCTGCCCGGCGACCGCGTCCAGGTGATCGAGGGGCAGGTGTTCCTCAACGGCACCGCCGTGCCGCGGGTGAAGGTCGACGACTTCATCGACGACGAGAACCCCGACGATCCCGTTCGCATCGCCCGCTATCGCGAGACGCTGCCCAATGGCGTGTCCTATGACGTGCTGGACCAGACCCAGTTCGGCGCCCTCGACAACACCCAGGAATATGTCGTTCCGCCCGGCCATTATTTCTTCATGGGCGACAACCGCGACAATTCTCTCGACAGCCGCGTGCAGAGTGCTGTCGGCTATGTTCCCTATGACAACCTCGTCGGCCGCGCCGAGGTGATCTTCTTCTCGATCAACGGCGAACCGGCGTGGAAAATCTGGACCTGGCCGTGGGCCGTGCGCTGGGGCCGCATCTTCACCACATTATGAACCGAACCCGAAACGACACGGACCTGACCGTCCTTGAGGATCGCCTTGGCTACCGCTTCGGCGACCGATCCCTGCTCGTGCGCGCGCTGACCCATGCCAGCGCCACCCCGACCAATGTCGGCGAAAGCTATCAGCGGCTGGAATTTCTGGGCGACCGGGTGCTTGGCCTGATCGCTGCCACCCTGCTGTTCAAGGCTTTTCCTGACGCCGACGAAGGCGAGCTGGCCCAGCGCTTCAACCAGCTGGTCAAGCGCGAGACCTGTGCGGCGATTGCCCTGGAGCTCGGTCTCGACCGGGCCTTGCGCATCGGCCCGTCGGAAGCGCAAGGTGGCGGACGCAAGAAGAGCGCCATCCTCGGCGATGTCACGGAAGCCGTTTTCGCCGCCGTCTATCTGGATGGCGGCATCGAGGCGGCGCGCACCCTCGTCTCGCGGCTCTTGGAGCCGCGGCTGAAGGCGGCCACCGGCCGACTGCGCGACGCCAAGACCACGCTGCAGGAATGGGTGCAGGCCCGGGGCGGCGCCACGCCGGCCTATGAGGCCATCGACCGGTCCGGGCCGGACCATGCCCCGGTGTTCGTCGTGCGCGTCAGCATCGAGGGCGAGGCCCCGGCCGACGGCACCGGCAAATCGAAACGCGAGGCCGAACAGGCCGCCGCCACCGCCGTGCTGCGGCGTCTTGGCGTCTGGAAGGAAGAAGGTCCGCGATGACCGAAGACACCGCCCCCGCTCCGGAGGAGATGCGCTGCGGCTTCGTCGCCCTGATCGGCGCACCGAATGCCGGCAAGTCGACCCTCGTCAACCAGCTCGTCGGCGCCAAGGTGTCGATCGTCACCCACAAGGTGCAGACCACCCGGGCGCTGGTGCGCGGCATCGCCATTGTCGGCCCGTCCCAGATCGTCTTCGTCGACACCCCCGGCATCTTCCAGCCCAAGCGCCGGCTGGATCGCGCCATGGTGACGACCGCCTGGGCCGGCGCCCATGATGCCGACAGCGTGGCCGTGCTCATCGACGCCCGCAAGGGCATTGACGAGTCCGTGGAACGCATCCTCAGGGATCTGGCCGATGTCCGCCGGCCCAAGGTGCTGATCCTCAACAAGGTCGACGTGACCAAGCGTGAGAAGCTCCTGGAGCTGGCGCAGGCCGTCAACGCCATCGTCCGCTTCGACGAGACCTTCATGGTCTCGGCGCTGACCGGCGACGGCGTGCAGGATCTGCTCACCTATTTTGCCGGCACGGTGCGCAAGGGTCCGTGGCATTATCCGGAAGACCAGATTTCCGACCTGCCCATGCGGATGCTGGCGGCCGAAATCACCCGGGAAAAGATGATGACCCGGCTGCACGACGAGCTGCCCTACGAGTCCATGGTCTCCACCGACCAGTGGAAGGAGCAGCGCGACGGCTCCGTGCGCATCGAGCAGACCATCTATGTCGCCCGCGACACCCAGAAGAAGATCGTGATCGGCGCCGGCGGAGCCACCATCAAGTGGATCTCCACCCAGGCCCGCACCGAGATTGCCGAGACCGTCGACCGGCCGGTGCATCTGTTCCTGTTCGTCAAGGTGCGCGAGAACTGGTCGGATGATCCCGAGCGCTATCGCGACATGGGGCTGGAATTCCCGCGGGGCTGACAGAGCATTTTCCGTTCGCTACGGCTCACTGGAAAATGCTCTCGGTCTTTGATCTGACGCATTTTCTTCACACGAACCGGTATCCACTTCGCTTGAAAATGCTCTAGCGCGGTGCATGGACAGCCTCCGCAGTCCCGGCAGAAGGAACGGCCATGGACTGGCAGGACGAGGGCATCATCCTGGCGACCCGGCCCTTCGGCGAGACGGGCCTGATCGTCGACCTGATGACATCGGCCCATGGCCGCCATTCCGGTCTGGTGCGCGGCGGGCGCTCGAAGCGTCTGCGCCCCCTGCTCCAGCCCGGCACCAGCGTGGCCGCCGTCTGGCAGGCCCGGCTTGAGGACAGCCTCGGCAGCTACCGGCTGGAAGCGACCGAGACCCGGACGGCGGCGCTGATCGAAAGCGCCCCCGCCCTGTTCGGTCTGGAGCTGGTGGCCGCCCTGCTGCACGAGCTGCCGGAGCGCGCGCCCCATGGCCGGCTCTACGGGGCGCTGGCCCTCATCGTCGATCATCTGGCCGAGCCGCTGGCCGGCGGCGAGCTGATCGCCCGGTTCGAGCTGCTGTTTCTGGAGGAGATGGGCTTCGGTCTGGATCTTGCGACGTGCGCGGCGACCGGGGCGACCACGGAGCTCATCCACGTCTCGCCGAAATCCGGCCGGGCAGTATCGCGGGAAGCCGGCCTGCCCTATGCCGACCGGCTGCTGGCGCTACCGGCCTTCCTGACCGACCCCGGCCTGCGCGCCGATGCACCGGCGCTGGCCGATGCCTTCCGCCTCACCGGGCACTTTCTCGCCCGGCACGTGTTTCCGCCGCCGGAGGCCCTGCCGCCGGCCCGTGACCGTTATCTCTCCGCCCTTTCCGGCGCTGCCGGCTTGCGGGCGGGTCCGGACCCGGTTACCTGACCGATCATGGCTGCTGACAAGACACCCGACTCCGGCATCATCGAGCCCGTGGAGCTGCGCTCCGCGCTGGAAGAGCGCTACCTTGCCTATGCGCTCTCCACCATCATGCACCGGGCGCTGCCCGATGTGCGCGACGGGCTGAAGCCCGTGCACCGCCGCCTGCTGTTCGCCATGCGGCAGCTGAAGCTGGACCCCGGCGAGAGCTTCAAGAAGTCCGCCCGCGTGGTCGGCGACGTCATCGGCAAATATCACCCGCACGGCGACCAGTCGGTCTATGACGCGCTGGTGCGTCTGGCCCAGGACTTTGCCGTCCGCTACCCGATGGTGGAAGGACAGGGCAACTTCGGCACCCTCGACGGCGATGGCGCGGCCGCCATGCGCTACACCGAGGCGCGCATGACCGACGTCGCCGTCCGCCTGCTGGACGGCATCGACGAGGACGCGGTCGATTTCCGCGAGACCTATGACGGCTCCGAGCAGGAGCCGATCGTTCTGCCCTCGGCCTTCCCGAACCTTCTGGCCAATGGCTCCTCGGGCATTGCGGTGGGCATGGCCACCTCCATTCCGCCGCACAATGTGGCGGAGCTGGCGGATGCCGCCCTCACCCTCGTCGACAACCCGAATGCGACCCTCGAAGACCTGCTGATGCATGTCCGCGGGCCGGATTTCCCCACCGGTGGCGTGCTCATCGAGGATCCCGCGGCCACGCGGGAAGCCTACAGCACCGGCCGCGGCGCGCTCAGGCTCCGGGCCCGCTGGCGGGTGGAGGATCAGGGCCGCGGCGCGTGGGTCGTGGTCATCACCGAGATCCCCTATCAGGTGCAGAAGGGCCGGCTGATCGAGCGCATCGCCGAGCTGATCGAGACGAAGAAGATCCCGCTGGTCGCCGATGTGCGCGACGAGTCGGCGGAGGATGTGCGCCTCATCATCGAGCCGCGCACCCGCACCGTCGATCCGGCGATCATGATGGAGTCGCTGTTCAAGCTCTCGGATCTGGAGGTCCGGGTCAGCTTCAACATGAACGTGCTGGTCGGCGGTGTCGTGCCGGAGGTGATCGGCCTCAAGGCCGCGCTGCAGCACTGGCTGGATCACCGCAAGGAAGTCATCGTCCGCCGCGCCCGCTTCCGGCTGGGCAAGGTGGTGGCGCGGCTGGAAGTGCTGGCCGGCTTCCTCATCGTCTATCTCGATCTCGATACGGTCATCCGCATCATCCGCGAGGAGGACGACCCCAAGGGCGAGCTGATGAAGGTGTTCAGCCTGACGGATGTTCAGGCCGAAGCCATCCTCAACATGCGGCTCCGCAGCCTGCGCAAGCTGGAAGAGATGGAGATCCGGCGCGAGTTCGACAAGCTGACGGCGGAAAAGGCCAGGCTCGACGCCCTGCTCGGCTCCACTGCGGCCCAGTGGGTGGCCGTCGGCAAGGAGCTGATCGACCTCAAGACCACCTATGGCCCGGACACCGCCCTCGGCCGGCGCCGCACCACCTTCACCGAGGCCCAGACCCTGGAGGCCGGCGACATCCTGGAGGCCATGGTCGAGCGCGAGCCGATCACCGTCATCGTGTCGGAACTGGGCTGGATCCGCACCCTCAAGGGCCACGGCGTCGACACCTCGACGCTGGCCTTCAAGCAGGGCGACCAGCTGCGCTGGTCCTTCGCCGCCCAGACCACCGACAAGCTGCTGGTGCTCGCCACCAACGGCCGGGTCTACACCATCGGCTGCGACAAGCTTCCGGGCGGGCGCGGCCATGGCGAGCCGATCCGGCTGATGGTCGACATGGAGCAGACCAGCGAGGTCGCCGACATCGCCGTGCACCGGCCGGGGGCGAAGCTGCTGGTGTCGTCGGCCGGCGGCTATGGCTTCGTGGTCGCCGAGGCCGACTGTCTCGCCGCCACCCGCAAGGGCAAGCAGGTGCTGACGATCGCCGACAAGGACCGCGCCGCCCGCATGGTGCCGGCGGAAGGCGATCAGGTGGCCGTCATCGGCGAGAACCGCAAGCTGGTCATCTTCCCCCTCTCCCAGGTGGCGGAGATGAGCCGCGGCAAGGGCGTGCGCCTGCAGCGCTATCGCGACGGCTTCCTGTCCGACGTGAAGGTGTTCACCGCCGCCGACGGCCTGTCGTGGAGCGACACCCACGGCCGCACCCACCGCCGCAGCATGGACGAGCTGAAGGAATGGATCGGCAACCGGGGCGATGCCGGCCGGCAGCCGCCGACGGGCTTCCCCCACACCAACCGCTTCAGCGGCTGACAAATTGGGGCGTCCGTTATCCGGGCGCCCCTTTTTTTCAAGGCGCTGCCGCCGCCACGCGCGCCCTGCCCTTCCATCCTCCTGTGCGTGTCGTGATACCCTCTTGCGGGATCGCTCCGACCGCGCGAACACTCGGGGTGGGCGATGAGACCCGCCCGTCGTTCAGGAGATCGCCCCGATGAGCCGTGCCTATTCGCTTCCCGAGGCGATCGCCTTCGACCGCACCCTCACCCAGGGCGATTTCGACCTGTTCGCTCAGGTCAGCGGCGACACCAATCCCCTGCACATCAACGCCGAATTTGCCCTCACCAGCCGGTTCGGCCGCACCCTTGCGCCGGGCATGCTGCTTTATGCAGTGGTGTGGGGGGCGGTGCATCAGGTGGTGCCGGAGGCCGTCACCCGGCGGGTGACGCTGACCTGGTCGGCGCCGGTCTTTGCCGATGAAGTGCTCTCGGTCGCCATCACCCCTCAGGACACCAATGGCGGCATCCGCTTCCGCCTCACCCGCTCCGACGGCGTGGTGTGCTGCGAGGGCCAGACCCGGCTGGGCCAGCAGGACGACGCCCTCATCGTCAGCGACGACATGGCGGTGATGACGCCCGCCACCGACACCGCCCCCCAGCCCAAGGTGGGGGCGCGGGCGCGGGTGGACCGCAAATTCTCGGCCTCGGATCTGGCAGGCTTTGCCGTGCTGGCCGGGCTGGATGCCGCCCGGTTCAGCAGCCTGCCGGAACCGCTGATCGGCGCGCTGTTCTCCCAGCTGGTCGGCACGCGGCTGCCCGGCAAGGGCACCCTCTACAAGAAGCAGCAGCTGGAATTCGTCCTGTCCTCGCCGCTCTATCAGCCGCTGACGGCGGCGGTGGAGCTGGCCGCCGTGGACGACGCCCACCATCAGGCGACACTGCGCACCCTGGTGACGCTGGCCGACGGCACCACCATCGCCGATGGCCGCGCCCTGGTCTCCACCGGCGGCGGCCGGGCGGGCTGACCCGCCCCCTCCCGCGCAGAGGCCGCAGCCGCCGCGCGGGAGAAAGAACCAGCCGGAATGGCAAAGGATCCTCTCCAGGACCCTCGGGATCAGGGCGTGATCGCCACCTTCAGCACGCCGTCGCGCTGGTGACCGAAGAGGTCATAGGCCGCCTCGATGTCATCCAGCCTGTAACGATGGGTGACCAGCGGGCGCAGGTCCGCCCGGCCCGAGGCCACCACCGACAGCAGCCGCCGCATGCGCTCCTTGCCGCCGGGGCACAAGGTGGAGACGATGCGGAGATCGCCGAGGCCGGCATGCCAGGCGTCCAGCGGAATCGAGAGATCGCCGGAGTAGACGCCGAGGCTCGACAGGGTTCCGCCCGGCCGCAGCACCTTGAGGGCGGAGGCAAAGGTCGCCTGTGTACCCAGCGCCTCGATGGCCACATCGACGCCGCGGCCGTCGGTCAGCGCCATGATCTGGTCCACGGGATCGCCGGCCCTGAAGTCGACGATGTGATTGGCGCCGAGCTTGCGCGCCACCTCGATGCGGGCGGGCACCGTATCGACGCCGATGATGTTGGTCGCCCCCATCAGTCTGGCGCCGGCCACGGCACACAGGCCAATGGGGCCGAGGGCAAACACCACCACGGTGTCGCCGATCTTCACCCCGCCGCTCTCGGCGCCGGAAAAGCCCGTCGACATGATATCCGGACACATCAGCACCTCCTCGTCGGAGAGGCCGTCGGGAACCGGGCTCAGATTGACCATGGCATCGGGCACCAGCACGAATTCGGCCTGGGCACCGTCAATGGTGTTGCCAAATTTCCAGCCGCCGGTGGCGCGGAAGCCATGCTTCGTGCCCGGGCCATCCTGGGAGGAACAGCCGCACAGGCAGGCATAGGAATGGCCGCTGGGCGTAATCGCGCCGGTGATGACCCGCTGCCCTTCCCGGTAGCCGGTGACGCCGGAGCCGAGCTTCTCGATGACGCCCACCGGCTCATGGCCGATGGTCAGCCCCCGGGCGACGGGATATTCGCCCTTGAGGATGTGAATGTCGGTGCCGCAGATCGTCGTGGTGGTGATGCGGACGAGGGCATCCATCGGCCCCACATCCGGGATCGGCTTTTCATCCAGCACGATCCGCCCGGGCTCCACGAAGATGGCAGCCTTCATTTTTCTTGTCATGATCGACCTCCCCCGGGCGGGTCCCGCATTCTTGCGCGCGGTCACCCGACACCCGGTAGAGGGATCCTCATGCCGCACGCCCTGTCCGGTCCTTGCGCTGGCGCAAGGACAGGGGGCGGCAAATGGTTGGGCGCCTGTTAGTGCCGGAAGATGCCCTTCAGGAACTGGGCGACCTTGTTGTTGCGGCGCTTGCGCTCGACGTCGTCCTTGGAGCGGATCCAGGCGATCTGCACCACCCGGCGCTCGCCATCGAAGGGCAGATGGCCGTGCCAGGAATTGTCGGCGCGCAGGAAGCCGAACACGGTGCCCATGGTCGGCGGCACCTCGCGGTCATAGGGCTCGAAGGCGTCCTTGCCGCGCAGCACCCGCAGCCGGCCACCGCCCTGGGCGGCCCAGTCCTCGTTCAGGTAGACCAGCATGGTCATCACCTTGGAGGCGCCGTCGGTGTGGATATTGCCGTGCTTCGGGTGGCAGCGCTTCATGATGGTGGTGAGGCGCGGATAGGGGGAAAGATCCTGCCCGAACAGCCGCGACACCGCCGCCGTCACCTCCGGGCCCTCCAGCTCCTCGATGAGGGTGCGGAACTTGCCCTTCAGCGCCACCTCGTCGACCGTCAGATAGCCGGTCTTGGTGATCTCGGGAAAATCCCGCCGCAACTCGTCGATCACCTCGGGCTTCAGGATGCCGTGCCCCATGAAATGATCATAGGGGTCGTGCCAGACCGTGGCCTCTTCCAGCGCCTTCAGGTCGATCGTCTGCATGCCGGAGCTCCATGAAACCCGTGCGTCCGGGGCTTGGTGTACGCCGGGCGCGGAAGGCCGTCCAGTCGCGGCTGTTGCGGATGGCGGACGGGAACCGGGGACCGTCTGCCCGCGTTGTCTCCGCCGGAGGCGCCGAAGATGCGCCCGGCCCCGGGAGGCCCCCGGGGAAAAGAAAACCGAGGGGGAGACACCATGACCATCAAGCGGACGGCAAGCGCGCTCTGGTCCGGCGGGCTGAAGGACGGGCGCGGCAGCATCAGCACCGAAAGCGGCGCCCTCACCACCTACCCCTACGGCTTTGCCAGCCGGTTCGAAGGCCAGCGCGGCACCAACCCGGAAGAATTGCTGGGCGCCGCCCATGCCGGCTGTTTCACCATGGCGCTGTCGCTCATCCTCGGCGAGGCCGGCTACACCGCCAGCGAGATGCACACCACTGCCCGGGTGTCGCTGGATCAGGTCGATGGCGGTTTTGCCATCACGGCCGTGCACCTGACACTGCGCGCTACCATCCCCGGCATCGACCCGGCCACCTTTTCCGATCTGACCGCCAAGGCCAAGGCCGGCTGCCCGGTCTCCAAGGTGCTGAACGCCACCATCACTCTGGATGCCCTGCTCGTGGATGACTGATACCAAAGATCCCTGAAAGGGACTCTTTGGTATTCCGATGCGGATTTCTCATGCCACTGGGGCATATGGGAAATCCGCTGGTCTTCAGGCGCCAAGGTGCGGTCAGCACTTGCGTGCGCCTGGTATGATGTCGATCCATCGACCCTGTGCATGGATATGATCCATTTCATGCATTTGACGCATGCGGCCGAACCCGGGACACTCGCCGGCACACAGGCGGCGGGAGAACCGGGAGGTCAGCCATGATGAGGGACGGCGGAACGCGGCTTCGGGCCGGGGGTGCCGGGTGATGGCGCTGCCCCGGGTGGATCTCAATCTCCTCGTGGTGTTCGACACCATCTTCAACGAGGGCAGCATCACGCGGGCGGCCGGCCGGCTGAACCTGACCCAGCCGGCCGTCAGCCATGCGCTGGCGCGGCTGCGCGAGATTTTCGGCGATCCCCTCTTCAACCGGCAGGGCCATGTGATGGTGCCGACGCCGCTGGCGCGCGCCGTGGTCGGGCCGATCCGGCAGGCGCTCCGGACCATCGAGGACACCATCAGCGACTGCGGCCTGTTCGATCCGGCGGCCAGCGCCCGGCGCTTCACCATCGGGCTGCGCGATACCATGGAGGCCGTCATCCTGCCGCCGCTGCTGGAGCGGGTGGCACGCGAGGCGCCGGGCATCGACCTTTCCAGCGTGCGCGTGGAGCGGCTGGATCTGGAACGGGATCTGGCGGTCGGGCGCTATGACGTGGTGGTGGACATCCTCATCCCCATCTCGTCCCAGGTGCGGCACACCCTGATGGCCACCGACGGGCTGGTCGTGGTGGCGCGGGAAGGTCATCCGGCGGTCGACCACGGGCTGACGCTGGAAACCTATCTGGCGCAGGAACATGTCATGGTCACCTCCAGCCAGATCGGCCTGGGGCTGGCCGACCGGGAGGTCGCCCGCTTCGGCGAGCACCGCAAGATCCGCCTGCGCTGCCAGCAGAGCTTTGCCGCCTGCCGGGTGGTGAGCCAGACGGATCTGATCCTCACCATGCCGGCCCGCTATGCCCATGTGGCCAACCTGCTGTTCGGCAACCGCATCGTGGCGGCGCCCTTCGCCAAGGCCTCCCAGGACGTCTACATCTACTGGCATTCCAATGTGGATGCCGATCCCGGAAATCTGTGGCTGCGGAGCGAGCTGGTCTCCGCCTTCGAGCGTTCGGCGGTGGCCGCCCCGCCGCGGGTCCTCCCGGACGCGGCAGCCATCGCCTGAGCCCCTGCCCCCGCGCACCCGGACAGGATCGGGCGCACGAAGGCAAGGCTCAGACCAGGCGCACGCGGGGCTCACCGCCCCCGTGCGCCGGGGATGGCCTCACGGCTTCACGAGCGGGCAGCCGCCATCGGCCATGGGGCGGAAGGCCTCGTCGCCGGGGATGGTCTGCACGACCTCGAAGAAGTCCCACGGCTCCTTCGACTCCTCCGGGCTCTTCACCCGCACCAGATACATGTCGTGCACCATGCGGCCATCCGGGCGGATGGTGCCCTTGGCGAACCAGTCGTCGACGGGGATTTCCTTCATCTTGGCCACCACATCGCGGCCGGAGTCGGTGCCGGCGGCGTCCAGCGCCTTCAGATAATGGGTGGTGTAGGAATAGGCGCCGGCCTGCAGGAAGGATGGCTTGCGGCCATCATTGCGGGCGGCGAACTTTTCCGCCCATGCCCGGCTCTCCGGCGAGGACGTCCAGATGAAGGGCGTCGGCACCAGCATGCCCTGGGCCTTTTCCAGCCCGAGGCCGCCAATGTCGGCCTCCGCGATCAGCATGCCCAGAATCTTCTGGTCGTCGGTGATGCCGAACTCGTTGGCGGTCTTGATGGCGTTGATGGAGTCGCCGCCGGCACTCGCCAGCACGATCACATCCGCCCCCGAGCCCTGGGCCTGCAGCAGGAAGGACGACAGATCCGGCGCGCCCAGCGGATGGCGGACGGAGCCCACCACCTCGGCGCCGTTCTCCTTCAGGAACTTGGTCAGCGCCGCTTCCAGCGTGTGGCCGAAGGTGTAATCGACGGTGAGGAAATAGAAGCTCTTGCCGATCTTGCCGGCGGCGCCCTTGGCGGCCGTCGCGCCCATGGACCAGGTGTCGTAGATATATTGCACGCCGTTGGGCGAGCAGGCCTTGCCGGTCAGGTCCGCCGTCGTGGCGCCGCCGCCGATGAACACCCGGTTGCGGGTCTTGGCCAGATCCTGCACGGCCAGGGCGACGGCGGAATTGGGCACGTCGACGATCACGTCGACGCCATCGGCGTCGAACCATTTGGCGGCAACGGCCGCGCCGACATCGGTCTTGTTCTGGTGATCGGCGGCAACGACGGTGATCTTCTTGCCGGCAACGGTGCCGCCATAATCCTCCACCGCCATCTTCACGGCCTCCACCACGCCATCGCCGGAGGCGGCGGAATAGATGCCGCTCATGTCGGTGAGCACGCCGATGGTCACCCGGTCATCGCTGATCTCGCCGGCAGACGCAAAGGACACGCCGCACAGAAGCGCGCCCACGGCAACGGTCGCCCGCAACGCCTTGAGGGTCATGGATATCCTCCCACTGATCTTTTCTTGTGTTGTGTCTCCGGCCGCCGCGGACCCGGATCCGCGGAGGCCCGATGCCGGAGCCCCCTTGCGCGGGCGCTCCGGCAGTGCGCTGTCCGTCCGGCGCTTTGGCGGGATGGTCGGCCCCGCCTGCGCCGGACATCAGAGGTCAGAGCACCTCGAACAGGCCCGCCGCGCCCATGCCGCCGCCGACACACATGGTGACAACGACATGGCGGACGCCGCGGCGCTTGCCTTCGATGAGGGCGTGGCCGACCAGCCGCGCGCCGGTCATGCCATAGGGGTGGCCGACGGAAATGGCGCCGCCATCGACATTCAGCCGGTCCGGATCAATGCCGAGCCGGTCGCGGCAATAGAGCGCCTGGGAGGCGAAGGCCTCGTTCAGCTCCCACAGGCCGATGTCGTCGACGGTGAGGCCGGCCCGCTCCAGAAGACGCGGCACGGCCAGCGCCGGGCCGATGCCCATCTCGTCCGGTGCGCAGCCGGCCACCGCCATGCCGCGATAGGCGCCAAGCGGCGAAAGCCCGGCCTTTTCGGCGGCGGCCGCCTCCATAAGCACCACGGCCGCGGCGCCATCGGAGAGCTGGCTGGCATTGCCCGCCGTCACCGATCCGCCCTCCAGCACGGTGGCGAGCGCGGCAAGGCTCTCGGCGGAGGTGTCCGGCCGGTTGCCCTCGTCCTCGGTCAGGGTCACCTCCCGGGTGGAGGTTTCCTTCGTCACCCGGTCGGTCACAATCATGGTGGTGGTGAGCGGCACGATCTCGGCATCGAAGCGGCCGGCGGCCTTGGCGGCAGCGGTGCGCTGCTGGGAGAGAAGTGCGAAGGCATCCTGGGCCGCGCGGCTGATGCCATAGCGCTCGGCCACGATCTCCGCCGTCTTCAGCATCGGGATATAGGCGTCGGGCGCTTTCGCGATCAGGCCCGGGTCGGTCTCGGAGAACACCCAGTCGAGATAGCGGTTCTGGACCGCCGAGATGATCTCCTGCCCGCCGGCCGCCGTCACCTCCATGCCATCGGAGATGATCTGCTTGGCGGCAGTCGCAATCGCCATCAGGCCCGAGGCGCACTGGCGGTCGATGGTCTGGGCGGCAACCGACACCGGCAGCCCGGCCGCCAGCACGGCGTTGCGGCCGAGGTTCAGGCCGGCGGTGCCCGCCTGCTGGGCGGTGCCGATCACCACATCCTCGATCCGCGCCGGATCGACCCCGGAGCGGCTGACGGCATGGGCCAGCGCATGGCCCATCAGGGTCGGCGAGCGGGTGGCGTTGTAGGCCCCCCGGAACGCCTTGGCGACGGGCGTGCGGGCAACGGAGAGAATGACAGCCTCACGCATGGACAGGCTCCGGGCGACGGGTTGCGGGAAGATCGGCAAAGCGGCCGCCGCTTGCGGCAAGGCGCTGCAGAAGGGGTGCGGCCGTCCAGCCGCCATGGGCGTTGCCGAGGCGGGTGGCAAAATCTGCCATGCGGGCGACGAGGGCCGCGGCCCCGAGGGTGTCGGCGAAGTGCAGCGGCCCGCCCCGGGTGGCCGGGAAGCCATAGCCGGCGGTCCAGACCACATCGACATCCGACGCCCGCGCCGCGATGCCCTCATCCAGAATGCGGGCGGCCTCGTTGACAAGCGGGAGGATGCAGCGGGCGACGATCTCGTCGTCGCTGGGTTCCGGACCACGGACGATGCCGAGCCGGGCCGCGGTTTCGGCGGCCAGCGTCTCGACCAGCGGATCCGGCACGGCGCGGCGGCCGTCATGGCGATAGAAGCCCTGCCCGGTCTTGGCACCGAAGCGGCCGGCGGCAACGAGTGCCGGCGTCATCGCCCGATAGGCGGGATCGGCGGGAATGTGGCCGGCGGCGCGGGCCTCGGTCATCAGCCGCTCGCCAAGGTCGATGCCGGCCATGTCCATCATGCGGCACGGGCCCATGGCCATGCCGAAGGCTTCCAGCGCCCGGTCGATGCGCTCGGGCGCCACGCCCTCCACGACAAGGGCATCGGCCTCGCGCAGATAGCCTTCCAGCATGCGGTTGCCGATGAAGCCGTAGCAGACCCCGGACACCACGGCGATCTTGCCGAGCGGCCGGGCCAGCGCCAGCGCGGTTGCCAGCACATCCGGCGCGGTGCGGGCGCCCCGCACCACTTCCAGCAGACGCATGATGTGGGCCGGCGAGAAGAAATGCAGCCCGACCACATCCGCCGGCCGGCCAGACGCCAGCGCCAGCGCATCGACATCCAGCGTGGAGGTGTTGGTGGCCAGGATCGCGCCGGGCTTGGCAATCTCGCCAAGGCGGGCCAGCACGCTCTCCTTCACCGCCCGGTTCTCGAACACCGCCTCCACGACGAGATCGGCCGGCGCGAGATTGCCGAGATCGAGACTGCCGGCGACGGCGGCGATGCGCGCCGCGGCCTGCTCCGGCGTCAGGCGCCCGCGGGCGACCAGAGCCTCGATATTCTTGCGGATCTGGCCAAGGCCGCGTTCCAGCGCTGCCGGCGCCTCTTCCACCACGGTCACGCTCATGCCGGCCAGCGCAAAGGCGGTGGCAATGCCCGCCCCCATGGTGCCGGCGCCGACCACGCCCACCGCCTTCACCGGCCGGGGCGCCGCCGTCAGACCGGGAATGCGGGCCGTCGCCCGCTCGGCAAAGAACAGATGCAGCAGCGCATCGGCTTCCGGCGAAAGCAGGCAGCGGCGGAAGGCGGCTTCTTCCACGTCCAGCCCGGCTTCAAAGGGCTGGTCGAGCGCGGCTTCCACGCAGTCGATGATGAGGGCGGGCGCAAGCGCCGGGCCGCGACCTGTCGCAAGCGCCGCCCGGGCTGCCGCAAGGCCGCCCTCCGGCAGGCTGGCGCGATCAACGGCACGCGCGCTCACCTGCACCGGCGACAGGCCGAGGGCGGCGAAATCAAGGGCGGCGGCCTTCAGGTCGCCGGCGACCACGGCATCCAGCAGCCCCGCCGCGCGCGCGGCTTCCGCCGGGAGCGGCTTGCCGGAGACCATCATGTCGATGGCGCGGGCGACCCCGACCAGCCGCGGCAGGCGCTGGGTGCCGCCGCCGCCGGGCAACAGGCCGAGGGAGACTTCCGGCAGGCCGAGCCGGGCCTGATCGGTGGCGATGCGCCAGTGGCAGGCCAGCGCCAGCTCCAGCGCGCCGCCCAGCACCAGCCCGTGCAGGGCCGCGATCACCGGCTTGGAGCAGCCTTCCACCACCCGGTGCAGATCCCGCGGCGACGGATCCTCCAGCTCCCGGGCGACGAGTTCGCCGAGATCGGCTCCGGCGCCGAAGGTGCTGCCGGCCCCCGTCAGCACGATGGCATGGATGGCCGGATCGGCCTCGGCCGCCGCCACCGCGGCCATGATCGCCCGGCGCAGCGGCCGGGACTGGGCGTTGAGGGGGGGATTGTCGAGAGTGAGCACGGCCACCCGGCCGAAGGTCTCGACGCGAACGGGATCGGACTTGGCGGCAGCGGTCACAGGAACAGCTCCTCGTCGAAGCCAGCGATGGCAGCGCCGCCCTCGGCGACCCGGGCGGCAAGCCCGGCGCACTCGGCCAGCATGTGGGTGAGGAAGAAGCGGGCGGTGGCGACCTTTGCCCGGTGGAAGGCCTCGTCCCGGCCCGCCGACAGCACCGCCATGCGCAGCCAGAGATAGCCCAGCGACACCAGCGCGAAGAGGCGCAGATAGGCGGTCGATGCCGCCCCGGCATCGTCGGCGCCGGCCGCGCGGATGGTGGCGGTCGCCGCCGTCAGATGGGCGAAGGCCGCCTCCAGCCGGCGGGCCAGATCGGCAATTCCGGCATCGGCATCGTCGCGGTGGGCGGCAATCAGCGCCGAGACGGGACCGAACACCGTGGCCAGACGCCGGCCATCGTCCTCGGCGATCTTGCGGCCGACGAGGTCGAGGGCCTGCACGCCGTTGGTGCCCTCATAGATCGGGCCGATGCGGGCATCGCGCAGGAACTGCTCGACGCCGGTCTCGCGGATATAGCCGTGGCCGCCGAACACCTGCATGCCGATGCTGGCGCACTCGACGCCGCTGTCGGTGCAGAAGGCCTTGGCGACCGGGGTCATCAGCGACACGAAATCATCGGCCGCCTGCCGCTCGGCGGCGTCCGCGGCAAAGGCGCGGCGGTCCAGGGCGACGCCGATCCATACCGCCAGAGCCCGCATGCCCTCCACGAGGGATTTCTGGGTCAGAAGCATCCGCCGCACATCGGCATGGCGGATGATCGGCATGGGGCCCGCGGCATCGCGGCCCTGAATGCGCTCCCGGGCATAGGCGAGAGCTGCCTGGCTCGACGCTTCCGCCAGACCGATGCCCTGGGCTGCCACCGCCAGCCGCGCGACGTTCATCATGGAGAACATCGCCCGCATGCCCTTGTTGGCAGTGCCGACGAGGAAGCCTTCCGCGCTCTCGAAGGAAAGCTGGCAGGTGGCGGAGCCCTTGAGGCCCATCTTGTGCTCGATGCCGGCGACCACGACGCCGTTGAGGGCACCGGGTTCGCCCGCCGCATCCAGCCGCCGCTTGGGCACGAGGAACAGGCTGAGGCCGGCAATCCCCGGCGGGGCATCGGGCAGGCGCGCCAGCACCAGATGGATGATGTTTTCCGCCAGATCATGATCACCGGCGGAAATGAAGATCTTGGTGCCGGAGATGGCGAATCGGTCCCCTTCCAGCGGCACCGCCCGGGTGCGCACGAGGGAGAGGTCGGTGCCGCACTGGGGCTCGGTCAGGCACATGGTGCCGGTCCAGCGCCCCTCCGCCAGCGGCGGCAGGAAGGTGCGCTTCAGCTCCTCGGCCGCATGCTCGCGGATGGCCTGATAGGCGCCGATGGAGAGGCCGGGATAGGAGGTGAAGGCGAGGTTCGCCCCGCTCAGCATCTCGTCGAACAGGGTCTGGATGGCATGGGGCAGCCCCTGCCCGCCATCCTCCGGCGCCGCCGACAGGCCGGACCAGCCGCCATCGCGGAACTGGGCATAGAGGGCGGGAAAGCCGGCGGGGGTGCGCACCGACCCGTTCTCCAGCCGACAACCTTCCTCGTCGCCGGCGCGGTTGGCCGGCGCCAGCACGGCGCCACACAGCCGGCCGGCCTCCTCCAGCACCATGTCGATGTCATCGCGGGAGAACTCGGCCAGCTGCGGCAGGGCGAACAGCCCGGCGCCGTCATGAAGGTCCCAGAGCACATAGCGCATGTCGCGCAGCGGAGCGGCAAAGGCAGGCATGGACGGACAGATCCTTCGACAGAAGGGGACAACTTGCGGACGCGCGGCCTCCTTCACTGTCCGCCCGTGGCAGACAGCGCCCTCGACCGGCCAGAGGCCGCGCGCGCTCGGGAGATGTTCGAGAAGGTTCAGGATGCCGGACGGGCGTCCCGTTCGCGGGCCTGCAGGGCGGCCCACTGGATCTTGCCGGTGCCGGAGCGCGGCAGCGTCTCGGCGAACTCGATGATGCGGGGGATCTTGTAGGCCGACATCACCGTGCGGGCCCAGTCGGTGATCTCGCGGCCGGTCACCGGCTCGGCATCGTCGCGCAGCACGATGATGGCCTTCACCGCCTCGCCGGAGCGCACATCCGGCGTGCCGATCACGCAGACCTCGCGGATGGCAGGATGACCATAGAGCATGGTCTCCACCTCCGCCGGCCAGACCTTGTATCCGGCCACATTGATCATCCGCTTCACCCGGTCGACGAGGAACAGATAGCCCGCGTCATCGATATAACCGAGGTCGCCGGAGCGCAGGAAGCGCACACCATCGATCTCGACGAAGGCCGACGCGTCATCCTCCGGCCGGTTCCAGTAGCCGAGGAACACCTGCGGACCGGAAATGAGCACCTCGCCCACCTCCCCCGTTGGCATTTCCACGAGGGTTTCAGGGTCGGCGATGCGGAGCGTGGTGTCATAGACCGGCAGGCCGCCGCACTGGCGCCTGGGGGCCTCGGGCGGATTGGCGGTGGTGGGGGCCATGGTCTCGGTCATGCCATAGCCTTCCAGGAAGGAGATGCCGCACAGCTCGGTCAGCCGCGCCGCCACCGCCTCGGGCATGGCGACGCCGCCGCCGAACATCACCCGGATGGACGAGAGATCCCAGGTCTCGATGCCGGGCTTGGCGAGCAGGTCGACGGCCATGGTCGGGATCGCCGGCCAGATGGTGACGTGATAGCGGGCGATGATCTCGGCCGCCGCATCCCGGTCCCACCGCGGCAGCAGGATGGCCGTGCCGCCCATGAGGATCGGCGCGTTCAGGGCCGTCTGCATGCCCGTGACATGGAACAGCGGCGCCACCGTCAGATAGACGTCCTCATGGCGATGGCCGAACCATTCGGTCACGCAGCGCAGCGCATGGTCCGTGGTGGCGTGGGTGTGGCGGCAGCCCTTGGGCCGGCCGCTGGAGCCGGAGGTATAGGGCAGCACCGCCAGATCATCGGCCGCCGGCCGGATCGCCGGTGCCGGCCGGTCCGCCGCCAGCACGTCCCGCCACGCCGTCAGGCCGGGATCGGAGAAGGCCACCGCCGGCGCGGCGATGAAATCCGGCACCGTCAGGGTGGTCGGCGCGCGCAGATAATCGGAATAGGTGACGATCACCGCATGATCGAGACTGCCCGCCGCCTTGAGGGTGCGGATCTGGTCGAGATCGGCATCAACGGCAAACAGCACCCGGGCCCCGGAATCCTCCGCCACATGGGAGAGCTCCGCCAGCCGGTTCATGGGATTGACCGGCACGACGACGGCGCCGGCCAGAAGAATCCCATAATAGGCCAGGCCGAACTGGGGCGTGGACTGCAGCTGGATCATCACCCGGTCGCCGGGCTTCACCCCGAGATCGGTGGCGAGAAAGCCCGCGATCCGCCGGGCCGTGTCGGCCATTTCGGCATAGGGGATGGCGGTGTCGTAGAATACCAGCCCGGCCTTGTCCGGCCAGCGCGCCGCCGCGTCCAGAAGGTTCTGTTCAAGGGTTCGCCCCGTCGGCACAAGATGGCGCACGCGCACGTCCGCGCCGCCCGACTGATGGCGCATCTCCTCCACCGGCATTTGCCTTCTTCCTCCCGAAATACATTCCGACAAGGCAATGGATATGCAGATATTCGGCCCCGGAAGGGTTTTTTACTTTTTGAAATTCTGCAATTTGCGTTGTGGTGACTTCGATGTTGTCTTATTGTCTGGCGTGACGTTAGGCCGGATGCCGACCATGCGTCAAATGCATGTTTTACATATAAATCATGCACCCGGCTGATTGGGCGGGTGCGGAACACCGGATACGGGACGAGGACGGGATGGAAACGTCGGTTGATTACAACGCCATCGTGGAAGGGCGCGCCGCGCCGCCGCCTTCTGCCCGGCTTCTGGGCTGGCGTCATCTGGGCTTCGACACGGAGACCGGCACGCTGACGGTCTCCTTCGAGGCGACCGAGGATTTCCTCAACCCGGCCGGCATGGTGCAGGGCGGCATGCTGGCGGCCATGCTGGACGACACCCTCGGGCCGGTGGCCTCTGCCGTCTCCGGCGGGGCGCTGTTCGCCCAGACCCTGGAAATGAAGGTGAGCTATCTCCGGCCCGGCCGTGTCGGCACCATCTTTGCCGAAGGCCGGATCGTGCGGCAGGGGCGCGAGATCCTGTTTCTGGAAGGCCGGCTCTATGATGCCGATGGCAAGACCATCGCGACGGCCACCGCCACGGCCAGGGCCGTGCGCCCGGCCTGACGCGGCGCGGCGGCGTGCTACTCTCCGGGAGCGATTCCCGGAGAGTTCCCGATGCCGCGCGCCCCTGACACCGACCTGCTCATCTGGCTGACCGAGGAAGGGCTCGCCGGCCGGGTGGGCCATCCCCTGCTGGAAGGCTTCTGCCAGCGGGCCCGGGCCGCCGGGGTGCCGCTGATGCGGGCGATCCTGTTCATCGACACCCTGCACCCCCTCATCGAGGGCAGCGGCGTGCGCTGGACCCGGGATCCCTCGGACGACAGCCGCACCTTCGACTATGGCGCCTCCGACAGCGGCGAGGCGCTGGCAAGCTGGCAGCGCTCGCCCTTCCACCAGCTGGAACTGTCCGGCGAGACCACACTGCGCCTGCCCCTTGGCGGGCCGCAGCCCAGCCGCTTTCCCATGGTGGCCCGCTTCGAGGCCGAGGGCGCCACGGAATATGTCGCCTTCCTGCACCGGGCGATGCCCGACGGGCTGGCCGGTCTCGACTGCATCTATTCCCATTGGGTGACCGATGCCCCGGGCGGCTTCTCCGCTGCAGCGCTCGATTTTCTCGCCGCCACCGTGCCGACGCTGGCGCTGGTGCAGCGCGGCGCCGCCATCGCCGAGATCCCGCGCACGCTGGCCCACACCTATCTGGGGCGCGATGCCGGCGAGCGGGTGCTGGCCGGCCGCATCGCCCGCGGCGTCGCCGACCGCATTTCCACGGCGCTGTGGTTCTCGGACCTCAGAAGCTTCACCACCATCACCGACCGCGCCGATCCGGCCGACACCATCCCCTTCCTCAATGATTATGCCGAGGCCGCCATCGGCGCGGTGCAGGCCGCCGGTGGCGATGTGCTGAAACTCATCGGCGATGGCCTGCTGGCGATCTTCCGCGCCGACGATGACGTCGCCACCGCCGCCCGGGCGGCGCTCTCCGCCGAGCGCGATTTCCGCACCCGCCTTGCGCAGCTCAATGCCGAGCGGACGACGCGGGGGGCGGCCACCACCACCGCCTATGTCGGGCTGCATGTCGGCGAAGTCTTCTTCGGCAATATCGGCGCGCCGGACCGGCTGGATTTCACCGTGGTCGGGCCGGCCGTCAACGAGGTCAGCCGCATCGCCTCCCTGTGCCGCTCCGTCGACCGCGACCTCCTCATCTCCGAGGCGCTTGCCGACTGTCTCGCCCCGGAGGTGCGCACGGCCCTCGTCTCCACCGGCCGCTTTGCCCTGCGCGGCGTGCGCCGGGCGCAGGACCTGTTCACGCTGGATCCCGAAATCGCCGGCGATCCCGCCCGCGCCGCCCTCTTCGCCACGGCCCTTGTGGCCGACCCCGCCGACAGCTGATCTGTCCTCACGCCCCGACGGCGAGATCGAGAAAGGCCCGGCGCGCGCCGGAAAGCGGCCGTTCCCGGCCGTGAATGGCGAGGAAGGGCCGCTCGGGCAGGGTGATGTCCAGCACCCGCACGCTGCCGGTCGCCAGCGCGCCGGCCACCACCAGCCGGGAGAGTGCGGCCGCCCCGGCCCCGGCGATGACTGCCGACAGCACCGCCTCGTTGGAGGGCAGCTCCAGCACCACCGGCAGGCTCTGGGGATCGACACCCAGACCGGCAATGCCCTCCTCGAACAGCGCCCGCGTGGCCGATCCCGCCTCCCGGAACACCCAGGGGAGCCGGGACAGCTCGGCCGGCGTACCCGCCCACTCCGCCGGCAACGGCCGGTCGGCGGCCACCACCAGCACCAGAGCGTCGGTCGCCACCGGCCGGGCCGTCAGGCCGGGCTCATCTGCCGGGCCTTCGATGAAGCCCAGATCCGCTTCGCCCGCCAGCACCCGGCCGCAGACGGCGCCGGTGTTGGTGATCGCCAGCGACACCTCGATGCCGGGATGGGCGGCGCGGAAGCGGCTGAGGAGCGGCGGCAGCCAGTAGGTGCCCACGGTCTGGGAGGCGGCCAGCGCCAGATGGCCGCGCCTCAGGCCCGAAAGATCCGACAGCACCGCTTCCGCCGCCGCCGCGCGGGCCAGCACCGCCCGCGCCTCGGCCAGAAATACCCGGCCGGCGTCCGTCAGCTCGATGCGGCGGCCGACCCGGTCGAACAGGCGCACGGCATGGCGCCCCTCCAGCGCCGCCACCGCGGCGGACGTCGCCGACTGGGTGAGATTGAGGGCGCGTGCCGCCCGGGTGACGTGCTCGTGCTCGGCCACCGCCACGAAGATGCGCAACTGCTCCAGCGTCATCACCGGCCCCCGACAGGAAAAAGGGCCCGGACACCAGGTCCGGACCCTTTTTCCTGACATCCGGACCCGACCGTCAGGCCGTCAGGTGCACCAGTAGCAGGGCAACGCCGGCAATGAAAAGGAAGGCGAGCGCGGCCAGCAGCAGCGGGCGGGCGCCCCGGGCGGCGATGCGGCGTGCATCGGTTCCCAGCCCCATGGCAGCCAGCGCCAGGGTGAGCAGCAGGCCGGTCGAGTCCACCATGCCGAGGCGCACCGGCTCCGGGATCAGGCCAAAGCTGTTGACGCCGACCATCAGGATGAAGCCGAGCACGAACCATGGCAGCACCGGCACGGCCCCGGCCGTCGCGTCCGCCCGGTGGCGCACCGCCAGCCCCAGCCCCATCAGCATGGGCGCCAGCAGCAGGATGCGGGCGAGCTTGGCGACGGTGCCGGTTTCCAGCGCCACCGGCCCGCCCTGGTAGGCGGCGCCCACCACCTGGGCAATCTCGTGGATCGACGCGCCGCTCCACAGGCCGAAGCCTTCCGGCGTCAGGCCGAAGGGGGCAGCCAGCAGCGGATAGAGCAGCATGGCCAGCGTGCCGAACACGGTGACGGTCGCCACCGCATAGGCGATGTCCTCCTCGTCGGCCCGGGTGACGCTGGCCGCCGCAATCACCGCCGAGGCACCACAGATCGACGTGCCCGCGGCAATCAGCTCGGCCAGCTTGGTATCAACCCGGAGGAGCTTGCCCACCGCGATGGTGAAAAGGAAGGTGCCGCCCATGGCGACCACGATGGTGGCGAGGCCACCGGCACCGACGGCCGCCATCTGCCCGAGGGTGAGCCGGGCACCGAGGAGCACGATCGCCAGACGCAGCAGCGGCCGCACGGCAAAGCGCACCCCGGGGCCGAAGACGGCCGGCGGCGTCCACACCGCACGGAGCGCCATGCCGAGCAGGATCGCCAGGATCATCGGACTGAACAGGCCGAGACCCGGCAGGTGCGTGGCCGCCTGTGCCACCACGCCAACCCCGGCCACAAGGGCCAGCCCCGGCACGAGGGCAACAAGTTCCGACGTCCAGTTCCGCACCGGAAGAGCCCTGAGGGCGTCCATGCCACGTGCTCCCGCATCCTGTGTCCTGACTGAAAACAAGGATGCCGTTCCGCGGCCGGGGCTTCCAACGCATTTTCGTTCTCGAACCGATCGCTTCAGGCGAACGATTTTCTCAAGCGCGCCCCCCTCGCCCGTCAGACCGACCGGGTGATGCCGCCGTCGACGCGGATATTCTGTCCGGTGATGTAGGCCGCGCCATCGGAAGCGAGGAAGGAGACGGTGGCGGCGATTTCCTCCACCGTCGCATAGCGCTGCATGGGAATGCGGGCGACGATTTCCGGCTTTTCCGGGAAGGAATTCACGAAGCCCGGCAGGATGTTGTTCATGCGCACACCATCCGCGGCATAGCGATCGGCAAAGAGCTTGGTGAAAGCGGCAAGCCCGGCGCGGAACACGCCGGACGTCGGAAAGGCCGGATCCGGCTCGAAGGCGGCGAAGGTGGAGATGTTGAGGATGACGCCCGCCTTCTGCGCCACCATCACCGGCGCCACCAGCCGCGCCGGGCGGATGGCGCCGAGCAGATAGACATCCAGACCGCGGTGCCAGTCGTCATCGGTCAGCTCCAGCACGGGCGCGCGCGGGCCATGACCGGCGGAGTTGACCAGCACGTCAACGCGGCCATAGCGCTCGAGCGTGCCGTCCACCAGCCGGGCCACATCGTCGGCCGACTGGTTGGAGCCGGTGACGCCGAAGCCGCCGAGTTCGGCGGCCAGCGCCTCGCCCTTGCCCGACGACGAGAGGATGGCCACCCGGTAGCCATCGGCCGCCAGCCGCCGCGCCGCCGCCGCCCCCATGCCGCTGCCACCCGCCGTCACGATGGCCACCTTCTGATCGGTCATGGACCGGCCCTCCCCTGCACGTCCCGGCCCGATGCCGGAGGGCGGAGAGTAGCGAGTGGATGGACGCGTGCAAATGTGCGGACCGTGCACGCCCCCTTCGGACAGCTAGTCGTGTCTCTGTCGCATCAATGGCACAGCTCTCCGTAGCCCCAATAGCAACCATTATTCAGGGATGTGAAGCCATCCTCACTCGGAGGCGAGGAGCTCTCCGTCGGCTTCCAGGCCGGCGATGACGATGGAAGAGACTGCTCCGTGTCGGATGCTGGCGCGTTATCGCTTCCGGCGAATGCCGCCAACACCAGAGCAGCCACCCCGACCCCCACAATACCCCAGACCACGGATGCATCGTCCGCCCCCGCAGATTGCTCCCGGGGCGAGGGAGCGTCATTTCGTGCGCGTGCAATCGGCACCTCCCGCACCCATCTCTCCCCGCCCGAAAGAAACGAGTCTTGCGGTATCACCCCCTTCGCAATCAGAGCATCTATAATCTCCCGCGCACGCTCCACAGGGACATAACCAAGGGTCACAGCATAGTAACCATTCGATGACTGAAAAACTGTAACACTTGGAACTTGCGGTTCAATATTTTGGGCAATTGCGACAGCCTCATCGACATTGGATCGACTGACAACGACAATCCACCGAATCTGGTCTGCAAGTGGCATCGAAGACGGTATATCTGCAAGCAAATATCGACCATACACCCATCCCTCGCGCCCGTCCGGAAGTCGCACACGACGCCATGTCCCGATTTTATCAATGACATGGACCCACCTTCCCGAAGGAAGCCGTGATATTTCCGGGTAATATGTCCCAGGGCCAGTCCGAACAGATAGATAGCCATCTCGCAAGCTGGCGACAGTTTCAGCAGAAACACAGCTTGGATACAGAGATAAAAGCATAACGAGACGCGATATGAATTTAAACATAGCAATATATTCGCCTCTCATAATAGAGACTTTCAGGAACTATGTTGTACTCAGACAAGCCTGCGCCGGCAGGCCGCGCATAGCGGCCTCAGCGAAAGGATAACACACCCATTGAGCGTTTAAATAGGGATCTACAATCAAAAGTCGCCAAAGCCAGCTTCCTACCCCAAAGCGGCGCACAGCAAGCAGGCGACCACACATACCGAATCCCGGGCATCCGCCGGGACGAGCACAAATGCGGGAATGATGGGCTTTGGAGCGGGTGAAGGGAATCGAACCCTCGTATTCAGCTTGGAAGGCTGCTGCTCTACCATTGAGCTACACCCGCACGCGGCTGGCCGGCGCGGAGCGCTGGCCGAGTCGGCGTCTCCCCGGTCTCTAGCAGGAAGCCGGGCGGGAATGCAACTGCCTGACCGGGGCATGACAGGAGCAAATCCTGCCTGTCGCGGCACCGGTTCCGGACTGTGAACAGTGTTGTCCGGAGTTGCCCTCTTGGCGCGCGGGCGGAAAAGCCCCATTGTCCGGGACCAGACCCCTGACCCGGGCCTTGAACCCGGTTTGAGCGGAAGCTTTCTTGATGCGCGTGACCCCCGTTTCCTCCGACACCCTCTCCCGCGACGCAGAGCCGGCGCGGATGTCGGTGCTGTCGGGCGTCTCCTTTTCTCCCCCGGCGCCGGCCCCGGGTGCGGCCAGCTTCAGCGAACCCGCGCTTGCCATCGCCCGCGCCCTCACCGATCTCCGGGCCGGCCGGCCTGTCGAGATCAGCGATGGCACGACGCGCCTGCGCCTCCACGCCGCCGAGGCCCTGCCCTCCGAAAGCCTCGCCGCCCTGCTGGCGGGGGCACATGTGCGTGCCGCCCTCTCCGGTCCGCGTCTGGAGGCGATCGGCGCAACTGAGGCCGACGACCGCAGCTTCCCCCTCGCCCCGGACCTCACCGCCGGTGCCCTTCTGGCGCTGGCGGCCGCCCCCGATGCCGCCCTGCCCGTGGACAGTCGTCCGGCGGACGCCCTGGAAAGCGGCGCGCTGGCGCTGGTGAAGCTCGCCGGCTTCCTGCCGCTCGTTCTGCTCTCGCCCGCGGGCGACGATTCCGTGCCGCAGGTGGCGCTTGCCGCCCTCGCCGGCTTCCGGGCGGAAGTTGCGCGCACGCTGCGCCCGGTCAGTGCCGGACGGGTGCCCATGGATGCCGGCCCGGACACGCGGCTGCAGGTGTTCCGCGATGCGCTGGGCGGCACGGCGGTGGCGGTGCTCGTCGGCCGGCCGGATCCGTCCCGGCCACTGCCGATCCGCATCCATTCCTCGTGCCTGACCGGCGACGTGTTCGGCTCGCGCCGCTGCGATTGCGGCGCCCAGCTCGCCCTGGGGCTTCAGCGGGTGCGCGATCTCGGCGGCGGCGCCGTGCTCTATCTGGATCAGGAAGGCCGCGGCATCGGTCTGGCCGCCAAGATGCGGGCCTATGACCTGCAGGATGCCGGTCTCGATACGGTCGATGCTAACCGGATGCTGGGCTTCCACGAGGACGAGCGGGATTATACCGCCGCCGGCGTGATGCTGATGGCGCTTGGCTGGCGCCGGGTGACGCTTTTGACCAACAACCCGCTGAAGATCGCGGCGCTGGAGGCGGAAGGCATAGAGGTGACCGGCCGTCTGCCGGTCATCACCCGGCCAACCGCGGAAAACCGCACTTATCTCGCCACCAAGGCCAGCCGCTCCGGCCACTGGCTCGACCAGCCCGGCCGCGACGTGACCCGGCCCGGTGATCATCTCACGCTGGCGAAGTGAAGAGCCACGCTCCTCCCCTGCGCATGGCGGATCCGGGGCCTCGGGGCCCCGGCTTTCATTTCCCCGCAGGGATCAGGCGGACGGCACCACCTGATTGACGGGGGTCTCGCGGATCGGCAGGTGGACGAGGCCGGCGAACACGCCGAGGCCGACGGAAATCCACCAGACCAGGCTATAGGAGCCGGTTTCGTCATAGAGCAGGCCGCCCAGCCAGACGCCCAGGAAGGCGCCGATCTGGTGGGACAGGAAGACGAAGCCGAACAGGGTTGCCAGATAGCGCGGCCCGAACATCACCGCCACCAGACCCGACGTGAACGGCACCGTGGACAGCCACAAGAGCCCCATGCCCGCCGCAAACAGGATGACCGTGACCGGCGACACCGGCAAAAGCACGAAGGCAGCAATCACCGCCGCGCGGGCAAAATAGATCACCGCCAGCGAATTCTGCTTCGGACAGCGCCCGGCGATCACACCGGCGGCGAGCGAGCCCACGATGTTGAACAGCCCGATGGTGGCCAGCGCCGCCCCGCCCCAGAACGCATCCAGCCCCATGTCGTCCAGATAGGGCGGCAGATGGGTCATGATGAACGAGACGTGGAAGCCGCAGACGAAAAAACCGATCACCAGCAGCACATAGGAGCCATGGCCGAAGGCTTGGGAAATGGCGGCGCTCAGGGTCTGGGAGGCCCCGGCTGCCGAGATCGAGCGCCCCTGCAGCGGCACCGCCAGCAGCGGCACGGCCAGCACCAGCAGCGCGAAGACGACGAGGGCTTCCTGCCAGCCGGTGGCGTCGATCAGCCAGACCGCCAGCGGCGCATAGAGCAGCTGGCCGAGGGAGGCCGCCGCCGTGCCGATGCCGAAGGCGATGGTGCGCTGACGCTCCGACACCGCCCGGCCAAAGGCCGCCAGCACGATGGAGAAGGACGCCGCGGCGCTGCCGAGGCCGAACAGCACGCCGCCGGCGATCTGGAAGCCGAGGGCGGTCTCGACATGGGCGGAGAGCGCCAGCGAGATCGACAGCAGCACCGCGCCGCCCGCCAGCACCCGGGCAGTGCCGAAGCGGTCGGCGAGCGCGCCTGCGAAGGGCTGGCCGAGGCCCCACATCAGGTTCTGGATGGCTACCGCCAGCGAGAAGGCCTCCCGCGACCAGCCGCGATCCAGCGTCATCGGCTGGAGAAACAGCCCCAGCGCCGTGCGCGGACCGAAGCTGACGACAATCAGCAGGCAGCCGCAGGCGATGACAAAGGGCACCGATCGGGTGAGAAGGTCGACGAGCGTTCCGGAGCGGATCGTCTCTGGGGCGGACATGCACAGGCTCCTTCCGGCAACGAGACCCCGCCGGAAGCGCAGCGCTGCCGGCGGGGTCCGGTCAGTTCACCCGGAACGGGCGGTCTCCGCAAGCCTCAGGGCTTGCGTTCCTGCGCACAGCGCATCTGCACAATCATGCCCCGGCCGTTGCCGGAGGTCTTGTGCAGCCATTTGGTACAGGAGGTCTCGTCGGGAAAGCAGGCCGTGAGGGCGGCGCCCGAACCGGCACCGGATCCGTTGCCGCGCGACGTGAACCGCCCGACCCAGACATTGGCCGGGTTCTGGCAGGAATCGCGATTGCTCTGGCTCTGCCGGCCGGTGCTCGGCTCGGCCGGTGTCTGCGCCGTGGCCGCCCCGGCCATGAAGGTGAGGGCCACCAGACCGGCCATCAGCGCCCCCGCGCCCGGCCCCCGGCGGAAAGATGCCGCCGGTCCCCTGACATTCCGGCTCATGATCATGGTCTCCTTCTCGCGCGCTCCGGAAACTGGAGCGCCCGCGGAGTATCGCCGATCCCGGTGACAGGGATGCGATACCCGGATGCAGGCACATGGATGTGGTGTGCGTCAGGCCCGGTCTCGTGCCGGATCCCGGACATCAGCTCTGCCCGGGCCCCGTGCAGCCCTGAACGGAAATGATGCCCTGGGAGGCGCCGATGGCGCGACCAAGCCAGGCCGAGCAGGCCTCGGCCGTCGGGAAGCAGGCGACCAGCGACTGCCCCGTGCCGCCGCCCTGCCCCGGCATGCTGTTGGCCCGGGAGGCGAATCGGCCGGTCCAGACATTATGCGGATCCTGACAGCTCCCGGGATTGTTGCGGGGCGGCGCCTGCACGCTCCAGCCAATCAGCCCCACGGGCAGCGGCGACGCCTCGGCCGCGGGCGTTGGCCGGCGCGCGCCAGTCTGCGGCGCCGGTGTGCAGGCCACCAGCGCTCCGGACAGGCCGGCCAGGAGGGTGAGCAGCGGCCATGAAAGACGGGTCATGAGACTTCCTGCACGGATCCGGTCCCTCCGGCTGGCCCACGCCGGCAAGCGCCGGCGCGGATCCGGAGTTCGCCCGGAGGATCAGGGACCGGCGGCCCTGCCCCGGCCCACCGAGGGGCCCCGCGGCGGGGCCGTCGGGGAGATGCCCTGCCCCGCCTCAGACCATGGACTCAGCTGCTCGAACGCAGGCTGCAGCGATCCTCGACGATGATGCCCTTGGCCGAACCGGAGGCGTCGGTCAGCCAGCTATGGCAGGCCTGACGGGTCGGGAAGCACGACACCATGGACTGACCGGTGCCGGCGCCACCATTGCCGGCATTGTTGGGCAGTGCGGTCATGCGGCCAACCCAGGTGTTCTGCGGGTTGCTGCACGCCGCCTGACCGCCGCCGGCGGCCAGCTCGCCCGCATCAAAGGGCGGCGGGGGAAAGGGATTGCGCAGTTCCTGATAGGTCTGGCAGCCGGCAAGAGCCAGCACGGCACAGGCCACAAGACCAACGGTGCCCGCCGGACGGCGGCGGGCGGACTGGAAAAGAGCGGTCCAGCGCATTGGGGGTCTCTCCGGAATGAGTGCCCGTCTGGGCGATGGTGCAAGGTGTACCGACAATCCTGTCTTGTTGTCAGCACGTCATCATCCCGCGATGTCGCGCCGGACCGCAGCCGGGCAGTCCATCTGCCCGGGGGAGCCGTGGAGGACTGCCAGAAATCAGCTGGCGGTCATCGAGCAGCGGTCTTCGACGATGATGCCGTTGGCCGCACCCGAGGCGAGGTTCAGCCAGTTATGGCAGGCCTGACGGGTCGGGAAGCAGGACACCACCGACTGGCCGGTGCCGGCGCCGCCATTGCCCTGGGCATTGGCGAGGGAAGTCATGCGGCCTTTCCACACATTCTTCGGATTGCTGCAGGCCTTCTGATCGGCCACGGTCTCCTGATAGGGGCTCTGGGTCTGCTCGAAGCCGGCACCACCGACCTGGGGCGGAGCCTGACAGGCAGCCAGTGCCAGGAGCGCCGCGGACGCGAAGGCGAGCGGCCCGGCCGTGCGGACGGAGCGGGAGACAGGAGTCCAGCGCATAATCTTCTCTCCGGATTAGACAGCCCGTCTGGCGGGCCCCGAGACTATTCCGCCCCGCGCTCGCATATGCAACCGCTCGCAACAGGCGGGAACATTAAATTACACGTCGGAGACGAAATCCCTCCACCTGCGACGGAGCGCAACAGGGTCCCCCCCTGTGCGATCGCACTGCGACATCCTACATTGGAAGGATTCACTTGGTCCGGCATGGCCCGATCCCGAAAATGGGACGGGGGCGCTCCTCCGGGCTTCTCGAACGGGAGGCATCACGCGAATCCCATGTTCCTGTCCGATCTCCTCGCCCGCAAGCTGACCCTGCCGACGGCTGCCGATGCCCTGCCCGGCCGGCCGGCGCCCATCCCCACCGCAGGCCGGCATTTCGTCTCCGGCCGGCCGCTGTTCGAGCCATGGCCCGAAGGCTTTGCCGTGGTCGATTTCGGCCTCGGCTGCTTCTGGGGGGCGGAGCGCAAGTTCTGGCAGGTGCCCGGGGTATATGTCACCGCCGTCGGCTATGAAGGCGGCCTCACGCCGAACCCCACCTATCAGGAAGTCTGCACCGGCATGACCGGCCATGCCGAGGTCGTGCGGGTGGTCTATGATCCGAAGACCGTCTCCTTCGCCCGGCTGCTCGCGGTCTTCTTCGAGACTCACGACCCGACCCAGGGCATGCGGCAGGGCAACGACACCGGCACGCAATATCGCTCGGTCATCTATGTCGAGGCCCCCGAGCGGCTGGCCGAGGCCAAGGCCGCGCGCGATGCCTATGGCGCCGCCCTCAAGGCCGCCGGCATCCGCCGGGCCGTGACGACGGAGGTTTCCGCCGGCGGGCCGTTCTTCTATGCCGAGGACTATCACCAGCAATATCTGGCGAAAAATCCCGATGGCTACTGCGGCCTCGGCGGCACCGGGGTCTCCTGCCCCGTGGGTCTCGGGCTGCCGCCCGCCTGAGCGCCCGGTGTCCGCAGCGGGCCGCCCCGCCCCCTGGAGCACGGGAACTCCCGCCACCGGACAACCTGCGGGCTGGTGGACAACAGCACCGGGGTGCGCGACATCTGATACCAAGGGTCCTTGAAAAGGACTCTTTGGTATTCCGATGCGAATTTCTCATGCCTTTGAGGCAGATGCGAAATTCGCGCCCCTTCGAGCGCCAAGGTGCGGTCAGCACTGCGTGCGCTTGGTGTGACAGTCCCGCCCGTGGCCTGTCATCACACTGCCGTCGGATCCCCGTCATGGATCCGGCCGGGACGGATGCCCCGTCCCCCGCCTCTTCCGGGCCGACCGGCGCTCCAGACCGGACGGCCCGCCCGCCGGAACGATCAGGGAGCCTCTCCACCATGAAAAGCCGTCCGGCCACAACGCCTTCCACGCCCCTCCTCGTCCGCCGGCCCGCCGCCGAAATCCGTGCGGCGGCCGCTGCCCTGTCGGCACCGGACCTCACCCGGGAGGAATGCGTCCATCGCGCCCGCCGCCGGCTGAAGGCCGCCCGGTCCTTCCTGCGGGTGCTGCGCCCGGTCATCGACCGGGCCGGCTACCGGTTCCTCATCGAGGAGCTGCGGGCTGCCAAGGAAGTGCTCTCCTATGCGCGGGATGCCGATGTGGCCGCCGCCACCGCGGCGGATCTGGCGGCGCGGGCCGTGCGCCGCTCCGGCCACAGTTCCGCGGCTGCCCGGGCGGTGATGCCGCTGGCGGCGCTGCGCGACCGGCTGGTGGTGCGCGCCGAGGAAGCCCACGAGGAGACCATTCCGCCGGAAGAGGTCGCCGCGGCGCTGGTGCTGCTCGCCCGTGAGGCCGAGCGCGTCACCGAGGGCCTGGCGCTGCCCGCCGCCCCCATCCTGAAGGCCACCCGCAAGGCCGCCCGCGCCGTGCGCAAGGCCCGCCGCCGCGCCGCCCGCACCGGCCGCGACCGCGACCTGCACGCCTGGCGCAAGGCGGTGAAGCATCAGGCCGTGCTGGCCGGCCTCGTCGGCCCGGCGGAGCTTGCCGAGCAGCTCGACCATCTGGGTGATCTGCTCGGCGTCGATCATGATCTCGCCATGCTGGATGGGGTGCTGCGCTCGGAAAAGCACCTGACTCAGGGCAAGCGGCCGCGCCGCGCCGTGCGCGCCTTTCTGGCTGGCCGACGCGGTCGTCTCCAGCACCGGGCCTTCCGGCTCGGCCGCCGGGTGGAACACCGCTCGCGATGACCGGCGCCGCCTTCGCCCTGCCCGCTCCGCCCGCCCCCGGCACCATCCAGCGCGCCCGGGGGCGCTCCCATGTCGGCTTTGCCCGGGATGAAGCCGGCCGGACCCGGCTGGCGGATCTGTTTCAGGCCGGCTGCGCCAAGATCCGCCTGCCGCGCATCCATGACGACCTGCCGACGGCGGTCCTCCTCAACACCTCCGGCGGGCTGACCGGGGGCGATCATGTCGTCTTCTCCGTGGATGTGGCGGCGGGCGCGGCAGCCATCGCCACCACCCAGGCCGCCGAGCGCATCTATCGCCGGCTGGAGGGCAGCGCCAGGGTGGAGATGACGCTCTCGGCCGGCGCCGGGGCGACGCTCAACTGGCTGCCCCAGGAAACCATCCTGTTCGAGCGCTCGGCCCTTGACCGCACCACGACCTTCCGCCTGACCGGCGACGCCACCCTGGTGGCGGTGGAGGCCATCATCCTCGGCCGCGCCGCCATGGGCGAAGTGGTGGAGAGCCTCAGCCTCTCGGATACCCAGCGCATCGAGATCGACGGCCGTCTCGTCTTCGCCGACCGGCTGCGTCTCGATGGCAATGCCCGGGCGATCCTGACCGGCCGCGCCACCGGGGCCGGCGCCACGGCGTTTGCCACCGTGCTCGCCCGGGTGGCGGCACCGGACGAGACCATCGCCCGCATCCGCGCACTCCTCGACGACGCGGATGCGGAGGTCACCGGCGGGGCCAGCATCGTCAACGGCATCGTCATTGCAAGGCTGATGGCCAGTGACGGACAGCGGCTCCGGAGCCGGCTGATGCCTATCCTTGAGGCAGTGCGCGCCGGCCCGCTGCCTCGGGTCTGGCACTGCTGACAGATCATGCGAGGAGCCCGGACCGCCTCCGGGCTCCTGAACACCAGCAGATTTCCCGCCGGCCCCGATGGCCCGGGAAATCCGCGCCGGACTGGCAAGGCTCCACCAGAGGCCTCTGCTATCCCTCTCCCCGGACGGGGGAATCCGGTCTATCCTTTCTGCTGCCCCTTCCTGCCGCGCCGGCCTGTCCGGCGCCGGCCGACACCAGCCAACGGACCGACGATGAACCTGAGCCCCCGCGAGAAGGACAAGCTGCTGATCTCCATGGCAGCGCTGGTTGCGCGCAAGCGGCTGGAGCGCGGCGTGAAGCTCAACTATCCCGAGGCCATCGCCCTCATTTCCGATTTCGTCATGGAAGGCGCCCGGGACGGCAAGTCGGTGGCCGAGCTAATGGCGGCCGGCGCCCAGGTGGTGAGCCGCGCCGACGTCATGGAGGGCATCGCCGAGATGATCCACGATGTGCAGGTGGAGGCCACCTTCCCCGACGGCACCAAGCTGGTGACCGTGCACGAGCCGATCCGCTGAGCTGCCGGCGCCGGTCCGCCGGACCGGTGCTCCCCCGTTTTGCAGTCGTCCGCGCGCCCGGGGCCCCGCCGCGCCGGAGATGATCCCATCCGGAGGGCCCCGGAGGACGGACCGCATGATTCCCGGTGAAGTGTTCCCCGCCGACGGCGAGATCGAGATCAATGCCGGTCTGGTGGCCATCAGCCTCGACGTCACCAACACCGGCGACCGGCCGATCCAGGTGGGCAGCCACTATCATTTCTTCGAGACCAACCCGGCCCTCTCCTTCGACCGGGCTGCCGCCAGGGGCTACCGGCTGGACATCGCATCGGGCACCGCCGTCCGCTTCGAGCCCGGCCAGACCCGCACCGTGGCGCTGGTGCCCTTCACCGGCACGCGCACCATCTACGGCTTCCGTCAGGCGGTGATGGGAGAGCTGTGAGAGAGGAGACGGGGACGATGGGCACCCTTGAGGTCCGCATCACGAAGGATGGCACCACGGTTCTGCCGGAAGAGGTCCGCCGTCTGCTCGGCGTCACCGGCGGGGGAACCGTGCGCCTCGTGACGACCGCCGAGGGCGAGGTGCGCCTCATCCCGCTGCGCTCCGACATCCGGCATCTGCGCGGCCTGTTCGGCTCCTCGTCCTCCCCGCTCGATACCGAGGCCGCCATCAGCGAAAGCGTGGCCCGGCGGACGACTCCCGAGACCTCGGGGGATGACCCGTGATCGGCGTCGATACCAATATTCTCGTGCGTTATGTGCTCGATGATGATCCGGTCTGGAGCCCCATCGCGACCCGCTTCATCGAGAGCGATCTGACGCCCGAGGCTCCCGGCTACATCAATCCGGTGACGCTGGCCGAACTCGCCTGGGCCCTGCGCCGGCACCAGAATTATGACCGGGCGCGGCTGGCCACCGTGATCGAGGGCCTCCTGACCTATGACCGGATCGTTATCGGCGAAGCCGATGCCGTGTTCCGGGCGCTGGCCGCCTTCCGGCAGGGCGGCGCCGGGTTTGCCGACTATCTGATTGCCGAACTCAATGCAGCGGCCGGGGCCCGGCCGACCATGACCATCGACCGCAAGGCGGCTGCCCGGCCGCTATTCTCGCCGCTTTCCTGATCCCGAAGGGTCCCCCGCCATGCCGATCAAGATGTCCCGCGCCGCCTATGCCGACATGTTCGGGCCGACCACCGGCGATCGCATCCGTCTGGCCGATACCGATCTCGTCATCCAGGTGGAAAAGGACTTCACCACTTATGGCGACGAGGTGAAGTTTGGCGGCGGCAAGGTCATTCGCGATGGCATGGGCCAGAGCCAGATCACCAACGCCGCCGGCGCCGTCGATACCGTCATCACCAATGCGCTCATCGTCGATCACTGGGGGATCGTGAAGGCGGATGTGGGCCTGAAGGAAGGCCGCATCGTCGGCATCGGCAAGGCCGGCAACCCGGATGTGCAGCCGGGCGTGACCATCATCGTCGGCCCGGGCACGGAAGTAATCGCCGGCGAAGGCAAGATCCTGACCGCCGGCGCCATGGACTGCCACATCCATTTCATCTGTCCGCAGCAGATCGACGAGGCGCTGTCGTCGGGCATCACCACCATGCTCGGCGGCGGCACGGGGCCGGCCACCGGCACCAACGCCACCACCTGCACCCCCGGCCCGTGGCATCTGAAGCGGATGATCCAGTCGGGCGAGGCGTTCCCGATGAACCTCGTCTTCTCCGGCAAGGGCAACGCCGCCCTGCCCGCCGCGCTCGAAGAGCAGATCAAGGCGGGTGCGGCGACGCTGAAGCTGCACGAAGACTGGGGCACCACGCCGGCAGCCATCGACAACTGCCTGACGGTCTGCGACGCCTATGACGTGCAGGCCACCATCCACACCGACACCCTGAACGAGTCCGGCTTCGTCGAGGACACGGTCGCCGCCTTCAAAGGCCGCACCATCCACGCCTTCCACACCGAAGGCGCCGGCGGCGGTCACGCCCCTGACATCATCAAGGTGGCGTCGCTGCCCAACGTCATCCCGTCGTCCACCAACCCGACCCGGCCCTACACCGTGAACACGCTCGAGGAACATCTCGACATGCTCATGGTCTGCCACCATCTCGACGGATCGATCCCCGAGGACGTAGCCTTTGCCGAAAGCCGCATCCGCAAGGAGACCATCGCGGCGGAAGATATCCTGCACGACATCGGCGCCTTCTCGATCATCTCCTCGGACAGCCAGGCCATGGGCCGCGTCGGCGAGGTCATCATCCGCACCTTCCAGACCGCCCACAAGATGAAGTCCCAGCGCGGCAGCCTGTCCGAGGACAGGGGCAGCGGAAACGACAATTATCGCGTCAAGCGCTACATCGCCAAGGTGACGATCAATCCGGCGATTGCCCATGGACTGTCCAAGCATCTGGGCTCGGTGGAAGTCGGCAAGCTCGCCGATCTGGTGCTGTGGTCGCCGGCCTTCTTCGGTGTGAAGCCGGACATGGTTCTGAAGCTCGGCACCATCGCGTCTGCCCAGATGGGCGACCCCAACGCCTCCATCCCGACGCCGCAGCCGGTCCATCACCGGCCGATGTTCGGCGCCTTCGGCCCGGCCATGCAGGAATCCGCCGTCACCTTCGTGTCGAGGGCAGCCTATGAGGATGGCATCGCCGAGCGGCTGAAGCTCGGCAAGGTCGTGCTGCCGGTGGAGGGTACCCGCGGCATCGGCAAGAAAGACATGGTGCTGAACGACGCCTGCCCGGACATCGAGGTCGACCCGGAAACCTACGAGGTGCGCGCCGACGGCGAGCTGCTCACCTGCGAGCCGGCGAAATCCCTGCCCATGGCCCAGCGTTATTTCCTGTTCTGAGGCCGGAGACCCCAGACAGGATCTCCCTGACAGTTCGGTGCGGATTCCGCATGCCCCTGAGGCACAGGCGGAATCCTCGCCCTTTCGGGGGCTGGTCGCCTGTGCGGCCACGGCCGCGCGCCCGGATCGCATCCGGACCCGGACAGCCCTCCACACGCCACACTTGCGCGCTTTTCCCTGTTTCCCCCGGCTGCACCCGCAACCGGGGGCGCTTTTTTTGGCGATCCCGCCTACAATTTCACCTTGGAATGAGACCGGGGACACGGTTAAATTCTGTATACGAGAATTTCAATCGGGCGGTGTGCAATGGCAACTGGGTCGCAGGTCGTGGCTGACGTCATCCCCACCATCGACTTCTCGTCGGCGCGCTCGGGCAGCACGGCGGAGCGGGCTGCCCTTGGTGCGGCGCTGGATGCAGCGGCGCAGACCTACGGCTTTTTCACCCTGGTGAACCACGGCATTCCCGAAGCGGTGTTTGCCGATGTGTTCCAGGCCGGGTTCGGCTTCTTTGCCCTGCCGGAAGAAGAGAAGCTGCGCACCCATCAGAAGCGGCAGAACCGGGGCTATATCCCGCTGTTCGATTCCTACAGCGGTGATGGCAAGCCCAGCGGTCAGGCCGCCTTCTCCATGGGGCCGAACTTTTCCCCCGATGATCCCGATGTGCTGGCCGGCCTGCCCTTCCACGTGCCCAACCGCTGGCCGGAGGATCTGCCCGGTTTCCGCCCCTCCGTCGAGACCTGCTACGCCGCGCTGCTGGCGCTGGGGCTCGATATTCTCGGTGTCCTCACCCTGCCCCTCGGTCTGCCGAAGGACTTCTTCCGCACCCGGTCGCAGCGGACCTATTCAAACATGCGGATCAACTATTATCCGCCCCATGAAGACGTCGCGGCCATCGCGAATTTCGGTATCGCCGCCCACATGGACGAGGGACTGCTGACGCTGCTGATGCAGGATTCGAGTGGCGGGCTGGAGGTGATGGGGCCGAACCGGCGCTGGATCCCGATCGAGCCCGATCCGCGGGCGATCATCGTCAACATCGGCAAGCTCATGACCCGCTGGACCGACGGGCGCTACAAGGCTGCCCTGCACCGGGTCATCAACCGCTCCGGTCATGAGCGGCTGTCGATCCCGCTATTCCTGCATCCGGATTATCACACCCGGATCGACCCGGCGGACATGCCGTGGTCGGTTGCGGGACAGACGCGCTTCCAGCCGGCGATTGCCGGCGACCAGCTGGTGCGGGCCTTCTCCAACCGGAACCAGTCGTGGAAAGAGGCCGCCCGGGACGGGCAGACGGCCAGCCCGGCTTCGGCCTGAGCCTCAGCCAGACCTCCACCAGACCCGGCACCCTCAGGCGTCGGCTGGCGGCAGCACCCCCGAGGAACGCATGAGGTCCCATGAGGCCTGAATGAGTTCCCGGGTCAGCTGGGCCGCCTCATCCGGCCGTCGACCGAGCACGGCATCGACCACCCGCCGGTTCTTGTCCAGCGAGAACGGGATCATCTGCGGCCGCTCCATGTAGGTCAGGTGGCGGTAGCGCAGCGCCGGCTTGCTGAGCTGCTCGATCAGCCGCGCCAGCACCCGGTTCGGCACCAGACGGTTGAAGGCACTGGAATATTCGGCATTGGCGAAGAAAGTTTCCTCCGGATCCCCGGTGCCGCTGGCCGCCTCCATCTGGTCGAGCACGCCGTGCAGGGCTTCCACCGAGCCGTCCGTCGGCGGGCTCTCCGCCAGATCCCGGGCCGAGAGAGCCTCCAGCGGCATCCGGCAGGCGAAGATATGATCCAGCTCGACAATGCTCATGGGCGCAACGCGCACGCCGAAGCGCGGCCGGCGCACGGCGAGACCGCTGGCCTCCAGCATCCGCAGCGCCTCGCGCATGGGCTAGCGGCTGATGCCATAGCGGGCGCACAGGTCCAGCTCCACCAGCTTCTCGCCCGGCCTGAAACGACGGGTGATGATCTGGCGCTCCAGAAAGGGCAGCACTTCCATAGCCAGCGGTGGCCGCTCGCTCCGCTCCTCGGTCACGCCCCCGTCAGCACCACCTGGCTCATTCGTCGACATGACCCCTCCCGTCCTCGATACCCAGGCCAGGCGGTGGCACACATGCCCCGCCCGCGCCTTTGCCGATCCTCCTGATCAGCGATCCGCCAGAAGACGGCCGACACAACCAAACGCATATGACAGATAGGGCACGCGCCACTAGCGTGTCCATCCGATGAACCACTTGGTCAGGTTGCCTCACCACACGGCAGCCGCGCAAGCGGCCAGACGGCCATTGTTGCCCGCACCTGAGCATTTCCCCCCGCCCACGAGAAAGCTCCCATGTCCGCTGCCCCCTTCTCCCTTCCGGCCGCTCCCTATCCCCTCACCGTTGATCCCGTCCGCACGGCCCTCGTCATCATCGACATGCAGCGGGACTTTCTGGAGCCGGGCGGCTTCGGTGCCAGTCTTGGCAATGATGTGTCGCTGCTGGCGGCCGCCATTCCGCCCATCCGCCGCGTGCTGGCGGCGGCCCGGGCGGCGGGCCTGCTCATCGTCCACACCCGGGAGGGCCACCGCCCGGACCTGACCGACGCCCCGCCCCACAAGATCGCCTCGGGCTCGCCACGTGCCCTGATCGGCGCTCCCGGCCCGATGGGGCGCATTCTCATCCGCGGGGAGCCCGGCCACGACATCGTGCCGGAGCTGGCGCCGCTACCGGCGGAGCCGGTGATCGACAAGCCCGGCAAGGGCGCGTTCCACCAGACCGATCTGGCGCTGATCCTCACCAACCGGCGCATCGACACCCTGATCGTCACCGGGGTGACGACGGAAGTCTGCGTCCACAGCACCGTGCGGGAGGCCTGCGATCACGGCCTGCGCACGATCACGCTTTCCGACTGCTGCGCCTCCTATTTCCCGGATCTCCACGCCGCGGCGCTGCGCATGATCCCCTCCCAGGGCGGCGTCTTCGGCTGGCTGACCGACAGTGCCCCGGTGGTGGACGCCCTCACGGCCTGACCGGCGCACAAAAAAACTCCCCCGCGGGGCGCCGGTCCGACGCACCCCGCGGGGGATTTGCAGATTGGTCGTCCGGCCGAAGCGTCAGGGAACGGTGCGGAACACCCGGCCACGTTCGGTGATCACCACCACGGCGAAACCGGCCAGCGCCAGCACCAGATAGCCCCAGGCCAGCGGCATCACCGAGCCATCGAACAGCTGGCCGATGATCAGGCCGATCACGGCCCCGGCCAGCGTGTTGTAGAAGCCGATGAAGGACGAGGCCGTGCCGGCGACCGAGCCCAGCGGCTCCATGGCCATAGCGTTGAAGTTCGGCAGGGTCAGCGCGAAGCAGAACTGGCTGGCAGCCAGCGTCGCGGTGAAGAGCAGCAGCGGCGGCACGCCATCATAGAGGATGCCCTCCACGACGAGGACCGCCGACAGCAGCACCAGCAGCGCCTGCCCGCCATGGGACAGCCGGCGCGGGCCGAACCGGCGCACGAGACGCGAGTTCGAGAAGGCGCCGACGCTCATCACGCCCGCAATCGCCCCGAACGCCAGCGGAAACAGATCGCCGAGCCCATAGACCGTGGTCTCGAAGATCTGCTGGGACGAGCCGACATAGGCCATGATGGCGCCCGAGGTGAACGCCGCCACGGTGGAATAGCCGAAGGCGTGGCGGTTGGTCACGGTCAGCACGACACCACGGGCAATCGTCTTGAAGGAGAAGGAGACGCGATACTGGTCCGGCAGGGTTTCCGGCAGGCGCATCACCACCCACAGCGACAGAGCCGCCACCATCACCAGCATGGAAATGAAGATCAGGTGCCAGTTGCCGACCATCAGGGTCAGCGTGCCGGTGGCCGGCGCCACCACGGGCACGATGAGGAACACCATCATGGTCAGCGACATCACCCGCGCCATGTCGGAGCCGGCAAAACGGTCGCGCACGATGGCGATCGACAGCACGCGCGGCGCCGATGCCCCCAGCCCCTGCACGAAGCGGGCGGCCAGAAGGGTGCTGAAATCCGGCGCCATCATCGCCAGCACCGTGCCGACGGCAAACAGGCCGAAGCCCGACAGCAGCACCGGCTTACGACCGAACACATCGGCCAGCGGCCCGTAGACCACCTGCATGAGGGCAAAGCCGATCATGTACACGGTGATGACGAGCTGCAGATGATTGGGATCGGCAACCCCGAACTCTGCCTGCATCGGCCCGAAAGCCGGCAGCAGATTGTCGATGGACAGGGACACCAGACCCATCATCAGCGAGACGAGCAGGACGAATTCGACGAAGGACGGGGAAACCCCCGGGCGCGCGGCGGCGCCGGTGGTGCAGGCTGTCATGGGACCGGATCCGAACGAGGCTGGGGCGGACGCGCATCCCGGCCACGGGGCGGGGACGCCGACATCTGCCGGACGAGACGGGACCTGCCCCCGGGGCCCACGCAGCACCACACCCGGGGTTTTCGCACCCGCACCGGGACGGACACTGCAGACCAGACGACCGCACGCGGCACGGATTAGAAAGCCGGCCCGAGGGAGAGCACCGGGCCGGCTGACCGAAATCCGCCGGCATCCCGGCGGTCGACAGGAGCAATGAGTGATCTGTAACGCATTCTTCGTGGCAGATCGATGGCAGTTTGCCGCAATTCTGACCTGACGGACAAAGACTCCCGGTTTTGTGATGCACTGCAGCAACGCCCGGGCGGCGCACGGGCCGCGTCGGCATGGCAGGGGGCTTGCCGGTCAGGCCCCCTTCCCGAATGGATCCGGGGCGCTTAAGTTAGGTCGCGAACCGCGCCCCGGGTGTCGCCGCCCGGCGGCGCCCCTTCCCCGAGTTGACCGGTGGAGCCTCAATGACCAGCCGCCCGACCTCCTATATCCGTCTCGAAGACGACGACGAGGAGGAAAAGACCAAGACGCCGCAGTCCGTTCCCGTCGACAAGGCGCTGTTTGAGTCCCGCACCGTGATGATCACCGGCGGCATCACCCAGGAGCTGGCGCGCGACGTCTGCACCCGGCTGCTGGCGCTGGCCCATGTGTCCAATGATCCGATCACGGTGATCGTATCGTCTCCCGGCGGCCACGTCGAATCGGGCGACATGATCCATGACACGATCCGCTTCATCGCTCCGCAGGTGAAGATCGTCGGTATGGGCTGGGTGGCGAGCGCCGGTGCGCTCATCTACATCTCCGTGCCCAAGGAAGACCGGCTGTGCACGCCGAACACCCGCTTCCTGTTGCATCAACCGTCCGGCGGCACCGGTGGTCCGGCCACCGACATCGAGATCCAGGCCCGCGAGATCATCAAGATGCGCGAGCGCCTGAACAAGCTGTTCGCGGAAGCCACCGGCCAGCCCTTCGAGCGCATCGAGAAGGACACCGACCGCGACTACTGGATGAGCCCGGACGAGGCCATCTCCTATGGTCTCGTCGGCCGCGTCGTGAACTCCATCTCCGAGGTGAAGTGAGACCGACATGGCCGTTCGTTTCCGTCTGACCGGAGCGACGTCCCGCGATCGGAGGGGCCTTCTGGCCCCTCTTGTCGCTGGCGCCAGCCTCACTCTCCTCGCCGCCGTCCCGGCCTTTTCCCAGGCGGCGGGCCCCTATGACATGCGCTATCATGTGCGTGGCGAAACCCAGCTGCGGGCGGCCATCGAGCCGGGCGCGAAGGTGATCGCCACAATTCCCGCCGGCACCAAGGGGCTGACGCTGCGCTGGTGCCGCTCGGAAATTCCGTTTGCCAGCTGGGAACTCGGCAGCGCCAGCACCTGGCGCCGCATCCTCGACCAGCGCGCCTGCGAGATCGGCTGGGGCAAGACCGTCGGCTTCGTCGACGGGAAGTCTCTGGAGCCGGATCAGTAAGGGCTGATCCCCGGCCCCCTCCCGAAGCCGTCGTCCCGCCGGGGCGGCGGCTTCGGGCTTTGCGGCGACATTTTTTTTGACAGCTCCTGCTTGCAGACCCCCTCCGCCATCTTGCGGGCAGTTGCAGATTTTCTATCCTCAGGTTGCCGGAACGACATCCTGCACGTTCCGCCGCATGCGGCACGGGGGATGGCAAAATGTCGGAAGATCCCGCTCCACAACCGGCGCCGGGCACGGACTCCTCTACGGGGGGCACGGCCACCTTCACCTTCGATGACATCCGCCGCCGCGAACTGGAGCGAGAGGCGCTCTGGCAGCGGGTTGACCCCGAGCGGCCTGACGGGGCGCCCGACCGCGTCGGGCTGTGCCTGTCCGGCGGCGGCATCCGGTCTGCGGCCTTCTCCCTTGGCGTGATCCAGCATCTTCATGCGCGCGACATCTTTTCCCGGGTCGACTATCTCTCGACGGTCTCCGGCGGCGGCTATCTCGCCGCCAGCCTGATGGCCGCCCGGCTCAGGGCAGAGATGATGCCCGACGGAAAGCCGGTGCTGAAGGACGACAAGCAGACGCCTGTCGGCCCCACCTTCCCGTTCGATGTCCGGGGCAGCGACGGGAGTGGCGGCGTGTCCGCGGCTGTCGGCATCACCCCGCAGGACATTGCCGACACCGGCCCGGTCCGGTGGCTGCGCGACCACTCGCGCTTTCTGATCCCGAACGGGAGCTGGGATGTCTTCCTGTCGGCCGGACCGATGATCCGGGGCGTCGTGGTCAACCTGTTTCTGCTCGCGCCCTATCTGCTGGCGCTGGCCGCCTTCATCCTCGCCTGTCTCGGCTCCCCGACCAGCACCGGCACCTCGACAACGCCAACGCTGCCCCTCCCCGTCACCCTCATTTCTGTTGCTGTCTACGCTGTGGTCTTCGGGGTGTGCTGGGGGATGTGCGTGTCCCGGAGCCATTCTGAAACACCACGCTGGGAAAATCGCAGTCTCTGGGCAAAACTGGCCGCCCTCGCCCTGCTTCCGCTCGCGGCCATCGCCGGACTGGAAGCCCTCGTCGGGATCGCCCGCAGCATTCTGTCGGCGGCCAGTTCCGACGGCAGCGCAACGGCCAGCCTCACCCTCACTTTATGCGGTGCTCCCGTGCAGCTCTGCGACACATGTGTCGCGCTGCTCGGATGTGACAAACCGCCGGCTCCTGAGAACACCGCTCCAACGGGCAGCGGCTCAGCCACGATCGCCTGGCTCGCCGCAATCCTGAGCGCGGCGGTGGCCAGCCTCGGCTTCCTGTGGAAGCAGCTCGGCGGCCTGATCCAGGGCGCCAGCACGGACCCGGCGGCTTCTGCGACCGTGAAGGCGATCATTGCCCGCATCGTCAGCTTTCTACTGGCGCTCGCCCTGCCGGCGCTTCTGTGCGTGCTCGTGCTGCTTCTCGTCGAACTCGGCCGATCTCAGACACACTGGCTACCGGAGGACAGCCTTTCAGAGATCGGCAACATTCCGGTCGGGGCACTCCTTTATGGCGCCGCCGCGCTTCTGGCGATCTGGCTCCTGCTCGGCAAGGTCCGCATTTATTGCTTCCCCTCCCGGGATCCCGCCTCCTCCGAAGCGCAGGACTTCGCCAGCAAAATATCGGCCTTTGCGCGGTCCAGACGTACGCCAACGACCAGCGAGCTCATTTCTCTCCTGCCGCTGGGCCTCGCTCTGGTCGCCTTAGCAGCTCCCCTCGGGATCGGCCTTCGCGCCGAAGCGCTCCCGATCGCCACGCCGATCTACGTTTTCCTGATCGTTCTCCTGTCACTTTGCGCCGACCGATTTCTGGTCAACGCCACCTCCCTGCACCGGCTCTATCGCGACCGTCTGGAGGAGGGCTTTGCCCTCGCCTGGCAACAGCCGGGAGCCATGGACGGCCCGATCACCTCGATCAAGCTGACCGACCTCCAGAATTTCTACAATCTCACGACAGACGACAAGACTGCGCCCTGCAAGCGGCCCTATCTGATTGCCAACATGACGCTCAATCTGGCCGGCTCCAGAAAGAAGGTGGCACGCAACCGGGATGCAGAATTCTTCAGCGTGACAGCCGATTATGTCGGCAGCGACGCCACGGGCTATGTCCCGGGTGGGCAATATACGCCGGCAGCACCCACGACTCCGGCCGAGCAGCTTGATCTGGCGACCGTGGCGGCGACGTCCGGGGCGGCGGTCGCCTCGCGCATGGGGCGCACCGGGTTCGGTCTGTTCGCCCCCACCCTCGCCCTTCTGAACATCCGGCTGGGCTTCTGGCTGCGCAATCCGAAGACACCCCCGGGCAGCGGGCAAGGGGCGGGCAGCAAGGCCGGCCTGACCCTGCTCGACGAGATCACCGGTTCCCTCGACGAGGACAAGCCCCTCATCTACCTGTCAGATGGAGGCCACATCGAGAATCTCGGCCTCTACCAGCTCCTGAAACGGCGCTGCGATCTCATCATTTCCGTGGATGCCGAAGCGGATCCGGCCATGACCTGCGGGGCGCTGGTCGATGTGGAGCGCCTTGCCCGCATCGACCTGGGCGTGCTTCTGGAAACCCGGATCGCGCCCCTGCGCGACGCGGCCCTTTCGCGCCGGGCCGGCCTGTTCGCCCGCCCGCCCGGTGCGCCGGCGCCGGTGTCGGATCCGTCGTGCCACGCCATCATCAGCCGCATCCACTATCCCGCGCAGACCGGAACCGGACAGGCCAAGGATGCCCCCGTGAAGACCGGTATTCTCGTCTACATCAAGACTGCGCTGACCGGCGATGAACCGAGCTACGTGCTCGACTATGAACGGCGCCACCCGACCTTCCCGCACGAGACCACCGGCGACCAGTTCTTTTCCGAAGACCAGTTCGAGGCCTATCGCGCCCTCGGCTTCCATGCCGCCCGGGATGCGCTGCGCCAGAACGGGGGAGATGACGACCGCTCGGACATGCTCAATGACCTGCTCCACCGCCTCGGCGTCAAGCGTCAGGGCCTCGGGCGGGACTGATACCCGACATCCCTGAAGCCGCCCCCCCCTGGCAGCCCGATGCGGACTGCTCATGCCTCCGGAACCGAGGAGGTTTCCGCTGCCCTTCATACGGCTGAGGCGGTCAGTACCTCATGCACCGGACAGGAGCGCCCGCCGCCAAAGCAGGCTCCCGGGACGCCCTCTCCTCACCGCTCCCGCGACAGGCCCGCCTTGGCAAGTGCCGCGAGATAGCTTTCCCACAGGAGCTCCTGATCGTGGCCGAGGCGGTCGAGTTCGCTCCAGGTGTAGATGCCGGAGGAGTGACCGTCATCGAACACCAGCCGCACGGCATAGTTGCCGACGGGATCCACCCGCTCGATGCGCACCAGCTTCTTGCCGGGCACGGTGCGCTTTTCCGAGGGATGATGGCCCTGCACCTCGGCCGAGGGTGATTCCACCCGCAGATATTCCGCCGGCAACGTGTAGGCGCGCCCGTCGTCGAAGCTGACGATGAGGGTACGGCGATCCTTGAGCAGGCGAATTTCGGTCGGCCAGGCACTCATGGCACGAATCCCCCGGGACACAACGGGAACAACTTCTCTTCCAGATAGCGCCCCGGCGCGCTGGATACCAGCCCCCTGTACACAGGGAGCGCGTGTCTGTTCAAAGGGATGGGCGCGGCGCTGCAACAGGGAGGCAGCGGCAACGGCACCTTTGCCGGGAATCACCCGTCTGCCCCCGCCGCCTGCACGCGGGCGAGACACGGCAAGGCCCGGCAGGACAACGGATTTTCCTTCTTTCCCAGCGGGATGACGCATCCGCCTGATCCCTTCGGCCAAAGGCACGAAAAGCGGACCGCCTCCCCCCAAGCCTCCGGAATCTCTCCGCGACCGCCAGAGGGCCTCCGGGCTCATGCACCGGGCTGAGGCTCGCGATAGTTCGGCCCGTGGGTCTGGAACAGCTTGCCGCGCTCCACCCACAGCACGACGCCCAGCGCCAGCAGCGCCAGCACCAGGAAGCCGATGCCCAGCGGCAGCACCGTGCCATCGAAGGCGCCGCCCACCAGCAGGGCAATCAGCGCCGAGCCTAAGGTATTGTAGAAGCCCATGAAGGACGAGGCCGTGCCAGCCACCGACCCCAGCGGCTCCATCGCCATGGCGTTGCAGTTGGGCACCGTCAGCGGAAAGGCGAGCTGGCTGATGGCCAGAAGCCCGAGGAACAGGGCCAGCGGCGGCTTGCCATCATAGATGAAGGCGGCCACGCACTGGCTGCTGGTGGCGATGACGAAGATCAGCAGCCCCGTATGCGCCATGCGCCGCAGCCCCACCCGCACCACGAGACGGGAATTGAGGAAGGCGCCGAAGCCCATCATGGCCGCGGCAAAGCCGAAGGCGATGGGGAACCAGGAGCCCAGCGCATAGACTTCGGTCTGCAGGATCTGCTGGGACGAGCCGACATAGGACATCAGGCAGCCGAACATCAGCGTCATCACCGTGGCATAACCGAAGGAAATGCGGTTGGTGACGGTGAGCTTCAGGCCGCGCAGGATGTTGGCGGCGGAAAAGGGCATCCGGTATTCCGGGTGCAGGGTCTCCGGCATGCGCAGCATGAACCAGCTGGCCAGTAGCAGCACAAGGCCGAGCATGCTCACGAAGATGAGGTGCCAGGAGCCGAACAGCAGCAGGAACTCACCGGTGGCCGGCGCAATCACCGGCACGGCCATGAACACCATGACGGCAATCGACATGATGCGCGCCATCTCGCGGCCGGCAAAGCGGTCGCGCACGATGGCGATGGACAGCACCCGGGCCGACGCACAGCCGATGCCCTGCACCGCGCGCGCGATCAGCAACCCGGTGAAGCTGTCGGTGATCAGCGCCAGCGCCGTGCCGGCCGTATAGATCAGCAGGCCGGACATCAGCACCGGCCGACGCCCCCAGACATCCGACAGCGGACCATAGATGATCTGCGCCGCGCCAAACCCCATCATGTAGACGGAAAACAGCAGCTGCAGCCGGTTCGGATCCGCGACGGCAAAGTCTGCCTGGATCTGGGGGAACGCCGGCAGGACATTGTCCACCGACAGGGCGCCCAGCCCCATCATGAAGGCGATGATGCCGACAAACTCGGCAAAGCCGGGCCGCTGGGCAGCGTGCCCGGGCGTGGAAACTGCGGACATGAGCAACTCGGACTGGACGGAGGGGGAGACACCCGCGGGACGGGCGATCAGGAGGCAGGCCCGGGATCCGGCCGCGCGCCGGCACAGTCAACCATGGCGCGCACCCGCCGGCAATGCCCGGCGGCAGCCCCCCGGCCCGCCGCAGGCATCCCGCCCCGTTTGATCCTAAGGCTACCTGAGAGTCTCGCCCCTGTCGACCAACTCCCCGTTCCAGACCGGCCCCCATCCTCGCCCGGAGCGCGGGTACGGCAGCCGGTCTCTGCGCGGCGCAGCGGAGCGATTCCCCTGCGCCGCAGCCGGAGATCACTCCGCCGCGTCGGCCTGCTGCCAGCCGGCGATGATGGCCAGTTCGGCCTCCGGCCGGGTCTCGCGGATTTCGGCCTGACCGAGGAAGACGCGGCCCTGATCGCCATCGACGGTCAGCCAGTCGCCCTCGGCAATCTCGCCGCCCTCCCCGCGCGCCCGGCCGGCGGCGGGATCCACATTGAGGCCGGCACAGCCGACCACGCAGGCCCGCCCCATCTGGCGGGCGACGAGAGCGGCATGGGCGGTGCGCCCGCCGACCGCGGTGACGATGCCGGCCGCAGCCGAGAAGCCTTCCACATCCGCGGTGCTGGTATCGGGCCGCACCAGGATGACAGGGACGCCCGTATCGGCCAGCCGCCGGGCCGCCGCCGAGTCAAACGCTGCCCGGCCGATGGCGATGCCGCCGGAGGCCGCCGTGCCGCGGGTGAACTCGGCCCCCGCCCCGACGATGGTGCGCTCACCAAGGGCCGCGAGGTCCAGCCCGGCCAGCCGCTTCAGCCCCTCGGCCGGTGGGATGATCCCCGCCGAGACCATGTCCACGGCAAAGCGCAGCGCCGCCCGCGGGGTGCGCTTGGCGGCCCGGGTCTGCAGGATCCACAGGGTGCCGTCCTCGATGGTGAACTCGATGTCCTGCACGTCGCGGAAGGCCGTCTCCAGATCCCGCAACACCTGCTGCAGACCGGCCGCCGCCTCGGGCACCCGGCGGGCAAGCGCCGCACCATCCAGCGGCGTGCGGGCACCCGACACCACATCCTCGCCCTGGGATTCAAACAGCGCATCGATCACCTGCACCGCCGCGCCGGTGGAGGGATCCCGGGAGAAGGCGACGCCGGCGGCGGATTTCTGGTTGCGGTTGCCATAGACCATGGCCTGCACCGTCACCGCCGTGCCGGCCAGATCCTCCAGATGCTCCAGCCGGCGATAGACCCGGGCGCGTTCGCCGCCCCAGGAGCGATAGACCGCCTCTGCGGCGGCGCGCAGCTGGTCCATGGACGCCTCGGGCACCGGCGCGACGGTTGCCGCGATCACCCGGTCGAGATCGGCGGCCAGCCGCTCGATGGCCTCGCCATCCAGATCGGCCTCGGGCACGCCTTCGGCGGCGGCGATATCCCGGGCCAGACGCGCCAGCACGGCGCGCTCCACCCCCAGCACCACGCCGCCGAAGCTCTCCAGAAAGCGGCGGCGGCAGTCCCAGGCGAAATGCGGGTTGCCGGTGAGGCGGATGAGACCGCGCACGGCCACCGGGCTGGCGCCGACATCCAGCACGGTATCCAGCATGCCCGGCATGGAACGCGCCGCGCCGGAACGCACGGAGACCAGCAGAGGCCGGCGCGGATCGCCAAACACGCGGCCGGTGACTTCCTCCAGCCACGCGATGCCCTCGGCCAGGCCGGCCTCCAGCTTCTCGCGTGCCTCCGGCTCGCCGCGGGTGATGGCGGCGCACAGCGACACCGGCAGCACGAAGGCCGGCGGCACGGGCAGACCGAGGGCTGCCATGCGGGCGAGATTGGCCGCCTTGTTGCCGATCACCTCGGCCGACGGGGTGGCGTGGCTTCCAGGCCCGATGCGGACGATGCGCATGGTACCTCTCCTTGACGCTTTTTCCGGGCGCGCCCGCAGGCCGCGCTCCGCAAAGGGAAAAATGGACGGGCAGAGGACGCGGTATCATACCAGCCGCACGAAGTGCTGACCGCACCGCGCGTCTGAAGACGCAGAGAATTTCTCATATGCGCCAATGGCATGAGAAATTCGCATCGGAATACCAAAGAGTCCTTTTCAAGGATCTTTGGCATCAGGCCGCGAGATCGGCCAGCACCCGGCGGCGCAAAAGGTGGCCGAAGCCGGCGAAGCGATCGGTCGCCCGTTCCAGTGCCCGGGCAAGCTCCATGACCGCCAGTGCCGAGCGCAGATCGGCAGCCGTGCCCAGCACCAGACTGACGGTCTGACGCTCCAGCCGGTCGCCGGTGTGCTCGACATCGACCAGACGGCCGGCGGCAGCCAGCGCATCCTCGGAGTCCACCCGGTGTCCATCGGGCACGGCAGCGGCCGCCGCTGCCGCAGAGGCCGCGGCCTCTGCGCCGGCGACAGTGGCCGCCGCCAGCTCCGACAGCGGCGCCAGAAAATCCGGCTCGATGCCGGCCGGCAGCAGCGACAGGATGAAGGCCGCCTGTTCCAGCTCGTCCACCGCCTGCTCCAGCGCCAGCGCCAGCGGCTCGATCGCCGGATCGGTGGTGAGGCGGGCTATGCGCTCGCGCAGATCCAGCACGATGCGGTCGGCCTTTTCCTCGATGCGCCGGGCGCGGTCGGCAAGCTGCGCCCGGTCCGGACTGCCGCCAAGGGAAAGGTCCGACAGGGCCTCCGTGATCACGGCGCCGATGTCCCGGGCCAGCCCCGCCTGCCGCACGACGACGGCGAGCAGCGTTGCCTCCGCCCGCTCCAGATGGCTGACGAGGGCCGCCTCGAGACGGTCGCGCACCAGCCGCACGGATTCCCCCGCCATCAGGGCAGCGGTGGAGATCGACAGCACGGATTTCAGGAAGTCGATGGCCGCCTCGCGCCCGAGGGCGGAATCCAGCCGCTCGCCGAAGCCGATGCGGTCGCCGGCGGCGTGCTGCACGGCGGAAGCGACCAGAGCCGCGCCGCCCAGAACCAGAAAGCCGCGATGGCCGATGCGGCCGCGCGCCGCCCAGTCGAGCACGGCGACGGCATCCTTCTTCGGGATCCAGGTGCGCAGCACCTTGCGCGCCTTGTTCCAGTCGATCTGGAACACCAGCACCGCGCCGATGGCCTTCAGCAGGCGATGGCGCGCCTTGGCGCTCTTCGCCTCGGCCCGGCCGGTGACCAGATGGAATTCCGGATCCGGCCCGAGGCCGTCGGCATCATGGCGCTCCAGACCGCTCCACGCGAACTCGGGCAAGAGGCCGGTGAAGAACTTGGCCCTGACGCGATGCACATCGGAATAGGTGATGGTGACGGCCTCGGCCTCCACCGCGATCACCACAACATGGGCGTCGGTCTCGCCGATATCGTTCTGGATGGTCAGCCGGCTGCCGGCACGGGCCGCCGTGGTGCCAAGGCCGGGATGGCCGAACTTCAGCGCCCGGGTCGACTCCACGCCCTCCATGAAGGCTTCCACATCGGCCCGGTCATCATCGGTCAGGCCGAACACATGGGCGCCCGCCACCACCGCCTCGGCGTGATCACGCGAGAGCTGGTTGAGGGCCTTGTGCAGATCCATCACCAGCCGGTGCAGGCTGTCGCCGGAGCCGCTGCCAAGCCCGGTCAGGCGCTGGACGAGGGCAACCGGCACGGCATCCGCTCCCCCTAGCGCCGCATCGGCGCGGATGGCGGCAAGCCGGCTGGCGGCGGCCTTGCCTTCCACGGCGGCCCCGGCCGCCACCGCCCGCACCATGGTCTCGGCGTCGTCCCAGATCTCGCCGCCGAGGGTCGCCAGACCCGGCGCCGTCATCTGTCCGGCCCCATCGACTGCTGCCCCCGCCACCAGCGCGTCCAGCGCCAGCGGCTCCAGCCCCGCCGCCCGGCATTCCACCTCCAGCGACACCTTCGGCGCGGCCGGATCGGCCGCTGCCCGGGCCGCCGCCTGCAGCACGGAGAGCCGCACCTTGATGCGGTCATTGGCGGAAAGACCCTCCGCAATCAGCACCGGAAGCAGGATGCCGTTCTCGCCCAGGCGCTCGAGAATCGCCGATTTCATGGGGAACCTCCTCCCGTCTCTGTTCGGGACCGGCTCACCCGCTGAAAACAGGGAGCCGGAATCCGGATCCGCACCCGAACACGCTTCCATGACGGTTTGATTGCAGCCGCCCTCCGGGAGAGTGCTGAGAGCGGCTGCAAACGAAAACGCCCCGGCCGGGCAGCTGCCGGCCGGGGCGTCGGGATCGGATCCGGTCAGGATCGGCGCGGATCAGACCGCCTCGACCGCCTCGGCCGTCTTGCCCAGCACCATGCTGCCCTTGTCGCGCAGGGCCAGATGCCAGGAGAACGCCTCCTCCATCACGTGCGGGGTCTGGCCACCGCGCTTGCAGGCGCGCTCGAAATAGTCGGCCAGCTGGTCGCGATAGAGCGGATGGGTGCAGTTCTGGATGATGAGCCTGGCCCGCTCCCGCGGCGCCAGACCGCGCAGATCGGCAATGCCCTGCTCCGTCACCACCAGATCCACATCGTGCTCGCAATGATCAACATGGGTGACCATCGGCACCACCGACGAGATGGCCCCGCCCTTGGCGATCGACTTGGTGACGAACACCGAGAGATAGCCATTGCGGGCGAAGTCGCCGGATCCGCCCACGCCGTTCATCATGTGGGTGCCGCCCACATGGGTGGAGTTCACGTTGCCGTAGATATCGAATTCCAGCGCCGTGTTGATGCAGATCAGGCCCAGCCGGCGGATGATTTCCGGATGGTTGCTGATTTCCTGCGGCCGCAGAATCAGCCGGGACTTATACTTACCGATATTATTGATGACCTGCTCATACTTGTTCTTCGAGAGCGTGATCGACGAGCCGGAAGCGAAGACCATCTTGCCCGAGTCGAACAGGTCGAAGGTCGAGTCCTGCAGCACCTCGGAGTACATCTTGAGGTCATGGAAGGGCGAGTCGATGAAGCCGTGCAGGACCGCGTTGGCGATGGTGCCGATGCCGGCCTGCAGCGGCTGGAGCGACTGGCCGAGCCGGCCGCGATCGACCTCATTCTTCAGGAAGTCCGTCAGGTGGCCGGCGATCTCGCGGGTCTCGGAATCCGGCTCGGAGACGGTGGAGGCACTGTCGAGCTTCTGGGTCACCACGATGGCGGCGATCTTGGCCGGGTCGATCGGGATGAAGGGCAGGCCGATGCGGCTTTCCGGGGCGACCACCGGGATCGGTTCGCGGAACGGGCGGCGGGTCGGGATGTAGATGTCGTGCAGACCTTCCAGCTCCAGAGGCAAGGAGATGTTGATCTCGACGATCACCTTCTCGGCCAGAATGGCGAAGGTGGCGGAGTTGCCGACGGAGGTGGTCGGGATGATGCCACCGGACTCGGTGATCGCCACGGCTTCAATGACGGCCACGTCCACGGGGCCGAGCTGGCGGGTCCTGAGCATCTCCACGGTCTCGGAGAGATGCTGGTCGACGAACATCACCTCGCCATTGTTGATCGCCTTGCGCAGACCGGGATCGGACTGGAAGGGGATGCGGCGCGACAGCACGTGGGCTTCGGTGAGCTGCTTGTCCAGATCGTTGCCGAGGGACGCGCCGGTGATGAGGGTGATCTTCAGCGGCTCGCGCTTGGCGCGGGCAGCCAGCGCCATCGGCACGGCCTTGGCCTCGCCGGCGCGCGTGAACCCGCTCATGCCCACGGTCATGCCGTCGCGAATATGGAGGGCGGCCTCCTCTGCGCTGACGACCTTGCCCCAGAGGGATGCCTGGCGGATGCGATCGCGGTACATGATGATCCCTGAACTCACATATGTGGAAAGGCGGTGTATTGGACGAAATTATAAGATTGCACGCAGGCAACCGAAATACGTCTTTCTGTGCACATCTCACCCCCTTGCCCACAAAGGGGAATCGGCCGCAGCAACTTGGTTTGCGCTGCGGGAAGCCTTTCGACCACTTGCACTTTCCGCTCAGAGACCGGCCTTGAGGGCGGTGATCGTCAGCGCCACCACGGCATCGAAGTCGGCCGGGCGGGCGCCGCGGGCCATGTGGGGACGTGGGACATGTACGAAGGCGAGCCGGGTGGTGCGTCCGCTGGCCCGCACCAGCCGCGTCGCCTCGTAAAACAGGCCGTTGCAGAGATAGTCGCCGGCATCGCGGGAAATGCGCAGCGGCAGCCCCAGCGACCGGGCCATGCGCACCAGACGGCCGGGATCCGCCGGCGCGTGCAGGGCCGGCGGTCCGTCGGCCCGGAGACGCCGGGAGCGGGCCCGGGCGCCGACGGCGTCGACGGCAATCCGCGTCGCCCGGTTGAGGGCGATGGTCTCGATGCGCACCACCGGCGCCTCCACCGCCACACCGAGGGCGATGATGATGTCCGGCCGCAGCCGGGCGAGCAGGCCGGGCAGATCGTCCAGCAGCTCCCAGGTGGTGGGCACAACCGCCGCCGACACCTGCAGCTCGCCCCCCGGCCGGCGCGCGGCGCGGGCGGCAAAGCGCCGGGCCACGCCGGCGGCCGGATTGTCCGGCACGCCGGGAAAGGGGCCGAAGCCGGCAATCAGCACCCGGACAGGGCGCGCGCGCGGGCGACGGCGGGCAGAGGCAGAGGCAGAGCGAAGCGTCACAGGATCTCCGTCACGGATTCCGGCGGGCGGCCAAGGGCGGCGCGGGCACCGGAGATGACCACCGGCCGCTCGATCAGGATCGGATGGGCCACCATGGCGGCAAGGATGGTGTCCTCGTCCGCCGTCTTCAGGCCCAGTTCGGCCGCCAGCGGCTCCTTGGCACGCAGCAATCCGCGCGCTGTCAGCCCGGATGCCGCCAGCACGGCCTTCAGCTCGTCCCGGGACGGCGGCTCCGTCAGATAGAGCCGCACCGTCGGCGTCAGCCCGCGCTCGGTGAGGAGAGCCAGCGTCTTGCGCGAGGTGGAGCAGCGCGGATTGTGCCAGATGGTGAGAGCCATGGACGCAGAACCTTCCGGGAAAGTCAGGGGCTTTCGGCCGCCCACGCATCGGCGCGGGTGCCGACCAGATCGGAGAGCTTGGCGAGCTTGCGCTCGGCCACCGTGCGCGACAGGCCCGAGACCAGACGCGGCACCAGCCCCATGCCCTCATAGACCAGCGCCGAATAGACCTGGATCAGGTCGGCCCCGGCCTCGATCTTGGCGATCGCCGTTTCCAGCGAGGAGATGCCACCGACGCCGATGATCGGAATGCGCCCGGCCAGCCGCTGGCGGAAACGGGCCAGCACGATGGTGGACAGCCGGAACAGCGGATCGCCCGAGAGACCGCCGGTCTCCTTCGCCTGGGCATCCGTGAGGCCGGCCCGGGACAGGGTGGTGTTGGAGACGATGAGGCCGTCGATGGAGGCCCACAGCGCGGCGCCGGAAATATCCTCGATGTCCTGCTCGGTGAGATCGGGCGCGACCTTCAGCACCAGCGGCACGCGCTTGCCGGCGGCCGGGCGAGCGGCCTCGCGGGCCTCCACCACCCGCGCCAGCAGATCCTCCAGCGCCGCCCGCCCCTGCAGCTCGCGCAGGCCCGGCGTGTTGGGGGAGGAAATGTTCAGCACGAAATAGGACGCATAGGGCGCAAAGGCCGTGACGCCATCGACATAATCGGAGATCCGGTCGGCGGAATCCTTGTTGGCGCCGATGTTGATGCCGAGGATGCCGTCCGGCCGGCTCTTCTTCAGGCGCGCCAGCAGCGCCGCATGGCCCTTGTTGTTGAAGCCCATGCGGTTGATCACGGCGCGGTCCGGCACCAGACGGAACAGCCGCGGCAACGGATTGCCCGGCTGGGGCCGCGGCGTCACCGTGCCGATCTCGACGAAGCCGAAGCCCGATCGGAACAGGGCGCCGGCCACCTCGCCATCCTTGTCGAACCCGGCCGCCAGACCGACCGGGTTTGGAAAGGACAGTCCGAACAGGGTCGTCCCGAGGCGCCAGTCATCGACCACCGGCGCCGGCGGCACCAGACCGAGGGCAAGGGCGCGGATGGCCAGCTTGTGGCCGGTCTCGGGATCAAGGCGGAACATCGCCGCCCGGGCAACTGCGTCGAGAGTCGAGATCACATCAGATCCTCCGGGAAGAGATGCTCCCCGCCGGCACCGAGCGGCAGCGGGCGGACCCAGAGCGCGGCGGAAACCGGCAGAGACGCATAAAGATGCGGAAAGAGCGCGCCCCCGCGGGAGGGCTCGTAGACAAGGGCCGGCCCGAGGCTGCCCCCCTCCACCGCCACCAGCACGAGATCCGTCGCGCCGGCGAAATGCTTCGCCGCGGTCTCGCGCGCCTGGGAGGCAGTGGAAAAATGGATGTAGCCGTCGGCCAGATCCACCGGCGCACCGGTGAAGGATCCCGCTTCGACAGCGGATTGCCAGAGGGCCTGTGGCACGATCTTGTAGATCACCCCGGTTCGGCTGGTCATCCGGTCAGACATCGCGGCTCCGGTCTCTCGAAAGGCGGCGAACGGGGTTTGTCTCCTTCCTCTTAGTCCCGCCCCCAAGGGGCGGCAAGGGCTGCCCGGTGTCGGCAATCCGGCATTGTTTCCGCCCGGCCGCAGACGCGGCAAATCGCGCACCCGGCGGGCCGCATTCTTGCCGACACGGGGGGCTTCGGTTTTCAACGATCGGCCGGCCTCTCCCCGCCGGCCAGCCAACCCGGAGACGGCATGATCCAACCGACCGACCGGCCGCGACGCGGCCGCCGCCTGCTGCGGCGTCTCGCCCCACTGGGGGCGCTGGCACTGCTGGCCGCCATCATCACCACCACCCTGCCCGGCCCGAAGGCTCCGGCAGCGGCCCTCGACGTGGCGGTCGCGACCACCCCGATTCCCGCCCTGGACCTGGCCAACCCCGAGCGCACCCGGTTCGGCGATCTGGTCTTCCTCGGTGGCCTCGTCCTGCGGCCGTCGGATCCGGCCATCGCCGGCATCTCCAGTCTGGAGATGGACCCCGATGGCCGCCGCTTTCTGGCGGTCAGCGACTTCGGGACATGGATCAGCGGCGAGATTCTGTCGGATGCCAGCGGCCGGCCGACGGGACTCGCCTCTGTCCGGGCCGCCCCCCTCAAGGGCCCCAACGGCAAGCCGCTGCCGAACAAGGTGCAATCCGATGCCGAGGCGCTGACCCGGCGCAGCCTGAAGGGCGGCAAGTCGGAGTTCATCGTCGCCATCGAGGCCGGCGCGCGCTTTCTGGTCTATCCGGGCCCCGATCCGATGACGGCCACGCCGACAGCCCGGCCGGTGCCGGCCGCGGTCAAGGAATTGCCGGCCAACAATCGCATCGAATCCCTCGCCGTTCTCCCGGCGGGCCCGTTTGCGAGCCAGCTCCTCGCCTTTGCCGAGGGCAATGACGACAGCGGCGACCGCATTCCCGGCTGGATCATCGGCGACCGCGGCAGCCGTGCCCTGAGCGTCGTGCGCAGCGACGGCTATTCCATCACCGACGCGGTCTTCCTGCCCGATGGCGACCTGCTGCTGCTGGAACGACGCTTCGGCATCCTCGCCTGGTTCGCGGCGCGCCTCCGGCGCATCCCGGGCGAGAGCATCCGTCCGGGAGCCGTGCTGGACGGCCCGGTGCTGTGGGAGGCAAAGGCGGGCACCGAAATCGACAACCTGGAAGCGCTCGGCGTCCACACCGCCGCCGACGGAAGCGTCATTCTCACGCTGATGTCCGACAATAACGGCATGAACCGGCTGCAGCGCACCCTGCTGCTGCGCTTCCGGCTCGCCGAGCCCGGCGCTCCTGATACCAGATGCACAACGTGCTGACCGCACACGAGCACCTGAAGATCAGCAGATTTCCCAGATGCTCCATTGGCATGGGAAATCTGCATCAGAATACCAAAAACCCCTTTCAAGGATCTTTGGTATGACGCGCCAGATCCCTGCGGCGTGGCCGGTGCGGACACCGGCCACGCATTGCTTCGCGTTCCCTGATCCGGCGCCAGCGGGCTCCGGATCAGGATGGCCCGTCCGGGCCCGATCGTCAGCCGATCACTTCAGGGCGCCGGCAACCGTCGTCTGGATCCAGGCTTCCGGGGTGATGCCGGCCGCGCTCGCCTTGGCGTTGATGCCGTCCACCACGTCCGGCGGGAAGGCCACGTCGAGGATGATCTGGTCGGCGCCTTCCATGGAGAACACGGTGCGCGTGACCCGGGCGGCAAAGCGCAGCACCGACGTCGCCTTCTGGGCGTCGGTCTGGGTGGTGTCGGCGGCCACCAGCGGGCAATAGGTGGTGATCAGGTCATTGATGATGACCGCCGGGCTGATGCCGGCGGCCTTCAGGCCGGTCACGGCATTTTCGAGCGCTTCCGGCTTGTCGAGGGCATCACCGGTCGGCAGCGCCGCCTGCACCTGGGCCGCCACGGTGCCATTGGCGGGCTGGGTCGGGCAGGCGAAGGTCCCGCTCGCCAAGGCCGGCTCGACGGCTCCGAGCGCCACGACGAAAGCGGCAGCCGGCAGGAACCGAGCAAAAGTCATGCGAATCTCCCCATCTCCGGAGGCATCAGACCAGAATTCCAGACCGGCGGGCGGCCCGTCCCCCATTTGCGTGCCGGCGCCGCTCGCGGATGCAGCCGCATCCCGGCACCGGTGGACACGGAATTCCCATATCTCCCAGAGAGATGGGAATTCCACAGTGGCCTGTCGAAGCAGCACGGCGCCCTTTGACAGTGCCCCACCCGCGGGCCCCCACCGGCAGTCGGGGCATGCCGGACCGGAACCGGCCGCCGCCTCGGCAGAAGCAGGCCAAGGGATACCACAGACCCGCCGCGCCCGCATCCGCGGCACTGTCGACCAGCCGCGACCGGATGGGGAGTGGCCGCCCTCACGGCGACACGGATGCGTTGCAGCGCCCCGGAGATCGCCCGGGCTGCCCGGCAACGGCACCGCACATCCGGCCATTGCCGCATGGCGAACGCTCATTGCAGGACATTCCGCCCGTGGAACCTTCCCGGTCATAAGGTCTTTTTGCCGGATAACAGGAATGGGCGATCCCGGCTGGGACATCCCGGCCTCTTGCAGTGCGGTAAAGGCGCGTCCTATGCTTGGTGATGATGGGACGGACCATATCGGTTCCCGACAAGGCGCGAGGTCTAGACCCTGTGTTCTACCAGCTCTACGAACTGAACCATGCCGTGCTCGGGCCGTGGCGGGCCATCGCGGATGCGACACGGCTCTATTTCAAGAATCCGCTCAACCCGGTTTACCACACCCCGGCCGGCCGCAGCATGGCGGCGGCGCTGGAGGTTTTCGAGCGCAACACCCGGCGCTACCCCAAGCCCGGATTCGGCATCCCCTCCACCAGCGTGGGCGGCGTGCGGGTGCCGGTGACGGAAGAATTTGTCTGGTCGCAGCCCTTCTGCCGGATGATCCATTTCAAGCGCGAGATGGCCGTCACCGGAGCGGCGGAGCGGCCTGATCCGAAGCTCCTCATCATCGCCCCGATGTCCGGCCACTATGCCACGCTACTGCGCGGCACGGTGGAAGGTTTCCTGCCCCGGCACGAGGTCTACATCACCGACTGGCAGGATGCCCGTCTGGTGCCGCTGGCTGCCGGCAAGTTCGATCTCGATGATTATGTCCAGTATATCATGGACATGCTGCACTTCCTCGGGCCCAACACCCATGTGCTCGCGGTGTGCCAGCCTTCGGTGCCGGCCTTTGCGGCGGCTGCCCTGATGGAAGAGGACGGCGATGCCTGCGCCCCCTCCTCCCTCACCCTCATGGGTGGTCCGATCGACACCCGCTCGTCGCCGACGGCAGTGAACAATCTGGCCCAGAAGAAGGGGATCGACTGGTTCCGCCGCCATGTGATCCATCAGGTGCCCTTCCCCTATCCGGGCTTCCTGCGGCTGGTCTATCCGGGCTTCCTGCAGCTCGGCGGCTTCATGAGCATGAACCTGGACCGTCATGTGATGGCCCAGCGCGACTTTTTCGACCATCTGGTGAAGGGCGACGGCGATTCCGCCGCCAAGCACCGGGAATTCTATGATGAATATCTGGCGGTGATGGACCTGACGGCGGAGTTCTATCTCCAGACCGTCGACACCGTGTTCATTCGTCAGGCCCTGCCCAAGGGCGAGATGATGTGGTGCGGCCGGCCGGTGAACCCGGCATCGATCCGCAACACCGCGCTCCTCACCATCGAGGGCGAGAAGGACGACATCACCGGCCTCGGCCAGACGGAAGCGGCCCAGCATCTGGCGGTCAACCTGACGGACGACAAGCGCTACCATTATGTCCAGCCCGATGTCGGCCATTATGGCGTGTTCAACGGCTCGCGCTTCCGGGCCGAGATCGCGCCGCGGGTGACGGATTTCATCATCACCCACGATCGCCGCCCGCTGAACGCCGCCCGGGTGCAGCGCGCGACGGCAGCGGCTGCCGCCATCTCCGTTCCGACGGTGACCAGCGCCCCGATCCCGGCGGCGGTGGCTCTTGCCGCCGAACCCGAGATCGCCGCAGCGGCTGTCGCGCCGGTGGTGGTTGCCGAACCGGTGGCTCCGGCCCCGGCCATCGAGATCGCCGCCCCGATCCGCGTCGACAGCCTCGCCGCGATCGCCTTGGCGGCACCGGAAGGTGACGCCGACAACCTGAAGCGCATCTCCGGCATCGGCCCCAAGCTGGCGCTGAAGCTGCAGTCCCTCGGCATCTTCCATTTCCGCCAGATCGCGGCCCTGTCGCCGAAGGGCATCAAGGAGCTGGAAGCGCACCTCGGCACCCGCGGCCGGGTGCAGCGGGAGGACTGGACGGGCCAGGCCCGCCGACTGATCGCCAACTGATCGCCGGACACCGGCCGAGAACGGCCCGCAAAGACACACGGCCCCGGTCGCGCATGCGACCGGGGCCGTGCTTTTTGAAGGGTCTGGTCGGAAAACCGTCGTCCGGCGGCTGACGCCATTCGGCGCCGCAGCCGAGCCAGCATGCCGCGCCGGGCTTCTGGCCCTCAGGCCGCCGGCTTCGGCGCCTCCGGCACATGCTTCGGCGACACCGGAGTGTTATCGACCCGGGAGATGCGCAAAAGCGCGATCCGGTTCCGGTCCCGCCGCATCACCTGGAAGCGCTTGCCGTAGAAGGTGAAGATCTGGCGTTCCGCCGGGATGATACGGGCGGCGTGGATGACGAGGCCGGCAATGGTCGTCGCCACATCATCGGGCAGCGCAAGATCCAGGGCCCGGTTGAGGTCGCGCACCGGCACGGTGCCTTCCACGATGATGGAGCCATCGGGCTGCGGCCGCACGCCGGCCACTTCCACATCGTGCTCGTCGGCGATCTCGCCCACGATCTCCTCAAGGATGTCCTCCAGCGTCACCAGCCCCATGACCTCGCCATACTCGTCCACGACGAGGGCGAAATGGTTGTGGCGCTTGAGGAAGGCGCTGAGCTGATCATTGAGGCCGGTGGTATCGGGCACGAACCAGGGCGGCCGCATCACCTTGGTGATATCGATCTGGTCGATGTCGCCGCCGGCGGCCTGCACGGCGCGCAGCAGGTCCCGGGCGTGCAGCACGCCGATGATGTTCTCGGGCGCCCCCCGCCACACCGGCAGCCGGGTGTGGGAGCTGGCCAGCACGTCCTCGATGATGGACACCGGCGGCGCCGCTCCGTTCAGCATCTGCATGGCGGTGCGGTGGATCATCACGTCGGATACGCAGAGCTCGCCCAGATCCAGCACGCCGCCCAGCCGGTCGCGCTCGACCTTCACCAGCCCGCCTTCCAGATGCTGGAGATCGACGGCGCCGCGGATTTCATCATGCGGCGTGAGGCCGGAGCGGGAGGCATCCACCGACACGCCGAACAGGCGCAGGATGCCGCGCACCAGCAGCTCGACGGCGGCCATGATGGGGCCGACGATTTTCACCAGCGGCCGGATCGGCCGGGCCACGACAAGGGCAAAGGATTCCGGAGCGGTGATCGCCCACGTCTTCGGCAGCACCTCGGAGAAGATGACGACCACGACGGTAAGGATCAGGGTCGCCAGCCCCACACCCTTCTCGCCGAAGAGCTGGAGGAACAGGCTGGTGGTGAGGGCTGAGGCCAGAATATTGACGATGGTGTTGCCGAGCAGCAGCGTGCCGATCAGCCGTTCCCGGGCATGCAGCAGGCTCGACACCACGGTCGCCCGCCGGTCGCCGCTCTTCTCAAGCTGCAGAAGCCGCGCCCGGGAAGACGCCGTCAGCGCCGTTTCACTGCCCGAGAAGAAAAAGGACAGCGCCAGCAGCCCGACGATCGCCGCCCCGTTCAGCCACAGCGTCACTTCCATCAGCCACGGGCCTCCTCGATCAGGAACGCGCGCACGGCAGCCGGGTCCACATCCTTCTCGATGAAGGATTCGCCGATGCCATGGGCCAGAATGAAGGTGAGCTGGCCGCGGGACACTTTCTTGTCCTGGGCCATCAGCTCCAGCAGGCCATCGGCATCGGGCAGCTCGCCCGGCACATCCGACAGCCGGGTCGGCAGGCCCACGGCCTTCAGATGCGCCTCCACCCGCTCGGCATCGGCCGGATCGGCCAGCCGCAGCATGGCGGAGAAGCGGAAGGCCTGGGCCATGCCGATGGCGACGCCTTCGCCGTGCACGAGGCGGGCGCTGTCCAGATGGGTGGCCGCCTCAAGGGCATGGCCGAAGGTGTGGCCGAGATTGAGCAGCGCACGCTCGCCCTTCTCGGTCTCGTCGGCAATCACCACCCGGGCCTTGGCCCGGCACGACGTGGCGATGGCATCGGTCAGCGCCGGACCGAAGGCGAACACGTCTGCATGCTCCCGCTCCAGCCGGGCGAAGAAGTCGATGTCGTCGATGAGGCCATATTTGACCACTTCGGCATAACCGGCGCGGAACTCGCGCGGCGACAGGGTCTTCAGCACGTCGGTATCGGCCAGCACCAGGCTCGGCTGGTGGAAGGCGCCGATGAGGTTCTTGCCCTGGGCCGTGTTGATGCCGGTCTTGCCGCCGACCGAGGAATCCACCTGGGCCAGCAGGCTGGTCGGCACCTGCACGAAGCGCATGCCGCGGCGCAGGATGGACGCGGCGAAGCCGGCGAGATCGCCGATCACCCCGCCGCCCAGCGCCACGACGAGATCGCCGCGCTCGCGCTTCTGGTCGAGAAGGTCGCCGCAGACCTTTTCCAGCACCGGCCAGCTCTTGGCGCCCTCGCCCGGGCCGACGACAATCTCGGCCGTCGCAATGCCGGCGGCCTCAAGGGAGGTGCGCGCGCGGGCGAGATGGCCAGCAGCCTCCAGATTGGTGTCGGTCAGCACCGTCACGCGCACGCCGGGGAAGCGGTCGGCGATTTCCGCGCCGACGCGGTCGACGAGGCCGGGGCCGATGAGAATGTCATATTCCCGGCCGGGCAGATCGACGGGCACCCGCTCGATGGCGCCGGGGGCAAGGGTCTCAAGGCTCATTCGGGGGTCCCCCCTTCGGTCGTCTGCGCCATCGCCTCCGCCCGGAAGCGCTCGACGAGGGCGGCGAGAATCTCGTTCACCACGACATCATGGGCGACATCGCGGGAGCGCACGGTGAGATCGGCGAGCGCATAGAAGGGCTCGCGTTCGGCCAGCAGCCGGCGCAGGGTGCCTTCCGGATCCGGCGTGTTGAGCAGCGGCCGGTTGGAGCGGCGCTTGACGCGGGAAAACAGCACCTCGGGCTCGGCATTCAGCCAGATGGCGATGCCGCTCTCGCCCACGCTCTGCCGGGTGGCGGCATTGAGGAAGGCGCCGCCGCCGGTGGACAGCACCTGCGGCACCCCGGCCGAGAGGATGCGCTGGATCACCCGGCGCTCGCCATCCCGAAACGCCGGTTCGCCATGGGTGGCAAAGATTTCCGGGATCGTCATGGCAGCGGCGGCCTCGATCTCCTGATCGGCATCGAGAAAGGGCAGGCGCAGGCGCTGGGCGAGGCGACGGCCGATGGAGGTCTTGCCGGCGCCCATCATGCCGATGAGCACCAGCGCGCGGTTGCCGAGACCGGCCAGCACGGCCCGCTCCAGCTCTCCGGTCGGCAGTTCGGCATCCGACGGCGGCGACAGCGCAGGCGAATAGGTGGGCGAGGGAAAGGGCATCGGCGGCTCGTGGCACCTGACCGGGGGTCTGCCAGCCGGCCGGATCCCCCGCGTCATCAGAATGGATCATCGCCGGCCCCAGGGGCCGGGCATCCGCTGACGTTGAGACGGACGGGCCTTGTCCTGTCAAGAGTCAAACCGCCGCGTCGCCGGCCGGGCGCCGGCAGAATCCGGCTGAGGATGCTGCGCGGCGGGCTGAAAGCTCCTCACTTGCCGGCCCTGCCCGGCCGCCCGATCCTGCCCGGACAGTCCCCGTCCCGGAGCCCCCGTTCATGCCGCCCTCCCCCATCGTCCGCCCTGCCGAGCTTGCCCATGGCGCGCACGGCCACGGCACCGGCTTTGCCGCCCGCACCGCCTCCCTCACCGCCCCGTTCGGTGGCCGGCATCTCGGCGCGCGCCATGTGGAGCTGCCGGCCGGCAAGGCCGGCTGGCCCTTTCACTGCCACCACGCCAATGATGAACTGTTCGTGATCCTCTCGGGCAGCGGTCTCCTCCGCCATGGCGCCGAGACCCATCCGGTCACCGCCGGCGATGTCATCGTCTGCCCGGCCGGCGGCGCGGCCACCGCCCACCAGCTGCGCGCCGGTGCCGATGGCCCCCTGGCTTTTCTCGCCATCAGCTCGCTGCGCGAGCCCGACGTGATGGAATATCCCGACAGCGGCAAGGTAACAGTGTTTGCCGGCGCCCCGCCCGGCGGCCGCGCTGCCGAGCGCAGCCTCTCCCTCACCGTGAAGGCCGCAAGCGCCGTCGACTACTGGCTGGACGAGGACTGATGCCAAAGGTCCTTGAAAAGGACTCTTTGGTATTCCGATGCGAATTTCTCATGCCATTGAGAGCATATGAGAAATTCGCCACTCTTCAGACGCACGGTGCGGTCAGCACTTCGTGCGGCTGGTACGATGCCAAAGGTCCTTGAAATGGATCCTTTGGCATTCCGATGCGAATTTCTCATGCCCTCGGGGCAGATGAGAAGTCCGCTGTTCTTCATGCGCATGGACTGATGCCGATGACCGCCTCCCCCATCACCTTCTGGTTCGATTTCGCCTCGGGCTATGCCTTCTTTGCCGCCCGCGAGATCGACGCGCTCGGCGCCCGGGTCGGCCGGCCCGTGCTCTGGCGGCCGTTCCTGCTCGGCACCGCCTTCCGGGTCACCGGCGGCCGCGGCCTCTCCTCCACGCCGCTGAAGCAGGATTATGCCCGGCGTGACTGGCAGCGGCTGGCGCGGCGGGCCGGTATCGTGCTGGCGCCCCACGCCAACCATCCCGCCAACACCCTGCCTGCCGCCCGCGCCTTCTACTGGATCGACGCCCGGGATCCGGAGCTGGCAAGGCGCTTCGCCCGGGACGTGTTCGACGGCATCTTCACCGCCGGTCTGGATGGCGCCTCGGCGGAGGCGATCGCCGACCGGGCCGCCGCCCTCGGCATCGACCGCGCCGTCCTTCTCGCCGGTCTCGCCGATCCCGCCCTCAAGGAGCAGGTGAAGCGGATCTCCGAGGAGGCGGTCGCCGGCGGCGTGTTCGGCTCGCCCTTCTTCGTCGTCGATGGCGAGCCCTACTGGGGCGCCGACCGGATGGGGATGATGGAGGAGTGGATCCGCAGCGGCGGCTGGTGAGACGGACGGCCTCCTCAAGCGAACCGGATCACGCGTCCGGGCGCCCGGCCTCGGCCAGCAGCCAGCGCCGGAGCGCCCGCACCCGCCGGTCCAGCACGAGAGCTGGCGGCGTCACCAGATAATAGCCACCGCCGCCGGGGATCGCGTGCCCGAAGGGGGCGGCCAGCCGGCCGGCGGCCATATCGGCGCTGGCGATCTCCCGCCCGGCCAGCGTCACCCCGGCGCCATCCATCGCCATCTTGAGGCCAAGACCGGCGGAATCCACGGTGACGATGGCCGCCGGCCGCAGCGGCCCGCCGGGCAGCGCGGCATTCCAGGCGGCAAAATTCGCGTGGCGATGGCGCGAGAGGAACAGCGTCGCCCCGGCCAGCGCCGCCCGAACGTCGGCTGCCCCCGCCAGCAGCTGCGGCGGGGCAAGCAGCGTCACGGTCTCGGCAAACAGCCGGTCGGCGACCAGATCGCCCCACCGGCCGACACCATGGCGCACCGCCACATCGGCGGCGCCGGCCGCCAGATCCACCGCCTCCTGGGTGGTGGAAATCAGCAGCTCGAAGCCGGCCCGGGCAAAGGGCCAGCGCACCAGCCGCGGCGACAGCCAGTGGACCGCGAAGGTGGGCAGCAGCGACAGCCGCAGCGGCCCGGCATGGCGCTCGGCCTTCAGCCCGCCGACGGCGGCCAGAATGCGGGCGAACCCCGCCGTCAGCTCCGGCGCCAGAGCAGCCCCGGCTGGCGTCAGGCTGATGCCGCTGCCGGTGCGGCGCAGCAGATCGACCCCGAGCGTCTCCTCCACCTGGCGCAGCTGATGGCTGATGGCCGACGGCGTCACCCCGATCTCCTCCGCCGCCCGCTTCACCGAACCATGCCGCGCCACCGCCTCGAAGGCACGCAGCGCCGTCAGCGCGACGGGGGAACGCGGAAGGTCGGTCATGGGGAGGCCCCGGGATCACGGACGGATGGGACAGCGGCGCGGTCATCCTGCCATGACAGCTGCGGCCGGTGCGAGGACGATCAGCCGCCGGCGCGCAGCTCCGACGGCGAGCCGTCGTTCAGCCGGCCCCAGGCGCGGCGGAACTGGCGGGGGGAGGAGAAGCCGGCCCGCTCGGCCACCGTCTCCATGTCCAGCCGCGAGCCGGTGATGAGCTCCCGGGCGAGCGCGATGCGCATCCGGTTGACATAATCGGTCACGCTCATCCCCGTGTGCTCGTTGAAGAGCCGCGAGAGATTGCGCGGGCTGGTGCAGGCGATGTCGGCCAAGGTCGTCACCGACCAGTCCCGGGCGGGATCGGCGGTCACGGCGTCCTGCACCCGGTGGATGGCCGGATGCAGATGGTTGCGCCCTTCCAGCCACGGCGACAGCTGCGGATCCGCCCCGCCCCGGCGCAGATAGACGACGAGATACCGGGCGACCGCCACCGCCACCGCCGGCCCCACCTCGCGGGCGACCAGATGCAGCATCAGGTCGATGCCGGCGGTGACGCCGGCACTGGTCAGGCAGTCGCGGTCCTCGGTGAAGAGCCGGTTTTCCAGCACCCGCGCCGTGGGCGCCGCCCGCTGCAGCTCCGGTATGGAGCCATGATGGGTGGTGCAGGCCCGCCCTTCCAGCAGGCCGGCCCGGGCCGCCAGCAGAGCGCCGGAGCAGATGGTGATCAGCCGCACGCCCGGGCGGACAGTTCGCGCCAGCCAGCGGACAATCTCGTCTTCTGCCGGCGCATCGCGCTCCCGGTCGCCCGGGGCGCCGCCAAGGGGCGCATCGGCCGCCCCCGGCACCAGCAGCCAGGCCCCGGCCGGCACCACCTCCGGCAGCGGCGCAAGGCCCGTGACCTCAAGGCCGATGGACGTGGCAACCGTCGGCCGCGGCCCGGCATGGGAGACCGCAAAGCGCACGTCGGCCTGTTCCAGATTGGCCTTGCGCAGCACCTCCACGGGGCCGGCAATATCGAGCAGCAGCGCCCGGGGCGGCACCACCACGATGACCGGAATTTCCCGCGGCCCCGCCCCGGTGCTCATGCGGCAACCGCGGCCGGGACCCCGGCCAGCGCCTCCGCGACAGTGACGATGCGGGCAAAGCGGCCGGCCAGCACCAGCTCGGTCCGCGCCCGGATCTCCTCCGGCGACCAGATCCGCCCGTCGGCGCCGGCCATGGCGAAGGTGTGGGTCGCCTCCGAGACATAATCGACGTCGAAGCCCAGATCCGAGGCGTGCCGGGTGGTGGTCTCGCAGCACTGCTCGGTGCGGATGCCGGAAACGATCAGCCGCCGGATGCCATGGCTGATCAGCCAGACTTCCAGCCCGGTGCCGACGAGGGCGCTGTGCCGGGTCTTGCGGAAGGTCTCCACCGGGGCGATGCGCAGTCCCTCGAAGCTGCGGACATGGCCGGAGGCTTCCGAGAACGGCCCGGTCTCCTCCACATGGAAGATCCGGATCACCGGGATGCCGGCCGCGACGGCGCCGTCGATGAGGGCCTGCTGGCGGGCGAGAAAAGCCGCCATCCCGGCCGGCTCGAAATAGGGCCGATGGCGGAAGGATTCCTGCACGTCGATGACGAGAAGCGCGGTGTCGGTGGCGGTCATGGGGTCGGTCTTTCTGGCGTCCTGAGGATGAGGCCAGACTAGTCCGCCGCCGACAAGCCGAAAGGCCGGGAGCGGACGGGGATGGGACATATCGCGCCATTGTGCCGAGATGGCGTGAAGCGTCTCGTCCCCGTCGCCGGCCCGTCACGCTGCCGTCAGCAGCGGCTCCCAGCCGGGGGTGGCGCGGATGCGATCGAGCCAGCCGCGCACGGCCGGAAAGGGCTCCAGCGTTTGCCCGCCCTCGGGCGCCAGCAGCACATAGACATGACAGGCAATGTCGGCCACCGTCAGCCGGTCGCCAGTCAGGAAGGCGCGGTCCGTCAGCCAGCCCTCCAGAAAGGCGAGCTGGCGCGCGCCCTCGGCCTGAAGGGCAGCACTTTCGGCCGCCCGCTCGTCCGCCAGCCCGAACCGGCGGAAGAAGCGCGGCAGGGCCAGCGGACGGCAAAGGTCCGCCTGCTCATAGAACAGCCAGGCGAGACAGTCGGCAAAGGCCGGTCCGTCGGCGGGCATCAGGGCGGTGCCGCGGCAGAGATGAACGAGGATGGCGGCCGATTCCACGATCCGGCTGCCATCGGCCAGCTCCAGCACCGGCAGGCGCCGATGCCGGGAAAAGGTCGCCACCCGGGCGCGGTCCTCGGCGCGGGTGCGGTCCAGCGCCACCCGCTCGAAGGGCAAACCGAGCATGCGCAGCGCCAGCCGCACCTTCCAGCAATTGCCGGACGTCGGCCACTCATAGAGCCGCAGCGGCGCCGTCATGCCCGCCCCCCGGTCGCCGCGTCGATGGCATCCAGATGGGCGACGATCTCGCCGGCCGGCAGGAAAGAGGCGGTGAAGCTGTTCCTGGCAAGGGTCACGATTTCGGCCTCGGTCAGGCCGAGGGCATCGCGGCAGGCCTCGAAATTGCGGGTCACCGAGCCGCCGAAATAGGGCGGATCATCGGAATTGAGGGTCACAAGGACGCCGGCCCGCAGCAGCCGGGCGGCGTTGTGATCGGCGATGGTGTCGAACACCCGCAGCCGCACATTGGAGAGCGGGCAGACGGTGAGCGGGATCTGCCGCTCGGCCAGAAGAGCCACCAGAGCCGGGTCATCCTCGGCGCGCACGCCATGGTCCACCCGGTCGACCTTCAGCAGCTCCACGGTATCGCGCACATAGGACACATCCCCCTCCTCGCCGGCATGCGCCATGGTCTTCAGGCCGCGGGCGCGGGCCTCGGCATAGACGCGCACGAACTTGGCCGGGGGATTGCCGATCTCCGGTCCGCCCAGCCCCAGCCCGACAACGCGGCCATCCTTTTCATAGGCCCGCGCCAGATCGAGCACCTCGAAGCCCTCGGCCTCGGGAAACTGGCGCTGCAGGCCGAGGATCAGCCGGCTGGTGATGCCATGGTCGCGCTCGGCCGCCGTCATGCCGGCCAGAATGCCATCCATCATGGTGGCGAAGGCAATGTCCCGGCGCAGATGGGCCTGCGGGCTGATGAACATCTCGGCATGGCGCACGCTCTCGGCGGCCGCACCCGCCAGATATTCATAGGTCACCTCCTCGAAATCCCGGGCGGTAACCAGCACATGCAGGCCAGCATAATAGAGCTGGAGAAAGTCCTGCAGGTTTCGGAAAGAGCAGGCTGCTTCCACCTCGGCAGGTGTGCGGAAGGGAATGGTGACGCCGTTGCGTTCTGCAAGCGCAATCATGCGCTCCGCCGTCAGGCTTCCCTCGATATGCATATGCAGTTCGGCCTTGGGAAGGGTGACAAGATCAATCATTTTCTTCTCGGATATCCGGAGGGCAGGACACCCCTCTGGTCAGGATGGCGGCAGGGTGACCAGAAAAGCATCAGGAATTTTACGGAGGGCAGCGTCCGGGTGACACCGGCCGATCGCCAGCAGAGACCTGACAAACCGCATCTTTTTCCGGACGAACGGGAAAAGGCGCGCTTGGCACACCCCTTGCTGAAAAGCTTTTCAGAACGTCTGATATCCGGGAAGGTGACAGGTCCCGGCTCCCTCGGCAAGCTCTCTCCGGATTGCTCCGCTGCTCTGCCCCTTCAGTCCCCCCCCCCAAGAGGTCCGCGCCTTCATGTCCCTCAAGCGTCTCTCTCTGGCCCTTCTCGCCACCGCCCTCCTCGCCGCGCCGGCGGCAGCCGCCGATCCGAAGCCGGTGACCATTGCCGTCGGCACCTCGGTGCTGAATGTCGGCTATCCCATGCTGACCCTGCCGATCACCCTCGGTTACTGGAAGGCGGAAGGTTATGACGTGAAGGTGGAGCCGGTGGGCGCCTCCCTGCAGGCGATCCAGCAGATGGTGGCCGGCAATGCCCAGTTCGCGCAGGTCAACGCCAGCGTCATCCTGCAGTCGAATACCAAGAACAACCTGCCGGTCCGCTTCGTCATGGAAAATGGCGTCATCGACTGGTCGATCGCCACTCTGGACGGCGCGGGCCTGAGCAAGGCCAGCGACTTCAAGGGCAAGACCATCGGCGTGTTCAGCCTGGCGACCGGCGGCATTCCGCTCATGAAGAGCTGGCTGGCCACCAACGGCGTCGATCCGGAAAAGGATGTCACCCTCATCCCTCTCGGTCTCGGCGCCGCGCCGGTGCAGGCGCTGAAGAGCGGTCAGGTCGATGCTCTGCTCTATTGGGCCTCCGCCACCGCCGGCTTTGAAAATGCCGGCCTGAAGCTCAACAAGATCGTGCCCGAGGGCTGGCGCTCCTATCCCGACTATTCGCTCTCCACCATGCAGAAGACGGCCGAGACCGATCCCGACATGGTCGTCGCGATTGCCAGGGGCGTGGCCATGGCCACCGTCTATGCGCTGGCCAATCCGGAATGCGCGGTGAAGCTGCACTGGGAACACTATCCCGAGACCAAGCCCAAGGGCGCCGACGAGGCAACGCTGCTGGCCTGGGACCTCAACAACATCAATGCCCAGCTGCAGTCGCTGTCCGATGGCTTCGCCCTCAATGGCGGCAAGGAGTGGGGCGCCACCGACCCGGCCGGCGTCGCCCGGCTGCAGAGCTTCCTGAGGTCGGCGGGCCTTGTGCCGAGCGAGATGGCGCCCGAGGAGATGATCGTGAAGATCCCGAACTTCCTCAAGCGCGTGAACGACTTTGATGCCGACGCCATCCGCGCCGACGCCAAGGCCTGCAAGGTGACCGGCTGATGTCGGCTCCTGTCGCAGCCGGTGCGGATCCGCTGGTCCGGATCGCGCATCTGGACAAGGTCTATCCCACCCGGGATGCCGGGGCGGTGCACGCCCTCTCGGCCATCGACCTCGACATTGCGCGTGGATCCTTCGTCACCATCGTCGGCCCGTCCGGCTGCGGCAAGAGCACCCTTCTGAAGATCCTCGCCGGGATCCTGAAGCGGACCTCGGGCCGGGTCGAGATTGCCGGGCGCAATCTGGATGGCCCCAGCCGGGATCTCGGCGTCGTCTTCCAGGCGCCGGTGCTGCTGCCGTGGCGCACGGTGCTGGAAAATGTGCTGGTGCCGGCCGAGGTGCAGGGTCTCGACCGGGAGAAATCCCGCGCTCGCGCCCATGCGCTTCTGGAAATGGTCGGCCTGCACGGCTTTGCCGACAAGTATCCGCGCGAACTCTCCGGCGGCATGCAGCAGCGGGTGGGCATCTGCCGCGCCCTCATCCACGAGCCTGCCTTCCTGCTCATGGACGAACCCTTCGGGGCGCTGGACGCCATGACCCGGGAGACCATGAATCTGGAGCTGCTGCGCATCTGGCAGGAGAACCGGACCACGGTGATGCTGGTGACCCACTCCATTCCCGAGGCCGTGTTTCTGGCCGACCGGGTGGTGGTGATGACCCCGCGCCCCGGCCGCATCGCCGAGATCCTGGATGTCGACCTGCCGCGGCCGCGGCGTCTGGCGATGTTCAACACGCCGGACTTCGGCGCCTATGTCTCGGCCATCCGCCGCCATTTCAACACCGAGGGAGGGCTCGACTGATGGTCGACGACGCCCGTTCCGCCCCGGCTGCCGCCGATCCCGCCCCCGCCCTCCCGGCCTCGCCGGCGAAGAGCTGGAAGGAAAGCCGGCTTCTTTCGCCGGCCGTCCTCGTGCTGTTTCTGGCCGCCTGGGAAGGCGCGATCCACATTCTGGATGTGCCCGCCATCGTGCTGCCGCCGCCCAGCGCCGTGGCCGTCGCCCTCTATGAGGGCTTCGCCTCGGGCATCTTCCTCTATCATCTCGGGGTGACGCTGGCGGAAATCCTCGCCGGCTTCCTCATCGGCGCCCTCATCGGCATCGTGCTCGGGGTGGCGATCGGCCAGTCGGCCTTTCTGGAGCGGCTGTTCTACCCCTATGTCATCGCCTTCCAGACCATCCCGAAGGTGGCGATCGCGCCGATCATCGTCATCTGGGCCGGCTATGGCCTGTCGTCGAAGATCATCATCACCGCGGCCATCGCCTTCTTCCCCGTGCTCGCCAACACCATCGTCGGCCTGCGCTCGGCGCCGCGCGACCAGATCGACATGCTGAAGGCCTGCACCGCCACCCACTGGCAGGTATTCCGCATGGTGCGCCTGCCCCATGCCCTGCCCTATGTCTTCGTCGGGCTGGATGTGGCGATCGTGCTCTCGGTCATCGGTGCTATCGTCGGAGAATTCGTCGGGGCCCGCTCGGGTCTCGGCTATCTCATCCTGCAGATGAACTTCTCCTTCGACATGGCCGGCGTGTTCGCCGTGCTCGTCATCCTCTCCCTCATCGGCATCGGCCTGCACGCGATCATGACCGTGATCCAGCGCCGGGTGCTGTTCTGGGCCGAAAGCAACGACGCCAGCCTCGCCGCCGGCTGACCCTCCGGCAGCCGGGGCCCCCGACCCGGCCGCCACCCCCAGGGGCCCGCCCCGGCACGTCCTCCCCCCGGACGCTGCCAATCCCTTCGGGGCGGGCCCCGCTCCTTCGCCGCCGGCCCGCTCCGGCCTCTCCTCTCCCTGCCGCGCTCCGCCCCGGGAGCCGGCCCCGCTCTCCGGAGACCTTCATGATCCCGCCCGTTCGCGCCGCCAGCGCCGAGGAAGTGCCCGTTCTCGATCTCGCCCCCCTCACCGAGGGCCGCCCCATCGACGATCTCGCCCGCGCCCTTGATCGCGCGTGCCGGGAAACCGGCTTCTTCTATGTCCGGAATCACGGCATTCATGAAAACGTTTTCAACGGCATCTTCGAGGCCACCAAGCGCTATTTCGCCCTGCCGGAAGAGGTGCGGCAGACGCATCTGATGCATCCGGTGTTTCGCCGCGGCTTCATGCCCCAGGGCATCAACCAGCACCCGGGCTACGTGTCCGATCTCAAGGAGAGCTACGAGATCGGCGTCGATCTCGCCGCCGATGATCCCGATGTGCTGGCCGGCCTGCCGCTGCACGCGCCGAACCAGTGGCCGGAAGACCTGCCATGGCTGAAGGAGGCGGCAGACGCCTATTTCGCCGAGGCCAAGGCGCTGGGCGACCGTCTGCTGAAGGTGATCGCCAAGGCACAGGGGCTGGAAGAGGGCTTCTTCCTCCAGTACACCAAGAAGCCGATGGTGCAGATGCGGCTGTTCCACTATCCGCCGCAGCCGCCGCTGTCGCCGGAAAACGCGTTCGGCGTCGCGCCGCACACGGACTATGGCATGATTACGCTGCTCGCCCAGGATCCGATCGGCGGGCTGGAGGTGCAGAAACGCGATGGCGAGTGGATCGCGGCGCCCTATATCCCCGGCACCCTGGTAGTCAACATCGGCGATCTCTTCCAGCGCTGGACCAATGACCTCTATGTCTCCAACCCGCACCGGGTGCTGAACCGCACCGGCCGCGAGCGCTATTCGATCCCCATGTTCTACAACCTCGATTATCATACGCCGGTGGAGGCCCTGCCCGCCTGCGTTTCCCCCGAGCGGCCGGCCCGGCATGCGCCGATCCTCTCCGGCGACTATCTGCTCGGCCGCTTCCGCACGGTGCAGAAATACCGCGCCCCCGGCGAGGTCGCCTGAAGCCGGCGCGACAGGAACAGGCTCCGGACCGGCCGCCGGTCCGGGGCAGACAGATCAGGGAGTGCGGCCTTGTCCCGGTCGGACGTGACGCTGAAGGACATTGCCCGGCTGGCCGGGGTATCGGTGGCCACCGCCTCGCGGGTGGTCAACCGCACCGGGCTGGTGGCGCCGGAAAAGCGCCGGGCCGTGGAAGCGGTGCTGGAACAGGCCAACTATGTGCCCAATCAGGCCGCGCGCTCCCTCGTCAGCCGGCGCTCGATGACCGTGGGCGTCGTCGTGCCGACGCTCGCCAATCCGCTGTTCGCCCCCACCATCGACGGCGCCGAGGCCACCCTGCACAGAGCCGGCTATGGCGTGCTCATCGCATGCTCCCACCGCGATCCCGCAACCGAGCTGGAACATGTGCGGCGCATGCTGGAGCGCGGCGTGGACGGCCTCATCCTCACCGGCGCCAACCATCATGCCGATCTGATGGGGCTGGTGACGGCCCGCGGCGTGCCGCTGGTCACTCAGGATGACCCGGCCGGTCTTGAGGGCGCAACCGCGCTTGCCATGCCTGATGCCGCGGCGATGGCGGCGGCCATCGACCATCTGGTCGGCCGCGGCCACCGCCGCATCGGCGTGCTCACGGGCCCCACCGGCAACACCCGGCCGATTGCCGAGCGCGTGCGCGGCGCCCGCGAACGGCTGCGCCATCATGGTCTTTCCGATGGCCCCGACAGGGTGGCGGAAGCCCCGGATTATGACGCCCTGCCCGCCCGGGCGGCCACCGCGCGGCTGCTGGATGCCCATCCCGACCTGACGGCGATTGCCTGCACCGGCGACATCCTCTCCCTCGGCCTCATCATGGAGTGCCGGGCGCGCGGGCTGGTGGTGCCCGACGATCTCTCGGTGATCGGCTGCGGCGATACGGTGATGGCGCAGTTCGTCGATCCCGGCCTCACCACCATTCACCTGCCCTTCCAGGAGCTTGGCACCGAGGCGGCGCGGCTGCTGCTCGACCGTCTCGCCGGCCGGCAGGCCCCGGCCATGCGGGTGATGGGCTTCCATCTGGTCGACCGGGCCAGTGTCGCCCGGCGCTGACCCGACGGGACACCTCCGATGACTGGACGCGCCGCGAATGGATAGACCATACTCACTCCGCCCGCCCCGGCGGACCGGCACGGCCGCGCACGGCCGACACGCCGGAATGGCGCGCGGGCACCTCTCCTGTTTCTGCACGGTGCGGCCAGTCGGATGAATGAACGCGGGAGAACGGATCCGGTGCGGTGGAGCCTGCGTCACCTGACCTATGCTGTCGAAGCGAGCCGGCTTGGCAGCATCGCGGCGGCAGCCGAGCGGCTGGGGGTGTCCCAGGCGGCGGTGTCGGGGGCCATCAACAATATCGAGGATGCCTTCGGCGTGCGGGTGTTCCAGCGCCAGCCCGGCCGCGGCCTGACGCTGACCGCCTCCGGCGCGACCCTGATAGCCGAGGCCCAGAGCCTGCTGGAACAGGCCCGCCGGCTGGAGGAAACCGCCGCCCTGCTCTCCACCCGGCTGTCCGGCTCCATCCGGCTCGGCTGTTTCCCGACAGCCGTGCCCCACATCATCCCCTCGGTGATGGAGGGGCTGCGGCGGCGCTATCCGGCGCTGACCATCGACCTGCAGGAACGCACCATCGCCGACCTCGCCACCCTGCTGAAATCCGGCCGGATCGACGTGGCGCTGACCTATGACACCGGCTTCGACGAAGCGATCCTGTTCGAGAGCCTGTTCGAGGTGCACCAGCATGTCGCCATCTCCCAGAACGACGAACTGGCCGCCGCCGATTGCGTGAGCCTGCATCAACTCGTGCGTAAGCCAATGATCCTGCTGGATCTTCCCGTCTGCCGCGAACGCATTCTGGATGCCTATATCAATCTCGGCCTGACGCCGAAGATCCACTTCCAGACCGGCTCCACCTCGGTGGTGGAGCGCCTCGTCGCCTCCGGTCAGGGCTATGCCATGCTGGGCTTCCGCCCGGAGCCGGCGCGCGGCGACAGCCCCGGCCCGATCCGCTTCCTGCGCGTCGTCGAGCAGCTGCCGGGAATCGGCTTCGGCATCGCCCGCCTGCGCGACGCCAAACCGTCGCGCGCCCAGGACGCCTTTCTCGATCTCCTGCGCGATCTGGCGCCGCGCTGGACCTTCTCCTGATCCCCTTTTCCCCGGAAAAAGGGAGGGGGTGCCCCGCCTCCTCAGTTTTTCTGAGGAATATCCGCGGGAAATCTACGTAGTGCGGCCGGGGCCGTTGCATCCCGGCGGCGCTTGGAGGAACCTTCCTGTCAACGGAAAACCGGTCGCGCAGACAACGACGTCGCGCCCGCCAGAGTTGTTCTTTCCGTCGATGAGGGAGTTTCCGATGACTGCGCCCCCCGTATCCTCCAAGGAAAACACGCGCAAGGTGGTGCTCGAATTCGAGCGGGGCGGCCGTCTGATTGCCGAACTTCTGGACAAGGACGCGCCGGAGACGGCGGAAGCCTTCTGGAAGAAGCTGCCGATCACCGACCTGTGCGAGCATGCGAAGTTTTCGGGCTTCGTGCTGTCGATCCTGCCGGATCTCGACGTGCACAAGGCCGAGAATTCCCGGGCCATCGGCGTCGTGCCCGGCCAGCTGCTGTTCAATCCGCACCTGAACAACGCCACCTGGCACAAGCGCGAGATTTCCATCGTCTATGGCGTCGCCGCCATGCGGGATTCCTTCGGCTATGCGCCGTGCAACCTGTTTGCCGAGATCCGCGAAGGGCTCGACGAGCTGCGCGAGATCGGCATCCGCATCCATCATGACGGCCGCGAGAAGCTGACCATCCGCGCCCTGGAACCGGGCGAAGCCTGAGGCTTGTCCCGGTTTCCCCGCCCGGTCCCGGCGGATGCCGTCGCCCCCAGGGCGGCGTCCCCGGAGCCGGGCGGGGCCTCCCCTCTGCCGCCCCGGCCCTCTCCAACGGAAAAAGGATCCGCCGTCCCATGCGTGTGACGCTTGCGCTCCTGGCCCCGGTGCTCGCCCTCTTCGGCGTCTTCCTGGTGCTGCCGATCGTCTCCGTGGCGGTGGCCTCGTTCAGTGCGGCCGGCGGCTCGCCCTCCGGTCTCGCGGCCTACTGGAAGCTGGTCTCGGACAGCTATTATCTCCAGGTGTTCGTGCAGACCTTCGTCTTCGCCCTGTCGCTCACCGTGCTCACGCTGCTGTTCGGCTATCCGATCGCCTCGTTCATCGCCCGCACCAATGCGTGGGAGCGCGGCCTCGTCATCTTTCTCGTCATTGCGCCGCTGCTGATTTCCATGGTGGTCCGCGCCTATGGCTGGCAGCTCATTCTGGGCAATCACGGCCTCTTCAACACTGTGCTGATGGCCATCGGCCTCGTGCCGGTGCCGTTCATGGCCGGCTGGACCGGCGTCATCATCGCCTCGGTCCATGTGCTGCTGCCCTTTGCCGTCATTTCCATTGCCGGGGTGCTGTCCGGGCTCGACCGCTCGGCGGAAGAGTCGGCGGCCGTGCTTGGTGCCTCGCCGGTGTCGGTGTTCCTGCGCATCACCCTGCCCATGGCCATGAACGGGCTCATCACCGCCGCCACCTTCGTGTTCCTGCTGGCTCTCGGCAGCTTCGTCACGATCATGATGCTCGGCGGCCGCGCCACCATGGTGGTGCCGCTCCTCATCTACCAGCAGGTGACAGTCGCCTATCGCGAGGCCTTCGCCTCCTCCATGGCCGTGGTGCTGATGGCCATCACCCTCACGCTGCTGTGGGCGCAGTTCCGCCTGCTCAACCGGAGGACGGCCTGATGCGCACCTCGGCTCATCCGCTCCTGCGCCTCTATGTCTGGCTGATGATGGCCTTCATGGCCCTGCCGGTGGTGGTGGTGCTTGGCGCCTCCTTCAACGAAGGCGAGGCGATCCGCTTCCCGCCTCAGGGGCTGACCCTGCACTGGTATGTCGAGGTCTGGCGCAACAGCGCCATGGTGCAGAGCGCCATCAACAGTCTGGTGCTCGCCTTCTCGGCCACCCTGGTCTCGATCGCTGTCGGCGTGCCCGCGGCCATCGCCCTCGTCCGCCATGTCACCACCGGCCGGGAGGCGCTGCAGGCCTTCCTGCTCTCGCCGATGACGGTTCCCGCCATCGTGCTCGGCATCGCCTTTCTGGTCTTCTTCGGCTGGACCGGCATGGGCCTCTCCTTCTGGACCCTTTTGATCGCCCATGTCGTCATCACCATCCCCTATGTCGTCCGCTCGGTCGCCGGCGTCTATCTGGGGGTGGCGATCTCGGTGGAGGAAGCCGCCCGGGTGCTGGGGGCCGGTCCCGTGCAGGTGTTCCGCACCGTCACCCTGCCGCTGATCCTGCCTGGTGTGGTGGCGGGTGGCCTGTTCTCCTTCATCATGTCGTTCGACAACGTGCCCGTCTCGATCTTCCTCACACGCCGCGAGACGATTACGCTGCCTGTCTACATCATGAGCTATCTCGTGCACAATTTTGACCCGACCATCGCAGCGATTTCTGCGGTGCAGGTCGTCTTCACCACCCTGCTGATCCTGGTGATCGAGAAATTCTACGGCATCCGCCGCCTCACCGAGACCATCTGATACCAAGCACACGACGTGCCGACCGCACCTCAGCGCCTGAAGAGCAGCGGATTTCTCATAGGTGCCAATGGCATGAGCAATCCGCATCGGAATACCAAAGGATCCTTTTCAAGGGCCTTTGGTATGAGACGACGAGCGATGGACACTGCCATGACCGATTTTCCGACTGCCCGTCCCGTCACCGTCGCCGCCATCCAGATGGCGTCGGAGATCGGCAACAAGGCCGCCAATCTGGCAACCGCCGCCCGGCTGATCGAGGAGGCCAACGCCGACCTCGCCGTACTGCCGGAGCTGTTCGCCACCGAGTTCTTCGCCTCCGAGAAGGATCACCGCTTCTTCGACTATGCCGAGCCGGTGGACGGCCCGACCATCCGCTTCATGTCCGAAGTGGCGGCGCGGACGCAGACGATCCTCGTCACGCCGCTGTTCGAATATGCGCCGAGCGGCGAGTTCTTCAATTCTGCCGTTCTCATCGGTGCGGATGGCGGAGTGATCGGCGTCTATCGCAAGGCGCACATCCCGTTTACCAAGAGCTTCGAGAAATTCTACTTCGCCCCCGGCGATGATTTCCCGGTGTTCGACACCCCGATCGGCCGTATCGGCATTCTCATCTGCTATGATCGCTGGTTCCCCGAGGGCTGGGGCCGGCTCAGGGATGCCGGAGCGGAGATCGTCTGCGTGCCGATTGCGAGCTGGCGGCTGGACGGCGCGTCGGAGGCGCCGTGGTGGGATGCGCTGCACCGGATGCGGGCGCGCGAGAACCTGATGTTCGTGGCCGCCTCCAACCGCACCGGCCAAGAGGGCGACTGGGGCTATATCGGCGAAAGCCTGATCGTCTCGCCCACCGGCGACGTGCTCGCCCGGCTCGACGAGACCAGCATCGGCGGCGCCATCGCGACCATCGACCTTGATCTCGTGCGCCAGTCGCGGGCCCGCTGGCCGCTGCTGCGCGACCGCCGCCCCGACATCTACTGAGGTTCCCGGGGTTCGCCCCGACGCCTGACGACCTCCGCGGAATCAGCCTTTTCCGCCCCCGCGGAGCCTGCCCCGAAGATCCCGTGACGACGCCCCCACCCGGACATGTGAAGGACTGCGAGACGATGCAGCGGATCAGCAAGCGTCATTTCCTGAAGCTCGGTGCCGCCACCGGCGCCCTTGCGCTCACCGGCATTCCGCGCCTCCAGGCGGCCACGCCGAAGCTCACGGTCAACACCTATGGCGGCCTCTATGCCACCGCGGTGAACGAGAATTTCATCGCCCACTACAAGAAGGCCACCGGCAACGACGCCGAAGCCATCACCGACGTGCCCTCGGCGGCGCTGTCGAAGATCCGCGCCACCATGCCGAAGCCGGACTACGACCTGTTCGTGGCCACCGCCAACGACACGCTGCGCGCCATCGACCTCGGCCTCGTGGAAGAGATCCGGCCCGACAAGCTGCCGGGCCTCAAGAACCTGATGCCGGAAGCCTATACCCAGTGGGGCAACAAGGCGGTGTCCTTCTCCTATGGCACCGGCGGCTTCCTCTATGACACCCGCAAGATCCCGAACCCGCCGAAGACCTGGGTGGAGTTCGCCGAGCGCACCGCCAAGGGCGAGTTCGGCCGCACCGTCGCCGTGCCCTCGGCCACCCAGGCCGGCGTGCTGGAAGCCTTCGTCTATCCGATCGTCCACTCCTTCGGCGGCACGCTGGCCGACCCGACGGTGGGCTTTCAGAAGATCGCGGCCATGACGCCCTATATTGCCAAGTTCTATGGCGACATGTCGGAAGTCGTGAACCTCATGGCCAATGGCGAAATCACCATCGCGCCCTATGTCGATGGCCGCGCCTGGGCCTTCGTCGACAAGAATCCGTGGGCGAACTTCATCGTTCCGGAAAAGGGCGGCGTGTTCCAGTCGTCCCAGATCATGAAGGTGAAGGGCTCGCCGGATGCCGCGTGGGAGCTGATGGACGCCTTCATCAACACCGAGGCCGACGAAGGCTTCGTGAAAGTCATCAAGTATCCGGTCACCAATCAGGCGGTGAAATATCCGGAGGCCATGGCCGCCCGCATCACCAAGCCCGAAGATATCCTCTATCCCCCCTTCGCCGAGATCGCCAAGCTGACGCCGGAGCTGATCGAGCGCTGGAACAAGGAAATCGGCGGCTGATCCTTCCATCGCGGGCGGCCCGTCCCCCCTCCCGGGCCGCCCGCAGGTCGCGCAACTCTGCTCCCGGACGGTGGTCTGCTGCCGCCCGGGCTTCCCCCGGCCCCGCCGGATCCTTCCCCGTCCCCAAGGATGATGTCTTCCGTGGTCACTGATCCCCCGTTCCAGGTCGAACTGAAGCGCGCGACGAAGCTCTACGGAGACTTCACCGCGATCCGCGACGTCGATCTCGGCGTCCGGGCCGGCGAATTCTTCTCCATTCTCGGTCCCTCCGGCGGCGGCAAGACGACGGTGCTGCGCGCGATCGCCGGTCTCATCGACCTCACCTCCGGCGACCTGCTGGTGGCCGGAAAGCCGGTCAAGGATGTGCCCGTGCACAAGCGCGGCATGGGGATCGTGTTCCAGAACTACGCCCTGTTCCCGCACATGACGGTGGCCGAGAACATCGCCTTCGGCCTCAAGATGCGCGGCATCGGCCGGGCCGAGACCGAGGAGCGGGTGACCGCCGCCATGGCCCGGGTGCACCTGCAGGGCCTCGGCGACCGGCGCCCGTCCCAGCTCTCCGGCGGCCAGCAGCAGCGGGTGGCGCTGGCGCGCGCCATCGTCATCAACCCCACCGTCATCCTGCTGGATGAGCCGCTGGGGGCGCTGGACCGCAATCTGCGCATCGCCATGCAGGCCGAGCTGAAGGCGCTGCAGCGCGATCTCGCCATCACCACCCTGTGCGTCACCCACGATCAGGAAGAGGCGCTGTCGCTCTCCGACCGCATCGCGGTGATGAGCAAGGGCACGATTGCCCAGATCGGCACCCCGGTGGAGATCTACGAAACCCCGGCCAGCCGCTTCGTTGCCGGTTTCGTCGGCGGCACCAACCTGATCGACGGCACCGTGCAGGGCCGCGAGGGCGACCTGCCCGTGGTGCGGCTTGCCGGCGGCGACCTCATCCGCACCGGCCCCGCCGACGGGCTGACGCCGGGCATCGGGGTCACCCTGTCGCTGCGCTACGAATCCGTGCGTCTCGACGCCGAGCCGTGCACAGATCCGGGCCGCAACGCCGTCTCCGGCATCGTGACGGCCACCGCCTATGCCGGCGCCGGCAGCCTCATCCATGTGCGGGTGAACGAGTGGCTCACCCTCGTTGCCCTCTCGCCCGGGCCGCCCGGCCACCACGCCGGCGACAGCGTGCACCTCTCCTGGAGCGTCGAGGCAACCCGCGCCCTCATCGGCTGAGGCTCCACCCGCTTCCCGTCCGCCCGGCCCTCCCGGCCGGTCGGCTGCCCCTTTCGCCGGGCCGGTCCGCACCGGCCTCCTCTTTCTCCGGGCGGGCCTGACCGCCCACCGGAGACCTCCCGCCCGCGCGCCCGGCCCCCGGGATTTCCGCGCCGGGCTTCTGCGCCCCCTGCCCGTCCGCCCCTTTGCGGCATCCGGACAGCGGGTCGCGGTCCCCAAGAAGTCACGAGGCTGACATGGAACCCGATGTGAAGCTCTTCATCGCCGGTGTGTGGCGCGACGGCTCGGATGGCGGCAAGCTGCCGATCATCAACCCGGCCGACGAGCAGGTGATCGGTCACGTCGCCGTCGCCACGCTGTCGGATCTGGACGAGGCGGCGGAATCGGCCTGGAAGGGCTTCCTCCAGTGGCGCGCCGTCTCTCCGTATGATCGCTCCAAGATCCTGCGCAAGGCCGGCGAGCTGATGCGCGAGCGCGCCACCGCCATCGGCGACCTGATGACCGCCGAGCAGGGCAAGACCCTGTTCGAGTCGCGCTTCGAGACGGCGCTGGCCGGCGACATCATCGACTGGTACGCCGAGGAAGGCCGGCGCACCTATGGCCGCCTGATCCCCGGCCGGTCCTCCAACTCCCATCTGATGGTGAGGAAGGAGCCGGTGGGCCCGGTCGCGGCCTTCACGCCGTGGAATTTCCCGATCAATCAGGCGGTGCGCAAGATCGCCGGGGCGCTGGCCACCGGCTGCTCCATCATCCTGAAGGGCCCGGAAGAGACCCCGCGCAGCTGCGCCGAGCTGGTGAAGGCCTTCATCGACGCCGGCGTGCCCGGCGACGCCCTCAACCTCGTCTATGGCGTGCCGGCGGAAATCTCCGGCCACCTCATCCCGCACCCGCTGGTGCGCAAGGTGACGTTCACCGGCTCCACCGCCGTCGGCAAGCAGCTCTCCGCGCTCGCCGGCACCCACATGAAGCGCATCACCATGGAGCTCGGCGGCCACGCGCCGGTGGTCATCATGGGCGATGCCGACATTCCGGCCGCCGCCACCACGCTGCGCATCTCCAAGTACCGCAACTGCGGTCAGGTCTGCGTGTCGCCGACCCGGTTCATGATCGAGGACAGCGTGTTCGACGATTTCGTCGACACCTTCGCCGGTCAGGCCAAGGCGCTGAAGGTGGGCCCCGGCGCGGCCGATCTCGACATGGGGGCGCTGGCCAACCCGCGCCGTCTGGCGGCGATGGAAACGCTGATTGCCGATGCCGTCTCCAAGGGCGGCAAGGTCGTCACCGGCGGCCGGCGCATCGGCAATGCCGGCTATTTCTTCGAGCCGACGGTGCTGGCCGATGTGCCCACCGACGCCCGCATCATGAACGAGGAGCCCTTCGGCCCGGTCATCATCGCCAACCGCATCGGCGGCGTCGACGAGGCCCTCACCGAGGCCAACCGGCTGCCCTATGGTCTCGCCAGCTATGTCTGGTCGCGTTCGGCCGAGACCATCGACCGGCTGTCCGGCGGCATCGAGACCGGCATGGTCGCGGTCAATGGCGGTGGTCTTGCCCTGCCGGAAACGCCCTTCGGCGGCGTGAAGGATTCCGGCTACGGCTCGGAAGGCGGCACCGAGGCGCTGGAGCCCTTCCTCAACACCAAGCTCGTCTCCCGCATGGGGGCGTGAGACCAACAGCCCGGAGCGGCCGCGCTGCTCCGGGCACCCCTTGCCCCGCGCGGATGCGTCCGTGCTCCTCACCGGATCCCTCCGATGACCTTCTCCCTGATCGCCCGTGATCCCGCGACCGGCCGCTTCGGCATCGCCATCGCGACCTCGTCCATCGCCGTCGGCAACCGCTGCCCGTGGGTGAAGGCCGGCGTCGGCGCGCTCACCACCCAGGCCCGCACCGACATCCGCCTCGGCCCCAAGGGCATCGACTTCCTGACCGCCGGCCTGACGCCTCAGGAGACCATCGACCGGCTGGTGGCCGAGAGCGACTTTCCCGAGCAGCGCCAGCTCGCCGCCATCGACCGCACGGGCGCCACCGCCTTCTATTGCGGGCCGCGCATCTCCACGGTCAATGCGGGGGCGGCCGGCGACAACTGCGTTTCCACCGGCAACGGCCTCGACAACCCCTCCGTGCCCCAGCGCATGGTGGACTGGTTCATGGGCGCCGGCCACATCCCGTTCATCCCGCGGCTGCTGGGCGCCATCGACGCCGGGCTGGCGGCGGGGGGCGAATATGGCCCGGTGAAGGCCGCCGCCCTGCTGGTCGCCGACACGGAGTCCTGGCCACTGGTCGACCTGCGCGTCGACTATGAGGACCAGCCGGAAAAGAAGCTGCGCGCCCTCTGGGAGCTCTACGAGCCCCAAATCGACCATTATCTCACCCAGGTGCTGCGGCCCGACGAGATCCCGGCCAGCCGGTTCTGATGCCAAAGATCCTTGAAAAGGACTCTTTGGTATTCCGATGCAGATTTTCCATGCCACAGGGGCATATGGGAAATCTGCTGATTTTCAGGCGCACGGTGCAGTCAGCACTTCGTGCGTCTGGCATGAGCCGTGCCGGCACATCATGCCCGTGAAACAGCGGCGATCCGGACCCGACGGGCCCGGATCCGCCAATATCAGCCGACCGTCAGCAGGCGCTTCTTGTAGGCGATCGGGTCCATGTCGCGGATGTCGACGCTGATGCTGTGGATGTCCGGGAAAGCCTCGGCCAGATCGGCACGCATCAGCAGCGCCACATGCTCCTTCTGCTCGGCCGTGCGCCCGGCCAGCAGCTGCACCGTCACATGCAGGAAGGTCGTGATGCCCCCCTCCAGCCGATAATGGTCGAAGGGAGTGGCGCGCACCTTGATATCAGCCGGCTGCATCACCCCCGAGCGCGCAGCGGCCTCAAAGGCAACATCCATCACCTCGCGGATGGAGAGCGTCTGTTCCAGCGGGCGCGCATAGTCGATCAGGAGATGGGGCATGGTCGGATCCGGTCCGGAGTGACGGTGAGGGCGCACGGGCGGGCCGGTCATCAGCACCGGACGCGCGGCTTCCGTCATAGACCCGGCAGACTGTCCTGTCTCGCCCGTGCGCGACCGACGGCCCCGTCACGGCAGCCGGAACACCAGAGGACCGGCATCCTATCCTTCCGCATAGCGGCTCTGTCCTTCAGGACAGGTCTGCCCGCCTTTCGCGCCCGGGACTGCTCGGACGCCCTTCCCCGAAGGCGCGCCAGACCCGTTAAGAGCTGGGGTCAGGGGCGACACGACAGCACGAAGGGGTGCTGGGCGGACGCCCTCTCCGGGGCACCTCCCCCGGGGACCCAGACCGCAAAGCCGCCCGGGAGATTCAGCCGATGCCAGCCTCCACCCCCCGCTCCCACGTGCCTGCGATCCTGCTGGTGGTCCTGGAAGTCGAGCCGCCCGCCCCCGGACACCTGATCTCTGCCCTGGCAACCGCAGGCTTCCGCGTCGGTCTGCTCACGCCCGCCCCCGGCATCCGGCCAGAGACGGCGGCATGGCGGGGAATCTCGGTTTTCCCCCTTGGCGACAGCCGGTCCGCGAGCCATGTGAGCGCCCGTCTGGCTGGGGCGATGGCGGAGCTGCGACCGGTGCTGGTGGTGCCCTGCGACGGACCCGCCCTCGCTGTCCTCCAGACCATCGTTCAGCGTGGCCATGGCGGCAGTGGCAAGCCCACGGCCGGCATGATCGCCACCCTGATCGACTCGCTTGGGGATCCCTGCTGCTTCGCGGCGCTGCTGCTGCACGATGATGCCCTGGCGCTCGTTCGCGGCCTCGGCCTGCCCACGGTTGCCAGCCGGCATGCCCGGACCGCCGCAGCCATCCGTCAGGCGGCCAGTGACCTCGGCTGGCCCGCGCACCTCGGGCCGGCCTTCGACGAGGTCAGCCGGAGCGGCAGCCTGTGCCACAATCCCCGGGAGGCGGAGGCCGCTCTGGCCCGCCTTTTCCGCCGGCCCTCCCGGCTCGCGGCCCTGATGCACCGGCTCACCGACCGGGACTGGGACGCCGCGGCGGCAGGCGTTGCGGTGCGGGAAGTCATTCCCGGCAGTCCGGCGACCCTGATCACGGTTGCCTGGCGCGGCCAGATCCTCGCCACCGCGCCCCGGTTCGGCGGTCCGGTGACAGGACGCGACCGCCCCAGCGCGATCAACGGTATGGAAACGACGGCCGCCCGCTATATCGCCACCACGGGCGCCAGCGGCTTCCTCGGCTTCACCTTCACCGTCGCCACCGACAGCGGCCTGCCTTATTTTACCGGGCTGCACCAGCACCCGGATCGCCTGTGCGGGCCCGAAAGCGGCCCCGTCCTTGCCGACGCCCTGGCCGCCGTGTTCCAGGTCTCGCCCGGACAGACGCGCCCGGTGCTCCGGGCCGGAGAGACCCGCTGCCCGTCGGAGCGGACCGGACTGCCCGCCCGTCCCCGCCTTGACGGGCGTGCAGTCGCGGCGCGTCTGCTCGGGCTGATGCCGGGCCCGGCGACCGCCCTGTGACACCCGGGATCCCTGAAAAGGTTTCTCTGGCAGTCCGATGCAGATTTCCCATGTCCCTGGGGCATATGGAAAATCCGCTGATCTTCAGGCACATGGTACGGTCAGCACTTCGGGCACCCGGTATGACCCCCGGGGAGCCGACCATCGACCGGAGGAAAGGTTTGACACGACGCGGGAAGATCCTAAGCTCGCGTGGAGCCTAGCTTTTCAGGCCCTTTGACGCCGGATCGCGAGATGGAACCGAGTGCGCTCTCCTGGCTGTCCCATGTGGCTGTCCCCATGCTGGCCATGCAGGGCGACCGGATCGTGGCGATGAACCCGCCAGCCGCCTCCCTGTTTGCGTGCGCGCCGGAAATGCTGCCGGCGGAACTGGACACCCTGTTTGGCGGCGACAGCGCGGCCGTCCTGCGGGGGTGGCTGTCAGGTGACAGGCGGGACACGACACTGCCACTCTCCCTCTCGCTCCCCGCCGACGGCGAACGGCCGTCCTTGTCCATCGGGATGCGGGAAATCCGGCCCGCCACGGCACAGGCCCCTGCCCTTCGGGCCCTGACCGTCGTCGCACAATCTCCCGTCCATCACACCCCGGGAACCACTCCGGGGGCAGCCCCGCCGGAGATCCCGCCTGCGACGGCGGGCTGGGTATCGCTTCTGCCGGCCATTCTAGACCGGCTGCCCGTCGCCCTCCTCATCGAGACCGATGACGCGGGCCACGGGGTGTTCGTCAATCGTGGCTTTGTCGACATCTTTGAATATGAGCTGGCCGATATCGCCGCCATCGAGGACTGGTGGGTCAAGCTCTATCCGGATCCGGATATCCGCGACGCGGCACGGCTGGACTGGGCCGAAACCCTTGCCCGCACACCGCCCGGCGACCGGACCATCTCGACTTCGGAGTTTCAGGTGCGCTGTGGCAGCGGCGTCGACCGCATCGTGCAGTTTCACAGCTTCCGGATCGGCGCCTACCGCGTTCACTCCTATGTCGACGTGTCCGCACGCCATCAGGCCACGGCCGACCTGCGCCGCCTCGCCGATACCGACGCCCTCACCGGCATCGCCAACCGGCGCAGCTTCTTCCGGCTGGCGGAAGCCCTGATGACAGCCGCAACCCCGGCGGCCGCCCTGCTCATGGATATCGACCACTTCAAGGCCGTGAACGACCGGCTCGGCCATGCCTTCGGCGACCGGGTGCTGACGGAAATCACCGCGCGGCTGCGCAGCCTGCTGCGGCCGACCGACATTTTCGGCCGGCTGGGCGGCGAGGAGTTCGGCGTGCTTCTGCCGGGAGCCGATGCCCTCACCGCCACGCTGGTGGCGGAAAGGCTGCGGCTGGTCGTCGCCGAAACACCCGTCCGTGGCCCCGCGGGCGATGTGCAGGTGACGCTCAGTATCGGCGTCTCCTGCACCCGGGCGGAGGAAGAGAGCATCGACGACGTGCTGGCCCGCGCCGATCTGGCCCTTTATGCCGCCAAGGATGCCGGCCGCAACCGGGTGCACCTCGCGGGCGATCGCCCCGCTTCCCCCGTCGGAACCGGCCATCCGGAGCTACCGCACCGCTGGTGAGGCCCCCCCGGCGGCGGCATCGGCATGGCCACCCTGCCCGGCGGTTTCCGCCCACACCCGGTAGCGCGGCGAGGGCGTGACCCGGCCGGCGACCATCAGATGATGCCAGACCCCGCACGCCTCCAGAAAGGCGTTCACCCCGGCCGGCCAGATGATGAGGCTGAGGGCCTCCACCAGCTGGTCCTCGGCGACACCATGGCCATAGGCGGCCTCGATATGGGCCGCGAGCGTCCATTCCTGCCGTACCATGGCGGCGGCCGCCGCCGCTGCCAGATGGCAGAGCCCGACCGGCAGCCCCGCCTCCGTCGCCAGTCCGTCGAAGGCGGCACGATAGGCCGCCGTGCCTGCCAGCGCCGGGAACTGCGCCGCCCATTTCTCGTCCATGAAGCGGAAGGCGCCGCCGCCGAGCACGAGGGCGACGAGGCCGGTCAGCGCCGTCACCTGCGCGTCGGTGCCGCCATGGGCGCGGAACAGCTCGACATGATGGGTGCCGATCGCCTCTTCCGCCGCAATCAGGATGGCGAGCCACACCACTTCGCGCTCGAAGGCGCCGAGATGGCGCAGATCGACCGTCAGCGTGCGGTACATGCGCATATAGGCGTCGTGCAGGTCCGGCGCGGCGATCGCCATGGCGGGATGATGCGGCAGCAGGAAGCCGCGGCTGCCGCGGAAGGCCTCGATGCGGGCGCGCAGCTCGTCCAGCGCGGCCGGATCCTCGGCGGGGGAACGCTCACCCATCACGCGGCCTCCCCGGTCGTCTGGCCGAGCACCGCGCGGGCAGCCACCATCAGCACGGCATGGTCGTCCTCATGGGCGAGCCCGGACACGGCGATGCCGCCGATCACCCGGCCGCCGGCAAACAGCGGCATGCCGCCGCCCATGTCGACGACGCGGAACGGATCGGCCCAGTCCACATCCTTCAGCGTCCGGCCGGTGGCGCGCAGATGATGGTGCCACCACAGCGAGGAATGGCCGCAGCCGCGCACGGTGGCGAGCTTCAGGTCGAGGAAATGCGAGTTGTCGCCGGCGGTGCCGTCCTCGGCGATCTCGACGATGGTGCGGCCGGCGATCACGATCTTCACCGCGACCGGCGCCGGCGCCGCATCGAGAACCGCAAGCGCAAGCGCCAGCAGCGCCTTGCCGTCGAGCGGCAGGGTGGCATAGAGCGCCTCGTCGGCAAGGAGCGCGGCCCGGGCCGCGGCGTGGTCGATGGTCATGGCGTCCACTCCCCTCAGGCTGCCAGCACGATGCCGCCGGTGACGTTCAGCACGCAGCCGGTCATGTAGGCGGAGTCCGGACCGCACAGGAAGCGGATCGGGCCAGCCACATCGGCCGCCGAGCCGAGCCGGCCGACGGGGATCGCCGTCGGATCGGGGCGCGAGAAGGCGGCGGTCATGTCGGTGTCGATGACGCCGGGGGCGACGGCATTGCACAGGATGCCATATTTGCCGCCGTTGCGGGCAAGATGCCGGGTCATGCCGACGATGGCGCCCTTGGAGGCGGAATATTCCGTGCCGACGATCACGCCGCCCTGATAATAGGCCATGGACGACACCAGCACGATGCGGCCACCGCCGCGCGCCACCAGCGCCGGCCAGACGGCGGCGACACAGTTCTGGGTGCCGTCGACATTGACCGTCAGCACCCGGTCCCACTGCTCCCAGTCGCCGGCGACGCTGCCGGCCGGGCAGATGCCGGCATTGGCGACCAGAATATCGAGACCGCCGGCCGCCGCCGTGATCTCGGCGACCAGCGCGGCGCAGCCGGCCCGGTCGGTCACATCGAGGGCGCGGCCCGTCGCCCGGCCACCGGCAGCCATGATGGCGGCCACCGTCTCGTCGGTCGGCAGCACGTCGCTCACCCACACCTCGGCGCCGGAGGCCGCCAGCGCCTCGGCCGTCGCCCGGCCGATGCCCCGCGCCGCCCCCGTCACCAGGGCCACCTTGCCCGCGAGATCCGTCGTGCCCATGGCACCCTCCGTCCGTGTCGAGATGGCATGACCCGGCCGCGCCCGGGAACAGGGGCCCGGACGGCGGATCAGCCGGAAAATGAGGAGTGACCGGGAAGCAGCCCCCGGCCAGGTGATCTCAGGCCTTCTTCGTCGCCTCGTCCCAGCCGCCCTGTCCGGCAAGGCCGGCCCAGGCGCGGAAGGCGGGGGAGGCCGGCACGCGGCCAGCTTCCACCAGCTCCAGCCACACCCGGGCGGCTTCCACGAAATGCGGCACCGAGCCCGGGAACATGGCCAGCGACAGGGCCTCGGCCAGATCGGCCTCGGGCACCGCGTCGGCATAGGCCGCCTCGATCTGCACGGCCAGCGCATCCCAGGCCGCCCGGCAGGTGTGAACCGCCGCCGCCGTCATGTGGACGAGGCGCATGGGCACGTCGCCGGCAAGCTTCTTCAGCCCGCGCAGATAGGTGACGTGCGGCGCGATCCCCGGCAGATGGGAGGTCCAGTAGGTGGCGACAAAGCGATAGGAGACAAAGCCGAGGGCAAGCGCGGTGATGTCCATCACCACGTCCACCTCCTCGTTGGTGCCACCGGCGGCGAGAAACTTGGCGATGTGATGGGTGGCGTTGGCCTCGTCGGTGGAGATCAGCACCCCCAGCCAGACGAATTCCCGGTCGTGACGGGAGAGGATGCGGTCATCCAGCGCCATGGCGGTGTAGATGGCATCATAGGCATCGAGCAGCTTCGGCGCGGTGATGGCCATCAGCCCGTGATGGGGCAGCAGATAGCCGCGCTTGGCGCGCACCGCCGCCAGACGGTCGGCAATCTCCTCGGTGGTCGGGGTCGCGGTCACGGGTGGCTCTCCACGGGCAGGGCGGCCGGCGCGCGGGTGCGCATCAGCGGCAGCACATCGGCAATGAACTGGTCGAGATCGGGGGCGAAATCCGGGAACACGAGGCAGGCACCCTGAAGACCCAGATCCGCGAAGGCATCCAGCCGGGCGGCAATGGTCTCGGGGCCGCCGACGATCAGGTGCATCCCCATGAAGGTGCGCTGCATCAGCGGCAGGGTGTCATAGCCGACCCGGCCGGGATCCTGACCGGAGGCCGCCATCCAGCCAGCGATGGCGGCATGATCCACCTGGGCCACCAGCGCATCGCGCCGGCGCAGCGCATCGGCGTCATCGCTGCCCTGCACGATGGTGACAAGGACATGGGAGCCGACCTGGCGCCCCTCGGCCTCGGCGGCCGCCGTGATGCGGCCGGCCAGCTCGCCAAGGGCGGCGGCATCGTCCTTCATCCGGCCGACAAAGGCGAAATCGCCATGGCGGGCGGTAAACGCGATCGCCTCCGGCGACTGGCCGGCGCAGACGATGGGCACCCGCCCGCCCTTGGGCATCGGCAGGCCGGCACAGTCATCGACATGGAAGAAACGGCCGTCAAAGTCCGCCCGGCCGGTCTCCCAGAGCTGGCGCATGACGAGGTAGAATTCCTCGGCATAGGCATAGCGGTCGATGTGGATGCCGCCCTCGGGCCACAGCCCCATCTGCTCATATTCGAACCGGTTCCAGCCGGCGACGATGTTCACGCCGAAGCGGCCGGGCGCGATGTCGTCGATGGTGGCGGCCATCTTGGCCGTCACCACCGGGTGGGCAGCGCGCACGCCGACGGAGGCAAACAGCCGGATGCGCTTGGTGACAGCGGCCAGCGCCGCCGTCAGGGTGAAGGATTCCAGCGAATAGTCCCAGTGCCCGGTGGCCCCGCCGAAGCCGCGCCACTTCACCTGGGAGAGCACGAAATCGAAATCCGCCGCCTCCGCCGCCTGGGTGATGGCGGCAAGCGTCGAGAAATGCGGCCGGTTGGCCGGCGCCGGCACGGAGCCGATCACGGTGCCGCCGGAGGTGTTGGGCAGGAACAGCCCGAGTTCGAGACGGGACATGGCAGCGCCTTCCGCTGGAGGGGGATCAGTCGGAGCGGCCTGCCCCCCCGGATCCGGGGGGGGGACGGGCCGGAGGGCGGCGGGGGTCAAAGCTGGGCGAGGGTCTCCGCAATGGTCGAGACGGCCACCACATTGGCGAGATCGGCGATCGCGGCCTGATGGATGGCGTCGCTGAAGGCGGCGCAGCCATCGGAGAGCACCGTCACCGAGAAATCGCGCACATGGGCATCGCGCGCCGTGGAGGCGACGCCGCCATTGGTGACGATGCCGCCGATGACGAGGTGCTCGATGCCGGCGCGCTTCAGGCCATATTCCAGCCGGCTCATGTAGAAGGCCGAGAAGGCGACCTTCTCCACGGTGGAATCCACCGGCTGCAGCTCGTCCACCACCTGCTGGCCCCAGGAGCCCGGATGGAAATCGCCCTTGCGCAGGAAGGGCCGGAGCGCCTTCAGGTGATCGGCGATCAGCGGCTCGCCGCCACGGCCGGGCACCAGGGTGAAGAGGGTGGCGACCGTGTAGGCGCCATGACGGCGGAAGCCGTCCACCAGGGGGGCAAGCCGCGCCGGCAGGGCGGCAATCGCCGCCGACTTCGCCCCGCCGCGGGCATAGGCGCCCGCGGGGTTGATGAAGTCGTTCTGGAGATCGACCAGCAGCAGGGCCGATTTCACCGGATCGAAGGGTCTCGGGGCCCGGCTCATTCCGCCACGCGCTCCATCACGATGTTGCCGAAGGCATCCACCCGGCCGACAAGGCCCGGATCGACGAAGATGGTGGTGTCCGACTGCTCCAGGATGGCCGGCCCGGCGATCAGCGCGCCGACGGGCAGCTTCAGCCGGTCATAGATCGGGCAGTCCCGGGTGACGCCCTCGGCACGCACCGGACGGTGGCCGAGGATGCACTCCTCCACCGTCGCCGTGCTCTTCGGCGCCATCACCGACAGGTCGAGCTTCGGCCGCCGGCCGATGACCGCCACCCTGAGGTTCATGACCTTGACCGGGACGCCGTCCAGCAGCCGGCCGAAGGTCGCCCGGTAGGCGCGGTCGAAGGCAGCGCGGATGCCTTCCGGCGTCGGGTCGCCGGCCGGCAGCTCGGCCGTCACCGTGTGGGTCTGGCCGAGGTGCAGCATGTCGAGCTCGACGATCTCGTCGATGCCGGTGAAGGCGACGTCGGCACGCGCCAGCACCGCCCGGCTCTCGGCCACCAGCCGGCGGATATGGCCGGTCAGCATCGCCACATCCAGACCGTCCAGCGGCCGGTCGATGGTCATCACCGTGTCGTGGCGCATGTCGGCGACGACGCAGCCGAGCGCCGAGACGACGCCCGGATGCCGCGGCACCAGGGCGCGGGCGACGCCCACTTCCTTGATGAGGGCGCCGGTATGGAGCGAGCCGCCGCCGCCGAACGGCATGGCCGAGAAGTCCGTCGGATCGAGACCGCGCTCGATGGAGACGAGGCGGATGGCACCGGCCATCTTGGCGTTGGCAACCCGGACGATGGCTTCCGCCGCCGTCAGGGTGTCGAGACCGAGGGGCTGGCCGACATGAACGTCGATGGCGCGGGCCGCCGCCTCGATGTCGAGACGGGCGAGCTTGCCGCCGATCGGCCGGTCGGGGTTGATGCGGCCGAGCACCAGATTGGCGTCGGTCACCGTCGGCCGGTCATTGCCGAGGCCGTAGCAGACCGGGCCCGGATCGGAACCGGCGGACTCCGGCCCCACCTGCAGCAGGCCGCCACGATCCACCGAGGCGATCGAGCCGCCGCCGGCGCCGATGGTGGTGATCTCGATCATCGGCGAGCGGATGACGAGGCCGAAGTCGATGGAGGTCTGGGCGGCAAGCGCGCTGCGACCCTCGTGCACCAGCGACACGTCGAAGGAGGTGCCGCCCATGTCGCAGGTGATGATGTTGGCAAAGCCCGCCGCTTCGGCGATGTGCTTGGCCGCGATCACCCCGGCGGCCGGGCCCGAGAGCGCGGTGCGCACCGGCAGGGCCTTCGCCGTCTCCAGCGCCATCACGCCGCCGTTCGACTGGACGATGAGGATCTCGCCATCGAAGCCCGCCGCTTCCAGACCGGTCTTCAGCCGGTCGAGATAATGGCTGACGCCGGGCTGGAGATAGGCGTTGAGGGTGGCGGTGGAGGCGCGCTCGAACTCGCGGATCTCCGGCAGGATTTCCACCGCCGAGGACACATGCGGGTTCGGCCACACCGCCCGCACCGCATCGACGGCCGCGCGCTCGTTCTCCGGGTTGGCATAGCCGTTGACGAAGAACACGCACACCGACTGGCTGCCGGCGGCAATCAGCTTCTGCGCGGCCGCGCGCACGGCATCGAGATCGACCGGCTCCAGCACGCTGCCATCGGCCAGCGTGCGCTCGGTCACCTCAAGGCGCCGGTCGCGCGGCACCACGGGCTCGAACTGGCCGTCGAGACCCCAGGTCTTCGGCCGGTCGCGGCGGCGCATTTCCAACACGTCGCGGAAGCCCGCGGTGGTGATGAAGCCGGTGGCCGCGCCCTTGCGCTCCAGGAGCGCATTGGTGCCGACGGTGGTGCCGTGCACCACGGTGCGCACGGTGCCAAGATCCGGCACCAGGCGGCGGATGCCTTCCACGAAGCCGATCGACTGGTCGCCCCGGGTGGAGGGCACCTTGGTGATGCGGGTCTCGCCGGTGGTCTCGTCCAGCACGAAGACGTCGGTGAAGGTGCCGCCGACGTCCACGCCGATCACATGTCCCTTGGTCATCACGCGGCGCTCTCCGGGGTCTCGGTCTTCTGGTCGGTATCGGTCGGTCGGGTCACGTAGCCGAGGCGGACATCCTCGGCGATGGCTTCCGGGGAGCGCTGCGCGGCCGGGCCCCAGCCGCCGCCCCCGGGGGTCTCCAGACGCAGGCGCTGGCCGCGCTTCAGCTTCACGCCGAGGAGCTTGGAGGCCATGGCCGGATGGTGCCAGCCATCATCCTGCTGATAGGAAAAGACGGTGCGGGCCGCCTCGCCGCCGCCCAGCACGCCGCGCGGCGAGAACCGGCCGCGTTCGCCGAACAGGGTGATCTCGGTCTCCTCCTCCAGCATCTCGATCTCGTAGATCGCGCCGAGGCCACCGCGGTGCTCGCCCTCGCCGGCGGAGTCCGGGCGCAGGGCCCATTTGCGGAAGATGACCGGATTGGCCGCCTCCAGCACTTCCACCGGCGGAATGGTGGAGGTGGAGATGGGGGCGTTGCCATGGTTGAGGCCGTCGCCCTTGGGGTGGCCGCCATGGCCGCCGCCGAAGAAGGAGAACATCACCCAGCGCCGGCCATCGGCGCGCCAGCCGGCCAACGACAGGGCGTTGATGGTGCCATAGGCGCAGCCATAGGCCCGCTCCGGCGAGATGGAGGCCATCGCCTGGAACACCACGTCGATGAGCCGCATGATGGTCTCGGTGTAGCCGCAGGTCGGCTTCGGCGCTTCCACGGCGAGGATCGAGCCCGGGGTGACGACGAAGTCGATGGGCTCCAGCACGCCGGCATTGGCCGGCACGTCCGGGAACAGGTGCTTCAGCGCCACATAGCAGGCGGCAATGGTGGTGGCGCGCGAGATGTTGACCGGGCCGCGGCAGGCCGGCGACGAGCGCGAGAAGTCGAGGGTCAGCCGGTCGCCCGCCACCGTGAGATCAAGGGCGATCTTCAGCGGCTCGTCGGTCACGCCGTCATTGTCGAGGAAGTCCTCGGCGGAGATGGTGACATCGGGCAGCTCCGACACCCGGGCGCGCATCAGCCGGGCGGCGCGGGCCTTCAGCTCCTCGAACGCCTCGGTGATGAGGGGCGCACCATATTGCCCGACCAGCTCGTGCACCCGGCGCTCGCCGAGTTCCAGCGAGTTGATCTGGCCGTTGAGATCGCCCCACAGGGAGCGCGGCTGGCGGGTGTTGGCGATGAGAATGTCGATGACATCCTGGCGCAGCTCGCCGGCGGCATAGAGCCGGACCGGCGGGATCATCACCGCTTCCTGGAAGCTCTCGGTGGCGCGCGGGTTGTAGTTGCCGGGCACATTGCCGCCGACATCATGCCAGTGGCCGACGGAAGCCAGCCAGCAGAACAGCTTGCCCTCGACATAGACCGGCCGGACGAGCTTGAAGTCCGACAGATGGGTGCCGCCCTGATAGGGATCGTTGAAGATCCACACATCGCCGGGTGCCGGCACGACACCGGCGGCGCGGGTCTTCTCGATCACCGCCGCCACGGCAAAGGACATGGCGCCGACGAAGATCGGCAGGCCGGACTTGCCCTGCACCAGGGTGGCGCCGGTCTCGGGATGATAGAGGCCATGGGAGGCGTCATGGGCCTCGGCGATGATCGGATTGAAGGCCGCACGATAGAGGGTCGCGTCCATCTCGTCGGCGATCTGTTCGAGACGCCCGGCGAGAACGGCCAGGGTGACCGGATCGATCATTCGGAACTCCCAACATCGGCAGTCTGGAGGGGGGCAACGGTGTCGGCGTCATAGCGGCGGCCGGCGGCCAGGAAGGCGTCGGTGCCGATGAGATCGTTGATGCCGCGGAAATCGAACATGCGGTCGGCAAAGCCGGCGGTGGTGCCGTCGCCGACCAGGCAGCGGTAATAGTCGGTGAGCGCACGGGAGACGGCGCGCATGGCGCCACCGGGGAAGATCACCAGCGCGAAGCCCAGCGCCTGCAGTTCGCTCGCGCTCATCAGCGGCGTGCGGCCGCCTTCCACCATGTTGACCAGCAGCGGCACCCGGCTGCCGAAGCGGCTGGTGGCCGCCCGCATCTCGTCCAGGGTGCGCAGCGCCTCGATGAAGAGCACGTCGGCGCCGGCCTCCAGATAGGCTTCCGCCCGGTCGAAGGCGCGCTCCAGCCCCTCCACCGCCACCGCATCGGTGCGGGCGACGATGACGGTCTCGCCGGAGCGGCGGGCATCAAGGGCGGCGCGGATCTTGCCGACCATCTCGGCCGAGGGGATCAGGGTCTTGCCGGCCAGATGCCCGCAGCGCTTGGGCAGCGTCTGGTCCTCGATCTGGATGCCGGTGGCGCCGGCATGCTCGAAGGTGCGGACGGTGCGCTGGACATTCAGCGCATTGCCGAAGCCGTTGTCGGCATCGGCAATGATCGGCAGGGCCGTGCGCTCGCGGATGCGGGTGAGGATGTCGGCCACCTCGGTCATGTCGACGAGGCCGATATCGGGATGGGCCCGGCCATAGGCGATGGAGGCGCCGGAAAGATAGACGGCCTCGGCACCGGCCTTCTCAGCGATCACCGCCGACAGGGCATCATAGACCCCCGGCGCAAGCAGGATCGGCGGCGCGGCAAGACGGGCCCGGAGGGAGGGACCTGATATCATCGGGGGGCATGCTCCTTGGCACGGGCGGCGAAGCGCTTCTCCAGATGCGGGACGAGCCCGCCATCGGCCAGAAGCTCCAGAAGCACCGTCGGCAACGGACGGAAGGCAACGACCGTGGACCGGTCGGGCAGGACGAGACGGCCGCCTTCGAGGTCGATCTCGATCCGCTCGCCGGCCCGGATCAGGCCGGCATCGGGGCAGACCAGGGTGGGCAGGCCGAGATTGATGGCATTGCGACGGAAGATGCCGGCAAAGGAGCGGGCGACCACCGCCGCCACCCCCAGATGCCGGAGCGCCTCGGCCGCCTGCTCGCGCGACGAGCCGATGCCGAAATTCTCCCCGCCGACCACCACGTCGCCCGGGCGGACGCTGGCGGCGAAGTCCGGCGCGAGCCCTTCGAGACAGTGGCGGGCGAGTTCGCCGATCGGCAGGCGCATGTACCGGCCGGGGGCGAGCGCGTCGGTGTCGACGTCATCGCCCATAACCCAGGCGCGTCCGCTCATGGTCTGGTTCCCTCCAGGAAAGGCCGGGGATCGGTGATGCGGCCGGTGACGGCGGAGGCCGCAACCGTGTAGGGCGAGGCCAGATGGACCTCGGAGCTGTCCGCCCCCATGCGGCCGCGGAAATTGCGGGCGGTGGTGGAGATCGCCACCTCGCCCTGGGCAAAGCGGGCCGAGCCATAGCCGGCACAGATGCCGCAGGCGTTGGGCAGCATCTCCGCACCGGCCGAAAGCAGCACGCCAAGGGTCCCCTCGGCCTCGGCCGCCGCCTGATCCTGCTTTGAGGCCGGCGCCAGCAACAGCCGGGTGCCGGCCGCGACCCGGCGCCCCCTCAGGATTTCGGCGGCCATGCGCATGTCGACCAGCTTGGCGCCGGTGCAGGCACCGACATAGGCGGTGTCGATGCGCGTCCCCTCGCTCTCCGTCACCGGCCGGGAATTGGCCGGGGAATGGGGGGCGGCCACCTGGGGGGCCAGGGCAGCGGCATCGAAGACATGATGCTCCAGCAGTTTCGCGCCGGGATCGCTGGTCCAGCGCGTCCAGTCACCGGGATCGGCACCGGCCGCAGCCAGCGCCGCCGCCGTGGTGGCATCGGGCACGACCAGACCGGTCTGGCCACCGAGTTCGGCGGTCATGTTGGAGAGCGTCATGCGCTCCTGCTGGGAAAGGGCGGTGACCGCCGACCCGCCATATTCCACCGCCTGGAAGCGGCCGCCGCCCATGCCGAGGCGGGCGCACAGCATCAGCATCACGTCCTTGGCCGAGACGCCGGGGGACAGGCGCCCGGTCAGCTCGATGCGGATGGTCTCCGGCACCTCCACCCAGATTTCACCGGTGGCGAGCACGCCGGCCATCTCGGTGGCGCCGACGCCGAACATGAAGGCGCCCCAGGCGCCCCCCGTCGGGGAGTGGCTGTCGCCGCCGACGGCGAACATGCCGGGCTTCAGCAGGCCCCGGGACGGCACCACCACATGGCAGATGCCCTCGCCATCGAACACGTTGGCGAGCCCTTCCGCCTTGCCATAGGCGCGCGCCAGCTCGACGATGCCGATGGATTCCGGATTGTCGGCCGGCAGGTAGTGGTCGATCACCAGCGCCACCCGGGACGGATCCCAGATCGGCGCGCCAAGCCGCTTCAGGATCGGCGCCACCCGGCGGGGGCCGCCGGAATCGTGCATCATCGCCAGATCGACCCGGGCGGTGACGATCTCGCCGGGCTCCACCCGGGCGCGGCCGGCGGCCCGCGCGATGATCTTCTCGGCAAGCGTGGTCGGATCGGTCATCGCCGGCTCCACCTCTCGTCGCGGCCATCGACGGAGCCCCCGAGGGAGGACACCGTTTCGGCGGAAGTCAGCACCATTTCGAGCCGGTAGCGGTCGGGCCGGTACAGCGCGGTCAGGTACTCGACCGGCCGCCCGTCGGTATCGACCACCACGCGCTGGAGCTTGATGAGGGCGGCGCCGACCTCGGTATCGAGGAGACCGGCCACCGGATGGGTGGCGAGCGTCGCCGTGATGACCTGCTGGGCGCGGTCGACGGTGACGCCGGCCCGCTCCAGAAGGGAAAGCAGCGGGCTGCCCGACAGTTCAGCCGGCTGATAGGTGCGGCCGAGAGCGCCGGGCACCACCGCGGTCAGCAGCGAGAACGGCCCCGCCTCGTGGCTGCGCACGCGCACCGAACGCTGGACCTCTGCCCCGGACTCGACCTGGAGGGCGTCGGCCTCCTCGTCATTGGCCGGGCCGTAGCCGAATTCCACCACGTCCACCCGGGTGACCCGGCCCATGGAGGCGGCGGCCTGCAGCCAGTTGGCGACGGAGCCGCGCAGCGGCGGGCTTTCCGGACGGTAGGTGACCTCCGTGCCGTGGCCGCGCCGGCGCCGCACCATGCCGGCGGTCGCCAGCTCGTCGAGGGCGCGGGCGGCCGTGATGCGCGAAACGCCAAAGCGGCGGGTGATCTCGTGCTCGGACGGCAACAGCTCGCCCGGACGGTAGGTGCCGTTCAGGATGCCATCGCGCAGGATCATGTAGATCTGGTGATAAAGCGGCGAACGCCCCGCCCCCGACAGTGGCGTCGGCTCCACCGCCTCGTCGGCAGCCTCGCTCTCCGGTGTCTTGCCCCTGCTCATGCCTGGTCCCCCTTCTGCGCACTGCGGTCGGGCGCAGCCACCCGGATCGCCTCGGCCACGAACGCGGCCCCGGCCGGCACCGCGTCGATGTCCGCAACCAGCCCGAGCCAGTCGAAGCCGAGCGGGTTGCCATCCGCGACCGGACGGTACCAGTCATCGGGACGCGGCGTGCCGGCGGGCGCGGCGAAGTGCTTGGGCAGCACGCCCTCCAGCCGGAAAATCGCGCCCCCGGCCGGCGGCGCGCCGAAGCCCGCGACGAAGACGGCCCGCTCGGCCGCCGCCACCGCACTGGCCGGTGCCGCCGGGCGCATCACATAGGAGTTGGCAAGCACCGGCGCGGTCCGGGCATCGCGCGGGCCATAGCCCCACAGCCGGATCCATTCGGCGCGGAACTCGTCCAGCGCCGGATCGAACCATACGGCTTCCAGATCCTCGGCCGCGGCGAGGCCCTCGAAATCGAACCAGTCCCAGCCCGGCGCCGTGCCGGACAGCACCTGTCCCAGACGCCAGTTGGCATAATGATGGACGCCGGGGCGGCTGTTGAAGAACGGGTTGTCGACCCGCTCCAGCCACGGACAATAGCCACGCCCCTCGGCATCGGCCGGCAGGGTGTAGGCGATGAAGATCACCAGCGGGCAGTCGGCGAGACGACGGGCGGACCGGGTCATGCGCCCTCCCCGTCCAGATAGGCGGCGATGATCGCGGCACTGCCGGCATCAAATGCCGGATCGCCCCAGGCCGGCAGCTCGGCCGAGCGGGCGCCGGGAACCGTCGCCACCACGTCGGCGAAATAGCCGTGCAGCATGTCCGACGGCGAGGAGACGACGAGGGTCGGCACGGCGATGAGCTTCAGCCGGTCGCGCTTCGGGTGGCGGAAGGCAGCCCGGTAGGAGCGGTGATAGGTGCGCACCGCCTTCAGCACTTCCACGACGAAATCGTGCAGGCCATCGGCATCGGGCAGACCATTGGGCAGTCGCCCTTCCGCGGTCCGGTTGTAATAGGGCCAGAACAGCAGCTGATCCCGGCAGAAATGCCAGACCTTCATCAGGTGCGTGGCTTCCAGATCCGGCTCGATTTCACGGGCATAGCGGGCGATGATCTCGGCCTGTTCATCCACCGCATAGAGACCCATGCCGTCGATGACCAGTTTCCGCACCCGGTCGGGGTGGGCAATGGCGATGTCGACGGCGATCGAGGCGCCGGTGTGGCTGCCATAGAGATCGAACGGCCCGTCGACGAGCCGCTCGATGGCGGCAAAGGCCGTGGTTGCGAGATCGGCGATGGTCGGCACGGGACTGGCAAGCGCCTCGGAGTCGCCATTGCCGGCCGTGTCCGGGGCGATCACCCGGCGGCCCTGCCCGAGTTCGCGGATCAGCCCCTCCAGCTGCTTCGAGGACCCCGGCGACTGGTGGATCATCACCAGCGGCGTGCCCGCGGTGCCAGCGGTGCGGAAATGGATCTGGCCATGGTCGAGATCGACGAAACCGCGCCGAATCATTGCTGGATCTCCTGAAGCCGAACGCCGGGAACCAATGCCCCGATCGCACGCAGCCGTCCTATCAATCACAACTAAAGGATGCAAAACCCACACCTCCGGCCGCGCGCCAGGAGATGCCGGACACACACCCCGACGGGGAGCTGCCCTTCGCACCTGCACACCAGAAAGTCGCTCAATCAGCCCATTTTTGTGCCATGCACCCAAAAAAGGCATCTGGACAAGCTGACTGATTGCAATATCTTTATGACAAATCCGATGGCGGCCGCGCAAGCCCCATCTCGAAATATAAATTTCGACCCTCCAAATTGCAGAGTCGAAATTATCTCGATACGCTATCCAATGACGGCCGACTCAAGAGTATAATTCGATATATACTCGCATTCATGGCAGGAGATTCTCCGTGCTTCAGTCCGAAAGACGATTCGTGTCCGCGCTGAAACACTATGCTGGCATGGCCTGCGGCGGGGTTTTAATTCTATTCACGGGGCTTGTGCTCTATTCTGTTGGCATGCGTTATTTCGCCCACAAGCCGCCGATCTGGGGCGAGGATATCCCGAAGCTGCTCTTTGTCTGGCTGAGCTTCATCGGCGCCGGCTTCGCCTACCTGTTCGGCTACAACATCCGCATGACCGGGATCATCGTCCGTTTCCCGCGTGACCTGCGCCGGGCGATCGAGTTCGTGATGCACGTTGCAATTGTTGTCATGCTGGTGGTCATCGTCTGGTACTCGCAGCCGGTGCTGCGGCTGTCGTCCCACAACACCGTGCTCTCCACCGGCCTTTCCGACATCTGGACCTATCTGCCGCTGCCCCTTGGCGCGCTGCTGCTGATGATCGCCGAGATCCGCACCCTCGTGCACATCGCCCGCGGCGGCACCGACGATCCCGGCGCCTGACCCCGGGTGGCGGGCGGGACGTTCCGGCCGCCGACGGCACGCCCGCCTCTTTCCAGCCTTTGCCCCGGCCGCTCCCGGCCGCGCCCCCAAATCACGGGACTCGATCGTCGATGCTCCTCGTTTCCATGATCCTCGCGCTGTTCGTGTTCGTGCTTCTCGGCATGGACATCGCCTTTGCGATCGGCGTCGCTGCCCTGGCCTATATCGGGCTCAGCCAGTTCGATGACCGGCCGATCAATCCCGTGCTGTTCGTCCAGGAGCTGACCGCGGGCGTCGACAGCTTCTCGCTGCTGGCGATCCCGATGTTCATCTTCGCCGGCGAGCTGATGACCAAGGCCGGCGTCACCCGGCGGCTGATCGCCTTTGCCGCCACCCTGGTCGGCCGGCGGCGGGGCGGGCTGGCCGATGTGGGCATCACCGGCAACCTGTTCATGGCCGGCATTTCCGGCTCCGCGATCGCCGATGCCGCGGCCGTGGGCTCGATCCTGATCCCGGAGATGACGAAGCGCGGCTATCCCGTGCGCTATTCGGCGGGCGTGATCTCGGCGGCGGCCTGCATGGCGCCGATCATTCCGCCGTCCATCATGTTCATCCTGCTCGGCTCCATCGCCAACCTGTCGGTGGGCGACCTCTTCATCGCCGGCATCATCCCGGGCTTCCTGATGTGCATCGGCCTGCTCATCACCAGTCGGGTGCTGGCCCGGGTCTACAAGCTGCCCATGGGCGAGAGCTTCAGCCGGGAAGAGAAGAAGCGCGCCATCCTGGAGGGCCTGCTGCCCCTGGGGGCGCCGGTGCTCATCATCGTCACCAAGGTGTTCGGCATCGCCACCCCGACGGAATCCGCCGCCATCGTGGTGCTCTACACCCTCGTCCTCGGCGTGTTCGTCTACCGCGACCTGTCGCTGCCGGCCTTCTTCGAATCGGCCATGACCGCGGCGATGATGACCGCCGTGGTGATGATGACGGTCGCCACCAGCCAGATCTTCGGCTCGCTCGCGACCTATGCCGGCCTCGGCCAGGTGGCCGACGAGTTCCTGCGCTCGATCAGCAGCAGCCCCTGGGTGATCCTGCTCGTCATCAACGTGATGCTGCTGCTGCTCGGCACCGTGATGGAGCCGCTGCCGATCATGCTGATCCTGTCGCCGATCCTGTTTCCGCTGCTCGGCTCCATGGGCGTCGATCCCATCCATTTCGGTCTGGTGATGGTGCTCAATCTGGTGCTCGGCGGTGTCACCCCGCCGGTCGGCCTCAACCTCTTCATCATGGCCCGGGTCGCCCGGATCGGCGTGATGGACGTCTTCTGGGGCGGCTGGCCGCATTATGTCGTGCTCGGCCTGATCCTGCTCCTCCTCACCTATGTCCCCGCCTTCAGCCTGACGCTGGTGCACCTGCTGCGCTGAGCACCCGCGCCGCCGCTCTCTGCCTCTCTGTCTCCGCCACCTGCCCCCTCCCCGCACCCCGGAGTTCCCGATGACCTTCACGACCTCCCGACGCACCTTCCTCGGCGGCATGGCCGGACTGGCCGGCACCATGGCCCTGCCGGGCTTCGCCAGCGCCGCCGGAAAGAAGATCGTGCTGCGCTACGCCAATGCCGGCGCCCCCACCACCCTGTCGAATACCTTCAACGCCAAGCTTTCGGAAACCATCTCGGCCCGCACCAACGGCCAGCTGTCCTTCGAAATCTTCGCCGGCACTCTCGGCGGCGAACAGAAGCTGCTCGATTCGATGGCGCTCGGCACCATCGACGTCTATAACGGCGCCTATACCGGCACGCGCGAATTCGACATCATGTACAGCCCATACTTCTTCAAGGACGGGGCGCAGGCCAAGCGCGTGATGGAAGGCGAGATCGGCCGGAAGGCCTCCGCCGCCCTGGAGAAGCGCTACAACGGCCGCCTGCTCGGCGTCGGCCGCCTCGGCGGCTACAATCTGATGCTGTCGAAGCCGATCACCTCGCTCGCCGACCTCAAGGGCCGCAAGATCCGCTCCGCCCAGATCGAAGGCTGCATCGAGGGCCTGAAGTTCTTCGGCGCCATCCCGACCCCGATCCCGTTCAACGAGATCTATCTGGCCCTCCAGCAGGGCATCGTCGACGGTGTTCTGACCGCCCTCAACCCGGCCGTCAGCGGCAAGTTCTATGAAGTCTGCAAATATGTCGTGTCCAACGACTTCGGTCTGGCGCTCGACAAGGAAGTGATTTCCAACGCCGCCTGGGACCGTCTGGGTCCGGACCTGCAGAACGTGCTCCAGACCAGCTTCAACGAGCTGGAACAGACCGAATATTATGAGCGCGGTCTCGCCCTCAAGACGTCGGATCTGGAGACCTGGGCCAAGGCCAACGGCGCCGACAGCGTCATCACCCTGCCGGGCGCGGGCCTGCCGGCCGAGCTGGAGCCGCTCAATTCGCGGCTTGCCGACGAGGTGTTCGGGCCCGGCTCCTGGAAGATGATCCAGTCGGCCTGATCCAGAGATCCCTGACAGGGACTCTTTGGTATTCCGACGCAGATTCCCCATGCCATTGGTGCATATGGGAAATCTGCTATCCTTCAGGCGCACGGGTGCGATCAGCACTTGCGTGCCCAGTATGAGACCGCACCACCAGCGACCGCTTCGCCCTCTCCCCCCCCAAGGGGCGGAGCGATGGGCATCGGTGGGGTCCCGCCCGGCCGATGCCCTCTCCCCTTTCGCGAACCGCGGTCGCCCGGATGCGACCCCGAGGAGACGCCATGACCGCCGCCGCTCACCCCTCCGGTCGGCCCTTCAGCGCCGAGCAGACCTTCTTTGCCGATCCGGCCATCGACCGCGTGCTCGACATGCTGATGACGGTGGCCGCCGAACTGCACGTCACCCGCGACCGGCTCGCCTGTCTGGAGGCCCTGCTTGTCTCCTCCGGCACGCTTGCCGAAGGAGCGCTGGACGGCATCACCCCGTCCCCGGATCTGGCTGGCCGGCTGGATGCCAGCCGCCGCGCCTTCGTGGCCCAGCTCATGCGCGCCACCACCGGAGAGGAAGTCTCGCTCGGCGCCCCGGCGGATCTGGCGCGCTGAGCGCCGCCTGCCGCCACCGCCCTTTCCTGTTCCCGCTCAAGGATGCCCCGCCATGCTCGAGGAACTGCCGACCTTCCGCCCCTTCGACGCTCACCAGGCCTTCGTGCTCGACTGCAAGCTGTGGTGGACGCGAAACCTGTTCCCCCATGTGCGGGAAACCTATCAGGCCGCCGTGGCCGCCGGCGCCGAGCCGCCGCAGACCCCGGATGACGTCGCCGCCCTCATCGGCGATGACACCGCGGTGCAGTTCTTCGGCTGGTTCGAGCGCCATCTCCAGCGCATGAAATATTCCGGCCTGCACGGGCTCGTGCCGCATCATGAGCGCTTCCGCGACCGGCTCGCCGCCGAGCTGACCGAGCCCCCGGCGGGTCTGGTCGAGATCGACCCGGAGTTCGTCCAGCCGGATTATTATGTCACCACCGACATTCACCAGCATCCGGGCGGGGTGTGGAGCGACGAGCTGGCCGGCCGGGTCTATGAGCGCGGCGCCCGTTCCACCACGCCACTGCTCGATCGCGGCAGCAACCTGCATTATCGCTTCACTGCGGAAGTGATGGCCCGCGCCGGCCGGCCGGTGCGCGCGCTTGCCGATCTCGGCTGCGGCTTCGGCGGCTCCACCCGGCCCTTCGCCGGCGAGATGCCCGACGCTCAGGTCGTCGGTGTCGATCTGTCCGCCCCCTGCCTCAAGGTCGCCGGCATGCGCGCCGCCGAAACCCAGATGCGCAACATCCGCTTCCGTCAGGCCGATGCCATCGACACCGGTCTGGAAGCCGGCGCCTATGATGTCGTGACCAGCACCATGGTGCTGCACGAGATGCCGCCCAGCCATATCGAGAAGATGCTGGCGGAAAGTCACCGTCTGCTGTCACCGGGTGGCCTCTCCATCCATCTGGACTTCCTGCCGGGCGAGGATCCGTTCCGCAAGTTCATCCATTATGGTCACAGCGCGCGCAACAACGAGCCCTTCATGGCGTTGCTCGACCAGATGGACCTGACGGACGCCCACCGCAAGGCCGGCTTCGACAGCGTCGAGGTCGTGCCCTTCGAGGAGATGCCGGGCACGCTGGCGCCGGAGTTCAACGCCTGGCGCTTTCCCTGGGTGATGATCGTCGCACGGAAGGCAGCCTGAGATGACCACGTCTCCGGATGCGGTCGCCACCGTGCGGCCGCTGGTTGACCTTGCCGGTCTGCGTCTCCTCATCATCGGCGGCGGCTCGGGCATCGGGCTGTCCTCGGTCCGCCTCGCGCATGCCGCCGGTGCGCGGCTGGCGGTGGCCGATCTGCCGGACATCCTGCCAGCCGCCAGCGCCGAGCCCGGCGTGGAAGCGGTCGCGGCGTGTGATGTCCGCGATGGCGCGGCGGTCGAGTCCGCCGTCGCCGCGGCCGAGGCCGCCCTTGGCGGGCTGGACGCGGTGATCTCGACTGCCGGCGTGTTCGAGCATCGCGGGCTGGAAGAGACCGGCGAGGACGACTGGGCCCGGGTGATCGGCATCAATCTCGATGGCCCCTACCATGTCGCCCGCGCCGCGCTGCCGCGCCTCGTCGCCACGAAGGGATCGCTGGTGCTGTTCTCCAGCCAGATCGGTCTGGTCGGGCATCGCCGCGCCACCGCCTATGCGGCCTCCAAGGCCGGGGTGAACGGGCTGACGCGGACGCTCGCCATCGAGTTCGCCGACCGGGGCGTGCGGGTGAATGCCGTCGCCCCCGGCCCGATCGAGACGCCGATGACCTCGGTCGCCCGCTCGGATGCGCCGCGTGCCGCCGCCCTCGTCGCCGCCGTCCCCCTCGGCCGCTTCGGCCTGGCCGACGAGGTGGCGCGCGCCGCCCTGTTCCTGGCAGCGCCCGCCGCGGCCTACATCACCGGCCATGTGCTGGTGGTGGATGGCGGCGTCACCGCCGTCTGAGTCTCTTAGGGCATTTTCAAGCGAAGTGGATACCGGTTCGCGTGAAGAAAATGCGTAAAATCAAAAGACTAGAGCGTTTACCGTGAGCCGGAGCGAACGGAAAATGCTCTAGGGCCCCCGGGCGCGCTGCCCGCGTCCGGGCTCCCGTTCCCGCCATCCGTCCCAGCGCCGTCCATGCGGAAGGGTCTCGCCGATGCCCGAAATCGACCCGTTCTACGTCCAGGAGGACGATCATCTGGAGGAGATGCAGGAGCGGCTGAAGCAGGCCCTGGGCTTTGCCGACGACGCCTTCGAGCGGCTGTCGCCGGAAGCGCGCAACCTGTTCTCCGCCCGCCGCCGCCTCGGTCATCGCTGGCTCGACGACTACGAGATCGTCGTCGAGATCGCCGGCGTCTCGCCCGCCTGCCACTGCGGGGTGAAGGAGGGCCAGCAGCTCGTCTTCTCCATGCGCCATGTGGTGCAGCCGCAAAAGAGCACGGCCCCGCTCTGCCTGCACCTGATGTCGCCGGTGCTCTCGCTGTTCTACATGACCTTCGACCGGGCGGCCGAGGGCCTCAACCCCATGACCTGCGTGTGGCGCTTTGCCGAGTGCCCGCTGAACGAGACCCCGGACCGCGGCGCCAAGACCTGGGCGCGCATGTCCCTGCGCCGGATCGACACCGGCGAAATCGTCACCGCCCGCATCCTGCCCCCGGCCGGAGAGACCGCATGAGCGCGCCCGAGACACCCGTCGATCCCGCCGCAGTGGAAATCGTCGCCACGGTCACCCGCGCCTTCCACTGCGCCAACCGGATCGAGGTCGGACAGGAATTCGTGTTCGGTCTCGATGGCCGCATCGATGCCGCCCGCTCCACCGCCTCCCTCTGCCTCGGGGTGCTGGCCAAGCTGCAGCCGGCCCTGCTTGCCATGCAGGACCGGGTGGAAAATGGCCTGCCACCCCAGGTGCCGCGCATGCGCGTCTATGACTGCTACGACACCGGCATCGACCATGGCGGCACCGGCAAGATCTATGTCGAACTCTCCCTGCGCCCCCGCCCTGCCCTGACGGAGACGCCTGCCCCGGAAACCGAACGGACTGCCCCATGACGACCCCACTCCTTGCCGAAGCCGACTATGTCATCGTCGGCGCCGGCTCTGCCGGATCCCTGATCGCCGCCGAGCTGGCCCGGTCGGGCCGCGCCAGCGTCGTTCTGGTGGAAGCCGGACCGAAGGACCGCAATCCGCTCCTCTCCGTTCCGCTGCTCACCGGCTGGTTCCTGCGCACCGGCGCCTATACCTGGCCCTATGTCACCGAGCCCCAGCGTCATCTGGATGGCCGGCGCATCGACTGGCCGCGCGGCAAGGTGGTGGGCGGCTCGGGTGCCATCAACGGCATGGTCTGGGCCCGGGGCCTGCCCTCGGACTATGACCACTGGGCCCAGACGGGCCTGCGCGACTGGTCGTGGGAAAAGGTCGCACCGATCTTTGAGGAGCTGGAGGCGATCCCGGCCGCCGGCGGCACCGGCAAGGCCCTCGGCATCGAGAAGCCGTCCTGGTGGACCGGGCTCTATGACGCCTATCTTGAGGGCGCCGCGGAAGCCGGCCTCGGCCGCAGCGCCGATTTCAACGGCCCCCGTCCCGAGGGCGCCGGCCGCTATGTGTTCAACATCCGCGGCGGGCGGCGTGCCTCCACCGGCAAGCTGCTGAAAGCCCTGCCGGCGGGCTCCAACCTCACCGTGCTCGACAGCACCGAAACCCTGCGGGTGGAAATCACCGACGGGCGGGCCAGCGGCCTCCTCGTGCGTCGCGGCGGGGTGGACGGCCTGGTGCGGGCCCGCAAGGAGATCGTGCTGTGCGCCGGCACCGTCGGCTCGCCGCGCATCCTGCTCTCCTCGGGCATCGGCCCGGCGGACGAGTTGCAGGCCGCCGGCGTGACGCCCGTCCTCGACCGGCGGGAGGTCGGCCGCAACCTGCAGGATCATCTGCTGGTGCGCGTCGAGCATGTGGCGCTGAAGCCCGGCGGACTGAACGACCTGCTGCGGGTGGACCGCGCCGGCCTCGCCCTCCTGCAGGCGCTGGCCCTCGGCACCGGGCCCGCCTCCTGCTTCCCGCTGCTGGTGGGCGGCTTCTTCAAGTCCGAACCGGGACTGGAGGAGCCGGACCTGCAGAGCCATTTCATGCCGGCGCTCTCCTCGGCCACCATCCGCGTCAACCCGTTCCGCGCCCCGCCGGGGGCCCGGGAAGAAGACGGCTTCTTCGCCAATATCTGCCAGATGCGGCCCCACAGCCGCGGCACGATCAAGCTCTCGGGGCCGGATCCCCTGGCACCGCCGCTGATCGACCCGAATTATCTGTCGGCGGAAACCGACCGGCGGGTGCTGCGCGCCGGCGTGCGGGTGCTGCGCCGCATCTTCGCCGCCTCCGCCTTCGATGGCTGGCGCGGCGCGGAGCTTTCCCCCGGGGTGTCGCTTCAGGATGATGACGCGCTGGATGCGTGGATCCGGTCGACCGCGGCGAGCGTCTTCCACCCGACGGGCACCTGCCGCATGGGCGCGGACGACGCTGCCGTGGTGGATTCCGATCTCCGGGTGCGCGGCATTGCCGGCCTCCGGGTCGCCGACGCCTCGGTGATGCCGGCGATCACCTCGGCCAACACCAATGCCCCGACGGTGATGATCGCCCGGCGCGCCGCAACCGCCCTTCTGGCCGGCTGACGCCTCCCGAGGGGCCCCCGGAAACGCCGAACGGCGGCAGGTCACCCTGCCGCCGTTCGCATCTGCAAAGCTGACACATCCGGTGGGCGGGAGCTGCCCCTGCCCACCGGGACCGGCCTCAGTTGCCGGTCGGCAGCGACAGGGCGAAGCCGCCTTCCTTCAGAGCGTCCTGCACGAACTTGAAGCGCTCATACTGGGACAGGGTGATGGGGCCGGAATAGGCCTCGCTCTGGGGCTTGCGCGGCGGATACTGGATGTAGGTCTTCATGAGAGCCTGCACCGCCTCGTTGGCCGGCACCATCGCCCAGGTGCTTTCCGTGAAGGTGGTCATGAAGATGTCGTAGCGCTCCTGCGGATCGGCATAGAGGTCGAACACCTGCGGCACCGTCGCGACATACTTCTCCGGACCCTTCCAGCCCTGATTGGTATCGACGGCGAGCGCACCGGTGGCCGCGCCGTCATCGCCGCGCAGGTTGAAGACGTACTTGAACGCGCCGACGCGCAGAGCGCCCGGGGTCAGCTCGTTCTCGGTGAAGTAGAACCAGCTCTTGCGCGGGTCTTCGCCCGTGCCGGTCCACACCGGGGTCATGTCGAAGCTGTCGAAGATGATCGGCTGGCCGTCGCGGTCCTTGGTCGGCAGCGGCACGCCGGCAATCGACGCGAAGGTCGCCATCAGGTCGAGACCGCCGGTGATGTCGTCGCTCTTGGAGTCAGCCGGCACCTTGCCGGGCCAGCGCACCATGGACGGCACGAGGTTGCCGCCCTCACGCACGGTGCCCTTGGTGCCGCGGAACGGGGTGTAGCCCGCATCCGGATAGACATCCTGCCAGGCGCCGTTGTCGACGGTGTAGAACACCACGGTGTTTTCGGCGAGGCCCAGGTCATCGAGCTTCTTCAGCACCTGACCGATGCGGGTATCCAGCTCGACCACCGAGTCGGCATATTTCGACTTGGCCGCGGACTTGCCGATGAACTCCGGCGCCGGCAGGTTCGGCTGGTGGTTCTTCATGAAGTTGACGTTGATGAAGAACGGCTGGCCCGGATTCTTGGCCGCGTCCTCCAGGAACTCCATGGTGGCCTTCTCGACATATTCGTCGAGGAAGGGAATGCCGACCACGCCCTTTTCCGGCGTGTTGACATATTCGCCGTTGACCGAGAAGTCCTGCTTCGGCACCTCGCCGGCATTGCCCGACAGCGCGCCCTTGGTGACCTTCTGGAACATCTCGCGCAGTTCCGGGCTCATGGCCGGGAACCACTTGGGATCGGCATAGGTGTAGGCGTTCAGATGATAGAGGAACGCATACTTCATCACGTCATAGCCCTGAGCGTTGGGCAGGGAATAGTCTGCCTCGCCAAGGTGCCACTTGCCGGTGAAGTAGGTCTTGTAGCCGCCCTGCTTGAGAACGGACGCCAGCGTCCACTCCGCATGGGGCAGACCGCCGCCCTGGCCCTGGAAGGCCACGGTGGTCATGCCCGAGCGGTTGGGGATGCGCCCGGTCTGGATGGCCGCGCGGCCGGGGGTGCAGCTCGGCTGGCCATAGAAGCTGGTGAAGGTCATGCCCTCCTTCGCCATCTCGTCGAGATTGGGCGTGGCCATGCCGCGGCGCTGGCCGCCCATATAGGTGCCGAGATCACCCCAGCCGGTATCGTCGGAAACGATCAGCAGGATGTTCGGCTTCTTGGCCGTGGCGGCGGGCTTGGTCGTCTGGGCCTGGGCAGAGCCCCAGCCCGCGACCGTCACCGTGACGGCGACAGCCAGAACAGTCGAGAAGGCCGATTTCATGTGTCACGTCCACTGTTGCGTCCCGCCAGTTGCGGACGGGACTGATCGGTTTGCTTCCGGGGGGGTGAGGATCATTTCGCCGGCGGGAAGATGGTCTTCCAGTCGGCCTTCATGTCGACGACGGTCCAGCCTTCTGCCGGGGCCGCATCGAGAGCCTTGTCGAGATGACCGAAGGGCGACGTGCGGTCATAGGCATATTCGCGCTCGGCATCGGTGTGATGAACGATGAGACCGAAGCGGGCGCCCTCGCCGGCCGTGGTCCACTGCAGCATCTGCAGGTCGCCATCCGAATTGCCGAAGGCGGCGATGGGGCGCTGGCCGATGTGCTGGTTGATGCCGACCGGCTTGCCGGCGCCATCATCAATGAAATTCACTTCCGGCAGGCGCATGAGCACCGGCTTGCCATCGACCATCTCGAATTTCGTCTTGATGCTCGACCCGACCACCTGGGCCGGCGGCACGCCATAGACCTGTTCCGTCCACGGCCGCATGAACTCGATGCCGCCGCCGGAGACGATGTAGGTGGTGAAGCCGTTGGCGCGCAGATAGTCGAGCAGCTCCAGCATCGGCTGGTAGACGAGCTCGGTATAGGGACGCTTGAAGCGGGGATGTTCGGCCTTGGCCAGCCAGTCGGTCACGAGCGCCTGGAATGCGTCGGGCGTCATGCCGGCATGGGTCACCATCACCAGCTCGATCAGGCCCTTTTCGCCGGAGGCGGCCAGCGTCTTGAGGTCGCCGTCGATGGCGGCCTTCAGCACCGGGTTCTGCTGCCATTCCGGATGGGCCGGCGCCAGCTCCCGCACCCGGTCGAGGGCGAAGGCGAGCTGGGTGTACATGGGCTGCTCGACCCACAGGGTGCCGTCATTGTCGAACACGGCGACGCGGTCGGCCGGCGGCACGAAATCGGCGCTGTTGGGGTCGGTCACCGTCTGCACGAAGCTCTCGATGGCCGTCTTGGCCGCGCCGTCATTCCACGAGGCCAGCGGATCCGCAAAGGCCACGCCCAGAGACGACAGCAGCAGCGCCGCAACGGTGAGCACACGGGCAATCAGCCTCATCAGATTCCGTCTCCCTGAGGTTTTTTCTGCGCGCCCTTCAGATGACGCCCGGACTGCGCGGGTGCCAACGGGAAGTGCAGAGGAGACGGGCAACCGACACGGGTATGGCATTTTCCGTGCACAATCAGCCCACTCCTGTCCCGCGCCCGCCGGCAGCACCGCCGGACACATGCGGTCCGCCGGACGCGGAATCGCGATTTGACCGGACCTTGCGCCCTTCCCGTTCTCCGTGCTTCTCCTTTTGCGTCAGGGAGAGAGGCTCAGTGATCACCCCCGCATTCTCCGTCGCCCCATCCATCGCCCTCGTGCGGGCGGCCGGCTTTGGCGATCTGCCCGGTCTCGTGGAGACCCTTGCGGGCGAGCGCCGGCTGGCGGAGCTGTTTCAGGCCGAGGGGTTGCCGATGGCGCTGCGCGATATGCCGGCCACGCCCATGCCGTTGCGCACCATGGCCAGCCTGTTCGAGCGCAGCCGCCATCTGCTGGACGACCGCGCCTTCGGTCTGGAGGTCGGCACGCGCATGACCTATCGCGGCTATGGACTCTGGGCAGAATATGCCGCCGGGGGCGCCACCCTTGGCGAGGCCCTGCGCCGGGGCGCCCGCACCTGCCGGGCCCATGCCAGCGGTGCCCGGCTGGAGCTTGTGCCCGATGGCAACGGCCTCGCGGTGCACTTTCACACCCCGGTGCTGGATGTCGACAGCACCGCCTATTGCGACCACATGCTGCCGCCGCTCCTGAGCTTCATCCGGTTCTTTCTGGGCTCGGACCACAAGCCGGACCGTCTGCACGTCGCTTATGCCCGCGACGCCAACGCCGGTGTCATCGAGGACCGGCTCGGCATTCCCCTGCTGTGCGGACAGCCCGGCACCGGCCTCTCCCTGCGCCTCCCGGATCTCGCCGCCCGGCGCCCGCCGCGCGCGCCGGCCGGGCGCATCGTGACGCTGAGAGATGTGCGCGCCGACGTGATCCTCGCCGATGCGCCGGATCCGGCCCACGTGCTTTCCGCCGTCGTCGCCCTGCGCCTTCTCGATGGCCAGACCGACATTGAGGGTGCCGCCCGCATGGTCGGCCTCGGCGTTCAGGGGCTGCAGCGCCGGCTGCGCCAGGCAGGATGGACCTACCGCGAGGTGATCGAGTCCGCCCTCCGCGCCCGGGCCCAGCGTCTGCTGATCGAGACGGAGCTTTCGGTTCTGGAGATCGCCCTTTCGCTCGGCTACGAGACCCACGCCAGCTTCACCCGGGCCTTCACCCGCTGGATGGGCTGCCCGCCCTCGGACTATCGCCGCCAGTGGAGCGCCGTCACCGCCCCCCGCCCCTGAGGCGCAGTCCGGACCGGCTATCCGGGCGGATTTTCCGCATCATACCAGGCACGCAAGTGCCGAGCGCACCTTCGCGCCTGAACAACAGAGGTTTCTCATCTGCCCTCAAGGACATGAGAAATCCGCATCGGCCTGCCAAAGGATCCTCTTCAGGGACCTTTGGCATAAGTCTCCTGAATCAGCTGCTTGAGGAGCGTGATATGGGCTGACTGGTCGCCGATCCGGTGATTGAGGATCACCGGCGAGGTCGCATCGTCGCCCTCGATCAGGCGATAATGCACGTCTGTGCGCATCTGCCGGGCCGACGCCGGCACGATGCACAGGCCGGCTTCCGCCGCCACCAGCCCCAGGGCGGTCTGGATTTCCCGCACTTCCTGCACCTCGCCCGGGCGCACATCCTGACCATGCAGCAGGCCGAGGACATGATCGGCATAACCGGGCCGGGGCTCCTTGGGGTAGACGATCAGCTTCTGTCCGGCCAATGCCGAGATCGGGAGGGGATCCGACGCCTCTGCCAGCGGCGTGTTCTTGGGGATCGCCAGCGCCAGCCGCTCCTCGTGCAGCACGATGCCGATGACATTGGGATCGCTGTGCCGCATGCGGCCGAAGCCGACATCGATCCGCCCCTCCTTCAGGGCCGGGATCTGCTGCACCGAGAGCAGCTCCAGAAGCTGGATATCGAGCTCCGGTGCATGCTGGCGCAACTTGCGCACCAGAGATGGCAACCCGCCATAGAGGGTTGAGGCGACGAAGCCGATCGAGAGAACGCTGTTCTGGTTCAGCCCCACCCGCCGGGTGGCGGCGCGCAGCTGCTCCATGCGCCCGAGGATCTGCAACGCCTGCTCATAGAACAGCCGGCCGGCATCGGTCAGCTTCACCGGACGGCTGTCACGCAGCACCAGGATGACCCCGAGCTCCTCCTCCAGAAGCTGGATCTGACGGCTGAGCGGCGGCTGGGCGATGTTCAGCATCTGGGCCGCGCGGGTGAAATTGCGCTCCCGTGCCACGGCCACGAAATAGCGCAACTGGCGCAGCTCCATGATCCCTCTCTCCCTGTTTGCGGGCCCGCACCACCCTGTCAGACCGGATATGGCACTGCACAAAAACGAACCGAAATCCGCGTTTGAGGGGCGCACCATACCTTTATCATATTATTCCAAACGTAAATCGTGTTGGACGCCAGACCGGGCGCTGTCGCACCTTGGGCGCCATGAACACGCCCGTCGCCTCCCCGCCCATGTCCCAGACCACCCCGGCCGTCGTCGAGCGGATCGAGACCCTGCTGGTCGATCTGCCCACCATCCGGCCCCACAAGCTGTCCGTCGCCACCATGACCGGCCAGACCCTGATGCTGGTGCGGGTTCATTGCAGCGACGGTGTTACCGGCATCGGGGAAGGCACCACCATCGGCGGCCTCGCTTATGGCGGCGAGAGCCCGGAGAGCATGAAGCTCGCCGTGGACCTCTATTTCGCCCCGGTGATGATCGGACAGGATGCCACCCGGGTGCAGGCCCTGATGGCGCGTGTCGGCAAGATGGTGAAGGACAACCGCTTCGCCAAGTCGGCGGTGGAAACGGCACTGCTCGATGCCCATGGCAAGCGCCTTGGCCTGCCGGTGAGCGAGCTTCTGGGCGGGCGCCGACGCGACCGGCTGCCGGTTGCCTGGACGCTGGCCTCCGGCGACACCGCCCGCGACATCGCCGAGGCCGAGAAGATGCTGGACCTGCGCCGGCACCGCATCTTCAAGCTCAAGATCGGCGCCAAATCCCTGCGCGAGGACATTGCCCATGTCGCCGCCATCAAGCGCGCGCTGGGCGAGCGCGGGGCGGTGCGGGTCGACGTCAACATGGCCTGGAGCGAGACCGAGGCGGCGCACGGCATGGCGGCTCTGGCGGATGCCGGGTGCGAGCTGGTCGAGCAGCCGGTGTCTTCGGCGGCGGGCCTCGCCCGTCTGGTGCGCCGTTTCCCTACCGCCCTGATGGCCGATGAATCCCTGACCGGTCCGGAGTCCGCGTTCGAGCTGGCCCGGGTCAGCGGCGCCGATGTGTTCGCTGTCAAGGTCGAGCAGAGCGGCGGCCCGTTCAATGCCCTGCGGGTGGCCGCCATCGCCGACGCCGCCGGCATCGGCCTCTATGGCGGAACCATGCTGGAAGGCGCCGTCGGCACGATCGTCTCGGCCCACGCCTTCGCCACCTTCGCGAACCTGCAGTGGGGCACGGAGCTGTTCGGCCCCCTGCTCCTCACCGAAGAAATCCTGCGCACGCCCCTCGACTACAGCGATTTCGAGCTGACCGTCCCCGCCGGGCCGGGCCTCGGCATCGAGCTGGACGAGGACCGCGTCGCCTTCCTCTCCCGCAACGGGCTGCGCAAGACCATCAGCGTCGCCCAGTGAAGGACCGAGACCTATGCTTTTCCATGTCCGGATGGACGTGTCCATTCCCCGGGATCTTCCCGCTGCCGAGGTCGCCCGCATTCTGGCGGAAGAAAAGGCCTACTCCCAGGCGCTCCAGCGCGAGGGCAAGTGGCGCCATATCTGGCGGCTGGCGGGCGAATACGCGAATTACAGCATCTTTGACGTGAAGGATAATACCGAGCTGCATGACATCCTGTCAGGCCTGCCGCTGTTCCGCTTCATGCGCATTCAGGTGACGCCGCTGCTGCGCCATCCCTCGTCGATCCGCGACGACGACAGCTGACCCCCGGACCGCGCGCCCAACGAGGCTGCCTGCGGCCCGGTTTCAAAAAAAATCCTACGGAGGAACAAGAATGACTGTCCAGATCTTTGATCGCCCGGATATCCAGACCTTCCTGAACACCCTCAGCGGCCTCGACAAGGAAGGTGGCAATCCGCGCCTCAAGCAGATCATTCACCGCATCGTCTCGGATCTGTTCAAGGCGATCGATGACCTCGATATCACCCCGGATGAATACTGGACCGGCATTGCGTGGCTGAACGATCTGGGGGCTGCCGGACAGGCGGGCCTGATTTCCCCCGGCCTCGGCCTTGACCACTTCCTGGACGAGCGTCTGGACGCCATTGATGCCGCCCTTGGCATCGAGAACCCGACGCCGCGGACCATCGAAGGGCCGCTCTATGTCGCCGGCGCGCCTGTCAGCACCGGCTTTGCCCGTCTCGATGATGGCAATGACCCGGACGGCCACACCCTCATCACCCGCGGCACCGTCTATGGCGCCGATGGCAAGCCGGTTCCGGGCGCCACGGTGGAAGTCTGGCACTGCGACACCCGCGGCTTCTACTCGCACTTCGACCCGACCGGCAAGCAGAGCCCGTTCAACATGCGCCGGACGATCATTGCCGACCAGAACGGCCAGTATCGCTTCCAGAGCATCGTGCCGAATGGCTATGGCGTGCCCCCGGGAAGCCCGACCGAGAAGCTGCTCTCCGGCCTCGGCCGTCATGGCCAGCGCCCGGCGCACATCCACTTCTTCATCAGCGCCGATGGTCATCGCAAGCTGACCACCCAGATCAATATCGAAGGCGATCCGCTGGTCAACGACGACTTCGCCTATGCCACCCGGGACGGTCTGGTGCCGCATCTGGTCGAGAAGACCGACGAGGAGAGCATCCACGCCGCCGGTCTGAACGGGCCGTTCGCCGAGATCACCTTCGACATCCACCTGACCGCTCTGATCGATGGTGTCGACAACCAGATCAACGAGCAGCGCCGCCGCGCCGCCGCCTGATCGACCTCCCCGACGCGCGGTCTCCCCCGAGACCGCGCGTCCCGGCTTTTTAGGAGGGCTTTTCCGGCAGGGCCTGCAGAAGCACGCGGCGGTGTCCGTCGAGCAGCGCGGTGAACGGGGCCGTATCGTCCAGAGCGCGGCTCAGGATGAGCGCGCCCTGAATGCCGGCCACCGCGGCGCGGGCAAGGCTGTCGGCCTCCGCCACCTCCAGACCGGCCCGCACCAGCGCCCCCGAAAGAACCGCCAGCCAGCGCCCGAAATAGCCGCGCACGGCCGCGGCAAAACGGTCGCGGGTGTCCTCCAGCGCAAAGGCCCCCACAAGGCAGATGCGCCGGCCCGAGCGGAAATAGCGGTCGACGCTGACGAGCATCTGCCCGATCGCCTCTCTTGGCGGATCCTGCTCCAGTGGCGCGAACACCTCGGCCTCGAACCAGTCGCGGATATGGCCCAGCACCGCCTCGGCCATCTCGTCCTGTCCGCCGGAAAAGAAGTGGTGGAGGCTGCCCTTGCCGAGGCTCGTCCCGGCTGTGATGCGGGCGATGCTGGCCCCCTCGAAGCCGTAGCGCCGGAACACCTCTCCCAGCAGCGGCACGACATCCCCGCGCTCGGCGACCAGACGGGCCATCAGTCTTTCCTCACGGGATAGACGGTACCGCTCCAGCGACACGGCGCGGGGAGCCTTGTAACAAAGATTCTTGAATAGGATCCTTGTGGTATGCCGATGCGGATCTCTCATGGCCTTGGGGCAGATGAGAAATCTGCTGCTCTTCAAGCCAAGGTGCGGTCAGCACTTCGTGCGCTTGGTGTCACGGGGCGTCTGGAAATTGCAGATTTCTCAGGAAAATAAAGTTCTTCCCGGCAGGATCGGGCTCTCCTCTCCAGAAAGCCCCCCCAAGGGGGAACGCCTCCTCCCGCTCAGGCGGGCGGGCCATCGTTGTCCGGCGCCTGTTCCGGCGGCCGGGACAGGCGCTCCACGGTGCCATCGCGCTGCACGGAGGCCCGCACCAGCAGCATCAGCGTCACCGGCGTGGTGACCGTGACGAACACGGCGATCAGGATTTCCTGCAGTACCGGCCGGGTCTCCAGCACGGAGAAGCAGAGAATGGAGGCCACCAGCACGCAGCCCGCCCCGAGCGTGGTGCCGAGGGTGGGCGCATGGACCCGCTCGTAGAAGGTCTTGAGGCGGATCAGGCCGATGGTTCCGATGAGGGTGATGGCCGCCCCGGCCACCACGAGGAGCGCCACCAGAAGGGCCGCCCATGCCGGCAGGTCCGGAGCCTCGATCACTCGATCACCTCCCCGCGCATGAGGAATTTCGACAGCGCCATGGTGCTGACAAAGCCCAGCAGGGCGATGACCAGCGCGGCCTCGAAATAGAGCGGCTCTCCGGTCTGGATGCCGTAGGTGAGGATCAGGATCATCGCCGTGACATAGAGACAGTCGAGCCCCAGCACCCGGTCATGGGCGCGCGGGCCGATGACGATGCGCCACGTCGCGCACGCCATGGCACAGCCGAGCAGCACCTGGGACAGCGTGATGGCATAGGCGAGAAGCAGCGTACTCATATGAAGATCTCCATCAGCAGCCGTTCGTAGCGCCCCTTGATCAGGGTCACCCAGTCGCTTTCGTCAATGAGATCGAGCACGTGCATGATCAGCACGCCGCGGGCCGCATCATGCTGCACCCACAATGTGCCCGGTGTCGCCGTCATGATGAGGGCGAGCATGGCGAGGCCGTGCGGGTTTGTCATGTCGAGGGGGATCATCATGAACCCCGACCGGCGCGGCCGCATCTTCCGGGACAGGATGATCCGTCCGACGGCTACATTCGAGCGGAAGATGTCGGTCAGCACGACGCCGAACAGCTTCGGGATCGCCAGGCTCCAGCGGAAGCGCACCTCCTGCGGCTGGAGAGCCGCCATGGCCCGGCAGGCGACAAGGGCGACCAGAATGCCGATGACCCACTGGCCGGGCGCCATGGACTGCTGCAGCAGCAGCCACATCGCGACCAGAGCGGCGGTCAGTACCGGATAGCGGAACCAGCGCCTCATGGTGCGGGCTCCCCGTTGATCGTCCCGGTGCCGGGCTCGGCGCGTATCGCGTTCAGCACGCCGCTGATATAGGCCTGATTGTCCGAAAGTGCCCGCGCGGTGGCGCCGGCATAGCGCATCGCCGGATCGGCCAGCAGCATCAGCGCCAGACAGGCCGCCAGCAGAATGCCGACCGGCACCGCCTCCAGCGCGTTGATGCGCGCCGGCGGATGGCCCTCGCCCTTTTCGCCGGTGGCCCACAGCAAGTCGATGCCGCTGCGGGTCATGACGATGAGGGTCGAAAGTCCCGACAGGATGATCAGGGTCGCCAGCGTCCAGGTGGTGGCGTCGATGCCATTGCGGAAGAAGCCATCGAGAATGGCGAACTTGGCGATGAAGCCCGACAGCGGCGGCAGGCCGGCCAGCAGCAGCGCACAGAAGATGAACCCGCCACCCAGCAGCGCCACCGTTCCCGGAATGACGATGCCGACCTCGGACTCCTCTTCCGGATCGTCGGTATATTCATCCCCGAACACCGGTCCGTCGCGGGCGTCCGGCTCCTCTTCCTCGGCCTCGGAGGCGTAGCGCTCCACCGGCTCGATGATGAGGAACAGCGCCGCCACCGCCAGCGTCGACGAGACGAGATAGAAGATCCCGCCGGTCTGCACCGCGATCGAGCCGGATCCGACGACGGTCAGCAGGATGCCGGACGACACGAGCACATAGCAGCCGGCCATGTAGCTGAGACGGCGGGAGGCGAGAATGGCGATGGTGCCGAAGCCCATGGTGACCAGCCCGGCCACCGTCAGCCAGTCATTGGCAAAGCCCGCCGCTGGGCCGGTTCCGGCGCCAAAGGCAAGCGAATAGAGCCGCAGGATGATGTAGAGGCCGACCTTCGACAGGATCGAGAACACGGCCGCCACCGGCGGCGCGGCCGCGGCATAGGTCGTCGGCAGCCAGAAGCACAGCGGCCACATGCCCGCTTTCACCAGAAAGGCGATGCCGAGCACGGCGGCGCCGGCCTCCAGCAGGGGAATGTCATCCGGCCCGACATCCGGCACCCGGGTGGCCAGATGGGCCATGTTGAGGGTGCCGGTGACGGAATAGATCAGGGCGACGCCGATGAGGAACAGCAGCGAGGTCGCCACGTTGATGGCGATATAATGCAGGCTCGCCCGGGTGCGCGCGATGCCGGAACCATGCAGCGCCAGCCCGTAGGATGCGGCCAGAAAGACCTCGAAGAACACGAAGAGGTTGAAAATGTCGCCGGTCAGGAAGGCGCCGTTCAGCCCCATCAGCAGGAACAGGAACAGGGAGTGGAAGCGCGGGCCGGCCTTGTCCCAGCGCGCCAGCGCATAATAGAGAGCGCAGAAGCCGAGGACGCTGGTGAGCAGCACCATCATTGATGACAGCCGGTCGGCCACCAGCACGATGCCGAAGGGCGCCGGCCAGTTGCCGAGCAGATAGACCTGCGGCACCGGCGCGCCATAGAGCTCCGCCCCGGAGACGAAGCGGACCAGCAGGACCGAGATGCCGATCAGGATGACCGTGGTGCCGAGGCTGAGCCAGCGCTTCAGCCAGCGCTGGCGCTCGTCGAGCAGCAGCATCAGCGCGCCGACGATCAGGGGCAGCAGGATCGGGGCGATGACGAGATGGGAGGTCACGTCCCTCATGCGCCATTCTCCCTGCCATCCACATGGTCGGTTCGGGTCAGACCGCGCGAGACGATCAGGACGACCAGCATGAGCGCCGTCGTCGCAAAGGAAATGACGATGGCCGTCAGCACCAGGGCCTGGGGCAGCGGATCGGCATAGAGGGCGGGATCAAAGGGCCTGGCTTTGTCCAGAATGGGCGGCGCATCCGTCTTCAGCCGTCCGGCCGCGAGGATGAACAGGTTCACCGCATAGGACATCAGCGCCAGCCCCATGATGACCTGAAAGGTGCGGGGTCTGAGGATGAGCCACACGCCCGAGGCCGTGAGCACGCCAATGGCGAGCGCCAGAGCGAGTTCCATCAGGCGTCCTCCTCGGTGCGGGTCTGGGCCGCCCGTCCCTTGCGCGAAAGATAGGGCGCGCGGATCGACTGGTGGGCGATGGCGATGAGCATCAGCACGGTCGCCCCCACCACCAGCGCGAACACGCCGATATCGAACAGGAGGGCACTGGCCACCGGCACCTTGCCGAAGACGGGAAGGTCGACATAGCGGAAATAGGTCTTGAGGAAGGGATAGCCGAAGCCCCACGCGGCCAGCCCGGTGAAGGCGGCCAGCAGGAGGCCACCGCCCATCCAGCGCAACGGCTGCACATAGAGCCGCTCCTCGATGGAGCGCGTGCCGGACACCATATATTGCAGGATGAGGGCGATCGACATGGTGACGCCGGCCGCAAAGCCGCCGCCGGGCAGATCATGCCCCCGCATCAGCAGATAGACCGCAAAGGTGATGATGACGGGAAACAGCAGTTCCGATGTCAGCCGCGGCAGGCGCAGATAATCGCTGAGGGTGTCACCGGGCTTGCGGTTCTCGGCGGCCTCGTCATAGGCGTTCTGGATCTGCTGCAGCTCGGGCGCCTCGACGCTTTCCGGCGCCGGCCGGAAGCGGCGCAGCAGCGAGAACACGGTGATGGCCACGATGGCCAGCACGGTGATTTCGCCCAGCGTATCAAAGCCGCGGAAATCGACCAGCAGCACATTCACCACATTGGTGCCGCCGGCCTCCGGATAGGAGCGCTCGATGAAGGCGCGCGAGATGGTGTCCGGCATCGGCCGGGTCATCATGGCATAGGCAAGTGCCGTCGCGCCGCCGCCTGCCAGCACGGCCACCGTCAGATCGAGCACGCGCCGCACGATGACGGACAGCGGCTTGCGCGCGTCGGTCCAGACATCGGGCAGACGCTTGGGCAGCCAGCGCAGCGCCAGAAGCAGCAGCGTCACCGTCACCACCTCCACGAGCAGCTGGGTAACGGCGAGATCGGGCGCCGACAGCCAGACGAAGCTGATGCAGGTGGCCAGCCCCGACACGCCCACGAGCACCACCGCCACCAGCCGGTGATATTTGGCCTGCCACGCCGCCGCAATCGCCGCCGCACCGCCGATCACCCAGGTGACGCCGAAGACAGGATCAATGAGGGTTTCCGGCATCGGCCCGCGCATGTAGCCGAAGCGGATGACCGGCAGGGCTGCGGCCACCAGGGCCGTGCCGACCAGCAGCCGGAGCTGGACCTGAAGCCGGTGGGTACCAAGCCGGCCTTCCAGCCAGCGCGCCCCGTCCGACAGCGCCTCCATCACCAGATCGAATGTCCGCCGGGCCTTCAGGTGGCCGATCAGCGGGGAATGGGTGACCGTGCTCAGCCGGTCGCGGAAGATCACATAGAGCCCCACGCCGGCGACGAGGGCGATGACGCTCATCAGCAGCGGCGCGTTGACGCCATGCCAGATGGCAAGGCTGTAGACCGGCGTGCGCTCGCCCAGAACCGCCTGAACGGCGGTGGCGAGGAAGGGCCCCATGGTGATGGCCGGCAGCATGCCCACCAGCAGGCAGATCAGCACCAGGATCTCCACCGGCCGCCGCATCCAGGACGGTGGCTCATGGGGCACCCGGGGCAGATCCACCGGCGGCGGACCGAAGAAGGTCTGATGGATGAAGCGCAGCGAATAGAGCACGCTGAAGGCGCTGGCGACCGTCGCCAGCACCGGCAGGGACCGGTCAAGCAGCGTGTCGGAATGGGATTCCAGCACCTCCGCCAGGAACATTTCCTTGGAGAGGAAGCCGTTCAGCAGCGGCACACCGGCCATCGCCGCCGCCGCCACCATGGCCAGCGTCGCCGTGATGGGCATGAACCGGTACAGCCCCGAGAGACGGCGCAGGTCGCGGGTGCCGGTCTCGTGGTCGATGATGCCGGCCGCCATGAACAGCGATGCCTTGAAGGTGGCGTGGTTGGCGGTGTGGAAGATGGCGGCAACGGCGGCAAGCGGGCTGCCGAGCCCCAGAAGCAGGGTGATCAGCCCCAGATGGCTGATGGTCGAATAGGCCAGCAGGCCCTTGAGATCATGCTTGAAAATCGCCGACCAGGCGCCGACCAGCAGGGTCAGCACGCCCGCACCCGTGACCAGGAAGAACCAGGCATCCGTGCCCGACAGCACCGGCCAGAACAGGGTCAGAATGAAGATGCCGGCCTTCACCATGGTGGCCGAATGCAGATAGGCCGACACCGGCGTCGGCGCCGCCATGGCCTGGGGCAGCCAGAAATGGAACGGCACCTGGGCGCTCTTGGTGAACGCCCCCAGCAGGATCATGACCAGCATCGGCAGATAGATCGGGCTTGCCTGGATCACCGCCCCTTCGGCCAGCACCCGGTCCAGATCATAGCTGCCGGCAATCCGCCCCAGCAGCAGGAAGCCCACCAGCAGGCACACGCCACCGGCCGCCGTCACCACCAGCGCCATGCGCGCGCCATCCCGGGCGGCCTGATTATGATGCCAGTATCCGATCAGCAGGAACGAGAAAATACTCGTCATCTCCCAGAAAAAGATGATCTGAATCAGATTTCCTGAAAGAACGACACCGGTCATCGCCCCCATGAAGGCCAGCAGAAACGAGAAAAATCTCGGAACCGGGTCTTCGGAGGACATATAATAACGGGCATAGAGCACAACGAGCGCGCCGATGCCGAGAACGAGGATGGAGAACAGCCACGACAGGCCGTTGAGCCGGAGCGTGAAGTCGATGCCCAGAGTGGGCAGCCAGGTCAGGACGAGGCGGATCGCGCCATCATCGGGCAGCCGGGGATAAAGAAAGGCGATGATGGCAAGGGCGCACACGGACACGCTGCCGGCAATCACCGCCGCACTGTTGCGTGCCCGCGTCGGCAGAAAGGCCGCCGCGACACTTCCCGCGAACGGCAGAGCCTGAACGACCAGCAGCAACCATGCATCCAACATCAGCCGGCAAAGTCCTCTTGGCGTGAATTGAATCCGACCTGTCGAACAGCCCCCTATATGGTCAACCTGTCGTGGGGTGTGCAAGGGGGCCGGAAGGCATTTGTCGGCGCTTCCGGATCGCGTCGCCTCCGGTCTGCTCGCCCGCAAGGAACCAATCACGCAGGGGGTGCAGACGTGTCCTGCTTTGCCGCCGGAAGGTCTGGCGGACAGCCCGCCCCCGGCGTCATTCCATTATGGCCTTGCTCCCGCAGACTTTCAGCCCACCGGATCGCGCAAAGCCCGCCCTCCCGCCCGCCGGGCGGGACAGGATAGCCCCCTGCCCCGCCCGGCAGAGCGGTGAGCCGCAGACAGGCAAGTCCGCAAGGCGAGCACGGCCTGTCACGCACCATCAACGAGTCCGGGCTGATCGGGGAGCGCCTTCGGCACGCACGATGCCGAACCGACATATGGGAAAAGCCCCGGCCGCCGGGACACGCGACACAGAAATGAAGTTGATCAGGAGATATTCCGAATGGTGGGCGGTGTAGGGTTTGAACCTACGACCCCTGCCGTGTGAAAGCAGTGCTCTACCGCTGAGCTAACCGCCCCAACCATTAGGCTGCTCGGGGAATTTCCCTTTGCTGCCAGACCCTTCAGTGCCGCCCCGGCGGGGCGTTCCGTCGGGGTCGACCGGAATGGCGTCTGTCTACCGATCCCGATCGCACCGGTCAAGCCCCCTTCAGCGGGAAAGTCGGTCCGTCAGCACCCGGGCTGCCGCCGCGGGGATCTCGGCGAAGCTGTCCACCAGCGCATCCGGCGCCATTTCATGAACGGGTTCATCGGTATAACCAAAAGTGACGGCAACGACGGGGGCGTCGGCGTTCTTGGCCGTGTCGATGTCGGTGCGGGAATCGCCGATCATCACCGCCCGGCCGAGCGTGCCGCCGCCGGCCAGAACCGCGCGCCGGAAGGTCTCCGGATCCGGCTTGGGGGCGGCAAAGGTGTCCTGTCCGGCAATGAAGGTGAAGCGGCGGGTGAGATCCACGGCGTCCAGCAGGCGGAAGGCCAGATGCTCCAGCTTGTTGGTGAGCACGATGAGGTTCCAGCCTTCGGCCGCTGCGGCCTCAAGCGTCTCTTCCACCCCGGCATAGGGCCGGCTTTCCTCGGCAATGCGGCCGACATAATGGTCGATGAAGCGGTGATAGAGGGCGTCGATCCGGACCGGGTCCGCCGCGGCGCCATTGGCCTCCAGCCCCCGCGTCAGCATCACCTTGGCGCCCTGCCCGATATAGCCGCGCCCGACAGAATCGGAGACGGGCCGGTATCCCTCCTCGGACAGAATCGCATTCAGCGTCGCCACCAGATCCGGGGCCGAATCGACGAGGGTGCCATCCAGATCGAACACCAGGGTCGGCTTGGGAAGACGCATCACGCGGAAACTCCGAATCGGGACAGGGAAATAGCCGGCCGGAGGGTGCCCGGCCGGCCGGCCGCATTCAAGCCTCGGCCGCCACCTGATCGAGGAAGGCGGCGATTTCCTCGGCGTGGCCGTCGAGAGCCTTGTAGGCGCGCTGCTCCTCGTTCAGCCCGCGGATCTGGGCGGCCAGCCCCGAGGCCAGCGCCCGCCCCTCGGGGTGGGTGCGCATGGCCGAGACGGGATCGACGAGAATCTTCACGGTGAAGAGGATGGCGCCGGTCTGCGGCAGACGCGACAGGGTCTGGCGCTCCACCCGCACATAGGCCCCGTCGCCGCCAGCGCCGAACCAGTCGCGCGGGCGCTGCTTGGACTGGGGATGATGCAGGATCGCATCGGGATAAAGCGACCAGTTCAGCCGCCACATGGGAATGCCCACCTTGGCATTATCAAAGATGCGCCCCATCCGGGCGGCCAGATCGCTCTCGTAGCCGGGCACCGCCGCGTGCACATGGTCGAGATCGCCGCCGAACTTGTCGGCCAGCGACCAGGACGACGGGAAGCTGACGGAGGCCGCCACCAGCCGGTGGCCGCGCCCCTGCCCCGACAATACCAGCAGGTCTTCCTGCACCATGCGGGCGGCCGAGAGCAGCGGTGGTTCATCGGCAAAGCGCACCGGCCGGCTGCCGGCAATCTCCATGCCGTCTTCGCTGCGGCGGTAGACCTCCGGAAAGGTCTTCGGCAGGTGATCGGCCATGTAGGCCAGCACCTCCGCCTGAATGGCCCGGCTTTCCGGCAGCTCGCGCCAGACCACATCCCGGGTATCCGTGATCAGCCGGTCCTTTTCGGCCAGATCCGCGGCGAGACGGGCATCCGGCTCGAACATGGTGGCGGGATCAAGCGGCTTCAGCCCGATGGAAAAGGGCCGCGCGCCCTGCGCATAGGGGGCATGGCGGAAGTGCGACATTGTCAGACCCTCGGATTCGCCAGGCGCCCGGGCCCGGCCCTCGACCCGGGAGCAATGATGCGCCGAAAGAACCTGTCCATGCGATCCCTATTTTCCGCGCGCCCTGCGGTTTCCCGCACTTGACCGGACCGCGACTTTGCGGCACTCCGTTCTCCCATGACGACGGTCCGGCGCGTAAGCGCTCCCCTTTTCCGCATCCGTGCGGCTCTCATTATCTGCTAAGCGACCCCCGCTGGCAGAGGCCGTCCCCGTGCACCCTTGTTTCCGCCGAACGGACGCCCCCGGCCAGCCCGGCTGAGGATGATCCATGTCGGTTTCGCCCGCCCTGCGGCTCCATGATACGGCCTCCCGGTCGAAGCGCTCCTTTGCGCCGATCGACCCTGCGCGGGTGCGGATGTATGTCTGTGGCCCCACGGTCTACGACTTCGCCCATATCGGCAATGCGCGCCCGGTGATCGTGTTCGATCTGCTGTTCCGGCTGCTGCGCACGCTCTATGGCGAGGCGCACGTGACCTATGTGCGCAACCTCACCGACGTCGACGACAAGATCAACGCCCGCGCCGCCCGGGACTATCCGGATCTGCCGCTGAACGACGCCATCGCGAAGGTGACGGCGCTGACGGAAGCGCAGTTCCACGAGGATGTGGACGCGCTCGGCTGCCTGCGCCCCTCCATCGAGCCGCGGGCGACCGAGCACATCGCCGAGATGAAGGCGATCATCGAGAAGCTGGTGGCCGGCGGGCATGCCTATGTGGCCGAGGGGCATGTGCTGTTCAACGTGCCGTCCATGCCCACCTATGGCCAGCTCTCCCACCGGCCGCTGGAGGACATGCAGGCCGGCGCCCGGGTGGAGGTCGCCCCCTACAAGCGCGACGCCATGGACTTCGTGCTGTGGAAGCCCTCCAAGCCCGGCGAGCCCGCCTGGGAAAGCCCGTGCGACATCGCCGAGCCCGGCCGGCCCGGCTGGCACATCGAATGCTCGGCCATGTCGTGGAAGCACCTCGGCGAGACCTTCGACATTCATGGCGGCGGCATCGACCTTGTCTTCCCGCATCATGAAAATGAAGTGGCGCAGTCGTGCTCGGCCTTTCACACCGATGTCATGGCCAATATCTGGATGCACAACGGCTTCCTGATGGTGGAAGGCGAGAAGATGTCGAAATCCCTCGGCAACTTCATCACCATCCGCGACGTGCTGAAGGACTGGCCGGGCGACGTCATCCGGCTGAACATGCTGAAGACCCATTATCGCCAGCCGATCGACTGGACGGTGAAGGGGCTGGAGGAAAGCGCCCGGGCTCTCGACGGCTTCGTGAAGGCAACCGACGGCGTGACGCCGGCGGCCACCCTGCCGGCCGGCTTCGTCGAGGCGCTCGGCAACGATCTCAACACGCCGAAGGCGCTGGCCGAGCTGCATGGCCTGCGCGGCGAGGCGGCCCGGGATCCGGCGGCCGCCGCCGGTCTCGCCGCCGCCCTCGCCTTCCTCGGCATCCGACCCGATGATCTGGCCGCCCGCCGGGCGCCGGCCACCGCCGCGCTCGCCGATGACGAGATCCGCGCCCGCATCGACGCCCGGGCGGCGGCCAAGAAGGCGCGCAACTTCGCCGAGGCCGACCGGATCCGCGACGAGCTCTCCGCCCTCGGCATCCTGCTGAAGGACAGCAAGGACGGCACGACCTGGGAGGTGAAGGCATGAGCGGGGAGACCGAGACACAACGGCCGGGCTATGTGCTCACCGGCGGCTGCCAGTGCGGCGCGGTGCGCTATGGCCTGAAGAGCCGGCCGGGCGAAGCCTCCATCTGCCATTGCCGCATGTGCCAGAAGGCGTTCGGCAACTATTTCGCCCCGCTCGCCTCGGTGGAGCGGGCGGATCTGGTGTGGACCCGGGGGGAACCGGCGATCTTCCGCTCGTCGACCATCGTCACCCGCGGCTTCTGCCGGGCCTGCGGCACGCCGCTGACCTATGATTATGAGGCGGGCGGCACCATCGCCATCTCGCTTGGCAGTCTCGATGATCCGCGGGAGGTGCCGCCGGTGCTCCAGTACGGCATCGAAGGGGTGATGCCGTTCTTTGCCGCGCTGCATCTGATCCCCGCGGTGAAGACGGACGAGAGCATGCCCGAAGGCGCGCTGGACCGGCTGCAGTCCTTCCAGCATCCGGACCACGACACCGCCAGCTGGCCACCGGCCGACGCCTGACACCACCAGCCTTTTTCAGCCTCACACCCGCCAAGAACAACAGAAGATGACGGGAACCGGACGGGGGACTTTGAGCACCATGAGCAAGGAACGGCTCTATCTCTACGACACCACCCTGCGGGATGGCGCCCAGACCAATGGCGTCGACTTCTCGCTGGAAGACAAGATCGCCGTGACTGCGCTCCTGGAGCGTCTGGGCATCGACTATATCGAGGGCGGCTATCCCGGCGCCAACCCGCTGGACACCGCCTTCCTTGGCCAGCGCCGCACCAAGAAGGCGCATTTCGCCGCCTTCGGCATGGTGCGCCGCTCCGGCCGCTCGGTGGAGAATGATCCGGGGGTGCAGGCCCTGCTGGACTCGGCTGCCGACACCGTGACCTTCGTCGCCAAGTCCTGGGACTATCATGTGGATGTCGCCCTCGGCATCCCGCGGGCGGAAAATCTCGATCTGGTCAGCTCCTCGGTGCGGGCAGCGGTTGCCGCCGGCAAGGAAGTGGCGGTCGACTGCGAGCACTTCTTCGACGGCTTCAAGGCCAACCCGCTCTACACCCTCTCCTGCGCCAGGGCGGCCTACGAGGCCGGCGCGCGCTGGATCGTGCTGTGCGACACCAACGGCGGCACCCTGCCCGACGAGGTCGCCCGCATCGTCATGGAAGTGAGCCGGGTGGTGCCGGGGGATCATCTGGGGATCCATGCCCATGACGACACCGGACAGGCGGTGGCCAATTCGCTGGCCGCCGTGCGCGCCGGCGTGCGCCAGATCCAGGGCACCCTCAACGGCATCGGCGAGCGCTGCGGCAATGCCAATCTGGTGACGATCCTCGCCACCCTCGCCCTCAAGGCGCCGTTCAAGGACCAGTACGAGACCGGCGTGAGCCCGACGGCGCTGGCCGATCTGACCGCGGTGTCGCGGGCCTTCGACGAGGTGCTGAACCGGGCGCCGGCCCGTCAGGCGCCCTATGTCGGCGAGACGGCGTTCGCCACCAAGGCCGGCATCCATGCCTCGGCGATCATGAAGGATCCGCGCACCTACGAGCATGTGCCGCCGGAGAGCGTGGGCAACCGGCGCCGGCTGCTGGTGTCCGATCAGGGCGGGCGCTCCAACCTGATGGCGGAGCTGGATCGCGTCGGCATCGCCTATGACAAGGCCGACCCGCGCCTCGACGACCTGCTGGCGGAAGTGAAGCGGCGGGAGGCCGAGGGCTATTCCTATGAGGCGGCCGACGCCTCCTTCGAGATCCTCGCCCGCCGCCGCCTCGGCACCGTGCCGCACTTCTTCGACGTGCGCGGCTTCCGGGTGATGGTGGAGCGGCGCTTCAATGCCGAGGGCGAGCTGGTCACCGTCACCGAAGCCATCGTCAAGGTGGTGATCGACGGCGAGGAGCACATGTCGGTCGCCGAAGGCAACGGCCCGGTCAACGCCCTCGATCTGGCGCTCCGCAAGGACCTCGGCCGCTATCAGTCGATGATCGCCGATCTGGAGCTGGTGGACTTCAAGGTCCGTATCCTCAATGGCGGCACCGGCGCCACCACCCGGGTGCTGATCGAGAGCCGCGACGAGGACGGCAACCGCTGGTTCACCATCGGCGTCTCGCCCAACATCGTCGACGCCTCCTTCCAGGCGCTTCTGGACTCCGTCACCTACAAGCTCCTGAAGGCCGGCGCCGTCGCCGACCTCAAGCAGGCGGCCTGAAAACACGAACGGCCGCCCGATGAGGCGGCCGTTTCCTTTTCCGGGCATCCCCCTTCCCCGGTCAGTCTTTCCTGACGGAAAAGGGAGCGGGTCCGGGAGGCCCCGGCCTCCCGGTCGGGGGATCGGGGACAGACGCCCCCGAAGCTGCCGGATCTCACTTCGCCGGCGTGACCGTGCACGGCTGGACGGTAACATAGTTGTCGCCGGCGCCGTCGATCTTGCCGGAGATGGTCACCTTGTCGCCGGGGGCGGCGGTCGGGGCGGTCTTGGGCATGCAGAGCACGCGCACCTTGCCCGGGCATCCGACCAGCATCGGCGGCTTCACGTCGGCCATGTTTTCCACGACCTCGATCACTCCCGTCACCGACGGTGACTTGTCGGCAATGCCCGGCGTTGCCGCCAGCTTGCCCGCCGACTTGCAATCCAGCGTCACCTCTCCCGCGGCAAGACCGGAGGAAACAGCAGACGCCGCCAGCACGAGGCCGGCCACGAGACACCAGGCTTTCAAGATCGTCATTCCCGATTGCAGACCGTCGCCCGCCGGTCCGTCAGAGTTCCACGAGTCCGGCGGCGTAGCGACGCCAGTTGTCGACATAGTGACCGGCCGAGCGGCGGATGGTCTCGGCCACGATCGGGTCGAGGGTGCGCACCACCTTGCCGGGCACGCCCACCACCAGCGAGAAATCCGGGATCTCCTTGTCCTCGGAGATCAGGGCGTTGGCGCCGATGATGCAGTTGGAGCCGATGCGGGCGCGGTTGAGCACCGTGGCGCCCATGCCGATCAGGGTGTTCGCCCCGATTGTGCAGCCATGCAGGATCACCCGGTGGCCGATGGTGCAGTCCGGCCCGACGGTTGCGGGGCAGCCCATGTCGGTGTGGATGACGGTGCCATCCTGAATGTTGGAGCGGGCGCCGATGGTGATCCACTCATTGTCGCCGCGCAGCACCGACTTCCACCAGACGCTGGCATCCTCTTCCAGCCGCACCCGCCCGATGAGGGTCGCATCCGGGGCGACCCAGTGGCGGCCGGCCGGCGGCAGATCCGGCCTGGTTCCATCGAGGGCATAAAGCGGCATGGAGAAACTCCCTATCCGAAGTCAGGCCGGATCAACCGGGGCCCGTATGCCCTGCCGTGGTCCGCTGCATAGACCTAGCATTGCAGGATCATGGCCGCAAAGGGAGAGGACGACCGGACCACAACGGTGCGGCACGGTCGGTCCGTCATGTGCCGGAGGCCAGTGGCCCCGGAAGCCTCACTGCTCGTCGAGATCGACTTCCAGAATGGCCATCTGGAAGTTCCAGGACAGCTCGCCATCCTCGTCGTCGCGATAGATCACGCCGATGAACTCGTCGCCGATGAACACCTCGGCGGAATCGTTCTTGCGCGGCCGCGCCTTGATGGCGAGCGCGGGCAGCTCGAACTTGTTGCGGAGATAGATCTCCAGGCGGTTGATTTCCTTGCGATCCATGAGGACCTCCCGGGTAGTGCCCCGTTCCCGCGACAGGATGGACAGGACGATGCGGTCATGGCGGACCGGCCCGTCAGGCCGGCAACGGGCGCCCGTCAGGGACGCGTCGGGCGCCGCGGCGACAGGGCCTCTCCCGGCCGGAAGGAGCAGGGAGAATCACCTGAGCGCGCGGACCCGGGCGGGTTCTAGACCCTTTCACCGATCCTGAAAATGCATCGTCCGGCCTGCCCGCGCCGCACCGGAGGGTGCCCTGCCGGGCAACCGGGACGGCCTCAGCCCTGCTCGGACGGATCGCGTTCGTCGACCAGCATCTGGTCCATGGAGCGGGCCGGCTCGGCACAAGGGGCGCGGCCGACGACCTTGGCCGGCACGCCGGCGACCGTCATGTGGGCCGGCACCGGATGCAGCACCACGGAGCCCGCCGCCACCCGGGAGCAGCAGCCGACTTCGATGTTGCCGAGGATCTTGGCGCCGGCGCCGATGAGCACGCCGCGGCGGATCTTGGGGTGCCGGTCGCCGGATTCCTTGCCGGTACCGCCGAGCGTCACGCCCTGCAGGATCGAGACATCATCGCCGATCGACGCCGTGGAGCCGACCACGAGGCCGGTAGCATGATCGAGGAAGATGCCGCGGCCCATGGGCACGGCCGGGTGAATGTCGGTCTGGAAGACTTCCGACGAGCGGCTCTGCAGGAACAGCGCCATGTCGTGGCGGCCGTTGCGCCACAGCCAGTTGGCCAGGCGATGGGTCTCGATGGCGTGGAAGCCCTTGAAATAGAGGGCGGGCTCCAGGAAGCGCTCGCACGCCGGATCGCGGTCATAGACCGCGCCGAGATCGTTGCGGAAGATCTGGCCGATCTCCGGCTCGGCCGCGAGCGCCTGGGCATAGGCATGGCGGATGAGGGAGGCCGGCACATAGCGGCTGTCGAGCCGGGCGGCGAGCCGCGCGATCACCACGTCTTCCAGGGTGTCATGGCCGAGAATGGCCGCGTGGAAGAAACCGCCCATGGCCGGATCGGCACACACGGCTTCCTCCGCCTCGGTGCGCAGACGCGCCCAGATCGGATCCAGCGGTGCGAGACGGCCCGTGTCCCTCAGATGGGATTGGTTGGCCATGGAAGTCCTCCCTGTGCGGAAGCCATGCGGGGTGATCGCTTATATACGGTCCCGCGTCCCGGTGCAAAAGATCGCGCCGGCTTTCCCGCACGCCCGGGATCTTCAGGGCGTGGCCGCCAGCAGAAAGCCGGTATCGGAGCGGGTGCGCAGGAAGCGGACCAGCTGCAGCCACAGGCGCGGATAGGCATAGAGCGTGCGTGCGCCGCCGCGGGAGAGCTCGGCACAGGCATCGCTGATCCGGCAGAAGTCGGCGCGGTTCTCCGGCGTCATCACCAGGGGCGCGCTGCCGCCACTGGCGAGGATGTAGCTGGCGATCAGGGTCGCCGTGCGGGTGTTGCCCTCGATGAAGAGCTGGGGCGACGAGGTGATGTGCAGGAACACGTGCGCCGCCCACCACACCGGATCCCGGGAGCGGGTAATCGCCCCCCATTCGATGCGGCTGCCGATCTGTTCGTAGAACCAGCGTTCGGTCTCAGCCATGTGGTCGCGATATTGCGCCCGGGTTGCCGGCGTCGAGCCGCACAGCACCACATGGTTCAGCTCCAGCCAGTGCATGGAGGCGCCATAGCGGAACAGCTCCACGCCATCCCGCAGCAGGCAGTTCACATAGGCATAGCCTTCCAGCATCCGCCGGGCACCGTCAGGGGTCATCGGCTCACAGCCGCCACAGGTCAGCCGGGCGCCGCAGGCGCTCTCGGCTTCGACCAGCGCATAGAGTGACGCCTCGATGGCGACGAGATCAATGAGCGCACCGGGCATCGGCGCCCCCATGGGCTGGGCCGCCGGCCCGGTGAGACCGGGCCGGCGGCGGGGCTCAGCTGAAATGGCCCGAAATATAGTCACGGGTCAGCTTCTCGCGCGGATCCTTGAAGATCTGGGCCGTCTCGCCCTTCTCGACGAGATAGCCGGTGCGCCCACCCTTGGTGATGTCCACGGAGAAGAAGGCGGTGATGTCGGCAACCCGCTGGGCCTGCTGCATGTTGTGGGTGACGATGGCGACACTGTAATCCGACTTCAGCTCCAGCATCAGCTCTTCCACCACCCGGGTGGCGATGGGATCCAGCGCCGAGCACGGCTCGTCCATCAGGAGAACCGTCGGCTCGGTGGCAATGGCGCGGGCAATGCACAGGCGCTGCTGCTGGCCGCCGGAGAGGGCGAGGCCGTTCTGCTTCAGCTTGTCCTTGACCTCGTTCCACAGGCCGGCGCGGCGCAGCGACCGCTCCACCCGCTCGTCCATGTCGCCCTTGAAGCGGTTCAGCCTGAGGCCGAAGGCGACATTGTCATAGATGCTCATGGAGAACGGGTTCGGCTGCTGGAACACCATGCCGATATGGCGCCGCACCGCGACGGGATCGATGTCGCGGGCGTAGATGTCCTGCCCCATGAAGTCCACCCGGCCCTCCATGCGGAAGGACGGGATGAGATCATTCATGCGGTTGAGGCTGCGCAGCACCGTGGACTTGCCGCAGCCCGACGGGCCGATGAAGCCGGTGATCTTGCCCTTCTCGATGCCGATGGCGCTGTCGCGCACGGCGAGGAAGTCGCCATAATAGATCTTGTCGATGGCGGCGGCGATGGCATAGCCGGTCGTGTCGAAGTTCGAGGCGGCCGGGGCAGCAGAGACGGCGGACATGTCGGCAGACATTTCAATCATGCTCCTTGGATCAACGATGTCACACCCGGCGGGAACCGAACAACCGGCTGAGGATGTTGAAGACCAGAACGATCAGGACGAGGACGAGCGAGGCGGACCAGGCGAGTTCGACCTGGTTCTGGAACGGCATGCCCGAGAAATTGTAGATGAGGATGGACAGCGAGGCGGTCGGCTCGGCCAGCCCCTCCAGCCAGTAGCTGGAGAACAGCGCGGTGAAGAGCAGCGGCGCGGATTCCCCCGCCGCGCCGGCAATCGCCAGCATGACGCCGGTCATGATGCCGGGCATGGCGGTGGGCAGCACCACCTGCAGCACCGTCTGGGTGGGGTTGCAGCCCATGCCATAGGCCGCATCCTTCATGCGCTGTGGCACCATGCGGATGGCCTGCTCGGCCGTCAGCAGCACCGTCGGCAGCATCAGCACCGCCAGCGACACGCCACCTGCAATGGCCGAATAGGTGCCCATCATCTTCACCAGCACGCCGAACACGAACACGCCGGCGAGGATGGACGGAAAGCCCGTCATCACCTTGGCGACGAAGCGCACCGCATGGGACAGGCGTCCGGAAGGGGCGAAGGCGCCGAGATAGATGCCGCCAAGCACACCGAGGGGAATGGCGATCAGGCTGGCGATCGCCACCATCACCAGGGTGCCGACGATGGCATTGCCGAAGCCGCCGCCGGGCATGAAGCCGGCGGGGGGCAGCGAAGTCAGCGCCTCCCAGCTCAGCCGCGCACCGCCTTCGGTGATCAGCATGTAGAGCACGGAGATCAGCGGCACGGCGGCAAGGATCGCCATGCCCCAGACCAGCGCCGTCAGCAGCACGTCCACGAGATTGCGGCGCTCCAGCAGGGAGCGGCGCATGTCGGGCACATCGGCCGGCACGAGGACGGCCATGGCATCGCGGGTTTCGAGTTCGAGGGTGCTCATGATCCGGGACCTCACGAAACCTGCTGCCTGGAGGCATAGGCCATGATGACCGTGCCGATGACATTGACCACGACGGTGATGAACAGCAGCGCCAGCGCCGCATACATCAGCGCCTCCAGCTCGATCTGGCCGGCCTCGGGGAAGGAGGAAGCGAGCAGCGAGGCCAGCGTGTTGGCCGGCGAGAACAGCGACAGGCTGAGCTGGTTGGCGTTGCCGATGATCATGGCCAGCGCCATGGTCTCGCCCAGCGCCCGGCCGAAGCCCAGCACCAGCGAGGCGGCGACGCCGTTGGAGGCGGTGGGCAGCAGCACCTTCAGGATCGCTTCCCAGCGCGTGGTGCCAAGGCCATAGGCGGCCTCCTTCACCTTGTACGGGATCAGGCGGAAGGCATCCTGGGAGATGGCGGCCACTGTGGGCAGCACCATGATGGCAAGCACGATGACGGCCGGCGCCATGCCCGGGCCACTGAAGGGCGTGGAAAAGAGCGGAATGAAGCCGAAGGACTCATGCAGCCAGTTGGCCGCCGGCCGGATGGCCGGGATGACCACGAAGATGCCCCAGAGGCCATAGACCACGCTGGGCACCGCCGCGAGCATTTCCACGATGGTGCGGAAGACATGGGCCAGCACCGGCGGCAGGAAATCCTGGGTGAGGAAGATGGCAATCGCCACGCCGAAGAAGCCGGCAATCACCAGCGCCAGCAGGGACGAATAGAGCGTGCCCCAGATTTCGGCGAGAATGCCGAACTCGCCGCGGGACGGCGCCCAGACGCCGCTGGTCAGGAAACCGAGACCATAGGAATGAATGGCCGGGCTGGCCTGCATCCCGATCTCGATCAGGATATAGACGAGCAGCGCCACCATGCCGACGCCACAGGCGATGGCCAGCGCGCGGAACGCCCGGTCCATCCCATATTCCATCCGCGTCGGGTCCTGGGACGCCGACTTGCCCGACACTCCCGGTCGCCCGGCCTGCGTGTTCATTCTGTTCCCCATCGTCGACACCCCTCCCCCCGGACCCCGGATCCGGAGGCCCCCGTCAGGCGCTTGGACCCGCCCGCGCAGCCGCCCCACCCCGGCAGATGCCGGAGGGGACGGGCGCGGTCGGCAATCACTTGATGTCCGGCACCTGGGCGCGGACCTTCTCGACGACCACTTCGGGCATCGGGATATAGCCGAGGTCGGAGGCCATCTTCTGGCCGTCGCCCAGCGCCCACTCGACGAAATCGCGCAGCTTGGCAGCGATTTCCGGCTTTCCGCTGTCCTTGTAGAACAGCATCCAGGTAAAGGTCGCGATCGGATAGGCCTCCGGATTGGCCGGATCCGTCACCCACACGCGCAGATCATCGCCGTTGAACTCGGCGCTGGCGAGCGCGGCCTGACCAGATTCATCGCCGGCCGAGATGAACTTGCCGGACTTGTTTTCCAGCGCAGCAAACGGCGTCTTCGTCAGCTTGGCATAGCCATATTCGATGTAGCCGATGGCGCCCGGGGTCTGCATCACGGTGGCGGTGATGCCGTCATTGCGCGGCGCGCCGATGAAGGTCGACTGGGCCGGCCACTGCACCGTGGTGCCCGCGCCCACCTTTTCCTTGAAGGCCGGGTCGATGGCGCTCAGATGCTGGGTGAAGACAAAGGTGGTGCCCGAGGAATCCGAGCGGCGGACCACGGTGATCGGCAGGTCCGGCAGGGTGACGCCCGGATTGGCGGCCACGATTGCCGGGTCATTCCAGCGGGTGATGGCACCCGAGAAGATCGCCGGATAGACGGCCCGCGGCAGACGCAGGTCCTTCACGCCCGGCAGATTGTAGGCCAGCACGATTTCGCCGGCGGTCATCGGCAGCACCAGCGCGCCGCCCTTGACTTCCGCCATCTGCTCGTCGGTCATGGCAGCGTCGCTGGCGCCGAAATCGACGATGCGGGCGATGAAGTTCTTCACACCGGCGCCCGAGCCGACGGACTGATACTCGATCCGGGTGTCCTTGTTCTTGGCCCCGTAGGCCTGGAACCACGCCGAATAGAGCGGGAAGGGAAAGCTCGCGCCCGCGCCGGTGATGCGCTGGGACTGGGCCTGGGCAGCACCACCCAGCATCATCAGTCCCGCCAGCGCGGCGACCGCCGTCTTCAGGAATCCGTTCGGCACGATCTGCCTCCAGAACAACAGGAACAGGCCGGCGATGGGCTCGCCGTTCCCGTGACTAGAAGCATGGCTGCATGACGCTATGATTACAGGCTGTTCATCTTTTGCCGGCTCTATCATCCCCCGCCCCGCTATTGGAGACGGGGGGGCAGACGGCCGAAACAACAGTGCCGTCAGGGAGATGCGCAGAACCGAATCTGTGGCGCTCGCTGGCGCGCCCCCCCCGGACGGAGCGACAAAAAAGAAGACCCCCGCACCGGGACCGGTGCGGGGGTCTTGCTCTCTGCAGGCGGGCCTGACGACCTCATACCAGCCACGCAGGTGCTGACCGCACCGCGCGCCTGAAGAGCAGCAGATTTCTCATATGCCCCAAGGACATGGGAAATCTGCATCGGAATACCAAAGAGTCCCTTTCAGAGATCTTTGGTATCAGGCGAGCGCGCGGATGAGGCGGGTCACCTTGTCGGCGAGGATGTCCAGCTCGGCATCGGTGATGACGAGGGGCGGCGAGAGGGCGATGGTGTCGCCGGTCACCCGCATCATCAGGCCGAATTCGCGGAAGGCCCAGTCCATGGCCTGATAGGCGCGTTTGCCGGGGAAGCCCGGGATCGGCGCCAGATCAATGGCGGCGACCAGACCGATGGTCCGGATGTCCTCCACCAGCGGCTCGTCGCGCAGGGCATGGATGCGGTCGGCAAAACCGGACTCGATGTCGCGCACATGGGCGAAGACATTCTCGTCACGGTAGATGTCGAGGGTCGCCAGCGCCGCGGCCGAGGCCAGCGGATGACCGGAATAGGTGTAGCCGTGCATCAGCTCGATGACGTGCTCCGGCCCGGTCATGAAGGCATCATAGATGCCCTTCTTCACGATGGCGCCGCCCATGGGCACCGTGCCCGAGGTGACGCCCTTGGCGAAGGTGAGGATGTCGGGGGTGACGCCGAAGCGCTCGGCGGCAAAGCAGGTGCCGAGGCGGCCGAAGCCGGTGATGACCTCGTCGAAGATCAGCAGGATGCCGTGCTTCTCGGTGATCTCGCGCAGGCGCTTCAGATAGCCGGCCGGCGGCGGCAGCACGCCGGTGGAGCCGGCCATCGGCTCGACGATGACGGCGGCGATGGTATCGGCGCCGTGCAGGCCGATGATGCGCTCCAGCTCGTCGGCAAAATGGGCGCCATGGGCCGGCTCGCCCCGGCTCCACTGCTGCTTGGAGCGGTCATAGGTGTGGGGCAGATGGTCCACGCCGGTAAGCAGCGTGCCGAACATGCGCCGGTTGGTGACGATGCCGCCCACCGAAATGCCGCCGAAGCCCACGCCATGATAGCCGCGCTCGCGGCCGATCAGCCGGGTGCGGGAGCCCTCGCCGCGGACGCGGTGATAGGCCAGCGCGATCTTCAGGGCGGTGTCGACGGCTTCCGAACCGGAGTTGCCGAAGAAGACATGATCCAGATCGCCCGGCGCCAGCGCGGCAATGCGGCTGGCGACCTCGAAGGCCTTGGGGTGGCCGAACTGGAAGGCCGGGGCATAATCGAGCTCGGCCGCCTGGGCCTGGATCGCGGCGATGATCTCGTCGCGGCCATGGCCGGCATTGCAGCACCACAGCCCCGCGGCGCCATCCAGCACCGGCTTGCCCTCGGGGGTGTAGTAGTAGACGCCCTTGGCGCGGGACACCATGCGCGGGTCGGCCTTGAAGGCACGATTGGCCGTGAACGGCATCCAGAAGGCTTCAAGATTGTTCGGCGTCGCCTCATAGGGCGTGGCGGGGGTGTCCATGCTGGCTCCATAGGACCGGCGGCCCGGGCGACAGGAGGTGCCTCCTGTCCTCTGGCCGGCTCGGGTCAGGGTATCCGTCGCCCGGAGCATCGCGCGGGAAGCGGCCAGTCGGCCCCTCCCCGGCGCCCGCAGCCCCGGCCGGAAACAGGAAGCCCTCCGTCGGGCGCAGTCGCTGCCCCTCACGGAAAACCGACCTCCCCGCTCTTCCGCCGGATACGCGATTCAGCCCCCGGGCCCCTCTATCAAGCGCCCGGTCGCGCCGGAACGCAAGGCCGGCCCCGGAGCGAAAATCGACCACGCGGACAGCTCTTCGCGAAGGGAACCAATATTATCAGGGGGAGCCGCAGGTGCAGGCCGAGCGCGCCATGCAAGCGACCGGGACAGGCCCCTGCGCGGCGGACATGCGTCCGCCCGCCCACGGACACGCCCGTCAGGGCGCGATGTCGAGAGCGACGTGATCGCCGGGGGAAAGCCCCAGCCGCTTTGCCGTCCCGCCCGCCACTTCCAGCACATAGCGGGCAGGCCCGCCGGACGGGATCACCCGCTCGGAAAAGGGCGTGGCGGAATGCTCGATGCGGACGATGGCAAGGTCGCGGCCGATGAAGATCATGTCGAGAGGCAGCGGCGTGTTCTTCATCCAGAAATAGACGGGTTCCGTCACCTGGAAATCGAACAGCATGCCATGGTCCGGGGCCAGCGCCGTGCGGCCCATCAGGCCATGCTCCCGGGAGGCCGGCGTATCCACCACCTCGACCGTGAAGCTGTGCTCCGTCCCGCCGGAGCGGATCGACACCTTGCCCGGGCCATCAGCCTGCCCGGCGCCTGCCGTGGCCAGCACGAGGGCGGCCGCCAGCACCAGACCGCGCCCGGCGCGGCCGATCCCGGAAAGCGCGCCCATCAGTGTGACGCCCGCCCGCCGGAGGGCGCGGTACCTTCCAGCCGGATCTCGGAGACCATCAGCCCCTTGGGGCCATCGCCGAAGCGCACCAGCACCACCTGCCCCGGCCGCAGCTCCGAGAAGCCATAGCGACGCAGCGTCTCCATATGGATGAAGATGTCCGGCGTGCCCTCGCCGCGGCTGAGGAAGCCATAGCCCTTGGCGCGGTTGAACCACTTGACCTTGACCCGCTCGACACCGCTGGTCGGAACAATCTGGGCGTGCGTGCGCTGGGGCACCTGGGCCGGATGCACCGCCCGGGTCTCGTCCATGGAGAGGATGCGCAGGGCCTGCAGCCCCTTGGCGCGCACCAGCGCCTCCAGCACCACCCGCGCGCCCTCATAGGCCACCTGGAAGCCGTGGCGGCGCAGGCAGCTGACATGCAGCAGAATGTCCGGCGATCCGGAATCCGGCACGACAAAGCCATAACCCTTGGCCACATCGAACCATTTTACCGTGCCGGCCACCTCGACGATGGCGCCTTCCGTCCGGTTGTCCGTCGTGGCGGTCCGAAGGTCGGGTGTCTCATTCTCAGCCATGCAGCCGGCCCTCGACATCTGGGTCAATCCTGAATCCCGCTCCGCAGCCCTCGTGCCGGAGGCTGGCCGGAGAGACGTGATCACGCAGATCTGATCGCGTCTGCCTCGATTCGGGAGCGGGCGAACACCGGAAGCGCCATCCGCAAGTCCCGATCGAAACCGTGGTTAACATTCAAACATCCGGACCGGCGAAACGGAACCGATCCGGCATGAAAAAGACGGGGCGCGCTCTTCCGGCCACTCTTGACAGGAAGACCACCCCGAGGCAGCCGCTCACTGCGACGGAGCCAGCGGCCGGAACAGGTCGCCGATTCCCCCGAGCAGCACATAGTCCGCGGCGTCATCGAGCGCCGTCGGCTCCCGGTTGACGATGACGAGGGTCGCCCCGGATTCCTTTGCAACCAGAGGAAAGGACGCCGCGGGATAGACGACCAGCGACGAGCCCACCGCCACGAACAGGTCCGTGGTGCGGCTCGCCCGCTCCGCCTCAAGCATCGCATCCGGCGGCATCGCCTCGCCGAAATTGATGATCGCCGACTTGAGGAAGCCGCCGCACTCCGGACAGCGGGGCGAGCGGCCGGTGCGGGCGATCTCCTCCTCCAGTCCGTCGAAGGCGTAGGCCTCACCACACTCCAGACAGTGGGCGTGCATGACCGTGCCATGCAGCTCCACCACCTGGTCCTCCGGCACGCCGGAGCGCTGGTGCAGGCCATCAATATTCTGGGTGATGACGGTTTCCACCCGGCCAGCCGCCACGAGAGCGGACACGGCCCGGTGGCCATCATTGGGTTCGGCAGCCAGGAAGTCGCGGCGCATCATGAAGCGCCGCCGCCAGTCCTCCAGCCGCGCCGCCTCGGACTCCACGAACTCCTGAAACAGGATCGGCTTCATCCGGCTCCAGATGCCGCCGGGGCTGCGGAAATCGGGGATGCCCGATTCCGTGGAGATGCCGGCCCCGGTGAAGACCACGCCGGCCTCCGCCTCGCCGAACAGCTCTGCCAGCAGACGACGGCCTTCCGAGAGATCCGAAATCACCCGCATCACACCCTCACCGGCTGGCCGCGGGCAGCGGCGTGGTGCCGGCCGGGGCCGGCGTCGGCTGGGCCGGCTTACGGGAGCTGGCGGCAACCGGCGGCCGGGCACCGGCGCGCGAGGTCTGGCCACCGCTGATCGCCTCCACCGGTGCCGTCGCCACAGAACCGGCGGCGCTGGCGGTGTCGCCCACGGTCTCGCCGAACTGGCCCATGCGCTGGCCGTAGGTGTCGCGGGTGTTGGGATCGAAGATGGCGATCGGCGCGGTGACGATGAGGCCCGCCGCCGAGCCGACCGACGCCGCCGCCCCGGTGGTGAACTGGCCGATGCGGTCGCCGATGCTCACATCGCTGTCGGTCAGGGTCTGGCCGCTGGCAAGCTGGGTGCCGAGCAGGCGCACCACTTCCGGGCTGGTGGAGAAGGTGGAATGGGCCAGAGAATCGCCGCCATCGGTGACATTGGTCAGGTCGACGATGGTGATGTTGTAGCCGGACAGCTCTTCCTTGATCTGGGGATCATTGGGGTCGATGGCCCCCAGCCGCGCCCGGCTGCCCCACACCCGGCGCGACACCGCCAGCGCCCGGTCGCCCCGCGACACGAACACGGTATAGGCCGGCCCGGCATGGCCGATTTCCTTCAGCTGGGTCAGGAACACGTCGATATCGACGTCCGGCGCCGCCAGAATGACGTTGCGGATTTCCTTCGGCAGCTTGCCATGATCCCGGATCGCCATCTGGCGCAGGGTCTCGACGGTCAGCCACGCGCCCATGGAGTGGGCAAGGATCGTGACTTCGGAGACCTTCGGCGCACCGGCCAGCGCCCGGGCGGTCTTTTCCAGACCATCGCGGGAATAGGCCGTGCTTTCCCGGTCATAATTATAGGAAAACAGCCGCGCCCGCGACGGCCAGGTGAACAGCACCGGCACCATCGGCGCGCCGGCATCGTGCACGAACTGGGCGAAGCGGTAGACCGCATCCTCGAACTTGTTGTTGAAGCCGTGGATGAACAGCAGCGCGCGCTTGCCCTCGGTCTCGTGGACAATGCGCTTCATGGCCGCCTTGGCCTGGATCTCGTCCAGGAAGGTGACGCTCACCGTGGTGAAGTCATGCAGCGGATCCGGCGGCATGCGCTTCGGCCACTGCACCTCGCCCACCCGGCGGTTGGCATCCGGCGGGATCGACACGACAATATCGACAAAGGACAGCGCGCCGCCGCGCTCGCCGGAGAACAGCACGCCGCGATCGACGGTGTCCTGGGCGCGGGTGGTGGCCACCATCATCTCCACCCGGGAGGTACCGGGCACATCAACCACCGGGGTCGGAATGAGCACGCCCTCGGGCCGTCCGCCACAGCCGGCCGCAACCAGCAGCGCGGACAATGCAACCGCACGGACCGCCCCCTTGCGCCCGAAGCTCTTCGCCGATCCGCTCATACCAGTCCCCGCGACCATGGTCCCTCGACCACCCCTGCCCCGCTGTTAACATATTCTTAACCGCGGGCCAGCCGACCGGGGGTCGCGCAGGCGGGCCGGCGCCGCTTTCCCGGCCGGACGTTGCTTTCCTGCCACCGTGCACCGCAGCATCCGCCCCCTCGCCTGCACGCGCAAAAGTCAGGGAATCCGCGGCACACGAGCGTTTTTCGCCTTGCGTTCGCGCGCCGTTTGCGTTCGACTTCCAGAGGTCGCCCGACCCCGGATGCCCATGCCGGACCTGACGGGCGCGGACTATCGGCCAAGGAGCGAGAGATGGCGGTCGGGACGGTCAAGTGGTTCAATACCCAGAAGGGCTATGGCTTCATCCAGCCCTCGGATGGCGGACGGGACGTGTTCGTGCATATCAGCGCCGTGGAGCGCTCGGGCATGAAAAGCCTCATCGAAGGGCAGCGTCTGAGCTATGAGCTCGCCACCGAGCGCGGCAAGACCGCCGCCGTCAACCTGAAGCCCGCCTGATCCGCCGCCGTCCGCCCACGGCCACCTCCCGGGTCCCGTCCCGCCCGGCAAGGATGAGCGCGCGCCTCCGTCAGACGGATCCCGTGCCGCCGCCCGCAGGCCATCCCCGGGTGTCGGGCACAGTTTATCCGCGGCCACCCGCGCCAGCGCCGCGGGCAGGATAGGCGCGGGCCTCTGATCCCGCACGGAGATTCCGGCACCGCCGGCCCCGAGCCCGTGAGAGAGGGCCGCCCCGGTCCGAGACTCGCGCCCTCCATTCACGCATAAGATGTCGCCCGCATCGGCGGACCCGACGTCCGCCCGGGCAACTGCCCGCCTGTTCGCGCGCCGCCCATCCCGCGGCAAGCCGGGCCCCTTGAGGCCCGCCCGCACCTCGTTCCGGCCCATCGCCTGCCCGGATCACAGCCTGCCTGCCCTCGTCCCGGGAAGGCTGGAGCGATCCGCGCGAGCCTCTGGAAAGCCCGCAAAAATCGGTCCCCCGCTGGACCTCCAAAAAGAGACGCGGCATAAAGGACTTGCCGGAAGGGTGTTCCCCACGCGTGTGGGGCTGAACCGGGCTGACCCATGAGCATCCGCCGCTATCTGGCGTGTTCCCCACGCGTGTGGGGCTGAACCGGTCAGCGTCTAGCCCGGACCCCGCGCCGTCAAGTGTTCCCCACGCGTGTGGGGCTGAACCGGCGTCGAGCCTGAATATGTCGAGCAGACCGCCGTGTTCCCCACGCGTGTGGGGCTGAACCGAGAGCCCCGACCACGGAGGCCGTCACGTCCCGGTGTTCCCCACGCGTGTGGGGCTGAACCGGGATCGTGTGGGTTTGCCGCGGCGGTCCTGTCGTGTTCCCCACGCACGTGGGGCTGAACCGGCCCGGGCGTGGGTCAGCAGCTCCGGCGCCTCGTGTTCCCCACGCACGTGGGGCTGAACCGTCCACCCGCCCGGTGAGTTGGATCGCTGCGTCGTGTTCCCCACGCACGTGGGGCTGAACCGTGAAGACCGCCGATCTCGGCACCGGCACGCTGGTGTTCCCCACCCACGTGGGGCCGAACCAGACGGCCACTTCCCCGCTGAGCGCCCCCTCACCCCGCATGAAAAAAGGGGCGCCGACCGGTGGTCAGCGCCCCTCTTCATGTCCTGACGGATCGCCGTCGCGGGATCATTCGATGCCGAGCTTGGCCTTCACCAGCGCGTTGACCGACTGCGGATTGGCCTTGCCGCCGGAGGCCTTCATCACCTGACCGACGAACCAGCCGGCCAGCGTCGGCTTGGCCTTGGCCTGCTCGACCTTGTCCGGGTTCTTGGCGATGATCTCGTCCACCACCTTCTCGATGGCGCCGGTATCGGTCACCTGCTTCAGGCCGCGGGCTTCCACGAGGGCGCGGGGGTCGCCGGGCTCGGCCCAGAGAATCTCGAACACGTCCTTGGCGATCTTGCCGGAAATGGTGCCGTCGACGATGAGGTCGACGAGGCCGCCCAGACGCTCGGCCGAAACCGGGCTTTCGGCAACGCCCAGCCCTTCCTTGTTCAGCCGGCCGAACAGCTCGTTGATGACCCAGTTGGCCGCAAGCTTGCCGTCCCGGCCCTTGGCCACGGCCTCGTAGAAATCGGCGTTCTCGCGCTCGGCCACCAGCACGCCGGCATCATAGAAGGTGATGCCATAGTCGGCGACGAGGCGGGCGCGCTTGGCGTCGGGCAGCTCGGGCAGCTCGCCCTTCAGCTTTTCGACTTCGGCCGCGTCCAGCTCCAGCGGCAGCAGGTCCGGATCGGGGAAGTAGCGATAATCGTGCGCCTCTTCCTTCGAGCGCATGGACCGGGTCTCGCCGTTGCGCGGATCATAGAGCCGGGTCTCCTGCCGGATGGAGCCGCCATCCTCCAGAATGCCGATCTGGCGGCGCGCCTCATATTCGATGGCCTGGCCGGCAAAGCGGATCGAGTTGACGTTCTTGATCTCGCAGCGCGTGCCAAGCGCCCCGCCCGGACGGCGCACCGAGACGTTGATGTCGGCCCGGAGGTTGCCCTTCTCCATGTCGGCATCCGAGGTACCGAGATAGCGCAGGATGGTCCGCAGCTTGGTCAGATAGGCCCGCGCCTCTTCCGAGGAGCGCATGTCCGGCATGGACACGATCTCCATCAGCGCCACGCCCGACCGGTTGAGATCGACGAAGCTCATGGTCGGGTGCTGGTCATGGATGGACTTGCCGGCATCCTGTTCCAGATGAATGCGCTCGACGCGCACCGTCACCTCTTCGCCATCGGGCAAATCGAGAGTGATGATGCCCTCGCCGACGATCGGCTGCTTGAACTGGGAAATCTGGTAGCCCTGGGGCAGGTCCGGATAGAAATAGTTCTTCCGGTCGAACACCGAGCGCAGGTTGATGGCGGCGTTGATGCCGAGGCCGGTGCGCACGGCCTGCCGCACGCATTCGGCATTGATGACCGGCAGCATGCCCGGCATGGCCGCATCCACCAGCGACACATGGGCGTTGGGCGCGCCGCCGAACTTGGTCGACGCCCCGGAGAAGAGCTTCGATTCCGACAGCACCTGGGCGTGGACCTCGAGCCCGATCACCACCTCCCAGTCGCCGGTGGCGCCGGGAATGAGCTTGTCGGCCCGGGGCGCGCGCACGATCTCGTTCATCTGTCCCAATTCCTCGTTCGGGTCCGCGGTGCCCGTCCGGCCCGCGCCCCTCCCCCGCCTTCAGGCCGCGCCATGGCCGGCGCCCGCCCGCGGGGGGCTGTCAAAACTGCAATTCCGTCCGCACCAGTCTAGCCGCAGACGCCGCCGCCACAAAGCCCGACGCGCGGGACCCGGCCTTTTCAGCCCCCGCGCGTGCGCTTCATCCGCCGAAATCGGCCGGCTCAGTCGACCTTGCCCGGCTCAGTCAACCTTGATGGTGCCGACGATGGCCGCGATGGCCTCGGCCGCCACCTGATCGCCGCTGGCATAGCCGGCGCCGATGACCAGGGCATGGCCCGGCCGCTTCACCACCCAGATATCCGAGGTGACGGACGCCTTGTCGCCGGTGGCGGTGATCGGGAGGGTGTAGTCGATGCGGGCGAAAGCCGCCGGGATGGTGCCGATCATGGCCTCATGGGGGGCCACCTTCACGGTCGCCTCCGGGAAGGACTTCAGGATCGCCGGCAGGGCCTTTTCCAGCAGTTGCCGGGCATCCAGATCCGCAGCGGTGCCGAGCGGCCGCAGGCTGACCCGCACCGTCGGATTGACCCCGGTGAAGCCCTGGGGATGCTGGGACAGCGACAGCACCGGCCGGTTGCCATTGCGATTGAGGAACTCGACCACGCCGGTCTCGTCCAGCTTCTTCGCGTCGGCAACCGTCAGGCTGTCTTCCAGCGCGCCCACCTGCCAGTCGGCCGGGCGCTCGATCGAGATGCCGAGAGCCGGGAAGGCAACCCGCACGCCCCCAGCCGCCAGCGCCACCCCCGCGACGGTCATCGCCACCGCCACGATCATCGACCGGATCAACCGCATGTCCGTTCCGCCCCGTCCCGACTTCAGGTCCGTCGTCCGGCAGGAGAGCTCCCCCGGCCGGATATTCCCGGTCATCATATGGCCGATGGCCGCCCGATCCGCCACCCTTTTTGCGTCGCGGCAGGCCAGACATTTTGACCCCGCCGGCCAAAACCCCCGTCCGGCCTGCGTTGCCGCGAAGGCCGTTGCAGCGCATCGGGGCCGGGCCTAATCTCCGCCGCCATGTACCAGACCTTCGACATCACGCGCGATCCGACCGTCGGTCCGACGCGCCTCGCCCTCCTCCGTGCGCAGCTGACCGGGCTTGCCCTGGATGGCTTCCTCGTGCCGCGCACCGACGAGCACCAGAATGAATATCTGCCCCCGTGCGCCGAGCGGGTGCAGTGGCTGACCGGCTTCACCGGCTCCGCCGGCACCGTGGTGGTGCTGAAGGACAGGGCCGCCATCTTCGTCGACGGGCGCTACACGCTGCAGGTCCGCGACGAGGTGGATGCTGCCGCCTTCGAGCCCGTGCACAGCGGCGAGGTGACGCCCACCCGGTGGCTCATCAGCCACCTCTCTCCGGGCATGGTCATCGGCTATGATCCGATGCTGCACACGGTCGCCGGCCTCAAGCGGCTGAAGGGCCATCTGTCGGAAACCGGGGCCCGGCTGGTGCCGGTGGCCGCCAACCCGATCGACGCCATCTGGACCGACCGGCCGGGCGCGCCCGCCGGGGCCATCAGCCTGCAGCCGGTGGAACTGGCGGGCGAAGCAGCAGAAGAAAAGCTCGCGCGGCTGGCCGCCCTGCTCGCGTCGGAGAGGGTGGATGCGTGCGTGCTCACCCAGCCGGACTCCATCGCCTGGGCGTTCAACATCCGCGGCACCGATGTGCCCCACACGCCGCTGCCGCTGTCTTTCGCCATCCTGAAGGCCGCGGGCAAGCCGCAGCTCTTCATCGCCGGGGAAAAGCTGTCGGCCGATGTGCGCGCGCGGCTGGCGACGCTTGCCGATCTGGCCGAGCCCGCCGCCTTCCTGCCGGCGCTGAAGGCGCTGGGCGGCGCCGTCTCCCGGGTGCGCATCGACCCGGAGACCACCTCCATCGCCATCGCCGAGGCGATCTCCACCAGCGGCGGCGACATCTTCGACGGGCCGGACCCGGTCACCCTGCCCAAGGCGATCAAGAATTCCGGCGAGATTGCCGGCACGAAGGCCGCCCATGTGCGCGACGGCGCGGCGCTGGTCAATTTCCTCGCCTGGTTCGATGCCCACTCCGCCGATGCCGGCCTGACCGAAATCGACGTGACGGAGAAGCTGGAAGCCTTCCGCGCCGCCACCGGCCGGCTGGAAGACCTCTCCTTCCCCACCATTTCCGGCTCCGGGCCCAACGGCGCCATCGTGCACTATCATGTCTCGCGCGAGACCAACCGGCCGCTCGATCGCGACAGCCTGTTCCTGATCGATTCCGGCGCCCAGTATCGCGACGGCACCACCGATGTGACCCGCACGCTGGCCATGGGCACGCCGAGCGACGAGATGCGCGACCGCTACACCCGGGTGCTGAAGGGCCATGTGGCCATCTCGCGCGCCCGCTTTCCCAAGGGCACCAGCGGCGCCCAGCTGGATGCGCTGGCGCGCCTGCCGCTGTGGATCGCCGGCCTCGACTTCGACCACGGCACCGGCCACGGCGTCGGCTCGTTCCTGTCGGTGCACGAGGGGCCGCAGCGGATTTCCAAGCTCGGCACCACCGTGCTGGAGCCGGGCATGATCGTCTCCAATGAGCCCGGCTACTACAAGACCGGCGCCTTTGGCGTACGCATCGAGAATCTGGTGCTGGTCACCCCGGCCGAGGAAATCCCCGGCGGCGAACGGCCGATGCTGGGCTTCGACACCCTGACGCTCGCCCCCTATGACCGGCGGCTGATCGAGGTGTCGCTGCTGACCGCCGACGAGATCGCCTGGATCGACGCCTATCACGCCCGGGTGCACACCGTGCTGGCGCCGCTGGTCAACGCCGACACCGGCCCGTGGCTGAAGGCCGCCACCGCACCGCTGGTGGTCTGATACCAAGCGCACGAAGTGCTGACCGCACCGCGCGCTTGAAGCACAGCAGATTTCCCATATGCCCCAATGGCATGAGAAATCTGCATCGGCATACCAAAGGATCCTTTGGTATGAGCCTTCACAGAAATGAACCGCCGGCGGTCCGCGAGGGGCCGCCGGCGGTTCATCTGTCCGCCTTGCTCTTCGCCCCCGCTCAGGAGGCGGCCTCGGCGATGAAGCTGGCGATGCGGGTCTGGGTCGGCGCATCCCAGAGCAGCGGCGCATGGCCCTCGTCGGGGATCTGCCACACCTGCACCCCGGGATGGCGCGCGGTGACCTCGGCCAGCCCCTCGTCGGTCAGGATATCCGACAGGCGGCCATGCACCATCAGCACGGGCTTGGCGGCCAGCGCATCGAAGGCCGGCCACAGATCCGGCAGCGGCTTTGACGGGTCGAAGGCCTGGAAGGCGATGGCCAGCGCCGGATCATAGTCCAGCACGGTGCGCTCGCCCTCCACCCGGTAGAGCTGGCGGGCATAGCGCTCCCAGCCGGCGGCATCGAGATCCGGGAAGCTGTCGCCCTGTCCGCGCTGCAGGCAGGCGACCGCCTCGCCCCACTCCTCCGGCGGGGCCTTGCCGATATAGCCGATGATGCGGGCAAGGCCGTGCACCCCGATCACCGGGCCGATATCGTTGAGCACGGTGGCCCGGATCAGCTCCGGATGCAGCAGCGCCATGGTCATGGAGACGAGGCCGCCGCGGGAGGTGCCGATGAACACGGCCTGCTCGACGCCGGCCGCCTTCAGGCCGCGGGCGATGTCATCGGCTTCCTGCAGGATGTTGTAGGTCGACGGATCCGAGAAGCCCGAGCGGCCGCGGCCGCGCAGATCGAAGCACAGCACGGTGCGCCCGCCGCCCTCGGGGCTGGAGAGGAACGCCGCGAGGCTGTCAAAATCATTGGACGACCGGGTCATGCCCGGCAGGCACAGCACCGGCGGCAGCGGAGACGTACCCGGCCAGATCTTGCCGAAAAGGGAGAGGCCGTCCGCTGCCTGCCAGGTGAGCGCGCGCCAGGGTGTCTCGATCATCATTTTTTTCTCCCCTTCCTCCGGCAGCCTTACGGTTGCTGACAGGGAGAGTTCCGCGGATTCGGCCGCTTGTCCACCCCGGAAGAATGCGTGCCCGGAGAAACATGTCCGTGTCTGCGTTTCGCAGGCGCGAAGGTTCTCTTCGCAAGGCATCATGACGAGCGCCCCCCGGTCTTCTCAGGATAAGCTTCGGGGGCGATATGTTGTTTGCCGGCAGTCCTGCAAAATCGATCTGGATGAACTCTGGACCGGCAAAGGCGACTGGATACAGCCTGCCGCCCGCAGGCTCGGAGCCCTCCGCCAATCCTTCCCCCATCGGCCGCGGGGCCGGGAAAATCCGCCCCGGATCCCCCTTACCGGGCAGCCGGAAGGATGCGGATGGTGTTCACGATGCGCATCATCTCCGCCTCGGTAGCCAGCTTCCCGTCGGCCGGCCAGTCGGCGGCAATGACAACAAACTGGTTCTCGACACGCACCGCCCAGAACCGCGTCAGGAAGCGCTGCTTCCGTCCCGAAGACAGATAAATTACTGACTGCACGGTCGTCTCTGCCGCCGGAAGGCCCGAGATGGTTGTGTTGCGCACCGGCGCGATGATCTCGACTTCCTTGACAATCTTTTTCAAAGACTGCGCTATCCCATCCAGATAAACATCCGCCGCCATGAAATTCGCCACTTTCTCATCAGCTATCATGACGGTAACATCAGGGTTCAGGAAATCTGCAGGTTCAGGGTATTTCGAATAATAATAAGAATACCATACCTTGCTGTATTTTATCTGCCTTACCCCATAGTCCGTATAGCTCAGTTCCCAATCCGGATTGGAAAGCCACTGCTGGCGGGTCGTCACCACCCAGCCTTTCGGCTTCGGGAATTCGATCCGTGCGGCAAGCGCCGGGTCAGGCCCGCGCGTCGTCGTGCAGGCGGACAGGAGGGTGGCGGCGACCATCATCAGGATGGCCAGAGCAGCGCGCATGGGGGCCTCCGACGGCTCGCGCAACGGGTGTGTCGGCGAGAGAAGCACGACGCGCAGGACCACACAAGCCAAGCGCGAGGATCCCGCCCTGCGCACGCCCCCCCAACGCTTCATCCCGCCGGTGCGATCATCCGCTCTGGGACAGCAGGCGCCGGTAAAGCGTTGACCGGCTGACGCCCAGCCGCTTTGCGGCGCGGGAGACGTTGCCGCCCTCTGTTGCAAGTGCCGCGCGCATGGCCTCGCGGGCGATGGCGTCGAGATCCCCCGGCGGCGGCGGACCCGAGGCGGCGACCGGCGGCGGGGCGGACGCAGGCGCGGGCGGGACGGACAGCCCGGCCAGCGGCGTCGCCTCCCGGCTGACGGCGGAGGTGGAGGCGCGGATGTCGGCCGGCAGGGCCTCGGGCAGAAGCGGCTGGCCGGGATCGGCCAGCGCCATCAGCGCCCGGAGCAGGCCGACGAGCTGGCGAAAATTGCCGGGCCAGGGATAGCGGGCCAGCAGCGTCAGGGTATCCGGGCCGAGGCTGACGCCGTTGGCAGCCCCGCCCAGCCGCTCCCACAAGGTGAGGATGAGGCCGGCGCGATCCTCCAGCTCCCTGAGCGGCCGCAGCGCCACGGTATATTGGGCGATGCGGAAATAGAGGTCGGCGCGGAAGCTGCCCTCCTCCACCCGCTGGCCGAGCGCCCGGTGGGTGGCGCACAGCAGCGCGAAATCCACCTTCACCGGCTGTCCGCCGCCCAGCGGCACCACCTCGCGCTCCTGCAGCACGCGCAGAAGGCGGGCCTGCAGCGACAGGGGCATGTCGCCAATCTCGTCGAGGAACAGCGTGCCGCCATCGGCGGCCCTGAGCAGCCCCTTGGAGCCCTGCCGCCGGGCGCCGGTGAAGGCGCCCTCCTCATAGCCGAACAGCTCGGACTCGATCAGCCCTTCCGGCAGCGCCGCGCAGTTGACGGCAACGAAGGGCCGGCCGGCGCGCTGGCTGCCGGCATGGATGGCCCGGGCGAACACCTCCTTGCCGGCGCCGGTCTCGCCCTGGATCAGCACGGGCACATCGGCATCATGCAGACGCACGGCCCGGGCCAGCGCCGCCTCGGCATCAGCCTGAAAGATCGGCGCCGCCGCACCACGAACCACGGGAACCACAGGCGCGACCGGAGCCGACGGAGCCGAGGGCCGGGCCGCCGGCACGCTGCGCACCGGGCTCGGCATCCGGCTTTCCAGCCGGCCGACCATCTCGCCGCCGCGGGCAAGCTTCAGCGTGGCCACGCTCTCTCCCGGCCGCACCCGGCCGGCAAAGAGATCGCCATAGCGCCGGCGCCCGAGCACGGCGAAATCCAGCCCGAACAGCGCGAGGCCATGGCGGTTGGCCGCCACCAGCCGGTCATCCTCGAACACCAGAATGCCTTCCCGCGGCGTGCCGATCAGGGCCGGATCACCGTGGACGCGCACGATCTCGGCCCGCTCGAAGCCGGTGTCGAACTGGCGATGCTCGATCTGGTCGACGGCAAGCCGCACCAGCGCCAGCGCATGGGTGCGGGCCTCCGAGGCCGGACCGGAAAAATCCAGCACCCCGAGCAGATCCCCCGTCGCCCCCAGAATCGGCGCGGCGGAACAGGAGAGGATGCGGTGGGGGGCGAAATAATGCTCCGAGCCCTGCACGGTGATCGGCCGGCGCTCGAACAGCGCCGTGCCCACCGCATTGGTGCCGGTGGTCGCCTCGCCCCACGGCACGCCGGGACGCAGCGCCACCCGGGCGGCGCGATCGGCAAATTCGGGATGGCCAAGGGTGTCGAGGATCAGGCCGTCGGCATCGGTCAGGATGGCGAGCGCCCCGGTGGAGCGGCCCTCCACATGCAGCGCCTCCACCTCGGGCCGGCACAGGCGGCGGATGCGCTCGTTGCGCTCCACCAGTTCGCGCAGCTCCGCTCCGCTGAGCGGCTCGACGCGCAAGGGGCCGGTGTCGTTGAGGCCCAGCTCGGCACAGCGCCGCCAGGAACGCAGGATGGGCGCGGGCACCAGATCATCGGGAGCCGGACCGCCGTCCAGAAAGCGGCGGCGGGCGGTGCGGACGGCCTCGTCGGGCACCCGTCCTCCCGGCGGCGTCGATGACCCCATCGCCCGTCCTCCCCATGATCCCTGTCCCAGGGACTGTCCCATAACTGTTTCATTCTGCGACACTTGTCGCGCGTGCCGTTGCGACCATCCTACATCTTTCGTCGCCCCGCGCGACAGCCCTGCCGGGCCTCCGGATGGTCCCGTCGCTCTGCTTCGCACAAGCATGAAGGGCGTCAGGCACTTGCCGCACCGCATCATCATTCTTTTGGCGACCTGGTCCGCTCTGGCACGGCGGTTGCGATCCTGAAGGCACAGTCCGGAAGCGTCCAGGTCGAGGGTCAGCTTCCGGAGTGAGAGCAACAACAAAGAGCCGAGATCAGGTCCGCGACAGACGGGCCGGCAGGAGGAAACAGATGAACAAGCCGGAATTCCTGGGCACAACCGCGCGTCCGCCGTTTGCAGCCCGCTATGACAACTTCATCGGCGGCACATGGGTGGCCCCGGTGGAAGGCCGTTACTTCACCAATACCTCGCCGATCACCGGCCAGCCGGTGTGCGAGATTGCCCGTTCGACGAAAGAGGACATCGAGAAGGCGCTGGACGCCGCCCATGCGGCCAAGGATGCCTGGGGCCACACGGCGCCGGCGGACCGCGCCCGGGTGCTGCTGAAGATCGCCGACCGGATGGAGGAAAATCTCGACCTGCTGGCCACCGCCGAGACCTGGGACAACGGCAAGCCGATCCGCGAGACGACGCTGGCCGACATTCCGCTGGCGATCGACCATTTCCGCTATTTTGCCGGCTGCGTGCGCTCCCAGGAGGGCTCCATCGGCGAGATCGACGCCGACACCATCGCCTATCATTTCCATGAGCCGCTGGGCGTGGTCGGCCAGATCATCCCGTGGAACTTCCCGCTCTTGATGGCCTGCTGGAAGCTCGCCCCGGCCATTGCCGCCGGCAACTGCGTGGTGCTGAAGCCGGCCGAGCAGACGCCGGCCTCCATCATGGTGCTGATGGAGCTCATCGGCGACCTGCTGCCGCCCGGTGTCCTCAACGTCGTCAACGGCTTCGGTCTGGAAGCCGGCAAGCCGCTCGCCTCCTCGCCGCGCATCGCCAAGATCGCCTTCACCGGCGAGACGACGACGGGCCGGCTCATCATGCAGTATGCCAGCCAGAACCTCATTCCGGTGACGCTGGAACTGGGCGGCAAGTCGCCGAACATCTTCTTTGCCGACGTGGCGGCCGAGGATGACGACTTCTTCGACAAGGCGGTGGAAGGCTTCGTGATGTTCGCCCTCAACCAGGGCGAAGTCTGCACCTGCCCGAGCCGGGCACTCATTCAGGAGTCCATCTACGAGAAGTTCATGGAGCGGGCGATTGCCCGGGTCGAGGCGATCGTGCAGGGCCACCCGCTCGACCCGGCGACCATGATCGGCGCCCAGGCGTCGTCGGAGCAGATGGAGAAGATCCTCTCCTATATCGACATCGGCCGGCAGGAAGGCGCGGAAGTGCTGACCGGTGGCGCCCGCGCCCATCTCGACGGGGAACTTTCCGGCGGCTTCTTCGTTCAGCCGACGGTGCTGAAGGGCCATAACCGGATGCGGGTGTTCCAGGAGGAAATCTTCGGTCCTGTGGTGGCCGTCACCACCTTCAAGACCGATGAGGAAGCCCTCCACATCGCCAACGACACCCTCTATGGCCTCGGCGCCGGCGTGTGGACCCGGGATGGCACCCGCGCCTACCGCTTCGGCCGGTCGATCCACGCCGGCCGCGTGTGGACCAACTGCTACCATGCCTATCCGGCCCACGCCGCGTTCGGTGGCTACAAGCAGTCCGGCATCGGTCGCGAGACCCACAAGATGATGCTCGATCACTACCAGCAGACGAAGAATCTCCTCGTCTCCTATTCTCCCAAGAAGCTCGGCTTCTTCTGATCCCCCCGCCCCGGCGCCGCTCCGTCCCTGGATCCGGCGCCGGGATGCTTGAGCCGGCCTCCCCCCTCCGCGCGGGGGGCACCGGTGGACCGCAGGCCGTCCCATCGGGACTCTTTCACGGTCCGGGAGCCGAGTCCCGCGCCGGAGGATCGGAGCCGACACTCCGATCCTCCGGCCTCCTTCCCGGACGGGCCGCGCCCGGGGAGACCGATACCAAAAGGCCTTGAAAAGGCAGCTTTGATATTCCGGCGCGGATTTCTCAAGCCATTGTAGCATTTGAGAAATCTGTTGTTCTTCAGGCGCATGGTGCGGTCAGCCCTTCATGCGCCTGGCATGACACGCAGAACACGACCACCCGACAAACGGGCGGACAGGGAAGCGACGCCAACAGTCGCCCCTGACAGGGAGGACGAAACCATGGCCAAGACCATGAAGGCCGCCGTCGTGCGCGCATTCGGCAAGCCCCTCACCATCGACGAGGTGCCGATCCCCGAACCGGGCCCCAAGCAGATCCAGGTGAAAATCGAGGCCTCCGGCGTCTGCCACACCGATCTCCACGCCGCCGAGGGCGACTGGCCGGTGAAGCCCAATCCGCCATTCATTCCGGGCCATGAGGGCGTGGGCTATGTCTCCGCCGTCGGCGCGGGCGTGAAGCACATCAAGGAAGGTGACCGCGTCGGCGTGCCGTGGCTCTACAGCGCCTGCGGCCACTGCCCCCACTGCCTCGGCGGCTGGGAAACCCTGTGCGAGTCCCAGGTCAACACCGGCTATTCCGTCAATGGCGGCTTTGCCGATTATGTGGTGGCCGATCCGGAATATGTCGGCCATCTCCCGGCCAATATCAGCTTCACCGAGATTGCCCCGGTGCTGTGCGCCGGCGTCACCGTCTACAAGGGCCTGAAGGTCACCGACACCCGGCCCGGCGACTGGGTGGTGATCTCCGGCATCGGCGGTCTCGGCCACATGGCCGTGCAATATGCGAAAGCCATGGGCCTTAACGTCGCCGCGGTCGATGTCGCCGAGGACAAGCTCGATCTCGCCCGCCGACTGGGCGCCAGCGTCACCGTCAACGCGCGCGAGACCGACCCCGCCGCCTTCCTGAAAAAGGAAATCGGCGGCGCCCACGGCGTGCTCGTCACCGCCGTTTCCGCCAAGGCGTTCGAGCAGGCCCTCGGCATGGTGCGCCGGGGCGGCACTGTCGCCCTCAACGGCCTGCCTCCGGGCTCCTTCCCGCTGCCGATCTTCGATGTGGTGCTGAACGGCATCACGGTGCGCGGCTCCATCGTCGGCACGCGGCTGGACCTCCTGGAGGCGCTGCAGTTTGCCGGCGACCACAAGGTGAAGGCCACCGTCCACACCGACCGGCTGGAGAACATCAATGATGTCTTCGCCCGCATGCACAAGGGCCAGATCGAAGGTCGTGTCGTCATCGACATGAGCGCGTGATAGCAGGCACGCAAGTTCTGACCGCAGCGTACGCCTGAAGGGCAGAAGATTTTCTCTATGCCCGAATGGCATGAAAACCTGCACCGGCATGCTAAGTATCCTTTTCAAGGATCTTTGGCATGATCGGACCGGCGCGGTCGGGCCGGTCGATCCTCTCCGGAGCCGGGGCCGCCTCTTCCCCCGTCCCCTGCTCCCTCTGCCGTCCCGGTCCGGTCGCGATCCCGGACCGGGACGGTTTTTTCTGCCCCCCGGAGGTTTCGATGCCCGACGCCCCGCCCCGCGTGACTGCAACGCCGGATGCCCTCGCCCTCATTGCGACGCTTGCCGCCGAGCATGGCCCGGTCCTGTTCCACCAGTCCGGCGGCTGCTGCGACGGCTCCTCGCCGATGTGCTATCCGCGATCGGACTATCTGGTCGGTGACGCCGATGTGCATCTGGGCGAGATCGGCGGCGCGCCGGTCTTCATCAGCGCCTCCCAGTTCGACTACTGGAAGCACACCCAGCTCATCATCGACGTGGTGCCCGGCCGCGGCGGCATGTTCTCGCTGGAAAATGGCCGGGAGGTCCGCTTCCACACCCGCTCGCGCCTGTTCACCGACGCCGAGCTGGCGCTGCTGGAGAACGCGGCTGTCCTGACGTCGCCCCGTCCCGCCGGCTGACCCCGCCCGTCATCCCGCGGGCGCGGGCGGCGCGTCCCGGTCGGCCAATCCTGCCCTCAGCCGGATTTCTTCAGCGCGGCAATGTCGGATGTCAGCTTCTTCACCGCTTCCGACAGATCCTGCGCCCACCCGTCGGTCTCCTGCGCCATTTCATCATAGAGACGGTTCGCATAGTCGCTGATGAGATCCAGCCTCTCCTTGCTGGACGACACCGGAGAAGCGTCGCCGCCCGCGCTGGATGTCTCGCAGAGCGTCCGCCACGCCAGCCGCTTCGTGGTCATGAGCCGCTCAAGGCGCAACTGGGCGATCAGAAAGCGCATATGCCCGGCCGTCAGCCCGAACAGGCTGTTTGCACCGGCAAAGGCAGCCGAAATCGCGATCAGCATGAAGCCGACATTCGTCACCGCGACCGACGAAGTTGTATAGATCGCCGCCACAAATGGCATCAGCACGCCCAGCAGACCAAAGCCCCATGCCAGCGAACGCACCAGAGACGAGCCGAGTGCCCATAATTTTCGTTTCTTGTAATAATATTCAATCTCGCTCTGGGCCAGATCATCAACGCCGAAAAACAGTTCTGATTCCGCAATATGACTCACCTCGGTGTTGAGGATGTCCCTGAGTTTCAGCAGGCGCCGCGGGTGCTCGATCTCCTGACGCTGCAGGGGATAGAAGATGGCGCGGATGCGGCCGCCCTTCGAGGCGACCCGGCTTTGCTCAACGGTGGACATGTCGGCCTCCCGATGGTGTCGGCACGCTTCAGGATATGCAGGGTTGTCATCATGCAACCGGCCCGCAAAGTCCGGCGGATAAAACAGATCGGCCAGCGGTCAAATCCGGGCTTTGGCACACATGGAAAATTCGCTACCCATCATCCGGGACACGGACGCGGCAATCCGGGAGAGCGAGAGGGCAGCAATGGCGACGGTGGATCTCAATTCCGATCTCGGCGAGGGCTTCGGCGCCTATGCCTGCGGCGATGATGCGGCCATGCTTGCCATCGTCACCAGCGCCAACATCGCCTGCGGCTTCCACGCCGGCGACCCCGACGTGATGGCAACCACCTTTGCCACCGCAAAGGCCGCCGGCGTGTCGGCCGGCGCCCATCCGGGCTATGCCGACCTGCAGGGCTTCGGCCGGCGCCGCATTCCGCTGACGTCACGGGAAATCGAGCACCTCGTCGCCTATCAGGTGGGGGCGGCGGCCGGCATGGCGGCGCTGGCCGGCCACCGCATCAGCCATGTGAAGGTGCACGGGGCGCTTGCCAATGTCGCCGCTGCCGACCGGTCGGTGGCCGATGCCGTCGCCCGGGCGGTGAAGGCCGTGGATCCCGACCTCGCCTTTCTGGCGATTGCCTGCTCCGAGCAGGTGGCGGCCGGCGAGGCGGCGGGGCTGCGCACCGTCTCGGAAATCTATGCCGATCGCGGCTATGCCGAGGATGGCCAGCTTGCCCCGCGCGGCACTCCGGGCGCCGTCATCACCGACCCCGAAGCCGCCGCGGCCCGCACCCTCGCCATGATCGCGGCCGGCGCCGTCATCACCCTTTCGGGGCAGCACCTGCCTGTTCGCATCGAGTCCGTCTGCGTCCATGGCGACAATCCCCATGCGGTCGCCGCCGCCCGGCTGCTGCGCGAGCGGCTGACGACGGCCGGCCTGACGCTCGCCCCCTTCGCCCGGTGAGCACCATGGCCTCCCCCCGGCTTCTCGACAGCGGCGAGACCATGCTGGTGGTCGAGTTCGGCGATCGCATCGACCCGGCCCTCAGCGCCCGGGTGCTGGCGCTGGATGCCGCTTTCCGCGCCGCCGCCCTGCCCGGCGTCATCGAGACCGTGCCGACCTTCCGCTCCCTCGCCATCCATTATGAGCCGCTGGTGCTCTCGCGGGAGAGGCTGGCTAGAGCCGTCACGACGCTGGAAATCACGGCCGACCATGCGCCCCGCGCCGGCCGGCTGTGGACGGTGCCCGTCTGCTGCGCCGCGCCTTTCGGCGAGGATGTGGCGGAGGCCGCCGGCCGGCTGGAGCTCTCTCCCGACGCCCTCATCGCCCGGCTGGTCGCCGGCCGTTACCGGCTGGCGATGTATGGCTTCGCGCCGGGCTTTGCCTATCTCTCCGGGCTGGATCCGGCGCTGGCGATCTCGCGCCGGGCCACCCCGCGCCCGCCCCATCCGGCCGATGCCATCATGATCGGCGGCGGCATGGCGGCGATCGCCAGCGTGCCCATGCCGACCGGCTGGTGGGTGCTGGGGCGCTCGGCGGAACGCATGTATGTGCCCGGCCGCACGCCGGAATTCCTGCTGGAGGTGGGCGACGACATCTGCTTCGAGCCGGTGAGCGCCGAGGTGTTCACCGCGCTCTCCGCCCGGGGGACGGCCGGCGAGACCGTCGCCCGGATGACGGAGGCCCAGTCATGAGCGGCGTGCTCCACGTGCTCTCGGCCGGCCCGGGGGTGACGGTGCAGGATGCCGGCCGGCGCGGCTTCCTGCGCTATGGCGTCACCGTTGCCGGCCCCATGGATCCGGCCGCCTTTGCGCTCGCCAACCGCGCCGCGGGCAATCCGCCCGACACGGCGGCGATCGAGATTTCGCTCGGCGGGCTGGAAATCACCGCCGACGGCGCCCCCGTCGATGTGGCGCTTGCCGGCGGCGCCTTCGACATCCGGCTGGATGGCCGCGCGTTGCCGGCCGCCGTCGCCCTGAAGCTGATGCCCGGCGCCCGGCTGTCGGTGAAGCCCGGACCGGCCGGCGCGTGGGCCTGTCTGGCCGTTGCCGGCGGGCTTGATATTGCCCCGGTGCTGGGCTCGCGCGCCACCCACACCCGCTCTGGCATGGGCGGACAGGAGGGCCGCGGGCTCCGCTCCGGCGATCGCCTGCCCGTCGGCGCCGCAGTGCCACGCGCGGCCGGGCCGTTCCGCATCCTGGCCGACTGGCTGGCCCCGGATGAGAGGCCGATCCGGGTGGTGCCGGGGCCTCAGGACGACTTCTTCGCCCCCGACCAGATCGCGGCCTTTCTCGCCACCGGCTGGCGGATTTCGCCGCGCTCGGACCGCATGGCCTATGCCCTTGAGGGCCCGCCGCTGACCCATGCCCGCGGCCACGACATCGTCTCCGATGGCGTCGCCTTCGGCGCGATCCAGGTGCCGGGTTCGGGCCTGCCCTTCGTGCTGATGGCCGACCGGCAGCCGACGGGGGGTTATCCAAAGATTGCCACCGTCATTGGCGCCGATCTCGGCCGCCTCGCCCAGCGCCGGCCGGGGCAGATGGTGCACCTTGCCGCCGTATCGCTGGCCGAGGCCGTGGCCGCCCGGGCCACCCTCGCCCACCGCTTGTCGGCACCGCCGGAGCTTCAGCCGCTGGTGCGCACGGACCTCTCGTCCGAGCTGCTGCTTGGCCAGAACCTCGTCAGCGGCGCGGTGAACGCACGGGACCCGGATCCGGAAGCGGACAGCCCCCGAGCGTCCGGGATCACGTCACCGGCTTCCAGCTCGGGCTGATGGTCCAGAGCTGGTCGCCATGATTGCCGCCTTTGGTCAGGTGTGGCGTGTTGCTGCCCAGGCCGCGGAAGTCCGTCGCCAGGATCATCACTAAATATCATTGAAAACAAATCTTCTATATTTCAATGTGACATTTTCAAAATTCTTACATTATATGGGAAATATTCTGTTCTTCAGGTCCGAAAGGGCTCGTAATTTTGTACAATTTGCATTGCAAAACCTTGCTTCGATAGCTCCGACCGCCTGCGGCAGCGCCGTCCCGGCGAGCAGAGACAGGAGCGCCAGCAACAATCGCCGGCACGTCATAAGAGCCACTTTGTTGCAGGCATCCGTCTTCATGATGTCCAGCTGGTTCAGCGGCGCCTGCAGAGTGCAAGCCGTGGCGGATGAACGGGTATAATCCGGCCAAAATCTGACACTCATCTTGTCATGGAGGGCAATAGTCTGCCGGGACATGGCGCCGGGAGGACGGTTCCGGAGACAGGGGAAGCCATGCCACAGTTCCGCCACCTTTTCCGGCCGGTCAGTTTCCTTGACCGGTTGCGGATTGCCCCGTCCAGCCGGAGCCCTCCCCATGTCCCTCCTCCCCCGCCTTTTCGGGGCCGCCCTGTTTGCCGTCGCCCTCGGCTTCGCCGCCCCCGCCAGCGCCCAGACGGCCGACTACGCCCAGATTGGGCCGTGGAAGATCATGTCCTGGTCCCTTGGCGACCAGTTCAACATGTGCTCCGCGACGCGGCAGGATCGCAAACTTCCCGATGGCGCCGGCGGCTTCCTCCGTCTCGATCGCTACCCCGATCACTGGGAGATCGTGACGGATTACAAATTCGGCATCCCGAAGCAGAAAAGCCAGGTGCTGGTTGATGGCACGGCCTATCCGGTGGTGTTCGAGGAGATCGAAGCCGTCTCGGTGGGCCGGCTGAAGCGGGATGCCGTGGTGGCCCTGCGCACGGCCCGCACGCTCAACCTCAATTTTGATCCCACCGGCCCGCTGGTGCCGCTGAAGGGCATCGACCGCGTCATCGACACCGTGGAGCAGTGCACCCGCACCCAGGGCAAGCCGGACAAGGCCGCCGGCAAGCCGAAGCCGCCGGGCGACCTCGGCGTCGAGTGGCTCGCCTCCTCGGGCGACCGGATCCTGCCGGGGGCCCTGCCGGCGGGCCACGAAGCCAATGGCGCCAAGCTGTTCGTTTGCGCTGCGCCCTTTGCCAACGGCACCCACCCGGGCAAAGTCCGGGCGGGATTTGACGGCTGCCACATCGGCTATGGCGGCCAGGAGCACTCGGTGGCCAACTATACCCTGCTGATCGGCAAGGGGCGCTGGGTGCCCGGCCAGAATGGCCAGATCCCGCCCCGCGCCGTGCGGGCCGGTCAGGAAGCCGATGGCCGCCCGCTCTATGTCTGCCGCGCGCCGTTCCGGGGGGGCGTCCATCCCGGCAAGATCGGCCCCTCCACCGGCAGCTGCAACATCGGATTTGGCGGCACCGAGCTCACCCTCACGCCCTATGACGTGCTGACCGAGTGAGACCAAAGATCC